>JAJYDW010000089.1 GCA_021790385.1 Planctomycetota bacterium
TGGTGGTTCCGCTGCGCAACTGCAAGGATGCGGTGGAAATCAAACTTATCGAACAGGCCGTGGCCGTGGCCGAGCATGGTTTTGAAAAGCTAAAGGCCGGCTTGCGCACGGGCATGAGCGAAAATGAAATTGCCGCGCTATTGGTTTATGAAATGCGCCGGCGCGGCGCGGAAGATGCCAGTTTTGAAACTATTGTGGCAGCCGGTGCCAACGGCAGCCTGCCCCACTATCGGCCGGGCAGCGTAAAGCTGGAAAATAATTCCGCACTGCTGATTGATTGGGGAGCGTGGGTTGAAGGCTACCGATCGGACCTGACACGTATGATTTTCGTCGGCCAGGTACCCCGGAAAGTGGAGGAAATTTACCAGGTGGTGCGGGAGGCGCAGCAAGCCGCGATTGCGGCCATCAAGCCGGGGATGACCGGGAACGAAGTGGACAAAATCGCCCGCAATATCATCAAAAAAGCCGGTTACGGCAAAGCTTTCGGGCATAGCCTGGGGCATGGAATCGGCCGGGATATTCATGAGCAACTCTCGCTTTCTCCGCGGAGCACGGTTATTCTGGAGGCGGGGATGGTGGTTACGGTGGAGCCGGGAATTTATTTACCGGGCATCGGCGGCGTGCGAATAGAGGATGATGTGCTGGTAACACCCGGCGGCCATCGCGTACTAAGTACACTGCCCAACGATATCGGCTCGGCGCGGTTGTGAAGCAGCCGGTGGCGGCTGTGCGCGACGGATGCTGTGGTTAAAAAATCAGACGGAGACATGGAAAATGGCCAAGGAAAGTTTTACCGATAACAAGCGCGTACGCGATTTGATCAAACTGATGACCGACCATGGACTGACGGAATTGGAACTGGTGGAAGACAAAGCCAAGATTCGTCTTGCCCGAATGTCAACGGTGGCGGCGCCGACCGCTGCCGCCACCACCATCGCATTGCCCGGGCCGGGACCGGCGGTTCAAGGTGTTGCGGCAGGCCCTGCGGCACCTGCAGCGGAGGATGATCTGGTGGCCATAAAATCGCCGATGGTAGGCACGTTTTACGCTGCGCCCAACCCGGAATCAGAAGCGTACGTGCGCGTGGGCGCATCGGTGGGGCCAAAAACCGTGGTGTGTGTGATTGAGGCGATGAAGGTCTTTAATGAAATTCATGCTGAAGTTTCCGGCACTGTGGTAAAAATTATGGTGGCCAACGGGCAGGCGGTGGAATTTAATCAGCCGCTGTTTATGATTCGGCCGGATTAAATCGGACGCATGAATGTGTGTGGCGGGCCAGCAGTCGCACCAGTAAAAGCCAATCCAGTTGAGGAACGATATGTTTTCCAAAATTTTAATAGCCAACCGTGGTGAAATAGCCTTGCGCATCATCCGGGCGTGCAAAGAACTGGGAATTGAATCGGTGGTGGTGTATTCCGAAGCCGATCGCAATGCCGGTTATCTCAAACTTGCCGATTCGGCCATCTGCATCGGTCCTGGCCCGGCGGCGGAAAGCTATTTGAACATTCCGCGGCTGATTTCAGCCGCGGAGGTGGCGGATGTGCAGGCCATTCACCCCGGCTACGGATTTCTTTCGGAAAATGCCCATTTCGCGGAGGTTTGCCGCAGTTGCAAAATCGAGTTCATCGGGCCTTCGGTGGAATCCATGCGGCTGCTTGGTTCCAAACTGGCTTCTAAAAAACTGGCCCGGGAATGCGGTGTGCCACTCACACCCGGCAGTGATGGCCCGGTGAAAACGGAAAAAGAGGCCGCGGAAGTGGCTAAAAAAATCGGTTACCCGGTGATTATAAAAGCCTCCGCCGGCGGAGGCGGCCGCGGTATGCGTGTAGCCCATAATGAAATAAGCTTGAAGGGGTCGCTCAAAGCGGCCCAGGCGGAAGCGGAGGCGGCGTTCAAAGATGCCACGGTCTTTATTGAAAAATACCATGAAGAGCCGCGGCACGTGGAAGTACAGATTCTCGGCGATAAGTACGGTCACGTTGTGCATCTGTTTGAACGGGATTGCAGCATCCAGCGACGCCACCAGAAACTTATTGAAGAATCTCCCTGCCCCGTGCTGGATGAAACCACGCGGCAGGAACTTTGCGAATCCGCCGTGCGCCTGGCGAAAGCCGCGGGGTATTACTCTGCGGCCACGGTGGAATTCATCATGGACAAACAGCGCAAATTCTTTTTCCTCGAAGTCAACACACGCATTCAGGTGGAACATCCGGTCACGGAAATGGTTACAGGCCAGGACCTAATTCAATGGCAGTTGCGCATCGCCTCCGGTGAAAAGCTCACCCTGCAACAAAAAGACATTGCGTTAAATGGAGCGGCCATTGAATGTCGCATTAACGCGGAAGACCCGGACCGCAATTTTGCCCCCTGCCCCGGCACCCTGGAGGAATTTGTGCCTCCGGGCGGACCCGGCGTGCGTCTGGATACCCACGCCTACCAGGGCTACCGTATCGGCCCCAATTACGACAGCATGATCGCCAAACTCATCGTTCATCGACCCACGCGGGACAAGGCTATTGCCACCATGCGGCGGGCCCTGGACGAATTTCGCGCCAATCCCGTAAAAACCACCATCCCCCTGCTGCGGCAAATTACAGGTGAGAAAGATTTTCAAACCTCCAACGTTGATACCGGATGGTTGGAACGTTCGCGGCGGCAGGGTTAATCGAAAAGCGACCGAGGCAGCCGGTGTGCATCCAGGGCTACATACCATTGATTTTTCCCCTGTCTGTGGAGTGATCATCATGAGTAGCTTTCAGCGATCAGCGGGCAGCGGGCAGCATTCAGCGATCAGCTTTCAGCTTTTATGTGTCGCAGCCCGCGCCCTGTCTCCTGTATCCTGTCTCCTGTCTCCTCCCAAAATACGTATCTCTCGCCCCCCCCTACTCCCGTCTCCCGTCTCCCGTCTCGCGAGCCATCGTCCGCTTTTACCAGCAGCACTGCTGCTATTGCCGGCGATCTTTGGCCGCAGCCAGCCGGCCCTGGCCGTAACATTGCGTGGCAGCATTGAATCTCCGAGTGCCATTACCAGAATCTGGGCTGTTAACCGCGTGCGGACCAATCCGCTGGCGGTAAGCCGGGGCGTGCTGGGCCACGGCAAAAACCGTACGCCGTGGGTATTTCCCGGCACGTGGAACCCCCAAACGCACCACTTTTCGATCCCGCATCTGGTGTCAGGCCATCATTATGATCTTATTGTCTGGAATAAGCAGGGCCGATGGGAAGGGGTGAACATGAACTACTATCGGCTCTGCACACTGCAGGGCAAATTCACCGCCGCAGATTCCCGTCAAATTGTGCGTTTCATCACCAAAATTGAGCGTTTTACCAATTACAACCGGCCGCTGTGGATCGCTGCAGATCATCGCCACGCCACGGTGGTGGTGGAACAAATCCGCACCACGGGCTTTTATTCCGGTCATCAAGGATCCATAATTTTTCGCGTGGCGGTGTGGTACTTTCAACGTTTTTTTGGCGGCTGGGAAAAAGTCAGCAACATGGGCATTGTACTCACGCGGTGGCGCGGCCCGGCCAGCGAGATTCCCAACCCCTGGCAGTATTTGCCGGCGCTGGGAGGCATTCACGTCAAAAAGAGCGGCCGGTATACCGCCATCCATATCAAGTTGCCGGCCAAGGCCAGTCCGCATCACGGCCTGGATGGTGCCATACCCTGAAGGCGGCGGGGCGCGGCGACGGGTTAAACATCCCGACAGGCATCGGGATAAACTCCGGAGGCAAAGACACGATGGACGGACGGATATTGCGAAGCGGTCGGCGGTCGGCTATCAGCGGAGCATAGGGGCATTGGCGGGGAATGCGGGCTTTTAGGGCACGGCTGGCGAGGGCCGGACAGCAACCTCATTCCAAAATTAATTGGTCCAAAAGCGTAACGCGAACACCTTTATCGCCATGAAATGACCTGTCGCTGGTCAAAAAACTCTCGCACCCCTCAGCCTGTGCGGTTGCGCGGTGGATGGCGTCGGGCAGTTTTAGCACGGTGGACGCGCGAATCTCGGCGGCCCGAAGCAAAATATCCATGGTAATTGGAATGATCCTCATTGTTGGCGATGGTTGAAGTATCCTCAGATAAGCTGCCTCCAACGCGTGATTACGCTCTCGCTTCGGCTTAACCAAAACCTCGGCAACGGTAAGTTCGCTGGTTGCGACGGCCAACTCCCCAGCGTCTATCGCCGCCAGGACTTTCCGCAACACCCGCTCCGATTCCGGGAAGCCCTCGAGGACGTGGATGAAAATATTGGTGTCAAAATAGGCCAAGCGCCCAGCGTGGTGTTCACAGTTCCCATGCGTCACGCTCGGTACGAAGGAAGGCGTCCGCAGCCTGACCGCTGGTGAAGGCACCGCGACCAGAGCCAAAACTGGCCAGATAATTTATAGCCGGCTGCGAAGGTGCTCCGATCAATAGAACAATAACCTCGGCCTGCCTGCCGACCGGCAACTCGCTGCTGACGAGGTCCACCCGCCCGCCAGGCTGAATGGTTACAAACTTGCGAACCGCTTGCACCATAGCGCTGCTCCAAATACCTGGTCCAAATTTCCAGTCTCCCATCTATTATAACATAAGCGGCGCATCGGAAACAATTTCCCGATTGGAAAGTTGCCTCCTCCGACGCGGTCGGCGGTCAGTCCCGATGCGCGGCTCCTGCCCCATCGGGATTTTGGCATCCATGCCTTAACGGCGTCGGGCAACGGGGGAATAAACACGAAATGACGAAGTTGGCACGAAGGACGAACGGAGGGATATGGCGAAGCGGGCAGCCAGGGATGAAGACGTGGGATGTATTGTTACGCAGGCGATCCGGCATCAGGCTCTTGGCGCGAAGCGCGACCACAGGGCGTCGATGGGAAAGGCCCAGCCGGCGGAGTCAGGCGGGGACGGCTGCACCACAACAGCGGCTTAATTCGGCAGCAGCTTGATGGCCACCACCTTGGGCAGTTGAAAGAGGGTGCTGGACGGACCAATATTGCTGTAGGAGCGGTCAATAATAGCCACGAAGCGCCGCTGGCCCTCAAGGATGTATTCGGCGGCGGTGTTGTCGGGATCGGTGGAAATTAACGGCGTTCCGCTGGGCAGGCCGGCCTGGTTGGCGGTGTACCAATCGGTGGTGTTGGCGGTGGTGGGCAAGGTTCCGCTGTAGTTGCCGTTGAGGTGCAGGGCCTGGATGAGGCCATAGACTACAAAGGTATCGCTGCGCACGGTGGCCATGTTGTAAATGGTGGCCCAGTTCCAATCGCGGTTGTCCAAGGTGGTGGCGGAGGTGCTGCCGTCGTTGAGGGCGTAAAGCAATTGGCCCATGGAGCAGATTCCTGAGCCGGGGGTATTCAGGAAAGGCGCGGCCATACGATCGCGGCAATCCACGATCAGGTTGGCTAAGGCGACGGCACTGCTGGAATTACCAGCGGAAATAAACAGGTTTTCCAAGGCTGGCAGCGAAGCGGTGTTGATGTTGAGCCGGCCCGCCATGCGGATGGCGTTAAGCGTGGCGGAACTACTGTTATAGTCTGGATCGCAGGCCGGGTTGACCATGGTAATCATTTTCAGAATATCCAAGGCCCGCGGGTCAGGCGGCATTGTGCCCGTCGGCTGGATGAAATCGAATCGGGCATTGGCCTCGTACGGCAGGGTGACGGTGAGATCGGTGATAAGAGGCTCGGTTGTAAGTTCTTCCATCGCCTGCGAGGTCATCAAGACGGGAACCCAAAAGCCGCTGACCAGTGAAGATATTGAGGGTAGCCGGGTGATCCGGTCGAAATCAGCTAGATTGCAGAAAGCCTCCGCGGAAGCCGGCTCGTTGCTGATTCCCGTCTGATAACCCGGCAGGGCACCAACAGTGGCGTAGGCCGTGTTAAAAGGATCGCTCCGATCGGCAAAACGGTCCCATAGCGGAATCGCGGCGAAGTTGACGGGAACAGGCGGCGTGCCCGCGGTTGGTACGGGAGGAGGTGTTAGATAGTCGGCGGCCTGTGGGGCGCTCTGCATGGCGTCTGCACAGCCCCACGGGTTGGTCACGATGCCGATGGCTGGAGCCTGGTAACGATCTGAGTAATACCAGATCGGCGTTGCGGGTGCCGCCACCGAATTGAAACCCACAGTACTGAAGGCGTCGACAGGGAGGCTGGCGGAAGACCCGGAATAGGTGAACGGCCGGCTTAAGACAACCGCGATGTCGCCTTCATTCACCACGAGGTTAGCGTCGGGCACGGTGTTTCCCGGCGGGCCGACGAGAGTTTCCCCAGTGGCACCGGTGCTAGTAACGGCAATGTAAGAATTGGCGGGGATGCCACTTGGAAAATCGGTGCCGAGGTTAACCGCCGTCCCGTCGTAGGTGGCTCCGCCGCTTGCGAGCACCCGCAGGGTCCAGCCTGCCAAGGAAAGAGGCACGCTGTAAGGATTGTAGAGCACTACGGCGGAGCCGGTGAATTTCGGCGTAGTACCGCTTGGCATCTCGGCCTGAATGGCAACCTCCTCGATGAAGGGCTGGGCGGCGTAGCCCGCAACCACGGTGTCCATCGCAGTCGACGGAACCGTGAAGGCAAACGGGCCGCTGGATTTAAGGAGGGAGGTGGTTAGGTTTTCTGTTCCGGTGACCGGGGTAGTTGGGGTGCCCCCGATGACCGTGAGCGGGCCTGCGGAATCGACGTAACATGGGCCGCCCGGCAGCGAATAAACCCCACTGGTAAAAGTTCCGGCATCGCAAAGATAATCCATGTAGTTAGCGGCAAAAGCTACCGCTTCCGGGCCGCTGTAGCCGCAGCTTAAAAGCACCCGTGCTAAATCGGTGGCGGTTTTGGCGGTGGTATTGGCCATGTTGGCTGGACTTGTGGCCACGGATGGCTCATTTACCCAGATTTTTTGGGGGAAGGTGGGCCACACCTGTTCGCCCGCGGTGCCAGCCGGGGAGGCACATGTACCGATCCCGTTCAATGTCAGTGGTATTCCCGCCACACTAATATCCCCGATACGGCGATAACTGCGATCCCAGGAATAGGTGGTGTAAAACGCCCGGCTCGCGGCGGCAAGGTACGGGCTGCTGATGGAATAGCCGAGGGTGTTGGGCCACAATTGCAATGGACGGCCATAATAAGGCGTGCCACCGTTGAATCCGCCGCCGCTATTGCCATAACTGCGCAGTTCCAGCTCGGTTGCCAGGCTGTACCACTGCACACCGGCCCCGGCGGGTGCCTGGTAAGTGAGAAGTTCATGCGCCCAATCAGCCAGAAAGTTGGCGCT
>JAJYDW010000090.1 GCA_021790385.1 Planctomycetota bacterium
CTGCCGCAGTATGCGGAATACGTGCAGCGGCTGATGCGTAAAAAGGACGAAGGCCGATTGACACCGGCTTCGCTGGAAACGCTGGCCATTATCGCCTACAAACAACCGATTTTACGGGTGGACGTAGAGGCTATCCGCGGCGTGGCGTGCGGTGAAGTCATTCGCTCTCTGATGGAGCATAATATGGTCAAAATCGTAGGCCGGGCTGAAGAAATCGGCCGTCCGATGCTCTACGGGACCACCCGGCATTTTCTGGAAGTGTTCGGGCTGGCCACCCTGAAAGATTTGCCGAAAACTGACCAGCTTAAAGAGCCCAAATAATAGCCTCAGAAACAACCTTATAAAACCGATGCGGTATTTTGCATTTCTTCTCCCAGTTCTTGATATGGGTCATGCCCCCCCTCCCGGAAGCCCGGAAGGCAAAGTAATTTTCGGCAATTTCACGCCGGCCGGCAAACCGGTTACAATCCTTGATTCGTTTGAGGCAAGAAGGAGCCTATATCAATGACCTCCAGTCGGATACGCCGTGAATTCATCGATTTTTTCGTGCAGCGGCATGGGCATACATTTGTCCCATCCAGCCCGGTGGTTCCACATGACGACGCAACGTTGCTGTTTGCCAATGCGGGGATGAACCAGTTTAAGCCGTATTTTTTGGGAACGGCCAAGGCCAAGACCACGCGCGTGGCCAATACGCAAAAGTGTATTCGTGCCGGTGGCAAACATAATGACCTGGACGATGTGGGCATTTCCCGTCGCCATCACACTTTTTTTGAAATGCTAGGGAACTGGAGTTTCGGTGACTATTTTAAGCAAGGTGCCATTGAAATGGCATGGGAGCTGTTGACCAAGGTGTGGCATCTGGATCCCCGCCGATTGCATGTAACGGTTTACAAAGGCAATCCAGCCGATGGCGTACCCGCCGATGATGAAGCGGCGGAGTTATGGCGGCGAATCGCCGGCCTTCCCGAAAATCATATCCATCGATTTGTCGAGGAGAACTTCTGGGAGATGGGGGAGACAGGGCCCTGTGGACCATGTACAGAAATATTTATTGACCGCACGCCCGATTTTTCGGGCGCAGCGCAGGTGAATGGTACCGATCCTCGCGTGATGGAAATCTGGAATCTGGTTTTCATTCAGTACAATCGACAGGAAGGCCGCAAGCTTACCCCCCTGCCGCAGCAGCACGTGGACACGGGCATGGGACTGGAGCGAATATGCCAGGTGCTGGGCGGATTCTCGGACAATTACGCAACAGATCTGTTCACTCCGCTTTTTGCGGCCATCGCGGATCTAAGCGGGCATCATTATCACGGCACGTTTCCGACAACAGATGCCAACAGTCCGATGGGTGCGGAAAACAAAACGCTGTCCCGGGACATCGCCTTTCGCGTGATTGCTGACCATATTCGCGCGTTGACTTTTGCCCTTACAGATGGTGCTCTACCTGGCAACGAGGGTCGCGGTTACGTATTGCGACGAATACTGCGCCGGGCGGTGAGGTTTGGACGACAGAACTTGGGCCTTACCGAGCCGTTCCTGCATCAATTGGTACCGGTCGTATTGCATACCATGCAAACTGCGTTTCCGGAGCTGTCCAAAAATCCAGGGCACGTTGCGGACATCATTAAGAGCGAAGAAATCAGTTTCAGCCGCACGCTGGATCGGGGAATCGAGCTTTTTCAGTTGGCGGCAGATGAAGCCCGCAGTGGTAATATGAAAGGCATTATTTCTGCGGAAAGTGCCTTTAAGCTTCACGACACGTATGGCTTTCCGATTGATTTAACGCAAGTGATGGCCCGTGAACAGGGCCTGGCCGTGGATGTGAACGGATACGAAGCGTGCATGGAGGAAGCTAGGCACAAAGCCCGTTCCGGAGGCAAAACCACCGAAACCGCGCTGACAGACTTGCCACCGGATGTTTTAGCCCGCCTGGCGAACGAGAACGTACCGAATACCGAGGATCGGGCTAAATATAAATCCGGTCCGATTAAGGCAACGGTAGCTGCGATATGGAATGGCCGTGAATTGGTGGATCATGTTTCCGCAAGCACCGCCGATCAGGCAGCCTTGATTCTTGATCAAACTAATTTTTACGCGCAGATGGGTGGGCAAATCGGCGATAGCGGCAGCATTGTATCGGGGCAGGGAGATTTTGCAGTAGAAACCGCGCACGCGGTGGGCTGTTATATCCTGCATTTGGGCAAGTTAAGGTCAGGTCGGTTGCAACGCGGCGATTCCGTTACGTTGCAGGTACACGCGAACCGCAGTCGCATCGAACAAAATCACACGGGCACGCACCTGGCCAATTGGGCTTTGCGGGAGGTGCTGGGTGAGCATGTCCAGCAGAAGGGATCCCTGGTGGATGCGGAAAAACTCCGCTTTGATTTCCTGCAGCCACAGCCGTTACAAGAACAGCAGATTCAGTGCGTCGAAGACAAGGTCCATGAGGTTATTGCCCGGCGGTGGCCGGTTTACACAGCGGAAGTTCTGCTGGAAGAAGCGCGACGCATTTTTTCGTTGCGTGCCGTTTTTGGCGAAAAATACCCGGAACACGTGCGCGTGGTAAGCATTGGTGTCCCGGTTGCGGAGCTTCTGGCCCAACCGGAGAAGCAGCGATGGCGGGAGTTTTCCATAGAATTATGCGGCGGAACGCACTTGGCGGATACCGGCCAAGCTGGGGATTTTGTCATTGTTGCGGAAGAATCGGTCAGCAAGGGTATACGCCGCATCGTTGCTTATACAGGTGAGGCCGCGGCGGCGGCACGCAGGCGTATGGTTCATATTGGTGAGCTTATCGCCGTCGCGGAGCACGCCGCCGAAGATGATTTGTCAGCCAAACTCAGTGAGATTCAACATGCCCTTGACGAGGTGGGCGTTCCGGTGGTAGTACGCCGCCGCGCGCAAACGGTCATCAGGGCGCTGCAGGAAAGAATCAGAGAGCAGGCCCGACGGCGTCAAGCCCCGCAACAATCCAGTGGCGCAAGCATGTCGCACGTGGATCAGCTTTTGGCCGCGGCTGAACAGCTTGGCCAAGCGGAATTAATAGTTGCGGACATGGGAGTGAAATCCGCCGACGAGCTACGCGCTACCATGGACGCGGTAAAAAGGAAGCGGCCGCAAGGCATGTTTGCCATTCTGCTTGCCTCCACGGAAACCCCCATGGATAAGCAAGGCAACCCCCTGCCCGCCAAAGTCAACCTACTCGCTGCCGTCGGCGATTCGCTGATCAGCAAATTAAAAGCCGGTGATTGGATTCGCGTTGTTGCGCCGGTGGTGGGTGGGAGCGGCGGGGGTCGCCCTCAACTGGCCATGGCTGGCGGGAAGCAAACCGACAAAATCGTTGAAGCCCTGGCTGCCGGGCACCAATTTGCCCATAAAAACCTGCAATAGTCTATTTTGGCTGCGGCGGTGGAATTCACAATACAGGTGGCTCGATGGTACACCCCGGGGCCAGGTAAATAACTTCACTGGTGGCGATGATGTTGCAAAATCGCGGGCTAGCAGCATCCGCATTAAAATCCGATCAAATTAGGAATATTCCATTCCATTGCAATCTTAGTCGAAGGACTCTCGCCTGGGCCAATCTGATTGGCGGTTTTACCCACGCCCGAATTGTGCCGCACCTGGGCAATTTAATCTGGTCTCGCGGCCGCGTACCCACCCCGCGTGGAAATATTCAACTATGGATCACAAAGGCGCACCTCGGCGAATGTCTTGATTTAGTATTGCCGCGGAATGTGACCGCAACCGCCGGCTTGCCCGGAAATACGATCCTTGTCAACGGCAAAGCCGTAACCATTATTCGGCAAATAGGTAAGCGCATCTATATTCGCGTCGCCGGCCCCGGGCACTTTACCATTCTCAGTAAATCGCCGAATCAGACCCAATTGCATTTTTGATCGCGGACGGTATCTTGACGAAAGTAGAATATCTAAACTTATTGTTTTAAGGAGTCACATATATGTCAAGGAAGTTATTCTTCGGCATGGTTGCCGCAACTCTCATGAGTGCATCGATCGTTCAAGCGGCCATCAATTGCGCCACTCCCATCGCGACGCTTTACTCATACGCCAAGGCCATTCATGCGCAAAACGTGGATGAAGCTATGGCCTGCATTTCCAGCAACAACAAGCGCGAAAAAGCCATGGTGAAGACCACGCTGGAAATCCTTGTGGCCCATGAGCAGCTCGCCGCGTTCGCGGTCGCCAGGCTTGGCCCGCCCAAGACCAGCGCTGCTCGGTATTTGGCCAGCGATTTCACCGGTTTTAAGACCATAATGGTCAAGCTCAAAAAGGCCAGGGTACAGATCAACGGAAGCGCAGCCAGTATGACTATGCCAACGGAGTCCGGAAAACTTTATTTTAAGAAAGTCGGCCAGAGCTGGAAAATAGACGGCGAAAAACTTTTTCATCTCCAGCACGTCAACAAAATGTCGGCGGCACTTTTCGCCCACCATTTGCTGATGAATAAGAGGACCGCCGCAATATTCAAAGCGACCGCCACTGACATCAAAACCGGTAAGGTTAAAACTTGGGACCGCCTATTTCGGTATCTTCAGGCCAGAGAGATGGCGGCGATGCACAGCATGGGCCGGCATTAAGGTGGGTACCTTCACTTGGGCGCCTTGGCCGGTGGCTTGCGGGCCAACTGATGAATCTGCTCCAGAACGTAGGTAATCATGGGGGTGGACAATCCCGGATACACGCCCAACCACAGGCTCTGGTTCATCACCCTATCCGCACCGGTCAATTCTCCCACAACCCGGTATTGCCGACCACGCATGTACGGCTGACGGATAAGATTGCCGGCAAAAAGAAGACGGGTGCCGATTTTTTTTTCCTCCAGATGATGAATCAAATCCGCTCTGGTAAACGGGGAGCCATCACGAATGGTAATGGGAAAGCCAAACCAAGAGGGATCACTTCCCGGTGTCGGTTCGGGCAGAACTAAAAATTGCTGAAGATCCGCCAGCCCCGCGTGGAGCAAAGCGAAATTACGCTTGCGGGCAGCTATAAATGTCGGAAGTTTGTCCAGTTGGGCCAGTGCACAGGCCGCCTGCATGTCGGTTATTTTAAGATTATACCCGGCGTGAGAATAGGTGTATTTGTGATCGTACCCCAGTGGCAACTCGCCCAGCTTCCAACCAAAGCGTTTGCCGCATGTATTGTCATGCCCCGGCAGGCAGTAACAGTCTCGCCCCCAATCCCGGTAGGACTCAATTATTTGTTTCAATAGCGGATTTGTTGTAAATATTGCTCCACCCTCGCCCATGGTAATGTGATGGGCCGGATAAAAGCTCAAGGTACCCACATCACCAAACGTGCCCACACTCCGATCTTGGTAGGTAGAGCCTAACGCATCACAACAGTCTTCAACCAGCCACAGATGATGCTTCTTGCAAAATGCGGTAACGTACGCGAGATCAAATGGATTGCCCAGCGTATGCGCGAGCATGATGGCCCGTGTCCGAGGGCCTAAGGCAGCTTCAAGATGCCGCACATCGATATTGTACGTGGGGATTTCCACGTCCACAAAAACCGGGATTGCGCCGTTTTGCATGATCGGATTCACGGTGGTGGGAAAGCCGGTGGCCACGGTGATAACTTCATCGCCAGGTTGAATGGCGCGAGATCCGAGTTTGGGCGAACACAGGCAAGTGAAGGCTAACAAATTGGCCGAGGAACCAGAATTGACGGTCATGGCGTAACGAACGGCCAGAAATTCCGCCAAGCGGGTTTGGAATTGTTCGTTAAATCGGCCAGTAGTCAGCCAGCCATCCAGAGCGGCGTCCACCATCAGCATAATCTCCATCTGGTCGAGCACCTTTCCGGATGCGGGAATGGACGAAACCCCCGGCTGAAACGCCTTTTTTTCAAACGCAAACGTAGAGTATTCTTTAACGGCTTGAAGAATCTGCTGCCGCAATGAGTCAAGCTTGTTCATAAGATGCCCCTCCCGGCAAGAGCATGGCCTGATATTCGCGGATTTGGCGCAGAGTAAATTCATGCATGTCCGCATCCGCCCGCAGTGCCTGGTGCCAGCTCACAGTTTCTTGAACAGCACGTTCAATATCCCATCGCGGCTGCCAACCCAAAAGACCTTTGGCACGAGAACTATCCAACCGCAACTCGTGAGCTTCGTGGTCGGTGGAACTAACGGAATCGACTACGACGGTGGCATCTTTCCCCCATTGGTTGGCAATCATTTTTGCCAGCGCTAAAACACTGCGGCCGTCTTCCGCAGCCGGACCAAAATTCCACGCCTGGGCAAAGGCCATGCCGTTGGTATACAACCGCTGAGCCAACAGGATGTAGCCCGCCAGCGGATCCAACACATGTTGCCAAGGGCGTATGGCCTGAGGGCGGCGAATCAACGCGGGTTTGCCGGCGGCAAAAGCCCGAAACAGATCCGGCACCAGTCGGTCTGGCGCAAAATCTCCTCCGCCGATGACATTGCCCGCTCGGGCGGTGGCCAGACCGGTACGATGTTCCGTCCAGCGTGCGGTATGAAAGTAGGAGTGGCGATAGGCGGCGGCCACGATTTCAGCGCAGGCCTTGCTGCTGCTGTACGGATCTACGCCTCCCAAGGGCTCGTTTTCGCGGTAGCCCCATAACCACTCACGATTTTCATAGCATTTGTCACTGGTAACCACCACGCAAGCCCGTACCGATCTTACGTGTCGCACCGCCTCCAGCACATTCACGGTGCCCATGACATTGGTGGAATATGTTTCCACGGGCTGGCGGTAGGACTGTCGCACTAAGGGCTGGGCAGCCATGTGAAAGACTATCTCTGGACAAGCTTCCTGCATGGTCTGCTTGACTCCGTCAGCATTGCGCACATCGCCCAAGATGCTGCGCACGGCGGTGCCAACGCGGGCCAGCTTAAAAAGCGAAGGGTCAGTCGGAGGCTCCAGCGCCAAGCCCGTTATCTTTGCTCCCAAGGTGGCCAACCACAGCCCCAACATGCCGCCCTTGAAACCGGTGTGGCCGGTCACCAGCACTCGGCGCCCGTTCCAGAAATTAGCATTCATTACCATACCTTCCAAGGGGCCGTGCCTTCCTGCCAAAGCATTTCCAGATGTTGCTTGTCGCGCAGCGTATCCATGGGCCGCCAGAATCCGCGGTGTTCAAAAGCCTGCAGTTGCCGTTCTTGGGCGAGTTGTTCCAGCGGCTGGGCCTCCCAAAGCGTGTCATCGCCGGCGATATAATTGAGTATGGCTGGCTTAA
>JAJYDW010000091.1 GCA_021790385.1 Planctomycetota bacterium
AAAATTATCGCCAAGCCAACCAAAATTGCCTACCGCTGGTATCTGTGTTGGCCGACCGACAAACTTATCCGCATGGATATGCGCCTGCACCTGTATCAAAGCGATAATCGCGAGGTTACGACCAAGGGCGGCAAGCCGATTGATATTCGAACTTTTGCGGTATGGAAAATCGTCAATCCGGTGCTCTATGACACACGCCTGCCTGGGGGCTCACCGGAAGTACAGCGATACTTGAATCAGAAAATCGAGGGGGAGGTTCGGAAGGTGATGGGACAGTATTCGCTGGATCAGATATTCAATATCGATGCCTCCAAGATCCAGATGAGTGCGGCGGAAAGCCAGATGCACCGGAACGTAAATCAGGACATGGAAAAGCTGGGATTAAACGTAGTCAAGATAGGCTTTTCCCGCATCACCTTTCCGCCTCGCGTGGCAATAGCCGTGTATCGTCGCATGACTGCGGGGCGGGAGAAGATTGCGAATCGATATTTAAGCGAAGGCGAAAGCCAGTCGCGCATTATTGAGGCCAAGGGCGAAGCTCAGGCGGCGGAAATTCGCAGCACTGCGGATAAACAGGCCGAGGAAATCCGCGGCCAGGGCGATGCCAAAGCCTACGCTATTCTTAACAGCGCTCAAAACACCCCGCAGGCGCGGCGTTTTTACCGCTTCTGGAAATCTCTGCAACTTTTCGAAGCGTCCATGGGACAGAGTACATACTGGGTGCTCACTCCCGACAATCCCATCACCGCACCGCTATTTTCCCAAATGCGGGTGATCGAAGGGACAAAGACCGTGGGAACTGCGGCGGCCACACCTAAAACCAAGTAACCTCCGCCCCCGCAGGTATAACCACACACAAAGGTGATATCGATGACACAGACATATTCTGAAGAAGCGCTGACTAAATCTGAACTGGCTTTGGAATTGCCGGTAGTGGGAGAGGAACCGGTCGATGGGCCGAAAGGATGGTTTACCGCCCAAAAGGTGCTGATTTATTTTGTCCTGGGCGTTATCGTGGTATGGTTGCTTAGCGGTTTTTATCAGGTTGGGGTGGGTGACGTGGCGGTGGTGGAGAGACTGGGCCAATATGTCACGATGCCCAATGGCCATACACAGTTATTTGAACCAGGACTGAATTACCACTTGCCCTGGCCGATCGATAAGGTCCATATCATACCTCTGCAGCGGGCCCATTTGCTGGATGTGAGTGATTTTCACACCTCACCGGCATCCAATCTGGCCATGAAAAAGCAAATTCTCCGGGAAGGCGGATCTATGCGAGTCTTTAACGCAATTTATAACCCTTATCTTATCACCGGAGACGAAAACGTGCTGCATGCGACCATTACCGTGCAGTATCGGATTAACAACCCGGTGGATTATCTCAAGGCCGTTTATCAATCGCCGACTCAGCCTACAAAATCGGCCCGGTTCAACATGATTCGGGCTCTGGCTGCCCACGTGTTGATCCGCATCATCGCCGCCAGTACCGTCAACGAGGCCCTGTATTCGGGAGCGGGCAAGGAAAAACTGGAAAGAGAACTTTATAGCGACGCTAATCCTGATGCAGGGGTGCAGGCCCCCATGAATCAACTTGGCCTGGGAATTCAACTAAAAAAGGTGCAATTGGAATATGTGCATTGGCCCGCCGCGGTCAACCATGCCTTTAATGCCGTGCTCATCGCCCGTCAGAAGGCGGCGACGGAAGTGCAAAATGCGTTGCAACTGGCCAACCATGATACCACGCTGGCCCAGGGACAGGCACAGGCCATTCTTAACCAGGCAGAGAGCCATGCAAACCGGGTGGTGCAGCAGGCCACCGGCCAGATGCAGGAATTTTCGGCAATCTATGCCCAGTACCGCAAAAATCCGCGAGTGATATCACTGAAATTGCTCAGCGATGCCCTGGGCAACGTGATGCGATCTGTGGCTCGAGTATTTATAGTGCAGCCGAACCAGCGGTTGGTGCTGACTTTGCCCGCGCCGCATCGACGGATTATTGTACCCACTTCGCCGCTGGGAACTGCCGGCTCGCGCTAACCGCAGCGACTGGTGTGGTCGTGCGTTTCCGCAGTGCCCGGGTTATGATGCTTGCGCACGCATAAAATAATGCGTGCCTTGGAGTGTATACATGGTTGCCGAATTTGCCGCTATTGAAACCCGCGATTTAACTAAAATCTATCCTGGTTTCTGGAAGAGCCAGCAAGTGCAGGCCCTGACCAAACTGAATTTGCGAGTTCGCCAGGGAGAAATTTTTGGTCTGCTTGGGCCGAACGGCAGTGGAAAAACCACGGCCATCAAATTGCTGCTGGGTCTGATTAATGCTACCTCCGGCGAAGCGCTGGTCATGGGTCAACAGGCCGGAGATCAGGATACCCGGAGGCGACTGGGCTACTTGCCGGAAGAAAGCTACCTGTACCGATTTTTGAACGCTCGACAAACCATGGATTTTTACGCCCGGCTTTTTAACATGAACCGGTCGCAGCGCCGCCAGGCCGTGGATTATTATCTGGATTTTGTAGGTTTGGACCCTGCGGTGCGAGGCCGGCGAATCGGCACTTATTCCAAAGGCCAAACCCGCCGCGTGGCCTTGGCGCAAGCCCTGCTGAATAATCCGGACTTGGTCATCATGGACGAGCCTACTTCCGGACTCGATCCTGTGGGCATGTTGGAAATAAAAAACATGATCCTGCGGCTGAAAGCGGCTGGCAAAACCGTCTTGCTCTCCAGTCATCAACTTGCGGACGTGGAAGATGTTTGTGATCGACTGGTAATTTTGTACCGCGGCCGGGTGGAGTTGGAAGGTGCATTGAGTGATTTACTGGAAGTCAAAGATGTGTTTCAGCTCGAAGCGCGGCAGGTCTCCCCGGATTTGCAGGTTAAACTCCTTGAGATGGCCAAAGCAGGCGGAGCAGAAGGTATACAAACGGGTCGGCCCCGAGTGCGACTCGAAGACTTATTCAAGAAGCTGGTAGATGCCAAACGCCGTGGCGAAACCGTAGCGCAATCCAGTCGCGGTTAGATTCTTGCGTTGGATCAGCCGCTCGCAAGGGCATATTCCATGCAAAGTTACAGGCAATATCTAAAAAGGTAAATCTGGTCGTTAAAAAGTATTGGTCGCCCCTTGGAGTGGCGGATGAATCATCATCCTGGTTTTGATTATATTGCGATAAGCGCCTATGCCGTGATCGGCATTCTGGTGGTAGCTTTTGTGCTGTTGGCCTTCCGGGATGTCGGACGATTACGCACGGGCATTTTTCGAGCCTGGGCCATTGGGCGCACTACCATTGCCGAGGCGTGGAACGCCAGAATATGGGCTATAGTGCCGATCTGGTTTGCGATCTGTCTGATCATCAGCTTGTTGGTACGGCCCTATTCGGCGGCCAGCCAGGTGGAGATATACCTGACCATTCTGCTGCGAGCCCAATTGGTCATGCTGCTGGTATATCTGGGCATTCTTGCCTGCGTGAGCCTGCCGCGAGAACGCGAGCGACGTACGCTTATTACCACGGGCAGCAAACCCATTTCCCGCCTGGAACTTCTGCTGGGAAAAGTTATCGGCATCTGTGCCGCCGGATTGGCGATGCTGGTATTGATGACGGCCATTACCTGGGGATTTATGGTCGTGATCAACATGCATATCAAGCATGATGCAGCAGTACTTTATGAGCATGAACAGCACAGTTATAACTCGCTGGTACGGCGAATTCCGCCGCAACCAGGCATACGCTATACCGCCCGACATGGTGTGTTACAGGCGCAGAATTATTATACGGGCACACTGCGCATAGCCGGATTTATTAACTATCAGACTAATCCACCGGAGCGGGCACTGAAGGGGGGCAGTTCAGAAACACTCTATTTTGAGTTTCCATCACTGCCCGCCCAGCTTATTTCCCCGCCCTTGTTCCTGTTACACTTTGGAGTGCTACGCCTAAATCCAGGAGCCAAGCCCAACACCTCGTCGCAGCAGACCGCGGCCATGCTGCAACCCGTTAAAATACATGTTACCGCCGTGTTACGTGACAACCCGATGGTAACCGCTCAACAGTCGCTGACTCTCAATCCAGACGGAACGGCGGAATGGAGGCCCAAACATTGGAGCCGCTTTTTCAGCGTGTATGATCCGGTAACCGGCCGACTTTATGACCCCGGCCCGGTGCTGCTGAAAGTAACGTGCCCGACGCTGGGAGCCTATCTGTTTTTTGGAGCTGGAACCAAGGCTCAACCGCCCGCATGTCTGGCTGTAAATTTGGACCGCAGCCGTATACCAGCCGGCGTGATGATCCCTAAGCTCAATCCGGTGATCACCGGCTTCAAATCCAATAACAAACAGGAAATCGTCGGGCCAAGCTATTCCCACCCCGGTATTCCAGCGGAGGTGGCATCGTTCGAGTTTCACCATTTACCGGATAAAAGGATTCCCATCGGCAAGCATGGCAATTTCACCGTGCATCTGTTTTTAAGCGTTGACAAGCAGGAAAATGAAGCATTGCCCGCCATCGCCGATATAACCGCGTTTACCCTCGCGGATCCCGCTCACCCTGTTCACCTGCAGTTGCGTTTCGCCGAAAAGCATTTGACTGTGATGAAGTTGCCAAAAAGCCTGCTTGACGAAAGTGCATTGGTCATCAACATACAGAGTAACTATCCGGGTCATTGGATTAAATTGACCCAGAGTTCCGTACAAATTGTCCGACCACCATCCCCTTTTATTGTCAATCTGGCCAAAAGTGAATTCATCATTTTCTGTGAGGTGGTGCTGCTGGTGGTTATCGGCGTAACGGCCAGCGCGCGGTTGGGCTGGCCGGTGGCCATGTTGACGACCATGGTATGCTACGTACTGGGCAATTTGTTTCACTTTGTTTACAAGTTGATGATCCTGGGAGGCTTTGGCCTGTATGGACCCTACATTGACAGTAAAATGAAGGGCCTTTGGTACTACCAGATCGGATCATTTCTTACCGCGGTGATGGTAAAGATGTTATACGCACTGGTGCGCCTGATGCCCGATTTTACCCGGTTTGATCCATTGCATGATATTATTATTTCCAGAAATTTACCCTGGATGGTTCCAGTGGTGGATGCCGGCTGGACCTTGGCCTGCGCCCTGCCGATCTTAGCGCTCGGCTATTTGCTTTTGAGAAAACAGGAGCTGGCCTGATGTCTACATCACCGGATCCCAATCGCAGCGCACCTTCCGCCGCACAACCTGCAGCAGCCCGTCGTGTCACCCTGGTGGCCTCCATCAGGAGCCAGGTGCGGCGAGACCAGGTGATTTGTGCAGCGATAGCCATTATTCTGCTGGCCGCCATTTTTTTCCTGCAACCGACGTTAACCCGCCAACGGAGCAAACTGGTACAGACCAGCAACAAGACACTTGGCAATCTGCTTATAACATTTCCGCGACTCACCCTGGGCGGATTCCGCGGAATTCTGGCCATGGCCCTGTGGGAGAATGCCGAAAGCGATAAAAACAAGCGTCAATGGGTTCCACTGGAATCAGACTATAACGCCATTGCAGCTTTGGAGCCATATTTCGGGGCGGTCTATATTTTCAACGCATGGAATCAGGCTTACAACCTCTCGGCCCAGTTTCATGCCATGAACCTGAAATACAAATGGGTCCTTGATGGCCAGGTTTATTTATACAAAGGCCAAAAACTCGTTCCCAATGACGCCAACATGATTATGAACGAGGCCAACAACTTCTTCCTGAAACTGGGCACCAGCTTTGAACGCAAATACTACTGTGCCCGATGGCGCTACGATATTGCGCATTTATACCGCTACGTGCCTGGCAAGGTACAGCCCACCTTAAGCACGCTGGCGGAAGTCCATTACATTGTCACGCAGCCGGAATTTCACTGCGTGCTGCTGCCCGCCCGTGATCGCAAAGGTCCTGTGGGCCACGGTGTAAAAGTAGGCCACGTTCACTATCGCTATGGCCTGAGTCCGTTTTATTTTGCGTGGGTGGAATATCGCCGGGCCTTGCGTCAACCGGAGTTGCCCACCGATTCCGGCCAGGCAGTCCTGTATTCCTGGCCGCCGATGGCACTGAGGCTGTGGTGCCGCGATGATTTATACTATGCTCAGCGCCTCACGTGGCATATCTTCAGCGCTGCACCCGGCCACTTCACCAAGCGTTTTGCCGCCCGTGTAGCCAACATCCGCGATTGTTACCGCAATGTGCAGATCAATGCTCCGCGTTCCATTCGAGAATTCAGAATTTATTTTCATGAGTTTCCCACCTCCACCATTTTACACATGGATCATCTGGTGGAGGTACAGTATTATCAAAAACTCGGCCTGGCTGAAAATATGCTTTTTAACGCCATGGTGCAATGGCAGCTAGCGGGCCGCCGGTTCCGCCTTGGCAATGCGGCCGATCACGATTTCGCTGCCGCGGTTCCACTGTTTCAGGAGGCTCGTACCGCGTACAAGCACTATTTGAACATAGCCTATCCACCCAGCGCGTATGGACAAAACCCCGAACAACATTCGGAAATGAAATATCTATCTTCCTTGTCCGCGATCATCGCAGGCATTGAAAACTTCCGCCGGACAGCCTCTGCAGGCCATCCCAGCTTGTCCTTCCTCAATGTCATCACACTCACGGACAGCGATTGACACGGGTTATGCGAATCTGGGTCATGATCGACGTTTCGATCTTCGGCCGGCAGCGGGAAATGTTTTGATATGATCGCATTGGTGGCTGGAGTTTTTATTCCAGTGTGAAGAGATCTGCTTATCCCACTTGGCAGCGCCGCCGCGTCAATGACCGGCCCCTTGACGGCAGCGGTCATGATCATTCCAAGCTTGCCGCAAAACAAATCGGGCGTGGGAAACACCTGAAAAATACCGCAGACCTGAAGGCAATTTCGTCCCGTACTCTGCAGGTTATGGTTACGTCGGAGGAAGCGGTTCAATGGGATAGCCGGCGGCCCGCAGATTGGCCAGTTCACTTTCCGCCAGAGCTCGTTGGCTTGGATTATGCAATTGGCTCAGTGACTTTTGGAATAATTCGATGGCGCGTTGTGGTTTGGCTTCGTAACGGGCGTAAATCAGCCCCAGTATTAACTGCACCTGGTCCACCTGACTGCCGCGTGGATATACGCGAAGGTAATCTTCGTACGTGGTGGCTGCCGCCGGGTACCGCCCCTCAGACATCAATTGATTGCCAATATCGAGTTGCACAT
>JAJYDW010000044.1 GCA_021790385.1 Planctomycetota bacterium
CGTTTCTTATTACGTTTGTATGTTATGCCGCGACGATTCCCATGCTTTACCTGGTCTACCGGCACTGGCGGCGTCATGGTGGACCACATCACTACGTGCCACCGCTGCCGCTAAAGCGGATGTGAAAGGTATTTATTTGTTCTAACAGGAGTACCATCGGTTAGAACACCGGGAGCCCCCCCAAGGCGGAATGTTTTCTGACCACTGAGTTACCAACTGAAAGAGTATATGCCATTGATATCTTCGTATTATTGAAAAATATGGCAATAATTTGTCTGCTATAAATTAATTTGATTGACATTTTATAGTGCTACAT
Organism: Planctomycetota bacterium; assembly: GCA_021790385.1. Lineage (GTDB taxonomy): Bacteria > Planctomycetota > Phycisphaerae > WQYP01 > WQYP01 > JABEVA01. Next base: position 317 of record JAJYDW010000044.1, read on the forward strand.
GCTATAGTTTTGTCTGGTGGATAAGCGGAAGACACCGCGATATCGGTAGCAGCGAATTAGCAGCAACGCAGGAGAGGATTGATAGATGAATCAAGTAAGGATAATCCCGTTGAGGAAGTTGGGGGCCGCTGTAATAAAAAGCAAGCGGGCGAACGTATACCGGCTAAGCGTTCTGGCGATGCCATTGTTGCTTTCGCCGATCTTTGCCGAGACGGCAGCGGTTCGGGCATTGGCCTACGCAGGAACACCATCAGCGGCGCAGATTGACCGCTTTAGCGACGGTTTTGACACTCCAAATCCCGTTTTAAATGATAATTCTGCTTACTTGGGATTGAACTACAACTTGTCTGGAGTGGGATGGCTGCCAGGCACAGGCCTGACCACGAACTACCCTGTCGAGCGAGTACACAGTCTCACGATGATCAGCCCTTTAAACTTTGCCGTTGCGCAGCATTACAGCCCGGGCTTCTTCAATTACGGAACGCCGTTGGATTTCGCCAACACTTCCGGAAATCTCGTTGTAATGAATGCGGCGACGTTGAGCACACCCACTGTACCCAACTACAACGCGGACTTTGCCATCGGAACGATGACACAAGCCTTCACCCCCAGCCAAAACGTCGCCGTGTACAGTCTGCTTGACGTGGCCAGCTATAATTACGGTGGCATGCCGCTGATTGTGTACGGCAGCGAAGTGAACAACGCGGGGCCAACGATCGGCACGGCGTCCATTGTGTCCGGTAGTTCCTACGCAACACCGCTGGGATGGAACCCCGGTACAGGAGCCACGGGCGCTGCATACTGGGAAGGCGGAGATTCCGGAAGCCCGGCCTTTATTTCTTACACTCCTCCAGGCAGTAGCACGGCACAGCTCAATTTTGCCGGAACTGCGTGGTATCCCAATTCCTTCAACTCCTACCTGCCCAACCCGAATGCCAGCGGAGGTCCATACGATCCGGTTACCATCGTCAATAACATTCTCAAGTCCAGCGGTTACGCACTCCAATGGACAATTTACGTCAACTCGAATGATCCGCTCAATAGCGAGCCCACCTGGACCGGCCAGGCGGGCAATGGAAGTATCGGATCGGGACTAAACTGGAGCAGTGGAATTGCCCCCCAAAATATTCCAGTGGTTTTTGATGCCGACGGTGCCAACGGCCAGACCGTTCTTACCCTAAACGCCAATACCTCGTTACGTGGAATGCTTTTTCAATCTTCCGCCTCCCCCAACGGCTTTACGTTTGGTGGATCGGGTGTGCTTACCGTGGGTTACAGCGGTATTCGCAATGAAACTGCGGCCACGCAAACCTTCAACGTGCCCATCACGTTGTCGGACTCTCAGAACTGGGAAGCGGTGGATGGTGATTTAGTCGTCAATGGTCCGGTCAACACATCCAACGGAAACCTGGTAGTGATCGAGGGCAGCTATAACACCGCTATCAACGGGGTCATTTCCGGTTCCGGTTTTATAGCCAAGGATGGAACCGGCACGCTGACACTTACCGCAAGCAACACCTATGCTGGAAATACGATTATTCACAACGGCACCCTCGCCCTGGCCGGCTCCGATGCGCTGTTGCCGGGAACCAACCTGCTTTTTATCGGGGGCAACGGCGCGTTGTTTATTAACGGGCAAAATCAGAGCTTTAGCAGCATTCTTTCCGAGTATGGTGGAACCGGCCAGATCATACTCAATTGGGGATCGGTAACGGATGTTACTACGCTCGATGGAACGACACCATTTGCGGGAACAATCAGCGGCAACGGTACATTCTATAAAAACCAGACTGGCGTCTTAAATTTGACCGGTGCCGAGACACAAACCGGAACGCTGCAAGTTAATCGCGGCGTGGTCCGGTTATCATCTCCGGCGGCCATGCCGACGACGGCTAACCTGGTTATCAACGCCAATGACACCAGCGCCGTTGAACTTGGCGCGTCCAACTTCACAGAATCCCTGGGTACAGGTGCGGGCCAGTTGCGTTTTATTGGTACGGGCAATGCGGGGTTTGGTGCCTATGGCGGCAATCGGACGGTAAACCTCGGAGGGAACGGTGCCACCGTGACCTGGGCAAGCGGTTATTTTGCTAATGCCAACATCAGTCTTATTCTGGCAACGAACACCTCCACCGGGACGCTGAATTTCGAAAATGGCATTAACTTGAATGGTGCTGCGCGCACGTTTGTGGTGGACGATGGTTCAGCCACAATCGACGCCGAACTTGGCGGGGTGCTCAGCAACGGCGGCCTGATCAAGACAGGTGCGGGTACGCTGGAACTCACGGGTGCCAATACCTATTCCGGTGCCACCACAATCGAGGGCGGGGCCTTGCTTATGGGTACCGGGGCAGCCCTGCCCGCCACCAGCAATATCGTCCTCAACGGCGGTGTGCTGGAATTGGGGGCGGGTAATTTCAACGAAGCCCTGGGAACTGGTGCCGGCCAGGTTCAGTTTACGGGAAATGGCGGTTTTGCCGCCTATGGTGTCACTCGTAATGTAACATTGAACAATGGAACAGGTCTCATCTGGGGTGTTACTTCCGGGTTTGTCGGTGCAACCGGTACGCTTGTACTTTCCTCTAACTCTTCCAACGCACGGTTAAACTTCCAGAATGCCATCGATTTTAATGGTGATACGGGCACCGTGCAGGTGGATCAAGGGACTACCGGAGGAATTGACGCCGAACTTGGCGGGGTGCTCATCAACGGCGGTCTGACCAAGACAGGTGCGGGTACGCTGGAACTTACGGGTGCCAATACCTATTCCGGTGCCACCACAATCGAGGGCGGGGCCTTGCTTATTGGTACCGGGGCAGCCCTGCCCTCTGCCAGCAATGTCATCCTCAACGGCGGTGTGCTGGAACTGGGGGCGGGTAATTTCAACGAAGCTCTGGGAACTGGTGCCGGCCAGGTTCAGTTTACAGGAAATGGTGGTTTTGCCGCCTATGGTACCACTCGCAGTGTCAGCTTAAATGGTGGAATGGAAATGACCTGGGGTGCGACCCCGGGGTTTGTGGGTGCTACGAAAACCCTGATATTTTCTTGCAATTCCTCCAACGCCACTCTGACTTTTCAAAATAACATCAATTTTAATGGTGGTACGGGCACCGTGCAGGTGGATCAAGGGACTACCGGAGGAATTGACGCCGAACTTTGCGGGGTGCTCAGCAACGGCGGCATGATCAAGACGGGTGCGGGTACGCTGGAACTCACGGGTGCCAATACCTATTCCGGCACCACCACAATCGAGGGCGGGGCCTTGCTTATTGGTACCGGGGCGGCCCTGCCCGCCAGCAGCAACGTCGTGCTCAACGGGGGTGTTCTGGAACTGGGGGCGGGTAATTTCAACGAAGCTCTGGGAACTGGTGCCGGCCAGGTTCAGTTTACAGGAAATGGCGGTTTTGCCGCCTATGGTGGCGACCGCGAGGTTAATCTGGGAGGGGCGGATGCGGCGGTAACCTGGAACAGTACTGCCGGCTTTTTACAAAACGGCCAGGAGTTAATTTTATCTGCGCCGAGCGCTACAGGCACGGTGGTTTTTGAAAATCCGCTGGTGCTGGGTGCCGGTGCGGCGCAGGTTCGCACCGTCTACGTGAACCAGGGTTCGACCGCAAATGGCATTGATGCCATTATGGCCGGGGCCATTACTGCTGCCACCTCGCCTCAAGGGCTGATTAAGGCCGGTCCCGGCACGCTGGAACTCCAGGGCCTTAACAACTACGGCGGACCGACCACAATCAGCAACGGCACGCTGCTGGTTACGGGGCAACTCAATGGCGGAACTGCGGTAGATGTGCAGGGGCCTGGCACTTTTGTCTACAACAACCCCACCGTGGCCCTGGCGACAAATGTTACTATCGACGGCGGTGTATACGATTACAATTCACCAACCGTCTATGCGGGTACGCTGACCATCGATAAAGGGACTATCGGCGGCACCGGCAGCCTGGCCAACACGGCGTTAACACTGGCCACGGGTGCGTACATCTCCCCAGGTTACACGGCACCAGGTACGCTGACCACCGGCAATGAAACTTGGGCTGGGGGCGGCCAGTACTTTTGGCAAATAAACAGCTTATCCGGGACAGCCGGTCTGGCATCGGGATGGGATTTGTTAAAAGTGAACGGTGCGTTGACACTGGTTGCGACGCCGGACGACCCATTCATCATCAGCATTTCTTCTGCCAGCGCTCTGGCCGGCTGGAATCCGAACACCAGCTACGAATGGACGATTTTGACGGCGTCGGTTCCGATGACCAACTTGAATCCGGCCGATATATTTCTGGATCCTACGGGCTTTGCCCGGTGGAACGCACCGGGTGCAGGCACATTTTCAGTCCAGCTTTCGGGCGAGAGTTTAAATCTTGTGTTTTCGCCGCAACCAATACCGGAGCCTGCCTCACCGGTTTGGTTTATGGCAGGAATTGGGACGTTACTCTGGCTGAGCAGCGGAAAGCGCGGCCGGTTATCAGGGGTTCTTATACAAGGATAGACTATGCGAAGATGTGGACTGTATGCAGCTTTGTTGCTTGGCCTTTGGAGTGGTATGGCGAGTGCCGCCGGGCCATCACCGGCGATGCGTGGCACCGAGGCTTTGTCTGTTCCACCGCTGGATCTGGCGGCCCTGGCCCAACCGGGGTGTTCGGCACGACTCACGCCGTCCGGCGAACTGACAATTACAATGCGGAAGCACACGGGCAACACGTTTCCGGTGGCGGCCGTCATTGCCAGGCCACCCAGGACGCCGGGGCGTTTTCAATACGTACTTCGCTTTCAGAGCCGTTTTACACCGAGCATTGCCGGCCCGTTGGGCCATCTGGGGCTGGGGCTTTGCGATAGCCGCGGATGGACACGCACTCATTCCGCCATTGCCGTATCCGGGGCCCAGGATGCCCGGCATTGGAAAAGCTTCCGCGGAGCCTACACTCCCCTGCCCGACACTCCGGGCGTACGGCTGGTGGTCCGTATTGAATCAGGGACGCACCCTGTAAGCGGTGTATGGAAAATACGCGATATCCAATTGCAGCTTCGTCCGATGCAAGCGCCGCTGTCGCGCGGTCAAATTCAGCGTTTGCAGACCATTGTTGACCCGGCGTGGCAGCGCCTGCATGCTCCAAAATTTGTGCGGGGTTTTAATATTCAAACCATTGTGCGTACGTGGTCCAGGCGGCGACAGGGCGGATTTATGCCCACCGTCAAGTATTTTCAAACCATCCGCCGCTGGGGCGGTACGGTGGTGCGGTTGCCGTTTGATCCGGCCGGGATTGCCCGGGACTGGCACGTCAATGCCTGGAAAATAATGCCGCAACTGCTGGATGACGTGGCACAAGCGGTAAAAAATGCCCGCGCCGCAGGAGTGAAAGTGGTGCTGGTTCTGGCCAATCCTCCATTAGCCAGGGCCAACATTGCTCATGACAGCACGGCTTTTTGGCACCAGCCCGATTTAACCACGTCGTTTTGCCGTCTGTGGCGGGCTGTAGCCAAGAAATTAAAACCCTACGACCAGACTATTTACGGCTACGACCTTTACAATGAGCCGGTGAATCCGGCAGATAGCGGCCGCCCCAGACGATGGAGGAGGATAGCCATTGCCATTATTCATACCATCCGCAAGGTGGACCGCAAGGTGTGGATTATCTACGAAGCCGGGCCATGGGGTGATCCGTCCGGATTTGTGAATCTTTATCCGCTGCCGTTCCGGCGGATTATGTACAGCTTCCACTTTTATTCCCCGCACGTATTTACGTGTCAGGGAGTCTTCGACACCCGCAATACCGATCTGGCCCATGCGATGACCAGGATCAACGTAAATTATCCCGGCGTCATCCATGGAAAAATGTGGAACAAAGCCGCACTGGCCCGGGTCCTTCGTCCGGTGGAAAAGTTTCAGGCCCGGTGGGACGTGCCGATTTTTGCCGGTGAATTCAGCGCAGTGGCCTGGGCACCGCATGGATCGGCGGCACGCTGGCTGGCGGATACCTCGAGCCTGTTCAATGCACACCACTGGACCTGGTGTTATCTGGCGTTCCAATCCTGGCCGGGATGGGATTTGCAGGACGGCCATCACTTTTGGCGGGATGGAATGCCCTGGCCAAAACCCGCGGTCCGGGAAACCCGGCGGGCCAAGGTGATCAAAGCGGCTTTGCGTATTTCAGCGCCATGAAGACCCGATCTGACGCGAGCCTCCATTTGAACGCCAGGCAATAACATGTAAGTTGCTTAAATTAAATGACTTATATAAATTTTATTATTTTTTAAAGTTTTGTCTTGCAAATTATTTTTTGGTTGTTATCATAGCAATCGTGTTGAAGAACCGTGTGGCAATACAGTTAGCAAAATCGAAAGCAAGTTGATTGTACGCCAAGAAAATGTTGTTAGATAAAAGCCGCCATAATTTGTTTGACAATATATAATTGAACTGGTAATATATAAAATACGGATCTGGACAATGAACTAAGACGCTTGTGGCAAATTGCAGGTGTACGTAAACAGACCGACAGATCGAAGGATTGATGAAAAATTATGGCACCAAAAGTTGACAATGTTTATGAATCGCTTCATGCCGAAATTCTTGGCCGCACATGGGGAGTCGGTGAAAAGTTGCCCACCGAACACGGGTTGGCTGAGCGCTTTGGCGTCAGCCGGGCCACCATCGGCAAGGCCATTACCAAGCTGGTACACGATGGCCTGGTGGAACGCCGGACCAAGGCGGGAACAAAGGTATTGCGTAACTCGACGGCACCGGCGCGTGCCCCACTGCTTCTGGATGCTTTTGGTTTTATTTCGCCCGGCCGGCAGCATGAATCCATGCGTCGGATGTGGAGCGGCTTTCAGGATGCTGCCGGCGAGACCGGGCGACGCACCTTAACGATGACCTTCGGCTTGGATGTGCAGGCGGAACTGGAAATTGTCTCGCGGCTGGCGGAATTTGACATTAAAGGAGCGGTGCTGGCTCCCATGCTCACGGACGCGGGCCAATGGGGGAATTTTGCCCGGGCTTTTGAACGCTGCGGCCATCCGATTGTGCTGGTGGGAACATTTTTCGCTGGATCTTCCATTCCGGCAATTGTCGGAGACAGCTTCCACGCCGGATACACCATGACGCGATATCTGATTGATCGCGGCCTGCGGCGTATCGGCTTTCTGATCAACTATAGTTTTGCCCAGACCTCGCGGGAACGTTTTCTCGGCTACCGCTGGGCCATGGACGAGGCGAAGCTGCCGATGGAGTCGCATTCGGTGCGGCAGGAGGCAGCGATGAACCCTAACTTTACCGACCCGCTGGCAGAGCCAATACAGATCGCTTTGTCTTATCTACGCGAACAAAGTTCACTGGAAGGCGTGGTGTGCGGCGATTATCCGGTGGCTGCGGGCCTTCTGGCGGCCGCGAAACAACTGGGCATTTGCGTTCCGCAGGACCTTAAGGTGGTCGGAATCGATAATATGACCTCGATTCCGACGCAGCCGGGCCTGACTACTTACGATTTTCCGCATGAGCAGATGGGGGCTAAAGCCTTTGAATTGTTATCCCACTTGGTGGCCGGCGAACCGGTCAACGACGGTGATATTCAACTTCGTGGGCGGCTCATTGAGCGCAGCAGCGTGTAGCGGCAAAGGAGGTGTTGATGTGAATGGAAGATTGACTGTACCTCAAGGTTTGTTCTTTAGTCAAAAAGTTTCTTATCTCCATATTTCCCGGCCGTGCGGTTGGGGTGGAGAAGAAGCAAGTAAATTAATCAACGGAGGTTTTATTATGCTTAACACATTTTCCAAAAAGTCAGCCAGTTTGCTGGCGGCCGCAGCCATGGCGGCGGTTTTCGCCTGCGGAACCATGGCGCATGCGAGTACCACTGCGGCTACATGGGCCGGGGCTGGATCGGATGACAACTGGAGCACTTCAGCGAACTGGACCAGCGCCGGCATTCCGACCAGCGGCAATACCACCAGCGTCACATTTACCGGTACCGTACCAAACACCACATCGAACGTGAACTCGGCCTACACACTCAACAGTTTGGTCTTTGGCACTGGATCCAACGATACGATAACCGTCGCCTACACACTTACCGGGTCCGCAATCACGCTCTCTGGGAGTAACCCCATTATTAACAGCAATGCGGGGAAGAACGGACGCGTTCTTCAGACCATCGATAACAACATTTTGTTATCGCCGGCTACCGGTTCAGGCAACTTTAACGCGGCGATCAAATCCAATAATGGCAATTTGCTGTTGGCTGGCACAATCACCAATTCCGGCAACGGCGTCGCCTTCGAATCGGACAGCGGTACCGGCGTCATCACAGTCAGCGGGAGCCTTAGCGGAACTTTCGGGCAAGTAGTCGTCGGCGCAAGCAGTTCCACATCGACGCAGATAACGCAGTGGAATGGTGACAACTCAACGTTCAACACAAACCAATTGGTGATTTTCTCCGGTACCCTGCAACTCGGAAACGCTAACGCACTAGGCCTTCTCAACAGTGGATCGAAGAGCATCCAGCTCAACAACGGGGCCAACACCAACGATCCGGCACTTTTGACCACTGTTGCAATGACCATCCAAGATAAGATATTCCTTCAAACCAATGGCGACGGCATCGGCAAAAACACGGTTGGAGGCATTGGGGCCTTTGCATCGACCTACACGGGCAATGTGATTCTTGGTTCTAACAACGCATCTGGGAGTAACTACGCCCAACCACTTACCGTGACAGCCGATTCGGGCGGCACGGTAACATTCAGCGGCAATCTGCTGGCACCAACAACCTTGACTACCGGAACCAATGATGCCACCACCAACGACACTCTCACCAAAGTTGGAGCGGGCTTGGTTATCCTTAGCGGTACAGGCAATGACTACACCGGCACCACTACCGTGCAAGCCGGTAATTTGCAGGTTAACGGAGCCTTGACCGGTACCGGCGCGGTAACGGTGGACAGCGGCGCTACGCTTAGCGGCGTCGGCAGCATTGCCGGAGCGGTTACCGTGAACACCGGCGGCATACTTTCGCCGGGCGACGCCCCAGGCACCTTCACGCTCAGCGGTGGCTTGACCCTGGCCAACAGCGGCGTACTAGATTTCACCCTGGGTTCGCCCAATGTGGCCGGTGGCACCGGCGGCAATGACCTGGTAAGCACGGCCGCACTCACCTTGGGTACGGGACTTACTGTGCATATCACGCAAGGTGCAGGCTATGGCACCGGGTTGTACCATATGATTGACTACAGCGGCGCGCTGACCAATAACAGCAACAACTTCACCGGCTGGACCGTTACCGGCTTGGCGGCAGGTCAAACGGCGGCGTTTTCGCTGGGGGCGGATGGCACCAGTAGCGCGGTGAATCTGACCATCAGTTCCTCAAGCATTCCCGAACCGACCACACTGGGGTTGCTGGCATTAGGCTCGCTGGGAATTCTGGCAGGGCGTCGCTGGCGCAGCGCTTGATATGGATATGTAAGATCGCAGGAAGAGAGTTTGACCACCCTCTTCCCACTTTTTCCCGAACGGTTTTCAGGAGTTGGCCATGTGTAAAAGAAAAAAACGCGGTTTTACGCTCGTGGAGCTTTTGGTGGTGATTTCCATCATCGCCATTCTGATTGGCCTGCTACTGCCGGCACTGGCTTTAGCAATGAAGACCGGGCGGCAAACGGTATGCCTGAGCAATTTGCATCAGATCGGTGTGGCGTATGATATGTACGCTCAGGATTATTCCCAGCGGTGGCCGCCAGCGTATTATTCGGATCCCAATCAGGGCGGTTATTATACGTACTTTTTGATGTATCTGGCACCGTATCTGACCAACACCAACGGGCCGTGGCTGGAAGACACAACGTCCCAGGTTTCCAAATGGGACCAGCAGGAGCACATTTTGACCACGGAGGGCGTCTCTGCCTGTCCGCAGTCGTGGAACGACCATCCTGAAGCTGCGCATCTCTGGGACTCGCCCTCGACATATTCCATGAATCCGTCACTGCCGCCCTGGCTGCCTGTGGCATCGCCGACACCCGCTTATAAATATTTTCCCAGCCCGGCGCAGATCGCGCAACCGGCCTCAACGTGCCTGCTTGGCGACGGCTATATGTCGGTCAACCTCTCGTACTTTCATTACTGGGCCGCAACCATTTCTGCCAGCATGCCGCCCGGCTGGATTTTCTTGAGCCAGACCAATGGCGGAACCCTGAATAAAGTGCCGGGCTATTTTGTATGTGGTCCGGGGGTCTACACAGCGGCAGTCCATCCGGGCGGGGACAATATTCTGTTTACGGATTACCACGCCGCGACGTTAAGAGTGGACCAAATTCCCACCTCTACCACAAGTCCCACCAACCAGCAGGTAAATACCTTCTGGTATGGGCGCTAGCGCCGGCTATAGCATCGCAGGCGTCCGCGGGTGAGGTTTGCCAAGGAGTGTGCCATGCGCGGCAAGAGTGGAATGACATTGATGGAAGTTTTGACAGTGGGGGCTATTCTCGCCGTGCTGATTTCCCTGCTATTGCCGGCGCTGGCCCTGGCGATGAAGACCGGGCGACAAACGGTGTGCCTGAGCAATCTGCGGCAAATGGGGAAAGCCTACGATTTATACGCGGCCAATTACCATCAACGTTATCCATTGGCCTACTACCGGATAAGCTGGAATCCCAACGCGGGATTGTATTTTGAAAGCTACATCGCCCAGTACCTGACCCAAATACCCGGGGTGGAGGCATATGGCGGCGCGATTGCCTCCCGGCAAAATGCCGTCATGCGCAACTCCCGCGTTTTGCTGTGTCCACAGGCGTGGGCGGACCATCCCGGCGGCCACGCAGCCGGTAATTTTCACACGTATTCCGCCAACCCGCAGTTTCCGCCCTATGTGCGGGATTACGTACTGCCGTCAACTTCAGATCCGTTGCCGCAGATACCACCCGAATGGTATTTTCCAGACGTAAACTTGCTGGTATGTCCCGGGGCGACCTGCCTGGTGGGTGATGGCTATTATTCGACGCATGTGACACCTCACTATTGGGCGGCCACCATCGGGCCAGGCATGCCGCCGGGATGGATTTACGGCCCCTCATTAGTCCCTGGTAACTCCACCCTGGCGGTGCATCCCGGCGGTGACAACATACTTTTTGCCGATTATCACGCCGCGACGCTGCCGGCTGCCGCCATTCCAACCGTGTCGCACGCTGTGCTGATGAACAACAATACCACTGGGCCGGAATTGGACAGTTGGCGTTTCTGGATGGGTGGTTATTGATGAAATTACCGTGGCGGCACAAACTACCCAACTCTGGTGCGCATCCTGAAATATGTACCGGAATGTGTGGGCACAGGAAAGAATCGTGCCAATATAAATTCATATTTTATGGCCCATAGATGTTAGCTGCGGAGTTTATATTGAATTAAAACCTGGCTGGCATAATTGTCGTAGCAACAGGGTCTTTACCATTGCCGGCGAAAGCCCCTTAACCAAAGGAGTTTATGTTGAAGCGTTCATCCAACAGACCAGCTTTACGATTGGCGCATTTTCTGATCCTGGGCGTAGCGCTGGCATTGGGCGGCAGCGGGTGCAAAAATGAGCGGCCATCCTCATCCGTTGCCGCGGTCAGGCAACCGACCGATCACGTAACGGGGCTATTGCTTGCGGGCAAAGTTGGAATGACAGCCTCAAAAAACGGTGGAATCCGTTATCCGGCGACAGTACGGGGTTTTGTAAGCGCGTTTATGTTTCCATTTCGGCCTGGCTATTTCCGGGACGCGCGAAAGTGGGGAGCCAACGTTATCCGATTGCAGCTTCACCCCGGTTACTGGGCTTTGGATCACCACGAAAAATTCATGCAAGGTTTGCCGGCCTATCTCCACCAACTGCAGGCGCATTTGCGTCGCGCGCAGCGCGCCGGCCTGAAGGTGGTACTGGATTTGCACGGGCCACCGTTTGCCCGGCCAAAGCTGGGGCACCTCGGAGGAACCCGGGCGTATTGGAAAATGCCGGGGTTGACAAACCGATTCTGCCTGGTTTGGCGGGATATTGTTAAGGCCGCCCGGCCATGGCGCAAGTCCATTTATGGCTATGATCTGTATAACGAACCACGTATTGATACCAGCCATGGCCCCGTTGCGCCGGCACAATGGCGGCCCCTGGCCAAGCGCATCATCAAAACGATTCGGCAGTTGGATAAAAAGACGTGGATTATTTTTGAAGTGGCACCCTATGACGATCCATCCGGATTTACCTGCCTTAAGCCATTACCGTATTCCCACGTCATTTACAGCGTCCATTTTTATCTGCCAGGGGCTTTTACGTCACAAGGGTTGAATGGGCAACTGCACCCGGTTTATTACCCGGGGATGATCGGCGGACATTGGTGGAATCGGGCCACAATGGTGCAACGCCTGGCCCCCGTCATCGAATTTCAGAATCGCTATCGGGTACCGATTTATGTCGGCGAGTTCAGCGTTATCCGCTGGGCCCCGCGGGCCAGCGCGGCACGCTGGCTGCAAGATGCCATCAGCATCTTCGAATCCCACCACTGGTCATGGACCTATCACGCGTTTGGTGAATACAATGGCTGGAGCCTCAAATACGGCAGCACGTATTGGAAGCCGGGAATGCGACTGGTCAAGGCCACGCATGAAACGCTGCGGGCCAAAATCATCAAGGCCGCCCTGCAAAGGAACTATCATCACACAACCGCCTTAAAGGTGCCAGGCCGCACCCGGCCGGGTTATTCCTGCACCTATGTCTTCAGCGGGCCGGGCGCGCTTGCAGGATGGCATATTTCAACACACGCCGGGCTTACACGGATGGCGATTGGTGCACAATTGCAGAAGCCTGCGACCAGGGAAGCGTTGTCGCGGTGGATTGACTTAAAAGCCGGGTTCTACGCCTTATTTGCCTCCGGAACCGGTGGCACAATGGTTAGCGTGCAGCCGAAAGGCCATGGTACGGCCATGGCCACCCTCACGCTGACTGCGTCGAACCGCAGTCAACAGCCCGGAGTAATCTGGGACGGTAACTTTTGTGTGTTGAAGGCTCCGGGAGGGCCGGTAAGACTGGTGGTCGGCGCTTCCGGCCGCAAGGCTCCGGCGACAATCCAGTGGATAAGAATAGAAAGTCCTCCGGTTCCTCGAACCTTGCCGGGTGCTGCTTTGCGGTATGCCATTGCCCATGATCGTCCGTCACCCTGGCCGGCACGGGGTGTCAACATGGATATTTTTAATCCAGCGACGCTGCAAACATATCTACGGGCCAAGAGGTGGGGTGCCAACATCGTGCGTATTGATCCACCACGGTTCGATATCTGGGAATTACATCATCACATTCATGCCCCATTTTGGCAGGCATGGCCGACGTTTGTCCGGGAGCTTGTAGACCAGGTAAAGTTAGCGCGTAAGGCCGGACTGAAGGTGATTCTGAATCTGCCACCGCCTTTTCTGCACCAGCAGAGCGGTGATTGGTGGTACCGCGGGGATTTAAAGCGGCGGTTCTGCCACGAGTGGATGAGTCTGGCCACTGCAACAGCCCCTTACCGCAGTTCTATCTGGGGTTTTGACATTCTCAATGAACCGTTGAATTGGTCCGATATGCCCTGGCCGGCGAAAAAATGGCGCGGGCTGGCAATCGCCATTATTCATACCATCCGTCAGGTGGATCCAAAAACATGGATTGTCTATGAGCCTGGGCCGGGCGGCCTGGACCGTGGATTTCACGACCTGGTACCTTTGCCGGATTCCCATGTGATTTACAGCCTGCACACCTATGACCCCAGCGTGTTTTGCATGCAGGGGGTATTTGATGTTAAAGGCCTGTCCCTGGCCCAGGCAAAAAAGAAAATTAATATCCGATATCCCGGCTGGATGATGGGCGGTTATTGGGATAAGAAGCGACTGGAGCAAGTTTATGATCCGGTGGTTGCGTTTCAGAAACGCTGGCATGCCCCGATTTATGTTGGAGAATTCAGTGCAGTGCAATGGGCACCGGGCAACAGCACCGCCCGCTGGCTGCATGATGCCATCAGCATTTTCGAGTCGCACCACTGGTCCTGGACCTATTTTGAGTTCCGGCGGTTTGACGCAACCTGGAGCCTTATGCGAACGGGACAGTTTTGGCGTATCGGCATGCCTATTCCCCCGCTGTTGAAAGGAATCACGGCGAAGGAAGTCCTGATGAAAAAGGCCCTCAGGAAGAACCTTGACAACTGATGAAGCCCCGGCAATTTATTGATTAAGCAAAAGGACACCTCTATGAAAGAATGGTTTCAAAGACGAAAGTTCATGCTCGTTTTTTCGACGCTGTTGTTGGCGTGGTCGGCAGCTCATAGCACCGTCAATGCTGCAAACCAAAAAGCTCCCCAAAAATTGGCACGCCAACCGTTCCGCATACTTTTTATTGGAGACAGCATCACATCTTACGGTGTCAGCCCGCAGAGTATCAAGACTCTGGGGTGGAATCACGCCTCCGGCATGGCAGCCACCAGCGCCAGCAAAGATTACGTTCATCTTTTGACAGCTTTTATCCAAAAAGCCCTGCCTCATCGGAAAGTAACGATGCAGATCGGCGCGGGACCGGATTACGGCCGGTTCGATAAAAAGGGCGGGAGAAACGTGCATATCTATTTGGCACCGATGAAACTTTTTGTGAAGCGTCATCCCTTGAGCCGCTATAACCTGATCGTGCTGCAACACGGCGAGCATGAGCAGTTTCGGCGCGGACTGCCGGAGATGCGCCGTATCTGCGGCGCATGGATGAAGCTCTTTAGCGGCGAGCACCGGGCTATGATGATCTGTGTGGGGCCGTGGGCACCGTGGTTTGCCACGCACGGAAAGAAATATACCGGCTGGACCCTGCGCGTACAGCATACCATCCGGCGGTTGTGCCTGCAGTGGGGTGGGGTTTTTGTATCCGTGGAGGATATTGCGGTGGACCCACGCAATCATGGTTGGGGCAAAGCGCCGGGAGTGCGCTGGCATCCCAATGATCGTGGCCATTTATTGTACGCCATTCAGATTTTCAAGGCATTTAAAAAAATAGCGGCGGCCCATGGCCTCAAACTGCACCCAGTGGTCTTGCCCAAGGTGAAGCCATGAGCGAATCGCAGACTGCCAAAGCCGCAGGACGACAGCCGAACCTGCTGTTTGTTTTCGCCGATCAGATGCGCGGCATGGATATGTGCTGCGCAGGCAACGCCCAGGTGCACACACCGCATCTGGATGAAATGGCGCGGCAGGGGCTTCGCGCCACCAATGCCATCGCCACCGTTCCGGTTTGCGGGCCGAACCGGGCGGTGCTGCTGACGGGTCAATTTGCCACACAAACTCAGGTACCGGCAAACGATCTGCCATTGCCTTCGGCAGCGCGCACCTTCGGGCAGACTGCGACGGCGGCGGGTTATCACACCGGTTACATCGGCAAGTGGCACCTGGATGGCGTGCCGCGGGACAAATTCACCCCACCAGGGCCGCGTCGCTTCGGCTGGAATTATTGGGCGGCCTATAACTGCGCCCATGATTATTTTCGTCCACGCTATTACCGTGATGAGCCACAAGTGGTAGAAACAGCCGGCTATGAACCGACGGTGCAAACCGATCTGGCGATCGACTTTTTACATCGGCAGGCTGCGCAGCGCGATCGGCCCTTTTGCCTGGTCGTATCCTGGGGACCTCCGCATGATCCATATCCGCAGGTTCCGGAAGAGTTTCGCCGGCGCTATTCGCCGGAAAGCCTACCATTGCGGCCCAATGTGCAGCCGGACGCCAAAAACCCGTTGGCGGCTGGCCTGGAATGCCGCTCCACCCTCGCTAATTATTATGCCGCGATCACCGCGCTGGACCATGAAATGGGCCGGCTGCTGGCCGCCCTGGATGAATTGGCCCTGACCACCGATACACTGGTCATTTTCACCTCCGATCACGGCGATATGCTCTGGTCGCACGGCTGGATGAAAAAGCAATCACCCTACGAGGAATCCATTAATGTCCCATGGATCGCCCGCTGGCCAGGCCGGATCCAGCCAGGAACGGCTTCGGATGCTTTGCTGTCCACGGTGGATGTTGTCCCGACACTGGCGGGGCTGCTGGACTGGCCGACCGAGACGCAGTGGAGTGGACGTGATTTATCGGCAGCGCTGCTGGGCAAAGCCGGTCTGGAAACCACGCCGGAATCCGTGTTTATCAGCAATCCCAGCAGCCACGATGAAGCCTTGATGCAGCAAATGCCTGAATGGCGAGGGGTGCGAACCCACCGATATACGTATACAGAAACACTTGGCCGCCGGCCCTGGCTGCTTCTGGATAATCAGGTTGATCCCTTTCAGATGAATAATTTGGCGAACCATCCGGCGTATGGCCAGGTGCAGGCCCAATTGCGTGATGAATTGACGCAATGGCTGGTCAAAGCCGGTGATTCTTTTATTCCAGGGTCGCAACTTCTGCAGCGATGCGGTTTAATGGACTTGTGGCAACAGAGGCAAAAGAGTCTTTACGGCCCGCGGGGGCCGCAGTTCTCCATGCCGGAAGTAGATGTGCCGAAGCGCGAACCGAGCCATCGTGATGGCAACTGACGGCGCTCTCGAACCGGAAACTTTACAATGCGTTTGTTTACCACTAAAAAGGAGCTTCATGTTAAACGTCGCCCTCAATAGAAACACCATGGCGGAAAAGATTCATGGTTGCTGGCTGGGCAAAGCCATCGGCGGAACCTTGGGCGGCCCCATGGAAGGACATCCCGGGCCGTTGAATTTGAACTTTTATGATCCGATTCCACAGGCGATACTGCCCAATGACGATCTGGATCTACAACTCGTGTGGCTGCACCATCTGCACACTTCACGCTCGCCCCTTGTAACACCCACGGTTCTGGCCGAGGCGTGGCAACGCCACGTACATTTTCCGTACGATGAATACGGTGTGTGTCTGCGCAATATCAGTTATGGCCTGCAAGGCCGCCGGTTGGGAGAATTCGATAACTGGTTTGCGGAGTGCATGGGAGCCGCGATTCGCAGTGAACTCTGGGCCTGCCTGGCGGCCGGCGAGCCTGAACGGGCTGCCGGCCTGGCCTGGGCGGATGCCGCCTGCGATCATGCCGGCGACGGTATCTGGGCGGAAGTTTTTTTAGCGGCGCTCGAAGCAGCAGCGTTTACGCGCAATGATCCGTGTGCCTTTGACCTGCTGGACCAGGCCTTGGACTTTCTGCCGCCCACCAGCCGGGTGCGCTGCGCCATCCTCGATACGCGTCTGTGGTGGAACCAGACTCAGGATTGGCAGGAGGTTCGCACGCGGATTCTGGCCCGGCACGGCAATCCCAATTTTACCGACGTAGCGCAGAATCTGGCGTTTATCATTCTCGGCTGGCTGGCCGGAAAGGGAGATTTCGGCCGGAGTATCTGCATTGCGGTCAACTGCGGACAAGATACGGATTGCACTGGAGCAACCTTGGGAGCACTTCTGGGAATGCTCGCACCGGCAGCGATACCCCAGGCCTGGCGAGCGCCGATTGGAGAGCAAGTGGTGGTGTCGCCTCCCATCGTGGGAATTCGCGCACCGGAGAACCTCTGGCAACTGACCGATTGGACCCTGGCGGCACGTCTCCAACTGCTGGAAATGGCAGCCCCGATAGGAATAGTAACACCGCGAATTCCCGTGCAGTCACAGGACTCCCCCATTGCCATTGCCGGCCGCCTGGGTTGGGCCAAAGACATGACGGAAAGCAGCATTATGGGTATGACGCAGGTTGAGCCAATCACATTGCCAGGCCATTGGATCCGGCGACACAGCGAAGATTTTGCCAAGCCGGTGATGGTTCTGGAATTTCACTTTGAATTAACAGAGCCTGCAGCGGTACGGGTGATGGCTTGCGGCTCCACCGAAACCGCCGTCTGGGTGAATGGTGCAGCTCCAGCGGCTGTGAATCCCGGCAAAGGTTGTCAGTATACCACGATCGCGGTTCCATCTTTTCATCGCGGCGGCCAAGGACATTTTCAAACCGACGTACTCGCGGCCGGAAGCCACGAGCTTCGGGTGGCATGGGCCCGGCCCAAAGACAGCCACGCTTCCGCAGATCTGGTGGTTGGCCTGGGGTCCGTGGAGACGTTCCAATGGTTGCCGCAGGCACTGGCGGTAGTAAAATAAATTATATTTTTCCGCTGGCTTGAAAGCGGATCCTTAAACAGCCGCGGCCCCGCGGCGTCCACCGGCAAATTCCAGCGCGCCGCGCGGCAAACAATATTGACAAAGGAAACACATGGAAAGCCACAGTTTGTCCGGAAGTTGGGATCTTTGGCACGGTCCCGACAATAAACAGGCACCGGCCACGCCCGGGGAGTTAAGCAATGCCGATTGGCCACGGATTGCGGCAATGGTTCCCGGCAATGTGGAGTTGGACCTCGGCCGGGCCGGCCTGCTACCGACCAACCTGGAAGTGGGCAACCGGGTTTATGAGAACTTGAAATTTGAATCCTGCCGATGGTGGTACCACCGCCGTTTTTCTACGCCCCCGCATGGTGCGGGCGAACGGGTGGAACTGGTTTTTCACGGACTGGATTGTCTGGGATACGTATGGTGCAATGGTACCTTCATCGGCACCACTGATAACATGTTCATCGACCATCGCTTTGACCTCACTGATCACCTGCAATCATCACGGGACAACGAATTGTTCGTGCGGATCGATTCTGCCGTGCTCGCCGGCCGGCGGCATGTTCATCGTCCGCTGGAGTGGGCTTTTGCCGGCAATTATGAGTCTCTGCCGGTGCGCAAGGCTCCGCATGCCTACGGATGGGACATCCTCCCACGCATTGTTTCCGCAGGTCTGTGGCGCGATGTGACACTGGAAGTTCTTCCGCCCACCCGATGGATCAACGCTTATTGGGCGGTAACCGGTGTAGACCCACGCGGCAGCAGCGCAGAAATTCTGGTGGATTGGCAATTCACCACGGATCGCCAGGACTTGAAGGATATGCGGATCCGCCTGACGTTAAGCCGCCATGGCAATCTCGTTCACGAGCGAACGGTACCGGTCTTCAGTTCCTCCGGTCGCTGGCAGGGCCGCCTGGCTCCGGTTGAGCTATGGTGGCCGCGCGGGGCCGGCACCCCAGCGCTTTATGATGCCGCACTGCAGCTTGAAGATAACTCCGGAAACGTGCTGGCCCGGCGTTGCGACCGGATTGGTTTACGCACCGTGGAGTTGGAGTTCACTGCAGCCACTACACCGGAGAAGCCTGGCGAATTTGTGTTTCGCGTCAACGGCGAAAAGATTTTCATGAAAGGCACCAATTGGGTTCCTCTGGATGCCCTGCACTCGCGCGATAAATCTCACTTGGCCTCGGTATTTCCAATGGTGGTGGATTTGCATTGCAACATGCTGCGCTGTTGGGGTGGTAATGTTTATGAAGATCACGACTTTTTCGATCTGTGCGACCAGCACGGTATTCTGGTATGGCAGGATTTTGCCATGGCCTGCGCGATCTATCCCCAGACCGACGAATTTGCTGCGGCTATCGCCAAAGAAGCACAGACCATTGTATGCAAGCTGCGGAATCACCCGTCACTGGTGCTCTGGTCCGGCAATAATGAATGCGATGATGCGCGGAATTGGTGCTGTGCGGGTCATGTGGACCCCAATACAGATCGGATCAGCCGCCGAGTTTTGCCGAACATCATTCAGCAGTTTGATTTTGTCCGGCCCTACCTGCCCAGTTCACCCTATCGAAGCCCGGAAGTCATGGCAACCGGCAATAACGATCGACATCTGCCGGAAGCCCATTTGTGGGGACCACGGGATGATTTCAAAGGGCCGTTTTATACCTCTTCGCCGGCGCATTTTGTCTCTGAAATTGGTTATCATGGCTGTCCGAACCGGAAGTCGCTGGAGCAGATGCTGAATCCGGAATCGGTCTGGCCGTGGCAGGAAAATGATCAATGGCGGACCAAGGCAGTGCGTCCCCAGCCGCACTGCACAGATTATGACTATCGTATACCGCTGATGGCGAAGCAGGCGGGCCTTTTGTTCGGACAAGCCCCCGACAATCTGGATGATTTTATCATGGCATCGCAGATTTCGCAGGCCGAGGCGCTGAAGTTTTTTATTGAGCGCTGGCGATCGGGAAAATGGCGGCGGACGGGCATGTTGTGGTGGAACCTGCGCGATGGCTGGCCCGTAATTTCCGATGCAGTGGTGGATTATTACAATCGACGGAAACTGGCCTATTGGTACATCCGCCAGTCGCAGCAGGATGTGTGCGGTATAATTCAGGAAGATGCTCACGGCCGGCACGACGTGGTGTTGGTAAACGATCTGCGTCAACCCGTGACGGGGCAGGTGGCGGTGCATGGGCTTCATGGGGGTGAAGCATTGCTGGACCAGCCATTTTCTTTGCCTGCCAATGCGGCCGCCATAGTGGGACATCTGCCCGGAGCTACCGCGCCGGCGATGTGGAAAATAACCTGGCGGAGCAGTGGTGGAGATGGCTGGAATCATTATCTATCCGGCCCAAGACCGTTTGTTTTGCGACAATACACAGCCTGGCTGGCCCGGTTGCCACTGCCCCAAGAAGCGATGATAAATCTCCAGACGCCCCCGGGGTAAGAATGGCAGAATATCGGCCGCCCATGCAGTGCAGCGCCAATACCGGTGCGAGATTAAGTCCGTCCGTGAGCGATGTCCTGAAAGGCATACGAAAATAAAGTTGCATCAGCAGGCTGCAGGCTCCCATTTCACCAGGCCAGCCTGGTTGGTTTATTTCCCATCTATGCCAAGAACTTCGAACGGCACGCCGTAGTTGTCGGCACCTTGGTTGATCACCGGCATTCAGCATGGTCACAATAGAGCCATGGTACTACGGTCTTATAACTTGAAAAGCGTTGGAAGTGGTTTTAGAATTGTCTGCGCCAATATCTGTGGTCTATTATCGAAAGGAGCTACCCATGACCAATGTCCCACAACCCCCGGTTGATGCGCCCCAGCCCGGATCTGGCGGCAATGACAAAAACCTCGCCATCCTGGTGTGGATCGGCGGTATCTTTTTCGGGTTTATTCCCAGCCTGATTGTGTGGCTGATGAATAAAGACAAACCTGGTTGGCTTACTGACCAGGCCCGCGAAGCGCTTAATTTTCAGATCACACTGATTATTGCTTACGCTGCGGCCACGGTTTTGCTTCTGGTGTTTATCGGATTTCTGCTTCTCCCGGCAATCATGATTCTTTCTATCGTATTTAACATCATTGGTGCCGTTAAGGCCAGCAGTGGTGCAAATTACCGTTGCCCACTGGCAATTCGTTTAATTAAATAGCGTACAGACGCAGCTAACAGTGCTTCCACGCAGACGGCTACAGCGTGTGCATCTCAATGCCGCAGGTGTCGGCGGCTGGTTCGCGAGGTTAGACCGATGGTACTTGCGGACCGTTCCATAGCACCGCTTGAATCAACACCGCGCATGGGGCGCTGCAAATCTGGCAGGCGACGGGCACGCAATTTGGTCAGTGGTTGCAAACGCCGCGGTCTGGTGGTGAACTTGGCTATGGCCTGTTCACTGGTCATCCAGTCAATGGATTTGCTTTCAAGCTGCCTTAGGGCCATCTGCCCCTGGTAAGTATCGTGCGCCGAGAGGCAATCTGTTACCATCGCCACCTTCTGCCGCCGTTGCACCAGCCCCAGCACGGCCATACGCACGCACGATTCCAGCGGACCGCCCACCACCAGCCACAACGGGGCGTTGGCTTCTGAAAGAAGCCGGTCAAACCGCGGCGATTCAAACGGATTGATTTGTTGCAGATCAAAAATGTATTGTGGCGCTGCGCTAAAACCATCCGCTGGAAAATCTGTGCCGCAATCCAGCGGTAATTCCACTGCACCGCGCAGCAGGGTAAATGGCAGTTTGGCAAACCCGGCGGTATTGGGAACGCCTATGGGCACATCCCCGGTTTGCCCCGGCATCAACACGCGATGCAATCTGGTACTTACCACCGGCACGTGTGCCGCCATCACCCAGGCAAAAAACTCCCGCAATCGTGGCAATACTGCCGCCACCTCGTGCAACGTATATATGCCACGTGGAGAAAATAAATCCCCCTGCGTGTTAATATCCAGCACCACCGGTCGACTGACGTTGAACATGACACACCTCTCTCTTGCAAACTCGGCCCAGAGTCTTCCATGGCAACATTACCATCAGCCCTGAGTGAACCTGCCGTATCTTTTATCGGCTAAGTCCTCTATTGGAGTATACGCACAACTACTGGTCTTGTTGTTAGCAAAACCGTAAGGCCGCAATACAAACTATGCAAAACTCATGCCATGTTAAAGAAGCCCGCGTTTCACTGAAGATCATACGTCATTGCGTATCTGAGCCTGACATTGCGCTGAGGCTAACCCACAACGCCGTCCGCCAAGACCAGAACCGCGAGCCCGGATATTCCCGTAGCCCCGATGTAGAGCCGATACTGCATTGCACGGAAAGCTCTTATTCCCGGCCGTATTCCGAAGTTGACCTTTGTGCGCCGCGTCCGCTAAAATGCCCTGAACTTAGCCGTGAATCCGATAATACAACATCCAAGGGCAATTCCATGTCCGGCAATGCTGCAAGTATTCTCTTTGCACTAGAAAAAGTCACGAAGACCTACGGTGCCATCACCGCCTTGGATGAGCTTTCTGTATGCGTTCCGCCAGGGGCGATCGGACTCCTCGGCCCGAATGGCTCGGGCAAAACCACCATGATCCGTACACTGCTGGGACTTATCCCGGCCAATGGCGGCAGGGCCCGGGTGCTGGGCATGGATGTTCGCCGCCGGCAGCTCGACATTCGAAGACTCATCGGGTTTGTGCCGGAAGACGAGTGCCTGTTTCCAGGCGTAGCTGGGGTCGAATTTGTCGCCTACGCCGGCGAACTCGTCGGTATGCCAGCCAGAGACGCCATGCAGCGCGCCCACGAAGTGCTGGACTATGTCGGCCTGACCGAAGTACGCTACCGTCAGGTGGAATCTTATTCCGCCGGCATGAAACAACGGCTGAAGCTGGCTGCGGCCATTATTCACGATCCAAAATTGCTGATTTTGGATGAACCTACCAATGGCATGGACCCTGCGGGCCGCAAAGATATGCTGGCATTGGCCCATGACCTCGCCCATCACAAAAACATGAGCGTGCTATTTTCCAGCCATTTATTGCCGGATGTGGAGGCCGTCTGTGACCATATTATTGTGCTGGGTGCCGGCCAGTTGCTGGTGCAGGGAAATATCCGTGAGCTTAAGGCGGTCCACCCCGGCAGTTTTGAAGTGCGGCTCAAGGAGGATGGAACGTCTTTTTCCCAGCAACTCACGGACTTGGGCTGTGCAGTACAGCGCCGCGGAGATATGCTGCTGATCCAGATTCCATCCGGTGCCGCTCCGGCCATGCTCTGGCAGGCCGCCGCCGCCCACCAGCAGCAAATACGCCACCTGCGGTCCCAGCGCAGCACCCTGGAGGAAGTTTTCTTGAACGCTGTGGAGCGCACCTCATGCCAATTATAGATCAAGGCTATCAGCATTGGTCAGGTCGGCTGACCGGCCACCGATGGCGCTGGCTGGCGATCACCCGCCACGGTGTAAAGATCGCCATGCGCAGCTACTTTTTGCGTTATGTGCTGTTGGCAGCCTGGGTACCAGCGCTGGTACTTGTTACCACCCTTTCGGCCTGGGGGCTTCTGGAACGCAAATCCAAGATGGCTCGGACCTTTATCCAGTTTATGCAGTTTATGAACCCCGGTGTTGTTGCCGATCCACGCCACTACTGCGGGGCGGTGTGGCGACTGGCTTATGGCTATTTTTTTCATGTGGAACTTTTTTTTGCGATGATTTTGATTTTAATTGTCGGCCCCGGCCTCATCAGCCGGGATTTGCGCGTCAATGCCTTGCCCCTCTATTTTTCTCGCCCGTTGCGGCGGGTGGATTACTTTCTGGGCAAGCTCGGCGTGGTGGTTACATTCCTGGGTATGGTGTTAATTGTGCCGGCAGTTATCGCCTACATTTTTGGGCTGCTCTTCAGTGTGGACCTCACCGTGGTCCGCGATACTTTTGGCCTTCTTATTGGAGCGGTAGCCTATGGTCTGCTCATATCAGTCTCCGCGGGAATGTTGATATTGGCTCTGTCCGCACTCGGTCGCAATTCGCGGTACGTGGCACTGTTGTGGCTGGGGTTGTGGTTTGTCAGCAGTGTTGTGAGTTCGGTGTTGACTGCGGTGCATCACCAGCAGCAGCGTTATGTCTATCATCCCCCGCCGACGTCGTCTGAGCTGATGACCAGGCAAGGGCCAAAACCATTGACGATGAACGATGCGGCAGCTTCGACCGCAAAGAAATCGGACGTTCCTGTCAGCCGCAACTGGCGTGCGCTGTTATCTTACACCACCAACCTCTCGCGGGTGGGGGCGAAGTTGCTGGGCACCAACGCCGCCTGGAAACAAATTTCGCTGTTGGAGCCAACCGCATCGGGCCGCCATCGGCTGCTGGCCAGGTTTGGCGGGCCGTGGTATCCATGGTATTGGTCGGCCATTGTTTTGGCCGGTTTATTGGGACTCTCGTTATGTGTGCTCAATCTGTCGATTCGGACGTTGGACCGGCTGAAATAAAACCGATTGTCGCCTTCCACGACGTGAGCAAGTGGTATGGCAACGTCATCGGTCTCAATAAGCTATCCGTACGCATCTCCCCGGGAATCACCGGCTTGCTCGGACCCAACGGTGCCGGTAAATCTACCCTGCTGCAATTGGCCACCGGCCAGCTTTTTCCCAGCAAAGGCACCGTAGAAGTGCTCGGCCGACGGACCTGGAACAGTCCCGCATTGAATCGCAGCATTGGTTTGTGCCCGGAGCAGGATGCCCTGTATGAATGGATGACCGGTGCGGATTTTCTGACCACCTGCGCCCGACTCGGGGGTATGGGCCGCACGCAAGCCCGCCAGGCAGGCGAGCGGGCACTGGAAACCGTCGGCCTGACCCGGCAGAAAGATCGAATCGTCGCGGGTTATTCCAAAGGTATGCGCCAGCGCACCAAACTGGCCCAGTCGCTCGTGCATGACCCGCAGGTGCTGTTTCTCGATGAACCCATGACCGGCACCGACCCTGTGGCCCGGCACGATCTGATGGACATCATCCAGCGTCTGGCCGCCGCCGGCAAAACTATCATTTTTTCCAGCCACGTGCTTCATGAGGTAGAAGCCATCACCTCCAACATTATTCTTCTAAATCGTGGGCGGCTGCTGGCCCAGGGCCATATTCGCCAGATTCGCGACCTGATGGACCAACATCCGCACCGCATTGTGCTGGTATGCAATAATTGCCGCGTTCTGGGTGCCGGTCTGATGCAATGGCCGCATGTGGAAAGCATCCACCTGCAGGACCGGGATCAATCCCTGGTGGTCGAAACCCGCCAACCGGACGCGTTTTACGCCGGACTGCCTCAACTGGCTCTGCAGACCAAACAGGAAATCACGGAAATGTATTCCGAGGATGATAACTTGGAGGCGGTGTTCCGCTATCTGGTGCCGACATGACCTCGCCAATTCCCGAAAATCCAGCTTTTGCCGTTGCCGCCGCGCCGCTCCCGCGCTGCAATGTCCTGCAATCGGCGTGGGCACTTTACACCTTTACCCTCCGGCAACACCGCCACGGCAAACGTTGGCTCATTATGGCTGGGCTGGTGCTGCTGCCCGCACTTCTCTCCATCCTCGCACGAGCCACCGATCCAAGTGTGTCAGGCCGGGTGCTGGAATTTGATCTGGCTTTCATGTTTATTCCGCAGGGGCTGTTGCCGCTCCTGGCTCTCGTATACGCCTCCGGCATCCTCCATGACGAGCAGGAACAGCAAACCATCACCTATCTGTTGCTGCGCCCGATTTCCCGACCTCTCTTATACATGGTTAAACTTCTGGCCGCCATGACCGCCGCGGTGGTTTTAGCGCTGGTTTCCACCACCCTCACGTATGCCGCCATTTATGCCGGACAAATTCACATGGCGGATGCCGCTCTGCGCTGTTTGCAGGCCTGCCTGATCGATGGCCTGGCCGTGGCAACATATTGTTGTTTTTTTGGACTCCTTGGTCTGCTGACCCGTCGCGTGCTTGTGGCCGGCATTATCTACATTGCCCTGGTGGAAGGCCTGCTGGCCAACCTGCCCTTCGCCATCCGCCTGATTACCGTGATTTATTACACCCGCCTGATTGCCTATCGCGCCCTGCCGTTCGTTGTACCCGGGGCATTCGGCAACACCCACAATATCGCCGCCGATGCCTGGCATTTCCATATCAGCGGCGACCCCACGCTGGCCCATGACCCGCACACCTGGGTGTGCGTGACAGTGCTGCTGGGCGGTGGAGCGTTGTGTATCGCCGCGGCCGCACTGCTATGCCGTAACCGTGAATTTTACGTAAAGACCCCGGACAAGGCCTGAAGTGCGACATCCGGTAATCCAGCGGCCGGCTGTGCCTATCTGTTCGACAAGGTTCAGGAACCAGTATGGGCTTCGCTCTCAATCATGGCCTTTTTTGCCGCTACTCCACCTGGGGCGCTAAACCCCGTCATTTCGCCGGACTTGCCCAGCACCCGATGACATGGAATCAAAATCGGAAATGGATTCCCTGCCAGCGCCCGGCCCACCGCCCGCGCCGCGCCAGCTCGCCCCACACCAGCGGCAAGCTCCCCATAAGTGCGGGTGCGTCCCGGCGGAATTTGCGATGTAAGCCGCAGCACACTTTGCGCAAAATCCGATAGACCACCCACCTCCAGATACGGCAGCCAATCCGCCCAGATAGCCGCATCAAAATGCCGCTCTCGCCGCCCCCCTTGGTAATAATCACGCAAGAATTTGGCCAGCTTGGTCACGCGATGGTAACCCCTTGCCGATCGCTGCATTCGCCCCAGATCATCCCGCTGTCTTTGGGCTTGTGGAAATTCCCGGCGGATCTGCCGACACAAGGCGGACAGGCTTGGTTGGGCGGCCACAATTTTCAGCAAAACTGTTCGGCCTGGCTCCACCACAGCCCCTGCGTCACCTTTCGCCACGCGCCACACCATCCCACAATAACCCCAAGCCGTTGCCACCACCCACCATCTGCTTTCACAGGTGGAATCAGAGAGTTTCAGGATGGACCTGGCAACATTTGTCATGGATGAACGTTATAAGAAAGACTACGCGAAGTCAATGGCGGGCGAATAAACAGGAAACTCCCATGGCACCCAATAATACTGCAGCACGTAAAAGACCTGGCTGGCTTAATCGTTCTAATCTGATGCTGCTGCTGGCCGCCATTCTGGTACTGACGGCGGTGCTGATACTGGTGCGCCATTGGGGCAGCCTGTTTGGCAGGCCGAAAATAAGTACGGTGGCGTTTTTCCAGATATCCAATACGGTCGGCCAGGATTTTTCCAAACCGGTCAGCGCTAACAATCCGCCGGATCCTGCCTCCCCCAAGGACACCAGCACGTATGAATTCGCGGCATCAGATGGGAAATTGCTCATCACCATGCATCCGAATAACCCTGCGATCCAGCCCATGCTCACGTTTGTGCCGATGCGGCACCCCGTCCGTCCGCCGATGTGGGTACAGCAACTGGAAAAGATTTCCGATCCGGCACGCCGGGCCTTAACCATGGCCGCCCGGCGCAGCCCATGGGCCATGCAAATGTGGCTGCGCCGCGCCGGTGCAGATAAAGCTCAACAACTATCTGCTCATACCGCATGGGAAAGCTATCAGGCCGCCCTTACCATCCTCCAGCAGGAACAGGAAGCGGGAAGTTTTGCCACCGGCCACTTGCACGCAGTACTCCACGCACTAAAAAAATTTAACCAGGCCAAAGGCAATGTCTTTAAAAATTCCCATAAACAGGATCTGGCGCAGGCTGTCTTTGCGGCGGGCCAAAGCTATCTCCGGCAACTTCGGGCGGCCCGTAACAAGGCCCGGGAACACTATGTCAACAGCGTCTATTCATCCCTGACCGATCAACAACGGACCGCCATAGGTGCGGCCATTACCAAATTTCTTTCCCGCTTTGGCGGATAATGTTCCCGGCCGCAGATCCGCCGCCTTCGACAATCTTTGCATTTAACCCGGAGTATTATCAGCCGTTGCTGGAGTTTGCTCAAACTGCCGGTATCAGAACTGTGCAAAAACTCATGATCAGCACCTGTCGGTATTTTTTATCAACCCTGCTGATGGCCCATAACCAGACTTTATCAGGATGTTTTGAATCTTACGGCCTCATTCGTCCGATGGGATAAGTGTTCGTAGATCCTTTCAGCGCACAGGTTCGAGACAGGCGGCAAGCAGGATCGTGGTTTTTCACTGGTTTGGAGATGGAGTTTCTATGTCGGTTGGTGAACTAATAGCTGCCTTTCGCGAACGGGTCGCCCCTGGCAGTACGCCGCTGATCGCTCCAGAACCCGCACGCCGGGCCACCACTCCTCATACCATTGTTATTAACCCCGTTGACATCCAGGAGGAAACACCGGCTAAAACCTCCACCGGCATCGGCTTGGTGGCCCTGGATATGGATGGCACGCTGCTGAATTTCCGTGAAGCTATTACCGCCCGCGTACATCGGGCCTTGCGCGCCGCCGTCGGCCGCGGCGTGCATATCGTACTGGCCACCGCCCGCCCACCCCGCGCCGTTCGTTTCTATCATCAGTCGCTGGGGCTGAAAACGCCCATCATCAGCCAGAACGGCGCCTTGGTCTGGGATGAAAAAAACCGCCGCCCCATTCACCATCTTAGTATCAATGCGGACCTGGCCAAAAAGGTCATTAACTTCGCCCGCAAAATGTTCCCTGACCTGCTGGCCTGTGTTGAAATTATTGACAAGCAGTACGCCGAAGAATCCATGAAACTGCCCGCGGAATCTTCCACCTCCCGGCGCATGTTTTCCCCGGAATTTATCTGTCCCATTGACGCTTTCCTGCGCGTGCCCGCCACCCGCCTGCTTTTGCAGTCATCTGCTACGGACTTGGATCATCTGGAACAAGCCATCGAGACAAAATTTCCCGGCAAGTTCAATTGTTTCCGCAGCAACCCAAAATTGTTACAACTCACCGCGGACATTGCCAACAAAGGGTACGCCCTGGAAATTGTCGCCCGGCAATTCAACATCCCCCAACGGCAAGTCATGGCCATCGGCGATTCCCATAACGATTTGCACATGCTGCAATGGGCCGGTCTTGGCGTAGCCGTGGCCAACGCCCATGAAAATATCAAATCCCAGGCCGACCATACCGTACCTTCTAACGACCGCGATGGCGTGGCGGTGGCCTTGGAACAATTCGTTTTAAATCCAGCCAAGCGCTCCAAATCCCCGGCTTAATCAGTTCATCTCCTCACTTTGAACAACTGGCATGGTGCTGCTCGCGGATCGTCCAGCGGCATCAGACATTTTATGTTTCCCGAAATAATGCGCACTTTCCCCTCTCTGGTGAGCTGTCATTACCCAATTGACAAGCCTGCAAAACCTGAATCCCGTTGGACCATTTAGAGGCTGTCAGGAAATAAAGCGTTTGAATACGGCGCAGGCATTTTGGCGGCCGGCAAGGCGCGAGCGATCGCATACCCTGGCCATGGGTCTGTAAGGAGCGACGAGCGATGCCCCGCCACCAAAAAGGGCCAGCCAGATGGCAAAGGTTATCTTTTGACAGCCCCTTACTCAATGTTCTGCTATGGCGCTAGCCATGGCGTAGTCGCCCGCATGCGATATTGAAATGTGCCAACACCGAATACCCATACTCTCCGCAATTCGCCCGCATTCGCCGCCAAGAACAATACTTGGTCGCCCTGAAGCTTCGCGCAGAATGTCAATATCCGTCCATGCAATATGCCCGCGCCAGCCTGTGCCCAGAGCTTTGAGCACCGCCTCCTTCAACGCAAATCTGCCGGCATAATGCTGTGCTGGTTGCGCGTGATCCTGGCAATAGGCCTGTTCCGCGGCGGTGAAACACCGATCCAGAAAGTGTTTCCCATGTTTATCAATCATCTGGGCAATACGGTCAATGCGCACCAAGTCAATTCCATGTCCGACAATCGCCATAGATTTGCATCCCGAAATAACCCGCTTTGCGGGCAGTGCCGGCCATCATCACCGGCTCCCCGCCACTATGCCCATGGAAGCAGACGCGGTCAAGTCCGTTGCCGACGGCTGATTCACCCAGTACCGTTGTAACCGCCATATTCAGGCCAATCTGGTCGGGTCTATCGAAACACTTGTCCATGGGCTAAGTCTTCCAAACGATGCTGCCGTCGGCAAAAATCAATACCGTTGCATTAAATTATCTATCCGGATATCCCTGTAAAATTTTCCCAATCTATAAACCACAGATACCAGAAATGACCCAAGCAAATAAAAAAAGAAAGGCCGGATGTTTAATCCGGCCTTCTTTAATACAGCGTCTAAACACTGGCTGATCAGGCGGCCAAAGCCGGGTGGCTTGCTTTATGGCTTGGCGAACTATCTTCCAAGCTGACCTCTTCCAGCGACTTGCCGGCTGGTTCCGGCACACACAGATACGTGAGCACCAGACCCGCCACCGAGATACCTGCTGACAGCAACAATGTACCTGCCAGGTGTAAATGACTCACGAGCACCGGGAATAAGAATACTCCGATAAAGGCGCCAATTTTCCCAACCCCAGCGGAGATTCCATGACCGGTCGTTCGCCGGTTGACCGGAAACAACTCTGCCGCAAGAATAAATGTAGTCACATTCGGCCCAAATTCGATAAAGAAAAAGCTGATTCCGAACAACACTAAAAACGGCAGAATATCCGATGTAAGACCGGGAATAAGGCCTATCAGAGCAAAGCACACCGCCATGACTGCAAAACCAATTATTTGCAATGCCCGACGACCGATTTTATCGGAAAACATAAAGGCACAGACATAACCCGGCACGGCGAAACACGCAAAGATGATGGCACCCCACGAAAGGTTGGCCAGTAATCCTGCATGTGGAGC
Organism: Planctomycetota bacterium; assembly: GCA_021790385.1. Taxonomy (GTDB): domain Bacteria; phylum Planctomycetota; class Phycisphaerae; order WQYP01; family WQYP01; genus JABEVA01. Next base: position 31,259 of record JAJYDW010000044.1, read on the forward strand.
AATCGTTTTCATGATCAGCGGCATGGACACGGTATTGCCGTAAAACGCGTAATCCAGCAGTGCCCAGGCACCTGCGGTGCCAATCAGGGTAACAAAGTATTTGAAGAAAAGCTTTTCATTAACCCGGCGATCCGAAGCGCGGGCCATGGCCACACCATTGCTGTAGCGGGCCAGTTCTTTCGCGGCCGTGGCGGCGTCCCCTTTCACCTTGGCATTCCAACGCGGCGATTCCGGAAGTGTGCGCCGCAGTAAAATCACCGCACCGGCCGGTATAGCCCCAAGCCCCAGCAAAATGCGCCAGGTCGTATCGTGGTTCACACCCGCACCCAAAAGCAGGATTGCAATAACTGGGCCTACCAGAAAGCCCAAGGCCTGGCAGGAAAACACCATGCCCACCATTTTCCCACGATCTTTGGTATTGGCATATTCGCTCATAATAACGGCGGAAAGTGGATAATCGCCGCCGATACCGAAGCCCATAATCGTCCGGGCTGCGATCAGCCACACAATGTTCTGGCTTAGTGCGCTCATAATGGCACCAATCGCCATCAGTCCCGCTTCTACGCCGTAAATTCTTTTGCGCCCCACCACATCCGCCAGCCGTCCAAAGAAAAACGCACCCAAAAATGTCGCAAAGAGCGATACCGAGTTCACCAACCCCAACTGAAACGGGGTTACATGCCAGATACCGGAAATCAAAACCGTTGCTGTGCCGATTACCGTCAAGTCATACGCCGAGGTGAAAAAGCCCATTCCGGCCGTGATAATCGCGCGTAAATGAAAGCCGCTGAATTTCGCTTCATTCAGCGAATCAGATATTTCCCGGGCTAAATGCGTGTCCGTTACCTGTGACATTCTAGTGTAGTGTCTCGTAAATGACTTGACATATAGATGCTGGCATGGTATGCTTTGTTCATGGCAAATTATGCATCATCGGCGCTTATATGTGATCGCAACCAGCGGATGCGGCTGAAGCATCTGGA
>JAJYDW010000045.1 GCA_021790385.1 Planctomycetota bacterium
CGGGTCCTATTACACGTGTACGAGCGAACCCCGCGCGCACCACAATACCGCGCAGCGCTCTTTGACAACCGAATATCCCGCGATCCGTGTCATCCGTGGTGGAAAATAGAAAAGGCCCGCGGCGCGCACGGAGCTTATCCCGATATCCCCGACGGATGCTTCGTTATCGAGAGCGGCCCGCAGGCCAACCCATTCCAGTCCCAGCCTTGAGCTCTACTGATCTACTCTCGACTTTCTACTCTCTCGCAAAGCGCCCCTGTGCACATCAATTTTCTTCGTGTTTTTGTCGCTTCGTGTTTTATCCCCGTCCCGACTCCCGCCGCGGAGCCGCCGCCCGCGCCCTGTTGAGGCACGGATGCCGAAATCCCAATGCGTTAGGGAAAAAGCCATCGGGATGCCACCTGTGGTAAATAAAAATCTCCCGTCTCGCGGGCCGCCGCCCGCGCCCCCGTTATCCCTCCCCATACCCCGCCTACTATCTCCTAGCGGAACTCCCAAATAACGGGCCTCGCAAAATAAATTCATATTTTGCGGCCCAGGAGTTTTAACCGCCGGCAAGGCGTAAGCGACGCGCATACCCCGCCCGCGGATTTATAAGGAGCAAAAAGTAATGCCCAGCCGCCAAAAGAACGAACTAGAAAGTGTGAAGTTAGCTTGTCGCAGCCCTGAAGGCTCGCCTGCCTTGTGCAGGCCAGCCCGTTCCGCCCGACCGCAGGCATCCGGACATCCCTAAAGATGCCAGCGGTCATTGACAAGTAAATACGTGCACCGTTATTGGCCCCATCAAGGCACAGGCCTGCACTCTGCCTGAAAAACGAATTCGACCCCCGCGCCTGCACTGCGCCCAAACACCGTCCCATCGGAGCCTTAAAATGTATGAAAATCTTGATAACCTTGATAATCTTGATAATCTTCCCCAACCGTTTGCTCATTCCTGCCTTCATTTCTTGTATGTTGAAAATAATGGACAAGAAACGTTCTATAAAGTCTAATGCTCATCGTCGCGTCGGCGGGACGACGAGCGCAGCGAGGAGTCACGACGACGCGACGACCGGCCCACGACCGATCGTTCCTTGGCCTTCCACGGCCGTCACGAAGCTTGGTCCAAGTCGGTCTCGTGTCGTTTCGCCCGAACAGCCGATTGAGCTCCTGCCTCGCTTGGGACGCTCGCATTTGCAAGAAAGGGTACACGTGACTACTGCTTCTATCCCCTCCGATCCCTCCGCCGTCTTCGTTGGTATTGATGTCTCCAAAAAACAGTTGGATTTGGCACGATCAGATCATGCCGACCATTGGAGCTATCCCAACGATTCCACCGGAATCCGTCGCATCATCGAGGCCTTCAAAAATCTCGCCCTGGGCACCATCGTGGTCGAAGCCACGGGGGGACTCGAACGTCCCTTGATTGATGCGCTGCTCAATGCCAGCCTCCCGGTTGCCTTGGTCAACCCAGGACAAGTCCGGCACTTCGCCAAAGCCTTGGGCATCCTGGCCAAAACGGACGCCGTGGATGCACGTGTACTCATGGAGTTTGCACGTAAGACGGCCCCGCGACTGGCCGTGAAACGCTCTAAAATTCAGGGTGAATTGGATGCCTTGGTGACTTGCCGTCGGCAATTGCTGCAAGTTCGTACTGAACAATCCAACTGTGGCCAGAGCACCGTTCATACTGCGGCCCGAAAGGCCATCCACGCGGTGCTTAAAACCCTCGATAAACAAATTGCCAGCTTGGATGATCAAATTGCACAGCTCATCGCGTCAGATGACGATATGAGCCATCATAACCAAATCCTCCAGAGCGTCCCGGGGGTTGGTCCCGTACTGGGGGCCACGCTTTTGGCGGAGTTGCTTGAATTGGGCGACACCGGTCGTCGGGAGATCAGCGCTTTGGTCGGCGTAGCACCTTTCAATCGCGACAGCGGACGGTTTAAGGGCAAACGTTCCATCCGCGGGGGACGTGCCTCGGTCCGACACGTTTTGTATATGGCTACCATTGCTGCCATCCGTTATAACCCCGTTATCAAGGCTTTCGCCGCACGATTGGAGAACGCCGGTAAGGCACCCAAAGTCGTCATCGTCGCTTGTATGCGAAAACTGCTGTCTATTCTTAACGCTATGATTCGCGAGGACATTCCATGGAACCAACTCGATGTCGTCAAAAACGCTTGACAAACAACACAGCCGCTTCGTGTTGAATCGTCAAATTCCCGACTCCCGTCTAGCGGCGTAGCTGCAGTCTCATCTTCGTTGCCGCAGAAGGACGCGGAGAGATTGACGATTTCTACCACAAAGAAAGCGGCAGAGCGGTGCTTGTTATCCGAATGGCTGGGCGTATGCTATGAGCGTTTAATGTGCCTGCGACAACCGGTTGTGATGATGATCGGGCCGGTTGAGTGGCCGGTCGACAAGCGGTATTCAAGAGAATTAACAAGGCAAGATGGAGTGGCTTAATATGGCAGGCGATTCTCCATGCGTGCTGGCGGTGAATGGGGGTTCATCGAGCATCAAATTCGCCCTTTTTGAGGCGGGGCCGGAACTGAAGGCCGTTTTTAGAGGCAGCGTTAACGGAATCGGGAAGGCCGCAGGGGTTCTGACGGTGAAAGGGCTGGCGGCAGGGGATAACTTTTCTCGCGATCTGGCGGCCGCTGATCACAGCATTGCGGTGAAAGAACTGATGGACTATCTGCAGGTGCGGATGAAAGGCGGCCAACTGGCCGGGGTAGGGCATCGTGTGGTGCATGGTGGACCGAAATATGCGCAGCCCCAGCGTATTACCGACAGCCTGATAAAAGAACTGGTTGAATTAAGCCCGTTTGATCCGGAACATTTGCCGGAGGAAATTGAGCTAACGCAAGCCTTTCATCATCGGTTTGTCCATTTGCCGCAAGTGGCCTGTTTTGACACGGCCTTTCATCATGATCTGCCGCAGGTGGCCAGGCTGTTGCCGATACCGCGGCGTTATGAGGCTTTGGGTGTACGCCGATATGGCTTCCACGGCATATCCTACGCCTATTTAATGCGAGAACTCTCTCGCGCAGCGGGGCAGGATGCGGCGCAGGGGCGGGTGATTTTGGCGCACTTAGGCAGTGGGGTGAGCCTGGCGGCGGTACAGGGTGGAAAACCCATGGATACCAGCATGAGCTTTACGCCCACCGCTGGCGTGCCTATGGGCACGCGCTGCGGCGATCTGGATCCGGGGTTGATATGGTATTTATTTCGCACGCAGCGGATGACTGCTGGAAGTTTTAACGAAATGGTGAACTTCAAGTCCGGCTTGCTGGGTATGTCGGAAAGGAGTTCTGATATACGCGATTTACTGCAGGCCCGGGCTGCTGATGTGCGGGCGGCGGAAGCTGTGGATGTTTTTTGTTATCAGATAAAAAAGTGGATTGGTTCTTTTGCGGCGGCCTTGGGCGGGTTGGAGACGCTGGTCTTTGCAGGGGGCATTGGAGAACATTCGCCGGAAATTCGAACCCAGATTTGTGCGGGTCTGGAATTTCTGGGTATTCGGCTGGAGCCGGTAAGCAATCAGAATGGGGCCGCAGTTATTTCCGTTTCTGGCAGCCCGGTTTGTGTGCGGGTGATGGCCACAGATGAAGAGCGGATGATTGCGGAAATGGTTTGTACGGTGCTGGGTTTTGGTGGGGCAATTATACCAAACCCCCGGCAACCGGCCAAATAAATTACCGGCTGTACTCGGCATGAATTGCAGTAATACAGGCGAACGCAGAGTCCTGCCCATTAACTTTGGATGCCTGTAGGTCAGGGGTCAAGGGTGTGATCACGGTATTTTTTGCGATCTTTTTGGTCCTTGGTATACTGATTTTTTGCAGGCGGTGTGATGCGACTCCAGAAGGTGGAGTCGCGGCCGGATGTTGAGTTTTTTTTAGGAGGCCATTATGGCGGTTCAAGCGGGTATCGAGTCTGCACTGCAGGAAAAACGTTCTTTTTTACCGCCACCGGAATTTGTGCAGCAGGCGAATTTGAAGGAGCCCGCAGAATACGGCCGCCTCTACCGTCAATCCATCGATCATCCAGAGACGTTTTGGGCCGACATGGCCGGCAAGCTGGACTGGTTTAAGCCGTGGACGCAGGTCTTGGATTGGTCCCATGCGCCATTTGCAAAGTGGTTTGTCGGCGGCAAGCTCAATATTGCGCACAATTGTTTGGACCGGCATATTGCTGCGGGCCATGGTGAAAAGCCAGCTTTGTTGTGGGAGGGGGAACCAGGGGATTCGCGTAGAATTACGTATACGGAACTGCACCGCGAGGTATGCCGGTTTGCCAATGTATTAAAGGGCCAGGGGGTTAAGGCCGGTGATCGTGTGGCGATTTACATGCCCATGATTCCGGAAGCGGCCATCGCCATGCTGGCTTGCGCCCGTATTGGTGCGGTGCATACGGTGGTGTTTGGCGGGTTTGCGGGCGAATCGTTGGCCGACCGCATCAATGATGCTAAAGCCTTGGTTGTGATTACAGCCGATGGCGGTTGGCGGCGCGGCAAGATTGTTGAACTGAAGAAAAATGTGGATGTGGCCCTGGTCAAAACGCCGACCATTCAAAAATGTATTGTGGTCAAACGCACCGGCCAGGACATTGTCATGACGCCGGGGCGTGATGTGTGGTATCACGATTTAATGGCGGCCCCGGGACTTTCCAGCGAATGTGCGGCTGTGCCACTGGATAGCGAACATCTGCTGTTTATTTTGTACACCAGCGGCACCACGGGTAAACCCAAAGGGGTGGTGCACACCACTGCGGGCTTTCTGCTGGGGGCCTACCTGACGTGTCATTATATTTTTGATCTGAAAGAAAACGATGTGTATTGGTGCACCGCGGATATTGGGTGGGTAACGGGTCACAGTTACATGGTGTATGGACCGCTGGCCTGCGGCGCTACGGTGGTGATGTACGAAGGTGCCCCCAATCACCCGGATATGGACCGTTTCTGGGCGATCATTGAAAAATACCGTGTCAGCGTGTTTTACACCGCGCCCACGGCCATCCGGGCGTTTATCAAGTGGGGTGATGAATATCCGCGACGGCATGACATGAGCAGCCTGCGTCTGCTGGGTTCGGTAGGAGAACCTATTAACCCCGAAGCGTGGATGTGGTATCACCAGGTGATTGGAGAGGGAAGATGTCCCATTGTGGATACGTGGTGGCAGACGGAAACCGGTTCCATCATGTGTTCGCCGATGCCTGGCATTACCGCGACCAAACCCGGCAGTTGTGCAATTCCGTTTTTTGGTGTGGATTTAGCTGTGGTGGATCGGCAGGGTCAGCCGGTTCCTGCTAACACCGGAGGCTATCTGGTGATTCGCCAGCCGTGGCCCAGCATGTTGCGGACGGTCTACGGGGATGATGAACGTTTTAAGAAGCAGTATTGGAGCGACATACCGGGATTTTATTTTACCGGGGATGGTGCCCGCCGCGATGAAGACGGTTATTTCTGGTGCATGGGGCGCGTAGATGATGTGGTGAATGTGGCAGGGCACCGCCTGGGTACAATGGAAGTGGAAAGCGCTTTGGTAGCCCATGAAAAAGTGGCCGAAGCTGCGGTGGTGGGCCGGCCGGATGACTTGAAGGGGCAGGCCTTGGCGGCTTTTGTAACGCTCAAATCAGGTCAGCAGCCCAGTGAAAACCTGAAAAAGGAATTGCAAGGGTGGGTGGCCAGGGAAATTGGATCAATTGCCCGTCCGGATGAAATACGTTTTACCGAAGCCCTGCCGAAAACCCGTTCCGGCAAGATCATGCGGCGGCTGCTGCGTGATATCGCCGCCGGCCGAGAAGCCATTGGCGATACCAGCACGCTGGAAGATTACGCCGTACTGGCCAAGCTGCGTGAAGACCAGGAATAGTTTGCATGGACTATATAGAGTATGGTAAAGTATGCGTGAACGCTATGGATGGTGATCCATTCCGTCTTGGCATGCGGATTTTTCCGGGTGCGGGTACGGGCGATTGCACGGAGGTTTGTCGATGAAGTTAGCTACTCTGGAACTTGCTGGTTTCAAATCTTTTGCGGACACCACCGAGTTTAAGTTCGACGATGGTATTACGGGCATTGTCGGGCCGAATGGCTCGGGAAAGTCCAATGTAGTCGATGCGGTGAAGTGGGTGCTGGGTGAAATGTCGGCTAAGTCGCTGCGCGGCGATGCGATGCTGGATGTTATTTTCTGTGGTTCGGGCAGTCGCAAACCGACCGGCATGGCTGAAGTTTCTCTTACTTTCACCAATGAAGACGGCCGGCTGCCGGTTCAGGCTCCGCAGGTCAAAATAACCCGGCGGCTATACCGCGATGGTACGTCGGAATATCTGGTGAATAATGAGATGTCGCGGCTCAAGGATATACGGGAGATGTTTTTAGATACCGGGGTGGGGGTGGAAGCGTATTCAATTATTGAGCAGGGGCAAATTTACGCCCTGCTGGATGCCAACAGTGTGGATCGGCGGGAAGTTTTTGAGGAAGCCGCGGGCATTTCCCGCTTTAAGGTGCGTAAGAAAGAAACGCTGCGCAAGCTGGAACGGACCGATCAAAATCTGGCCCAGGTGCAACTGGTGCTGGATGAAGTACAACGCCAACTGCGCAGTGTAAAGGTGCAGGCGGGTCGGGCCAGAAATTATCAGGAGTATTTCGCCCGGCTCAATGAACTGCGCAAGGCCCATTCTCTGCAGGAATATGATCAATTGCATCGCCGGCTCACGGACTTTCGCCGTCAGCGGGAAGAACTCGTTGATAACCTGGCGGGGCTGGCCCGCCAATGCGATCAGATGCGCAGTCAGCGGCAGGATTTGCAGATTGAAATGGATGCTTTGACCGAAGCGGCCAGGAAAGCCGAGCGCGAACTGATGGTGCTGGAAAATCAGCGGCAAAGCGCTGTGCAGCAGGGGCAATTTGCTCAGCAGCAGATTACGCAGCTTTCCGAGCAACTGGATTTGTACCGACGCAGGCTGGTGGAGCTTGAGCAGCGCAAAACTGAGCTTGGCGGGCAAGTGGAAAAGCACCGGGAGGCTTTGGCGGAAATTGACTCCCATGTGAAAGCGCATGAACAGGCCGTGCTGGAGGCTGTAGCCCGGCAGGCCAAGGCCGCCGGAGATGCCGCATCATTGCATCGCGCCATTGATGAAGCCAAAAGTGCGGCGATGGATATGATGCGGGTTGCGGCCCGGATGAACAGCGAATGCAGTGCGGCTGGAGCACGGAAAGAAAATCTGGATAAGCAGGTGGATCGGCTGCAGGCGGCGCGCAGCCAGATGGACCAGCAGATTGCCGCGATGGAGCAGCAACTCGCGGGTTTTCAGGCCGAAAGACAGGATATGGGTTCGCAAGCAGAGGATTTGCGCGGCCAGGGTGAAGCCCTGCGGTCCACCATTGCGGCCAACAGCCGCAAACATGCGGCGGTTCTGGAAGAGTTGTCGAAGCAGCGGGAAATACGTGGTGGGCTGAAAAGTCGCCAATCGGTGTTGATGGACCTGCAGGCTCGACGAGAGGGCGTGGCCAAACCCGTGCAGGATGTGCTTAAGGCGCGTGATGCGGGAACGGGGTTTGTCGGCGTCAAGGGAATCGCCGGGGAATATATCAGCACCAGTATGGAACACGCGGCTATTGTGGAAGCGGTGTTGGGCGATATGCAAAATGCCCTGGTGCTGGAAAATACCGCGGCGTTGCTGGCGGCGCAGCAGCAGTTTCAATCGCTGCCGGGCCGGGTTACCGCGCTGGCATTGGATAACATTTCACCGTACGTGGAAGATTTTTCTCCATCCACGCTGGGTGCGGGTGTGATACGTGTTTCGGATCTGGTGACTTACGATCCGGCGATGGCCCCGCTGGTCCTGCATGTGCTGGGTGGCACGCTGGTGGTTGACTACCTGGAGCAGGCGTTGACGCTGCTGCGGCAGGGGCCGCGCGGGCTGCGGTATGTAACCCGGTCGGCGGAAGTTGTCAACCCGGACGGGACGGTACAACTGGGAGATATGTCCCGGCGAGCCGGCACCATCAGCCGGCGCAGTGAACTGGCCCGGCTGGAACAGGATATGGTTGCGGTGGAATCGCGGATATCGGAACTGTCTGCGGAAGCGGCCCAGTGCGATCAGCAAACCCGTCAACTCAATGAAAATCAGCAGCAGATTCGTGACCGGTTGTTTACCGTGGAAAGCCGGTTGGCACAGGTGCAGGCACGTAGTCAGCAGGCGGAACAGCAGGTTCAGAAGTTGCGCGGTGACCTGCCTATGCTGACCGGTGAATTGGAAGGTCTGTCGCATGAAATCAGCGAGTGCGTGCAGCGGCAGGAGACCTATCGCGTGCAAGCCGCTGAAAAAGAAGCCGCTTCGCAGCAGGCTGAAATCGCCGTGCGCGACATGCAGCAACAACTTATTTTACGTCAGCATGAATCGGCGGAACTTGGTGAAAATGTTACGAAGCTGCGAGTGGCCATGGGGCAGTCCCAGGAACAGCGCACTGCGCGGGCCCGGGAGTTGACCGCGGCGGAAACGGCTGTTCGGCACTCCGATGCCGAGCTTTCGCAGGTGAACCGGGAGATTGCCCAGGTGGAATCTCGTGTGGCAGCGGCGAAAAAGAGCGCGGATGAATGTGCGCGGCAGGTGGAAGAACTGGAACTTCGCCGGGGTGCTGCAGCCAAGCTGGTGGAAGAGCAGACCGGGCATCTGGCCGGGCTGCGCGATCAATTCCAAAAAGCCGCGGTAGAACTTGGCGGATTAGAATCGCAGCACGACCAGGCGCAACAGCGGGAACACTCTCTTTCGCTGTCGGAAAATGAAGTGAGCGTTCGTCTGGAAACATTGGTGGAACGTACGGCAGAAGAATTGCAGTTAAATCTGGTCGAAGCCCACGCCACCTACCAGGCTGTGGAGATGGACTGGGATGCGGTGGCTGCGGAAATTAACGATCTCAAGGGACGCATGGCTCGACTGGGCAACGTGAATATTGATGCGATTGACGAGCAGGATAAACTGGAGGAACGCCAGAAATTTCTGTCCGGCCAAATTGCGGATATTCAGGATGCCAAACGGCAGTTGGAAGAATTAATCACGCGGATCAATGAAGATTCCCGCCAGAAGTTCATCGATACCTTTGAAAAGGTGCGTGTGGAATTTCAGGAAATGTTCCGCCGGCTTTTTGGTGGGGGGCGTGCAGATATTGTGCTGGAAAATCCGGAGGATGTGCTGGAATCCGGCATTGACATTCTGGCCAAACCTCCGGGGAAGGAACAGCAATCCATCAGTTTGCTTTCCGGCGGGGAGAAAACCCTGGCGGCGGTGGCGGTGATTATGGCGATTTTCAAAAGTAAGCCGTCACCATTTTGCATTTTAGACGAAGTGGATGCGGCCCTGGATGAGGCCAACACCGGTCGTTTTGCTGCGATTGTCAGCGAGTTTATGACCACCAGCCAATTTATTGTCATCACCCACAACAAGGCGATGATGAATATCGCCAGCCTGCTGTACGGTGTAACGATGCAGGAACAGGGGGTGAGCAAACGGGTGGCGGTGCGCTTTGATGGCAAAGGTTTGCGGGAAGCGCCGGAACCTGCCCCCGCGGTTGCGTCCGAAGCGGCCTAGGTACAAAGCAGTGTTGACGCTAGGGTGGTCGGAGATGGTGGCACGGCAAGTTGTACCGAGAAACCTGCGGAAATTAAACCGCCGATTTTTTAACCGCGGTGCAGAACTGGTTGCACCCGATTTGGTGGGGGCTGTTCTGGTTCGCTTGGTGGCGGGGGTGCTGCGTCAGGCCCGGATTATCGAGACCGAGGCATACGTAGGTGCCCACGATTTAGCCTGTCACGCATCCAAAGGGCGAACCGCCCGTACACAGGTCATGTTCGGTCCGCCGGGATATGCCTACGTTTATTTCATTTATGGCATGTATTATATGCTCAATATCGTGACTGCCCCGGCGGGCAATCCCCAGGCGGTGCTGCTGCGTGCGGCGCTGCCGCTGGATGGATGGGATGCGGACTTGGGCGGGCCAGGTAAGCTGGCCCGGGCGTTTGGTGTTACCTTGATGGATCGCGGCCTGGATGTTACGGGTGGTGATTTATACGTTCTTAAGAATTTTCGCCATCATCCGCGCATCAGGATCACGCCACGTATTGGTGTGGATTACGCCGGCCAATGGCGACTGGCACCGCTGCGATTTATCGAGCAGGTCGGTTCGCCGTGAGCAGGCTGAGGGTATGCCGGTAAAATCAGCCCACGGTTTCCGGGGATCGGTTTAATTCGTTGATGGAGCGGCGGCCGGCAAAGCCGGTATCAACTTCGTGCCAGGAGTTTAAATTTGTTTCACCCACCTGCCAGCAGAGGAGTATTTCTCTGCCCTCGAAAATCGCGGGAAAATCCAGCAGGCCGCGGGCGGGGTCTTTAAGTTCCACCCCGATCGTGGAAAGTTCCGCAATCAGCCGGACCATATCCCGGGAAAGGGCTTCAAATTTGCGGCCCAGCTCCACTTCGTCGAGTTCCGCCTTCTTTTCGGTCAGGTTGGTGCCGGCCCACTGAATCAATTCACGGCGTTGCATTTCAACGGCCTGAATATCGCGGGCGATGCGCCGCACCAGTGGCAACGCCCGCATGGCCTGGGCTATTGTGAAGTACTTGCGATCAGCCCGTGGGGTGGATCGCGAATCGACTGCAGCATCAGCACCGTTTAAATTTTTCATCCTTCTGTTCCGATTTCAAATATTAACCGGCCGGTTCATTACGCCACAACCATGCTGGTCCGCGGCACGAATACGGACCTGCGCCATTTCTGCCATCGGCATCATCGGTCCGAAAACTTAAAACATTGCGGACCAACCGTGGCATTATAGCTGGCCATCGGGTGGTTGGGCTTCGTGCATATATGGGGAAGACTTTCACTTTACCGCAGGATTCGCCATGGTGGTGGCCGGGCGGCTAACTGGAAATTCCCCGGGATGTTGGGCATACCAGGCAAAGACGAAGCCATAAGCATTGGCTTGATTGGCTGGAGCCAGCAGACACACCGTTTGCGAACCCGGCAAATGCTGGCAATGAAATACACAAGCATGGCCGCTGATGGTCATTTCGGCGATACCGAAAGCATTGACGCGGCGAAACAAATCCGGAAAAAAAACCGGATGCCACCGGTGATTCACGCGCACAACAATCAATTGTGTTTTTGGTGAAAAATCAGGCTGCTGCCACAGGGGCTGTACCGGATAACGCAAATTATGCTGCTGAAAGGCATAGGCTCCGTACGGATTTTTGCGGTAGGCGGGATACAAAGAACGCACCCCGGCAATCATGCGCGTGCGTGGGTGTTCGTAGCACCAAAATCCCCACGTTACCAGTTGGCAAGGCATTACTTGTAAGATCGCAGGCCGTTGCGCTGCAGGGCCGGCAATGGCCCGTCCCTGTATCTGGCTCCACAGGCTTTCCTGCCGGCGCTGGGGCTGGTGGTCGTATAACAGGACATTGGATTGATACACCAGGCCGCTATAGCCAAAGCGCAGTGTCCGTCCATCCACTTGTCGCCGATACACGATGGCGGAGTTGCAAAAGCCGTCGTAGGTGACGGCAATGGGCACAGTTCCCAGCCGATCGTTGACGATGTCATGCCAGTTGAGCATGGCAATGGGATAGGCTCGGGCATGGCCATGAATCACGACACCAATGACACGGTTGGGCGCGGCGATAAAGCCGCCGCTGTCGCGCATGGCATTGTTCAGCGACTGCACCTGGCGCACGGAAAGAGTGCGTGGCCTGTTGAGTGCCGACAATCCATTTTTGACGTTACCTCCAGCCAATATCTGCCGGCGTGGAACCAGGCATGGCACAAGGTTGAACCCGTAGGAAGCCACGTGCTTGCCATCGCCTGCAATGGTGTAGAAGGGGTTGTGCCATAGGGGAATCACCAGATTTTTGATGAACACCGCGATGGTAAAGATTCCCAACAGCGTGATAAGCCACCAACCGTGAGAAAAAAAACGCGAGGCAAGTTTCATGGTGCGTCTCGAACGGATGCGGCCATGGCCGGCGTTATGACGACGGGCCGGCAGGCCTGGTAGATAACTACCGCGAAGTCAGATGCGGCCGTGCCACCCCATGGTCGATTGCCAGCGGCTTTGTCCCGGTTACCTGGGCCTGTGCGCTGGAATTCCAGTGGTTCGGATGAGGGACGCTTTGGGCGACCATCACCACCAAAATAAGGGGCAGGTAAGTAACGCTGGCGAGAAAAACCCGTCGAGCTGTCTCGCGGTTGGGATTGCGCATCATTTGTATTGCCAGGTAAACCATCACCATGCCTGCCAGCGGAGCCACCGGTATATACCATCCGCCGGCGATACCCAACAATGCTACTGTCATTGTTAAGGGAATAAGAGCCAGGCTGTATGACAAGATCATGCGGCAGGTCAAGGGGCCGCCATTTTCCACCAGGGGCAGCATTTTGAAACCTGCCCGCCGATACTCTTCACGATACATCCATGCCAGTGAAAGAAAATGTGGTATCTGCCACACGAACAGCAATGTGCCCAGCAGAAGTGCCGGCGCTGTAATCCGGCCTGTGGCCGCGGTAAACCCCATGATGGGTGGAATGCCGCCGCATACCGCACCCACGAGGGTGTTAAGCGAGGTGCGGCGCTTTAGTGGAGTGTAAACGAATGCATAAATTCCAAGGTTCAGCAGGCCCAGCATCGACGTGAACGGGTTGACCAGTACCAGCAGTATGGTGGCTCCTGTTATTACAGCAACGCCGGCAAAGAGCCATGCCGATACCAGCGACATGCGATGTGCTGGCAGGGGGCGGTTTTTGGTGCGGTTCATGCGTGAATCGGGATTTATTTCCAGAATTTCGTTGATTGCCGCTGCACCTGCCGCCAACATCCATGTGCCCACGACTGTATACAAGAGCGTCAGCCAGACTATATGGCCTGCTGACCCAAGGATAAATCCGACGCCTGTGGTAATGACCACCATGGCGGTGAGGCGCACTTTGCCCAACTCCATCCAATCCGCCACCAGGTGGAGGGACGTTGTCGTGGGATACTCCAGAATATCAGTATTGGCCATAGTTAAAGCCCAACGCACACTTCAACTTGCTTATGATAGGCAAGGGCATGGCGATTGTAAATCGCCGGTGGTTCAAGGTGTGCAGGTGGGGATGATTTCTGGCATTTTCCGATGGTTCCCATTACACTTTGGTGAAGCGTCGGAGCAGGAGGATTGTGGTATTGCGATGGAGAAATGAAAAATGGCGGAAGATACTTCGACAATGGCAGTTCGCGTTGAAAAAGATTCTCTTGGATCGCTAGAGGTTCCCGCGGAAGCTTACTTTGGGGTGCAATCGCTGCGGGCAATGCATAATTTTCCCATTTCCGGCCAACCGATGCCGAAATCATTTATCAAGGCCCATGCGTTGATTAAAAAGGCCGCCGCCCTGACCAACCATGAACTGGCCTTGTTGGATGCTCAACGCACCGGGGCGATTTGTCAGGCGGTAGATGAAATTGTAACCGGCAAGTTTGCGGATCAATTTCCCGTGGATGTTTATCAAACCGGTTCCGGTACCAGCACCAATATGAATCTCAATGAGGTGATTGCCAGCCGGGCCAACGAAATTCTCGGCGGCAAACGCGGCGAAAAAGCTCCTGTTCATCCCAACGACCATGTCAACATGGGTCAATCCAGCAACGATACCATTCCCACATCGTTACACGTAGCGGCCTTGATGGAAATTCACCAGACGCTGTTGCCCGGTATTGGGCGGTTGCAGGCGTCTTTGGAAAAAAAGAGCCGGGAGACCTGGGCCGTCATAAAAACAGGTCGTACGCATTTACAAGATGCCACACCGATTCGCATGGGCCAGGAATTTCTGGGCTATGCCGGGCAAATGCAGCGTTCGGCCGAGCGCATCAAAGCGGCAGCCGCGGATCTTTCGGAGGTGGCTCTGGGAGGTACCGCTGTGGGCACGGGCATTAATGCCCATCCGCAATTCGCACCGCATGTGTGCCGGCTGCTTTCGCAATGGCTGAGCCTGGACATCAGGGAGACAACCAATCATTTTCAAGCTCAGGCTACGCTGGATGCCGCCTGCTTTGCCTCCGGTGTCCTGAAAACGGTGGCGGTTAGCCTGACTAAAATTTGCAACGACATCCGCTGGATGAGTTGTGGTCCTCGTGCGGGCTTGGGCGAAATTGAAATACCCGCGGTGCAGCCGGGCAGTTCCATCATGCCTGGCAAGGTGAATCCGGTCATTGCCGAAAGTGCTTTAATGGTTTGTCAGCGCGTGATCGGCAATGATGCAACCGTGACGGCTGCGACGTCGGCAGGTAACTTTGAATTGATTGTGACCATTCCTGTGGTGACGCTGGCCTTGTTGGATTCCATTACGTTGCTGGGGCGGTCCGCTGAAAATTTGGCCGTGCAATGTGTGGACGGCATAACGGCAACGGTGCGTGGGCCACAATTGGTGGAGGCGGGCTTGATGCTGGCTACGGCGCTGGCTCCGGTGATTGGTTATGAGAAAGCTGCAGACATCGCCAAACAAGCGGCTAAAACGGGGAAGACCATCCGCGAAGTTGCCGCCGAAAAAACCAATCTTACCGCTGCGAAGTTATCGGAGTTGCTGGATCCAGCAACCATGGTTGAACCGTCCGATCGTGTGCTTCCCACCGCCGGATAATCGCGTGAGTGTTACACGGCGTTCGCATAGCCCCATTCACGGCCATTCGTGGCTGGGGTGCGAGCTGCATGAAGATTGGTCCAAGTATAATATATCGATGTTGGCGATTTTTTTGAGGGAGTCACCGATGAGGGCAGTCAAGAATTTTAAGGCGGATATGGCTCGGCAATTTATTCTGAACTGGATCAATACCGGGCGTTTCACACGCGGCGATCAAATACCGACGGAGCCGGCCTTAGCAGTTTGTTACAGCTTTTGTACCGGCTCGGGAGCCATAGCCCGCCCATTCGCCCATGCCTTCTTTGCCCGCGAATCTTCCGCCGCCGCTCAATGCCAAAGGAAATAATCATCTGCCGGTACGTCAACAGCCGCAGGAGGCAGCAAGCAATACCGCTACCAGACAGGCCAACCAAACTTCAACCACCAGTCGCACTCGCATGTCGCCCTCGGCCAGCCTGCTTGTTGCAGGAGATGCTGGTATGGCTTTGAGCGGTGGATTGTGTGGCATCAGCAGCTTATCCCGCAACCACTGCCCTGCATGTATCCAAGGTTGACAGGCAGACCATGCCTTCGTGGATTTCTCTGCTTTCCGCACCGAGTATATGAAAAAAGTTGCTTTCCACAGGGACAACCGGGCGATACAATATGTATATACCCCGCCTAAGGATAGGTGGAGTGCCATAGAACACGGATTGTTAAGGATTAACATGGCAGGCAAATCCAAAAAATCCATTAGTACATTGCGGGTAGGGTTGGTTGGTGCTGGTTGGGCGGCATGGTTTTTTGTTGTGCTTGCGCTCTTGAGCTTTCATATTTCCGATCGTACGAATCTGGCCAGCGCTACGGCATATGTCTCAAACCGGGTTCCGGTGCGTAATTGGTGTGGGCCCGTAGGGGCCAAACTGGCTTTTTTAATCTTTAATAATCTCGGGCCAGGTGCCATTGTGCTGCCCGTGGCCATTGGGGCCATTTTGCTGGTGTGGACCCTGGGACGCGGCGTTACGCAAATAACCTTTCGATTGATTGGATCTGCGGTACTGCTGGCGGCGATCAGCGCACTGGCGTACTTGACCCATCTTGGGGCCGCCTTATCGGTAAGTCCAGGTGGTTTGCTTGGTGTAGCCCTGGGGCATCTGTTGCGGGGATGGTTCCATCTCATTGGTTCGATGATTATTCTGATTTTGGCGCTTCTGGTGGGAGCATTGCTGGCGGCGGATGAAATGGTTCTGGCCATACCGGGGGCCTTTCGACGCGGCTGGAAAAAGGTTCCGGCTGAACAGGTTATAGGTGTCACCGGAAATGCCGCAGTAGCCATGGGTGGTGGTATTCTGGGAATCTTCCGGGGTGTCGCAGCCCGATGGAATAAACGCGACGCGATCACGAGATGGTCAAAACCCGATTCCGGCGGCAGCCGTCGAGGGACAGCGACGGCGGAAGTTGCGCCGCCGCCGCCGATACCCAATGGGGATGCTGTGCGAACGGAAGTGGTGAAGGTCGCGGCTGGTACGCCGCCACCGGAAACGCAGCCTATTTTAGTCCGCAAACCCAAACCAAAATTGGTGGAACTCACTTTGCCATTTAAACCGGCACCGCCGCAAAAGCAGGATTTGGGCAATTATCAATTGCCCGGTCTGGATTTACTGGAAGAGGCGGAGCCTTCTAAAACCGACGGCCAGGAACAATTGGTTCGACAAAAAGCCGAAGTGCTGCGGGGTTGTCTGGACAGCTTTGGAATTGATGGCCGCGTAGTAGCCATCGATACCGGTCCAGTGGTAACACTTTATGAATTGGAACTGGCCCCGGGCATTAAAAGTTCGCAGGTCGGTGCCCTGGCGAAGGATATCGCCCGGGCTTTGATGAGTCCTCCGGTCCGGGTTATTGACAATATTCCCGGTAAAAACACGATGGGCATCGAGGTGCCGAATCTGGACAAGGAACGCGTTCGACTCAAGGAGTTGATGCAACTGGGTTCTCAAACCATTGAACGCATGGCCTTGCCGATGTGCCTGGGCAAAGATGCCTCGGGCAACCCCTTGATTGAAGACCTTACGACGATGCCGCACATACTCATCGCGGGCACTACCGGCTCGGGCAAATCGGTGTGCATTAATTCGATCATCATGACATTCCTGCTGACCCAGCGGCCCGATCATGTGAAAATGATCATGGTGGATCCAAAGATGGTGGAAATGCAGGATTACCGGCAGATTCCCCATCTGATGTCGCCGATCATTGACGACATGAGCAAAGCGGAAAGTGTGCTCGAATGGGCGACACAAAAAATGGACGAGCGATATGAAACACTTTCGGAAGCGGGCGTGCGGCATATTCGGCAGTTCAACCGCCTCACGCGTGAACAGATCCTGGAACGGTTCAACCCCAGCACGCCGGAGGAAGAATCCCGTATTCCCTTCCACATGCCATACATTGTAATCATCATTGATGAATTGGCTGACCTGATGATGACCAGCAAGGAAGTGGAAGGGCATATTGTACGTATTGCCCAGAAGGCCAGGGCGGTGGGCATTCACCTCATTCTGGCTACGCAGCGTCCGGAAGCGCAGGTGGTTACAGGATTGATCAAGTCCAACATGCCGGGACGGATTTGCTTTCAGGTGCGTTCGCGGCTGGATTCGCGCATTATGCTGGATCAATCCGGCGGCGAGTTGCTGCTTGGGCAGGGCGATCTGCTGATGCTGCGGCCTACCGGCGGCGGTCTGATGCGTGGCCAGGGCACGTTTGTGGATGATGCGGAAACCAAACGCGTGTGCAACTTCATCACCCAGATAGCCCAGCCGGAATTCCATCCGGAACTCATGCAATTGGGCGCGCCGAGCAATCTTACGGATGAAGAAAAAGACCCCATGTTTGATGAAGCCGTGCGTGTGGTGTTGGAAACGCGTCGCGGTTCCGTGAGCCTGCTGCAACGGCGCCTGACCATTGGTTATTCGCGGGCCAGCCGGCTCATTGACCAGATGCGGGCGATGGGCATTGTGGGTGCATACAAGGGCAGCCAGGCCAGCGATGTTACCATGAGTCTGGAGGAATGGGACAACTTCCAGACTTCGCAGAATCAGGAGAAATTGTCGCCGGCTGATCAGGATACTGCCGATCCGCCACATTCAGAAAGCTGATGCGGCCACACCGCCTTGCGTCTGTGGATGGTAACGGTAAGTCAGGCTCCGGGCCGGAGAACATCGCTATGCGTCATGACGAAATTCCCAATTCGGCGGTGCATCGACTCAGTATTTACCTGCGGCACTTGGAGGCCATTCATGTTTTACAGCAGCGGACGATCTCCAGCAAACAACTGGGCCAGGCTCTGAGTTATAGCGATGCGCAGGTGCGCAAGGATCTGGCGTATTTTGGACAGTTCGGACATCCGGGTGTTGGCTATCGCGTAGAGGACATGATCCGGGAATTACGCAGCATTCTCGGCACGGACAAGACCTGGAATGTGCTTTTGGTGGGGGCCGGTAACCTGGGCCGGGCACTGATGACGTATCGCGGATTTTTGCGCAAAGGTTTTCGGCTGGCGGCGGTGTTTGATGCAGATACAGCCAAGCATGGACGGGGCTTCGGAGAACTGGAAATTCAGCCCGTATCGGCCATTGCCCATGCGGTGGAAACGCTGCAAATCAGAATGGCGATGATTGCTGTTCCGCCGGAATCGGCCCAGCAGGTAGCGGATATGCTCGTGGCGGCGAAGGTCCGCGGAATTCTGAATTTCGCGGCGGTATCTCTGGTGGTGCCACCGGAAACTTACGTGCAAAGCGTGGACCTGGCGATGCAGCTTGAACAACTTTCGTTTCGCATGAATTTGGGACAGATTGCGGGGACTACCCCCTGAAGCCTCAGGCTTTGTTGCCCAGCAGTTCGCCGGACACGCGGCATATTTCCTGGCGGAACTGGGCGATGTTAAAGCGCTGCGCATTGGCCCGCAGGGCTGAAGAATTAAATTGTTCTTGCATCGCTTCATATCGTTCGATGGCGTCGGTTAGACTTTCAGCGGTTGGATTTGAAAAGAAAATCGCTCCGGCTTGATCCCTGTTTGAACCATCGGCGCACAGGGGAATCGCGGTTTCCAGAATTCCGCCACGGTCATAGGCTATAACGGGGCGTCCACAGGCCTGTACTTCCAGCGGCGTTAAGCCAAAATCTTCTTCACCGGGAAAAATCAGGGCTTGGCAATGCTGGTAATGCCAGCGGACGGAGGCGTCATCCTGCCATAGTAAAAATTGGATCCGCCCGGCGCTGGATGTCCGGGCCAGCCGCTGTAAGGCTGACAGTTCCGGACCGGTTCCAATGATGATCAGACGGCGGCGTTTTCGGTCGACGGCGAAGGCCCGTACCGCCAGGTCCACGCGTTTGTAGGGCACCAATGCGGAAACGACCAGGTAAAAGTCGCCCGGTGGCCGGCCGGAAGGTTCGTAGAAGTCGTCATCAATCGGCGAGTATATGGGCGAGGCAGGGCGGTGGTAACAACGCGCAATGCGGCGGCAGACGTTTCGGCACGTGCCGACGAAGCGGTCCACCCCTTGGTTGCCGGCCAGATCCAATTGACGCAGCCACGGACTGGCCATTTCCAAGGTTATTTTCAGGCTTTCATTGGGCTGGGTTGCCAAGTAATCTTCCTGCATGTCCCAGATGTAGCGCATGGGGGTGAAGCAATGACACAGATGCCTGGCACCCTGCGGCACGCCGATATTTTTGGCCACACAATGACTGGTGCTGATGACCAGATCGCACGGCGTTAATTCAACACTGTGAATCGCGGAGAACATTAGCGGCAAAAGACTGCGGTAATGGCGGTCGATACGGGGGAAGTTCTGCAGAAAGGAGACGGCGGCGATGCGGCTCTCAATTTCGCAATTCGTGCGGCCGGACACATAAAAGAGTGTGGCAATTCTGGCCTGCGGGAACAGCCGCACCAGTTGTAAAAGCACCCGTTCCCCGCCGCGCATGCCGGTAAGCCAGTCATGCACCAGCCAGATACGCAAGGATTGTAGATTGCGCTCACGGAGCTTGAAATATTCCAAGGGTTCCGGATGGCTGCTGGGGGCGGTGTCCGGGGTGGTCAGGTTCATGATTATTCCTGATACATCAGCGAGTCTGGGCGGCGGAGACATGGTGTTCGGCACAACGCTGCAAAGCCACCTCAAGGTTGGGCAGCAGTTCATGGGCGATAATCTGATGACCTTTGAAATTGGGATGTACACCGTCGGTACCGATGACCTCCGCGGCCGGAAAGCGGTGCAGCGCCGCTCCATAAGCAACAAAGGCACTGTGAGTGGTTTTAGCCGCCTCCGCGGCCGCATCATGATAAGCCAACAGGCCGATATCAGATCGCTGCTGTCCGCCGTTGCCGGCGATCAGCGCGGAAACATCTTTCCCGGATAATTGGGAAAGATAAGGTCCGCGCCGGGCCAGATCGTGATTGGGCATATCGGTGAGAATGGGAAATGCTCCGGCGGCGATGACCTTGCTCGCCAGCAGTTGCAGATTGGCCCCACATTGGGCCACGGTCAGCCGGTTACGTACAATACGGCCCTCACTGATGATAAAGCGTCTCCACTCCACATCCGCATCGTTACCGCCCAGCATCAGCAATACCAGGCACGGCTGGTGTTGTGCTAAAAGAGCGTCGATGACCGAAAGTGCGGCAGTGGTGGTGCGATGAATGTCGGCATCCACAATAATTTCCGTCGCCGGTAGTCGTTCCCGCAGCAAATCTACGTAGCAGGTTTGCACCGTGGCGACAATTTCCGAAATGCGCAGTTCTTCCACTCCCAGTGATATGCTGTCTCCAACAATGAGCAGGCGATGTTTTGGCGCTTTACGCATGAACGACGGACTCCTCGCCGATGAGGTGGCCATTGCCTGTGGCCGGGGCAGCCGGCGACTCGTCCTGATATCGTCGGTCAATCATCCGTTTGAGCTTGCGTTGCCGGCGCAATTCGCCATCCCGATGAAGGAGGATGCGCATGTCGAAGATACCAAGGGCCAGGTTTTTCATCAGATCAGGATACTGTTGGGTGGCGGAGGCCTGCACCTGACGGCGGATTTCGTCGTGGTCGGTGCGGGCGCTTTCCAGGTGAATTTCCATGATTTCCCGGATGCCTTCAAGCTTGAATACGACCTGCCAGTCGCCGGAAAGGCCCGGCACATGCTCCAGAATGTTGGAAAACATCAGCGGATAAAGATTGCCGCCGCTGGCCACGATCATCTCATCCCGGCGGCCACGAAATCGGCTGATGCACAGTCCGCGTTTACCGCAGGCGCAAGTTCCTGGGATAATTCTGGTTACGTCACGGGTACGGTAGCGAATTAAGGGCATGACGCGGCGCAGCAACGTGGTGAAAACCAGTTCGCCAAAACCCTCGGCATCGGGTTCGATGATTTCCGTGGTGAAGCTCAGGTCATCGGTGTGATAGCCATTGAAGTGATCACACGGCTGATAGCCCAGGGCGGAACCAAGTTCCACACTGCCGTAGCACATTTTAACCCGCACTCCCTGCCATACTTTCTGCATCCACGGGATGGCTTCGGCAGGCATTTCTTCCGCTCCGCCGATGAACAGTTTCAGCGGAACCGCACCATGCTTTTCGGCCAGTTCCGTCAGGCGAATCAGCCAGGTAGGCTCTCCCATAACTACGTTAAATTTATACTGTTTCAGCCGTCGATAGACTTCAACCGGGTCCACTTTGCCGAAGGCCATGCAGAAATTTCCGGCGGCCATCAGGCTGTTATGCGTAATCATGCCCGGAATCCACATGCAGAAATCGAACGCATTGGCCACGCGGTCCTGCGGAGTAACACCCATCAAGCGCAGGCCTGCCGCATCCACCTGCCCCATGGCCTGCAGTTCGGCCTGGTCGTAATAGATCTGTTTATTTTTTCCGCTGGTTCCGGAGGATTCAAAGACAATAGAGGCGGGTTTACAGATAAAAATTTCCGGATTGGCGACCACATCATCGGGGGTGGTATAAAAATCGCCCAGGTCGGCAGGGCCTCGCACCTGAGCGGCATTAATACCGTGCTTCCGGAAGGCTTCGCGGTAGAACGCAGAGTGCTGCGCGGCCCAGCGGACTGTCTGGCGAAATCGATCGTGCCGCAGACGCATCAAAACCGATTCCGGCACGCGCTGATATATATCAGCCAGCGTGCCAGGGGACAACCTCCCTGCTATTGAGTCCACCAGGCGAAAAAGCATTTTCAATACGTCCTTCTTTGTTAGCTTATCGACTGCATAGCCGCTTGAATTGCCATTTCGGCCAACCGGCCATCTTCCTGGCCGTGGGCGGCCGATACAAACCAGCACGCCGATCCTGAACTGTTGATATGCACGCCATGCTCCAGCAGACTCTGGCGGAAGGCGGCAAATTTGCCGGTATCGACCTTGAGTAAATCGCGGTAGTGCCGGAGCGGATGGCCATTGGTCCCAAAGATGACCTGGAACATGGATCCAACTCCTTGCACTACGCACGGTATCTGGCGGTCATGGGCCGCGCGGTTGATGGCATCTATTAAGCTTCGTCCGTGGGCCTCGATGGCATCCAACACGCCGGGTTGATTAATTGTTTTCAGCGTAGCCAGCGCTGCGGCCGCACACACCGGGTTGCCGTTGTACGTTCCTCCGTGCTTGCTGATGTTCGCCGCCACCAATTCCATAATATCACGGCGACCGGTAAAGGCACTGATGGGGAATCCTCCTCCGATGGCTTTGCTGAAGACCGCCAGGTCCGGCACAATTTTCAGATATTGCGCAGCTCCGCCCGGGGCCACGCGAAAACCGGTCACGATCTCATCAAAGATCAACACGATGTTGCGGCGACTGCATTCCTGGCGAATCCATTCCAGAAAGCCCGGCTGAGGCATAATGCAGGCGTTATTGGCTACCAGCGGTTCCAAAATGACCGCCGCCAGCTTGTCTCCGTGCCGCTGAAGAATGGCTTTGAGAATTTCCTGTTCATTCCATGGCGCAATAATGACATCGTCCACCACGCCCTGCGGAATTCCACGGGAATGCGGATGCGAAGCCGGAGCTTCCAGTTCACCGGCGTCATCCAGAGTCGGACGGTTACTGATTGCCAGCACATCCACCCAACCATGATAGTGGCCTTCAAATTTAAGAATTTTATTTTTGCCGGTAAAGCCGCGGGCGGCGCGAACGGCCCCGCAAATCGCTTCGGAACCGGAACTGGCAAAACGTACCAAATCCGCCCCCGGCACCATGGAGCGAATCTGCCCGGCAAGCGCTACTTCCACCGTATTGCAGGTGCCGAACATGGTGCCGCGTTGGAGTTGATCCGTTACGGCTGCGGTTATCTCGGTGTTGGCGTGGCCCAGGATAACGGCACCATAACTTAGAAGATAATCAATAAATTCATGGCCATCAGCATCCCAAACCCGCGATCCAGAGCCACGGGTCAGGTACAGCGGATAAGGCAGATTACCGGTGGTGGTGGCCCGGGCGGAACTGGCAATTCCTCCCGCCAGAACCGTTTTGGCCTGCTGAAACCATTTTTTTGAGGCTGGTGCCTGATCCTGGCCGGGCAGTCCAATTTCCGACTTAAGCTGTCGTGTTTTGATCATCACTAATTCTTACCGTAAACGTAACCATTCATCAATAGTCCGGGCGAACATGGCAGCCACCCTTTCCACTTCATTAAAATTCACAAATTCATCAGCCGCGTGCGCCTGGGCCAGGCTGCCCGGTCCCCAGACCAAGGTCGGGGTGTTATGCAGGTTGGCCCGCAACCCGGCTTCGCAACCAGAATTAAAAGCTTTCCATCCCTGCCATCGGGTGTGCGCGGGCGATTCGGCCACCGCCTTTTCGGCCAGTCGGCTGATGATGGCGTCCGGCGACGTGCTATGCCCACAGTAGGTTTCCGTAAATTCCACAGTTAAGGAATTGGCCGGTACTCCAACGGCAGCAAGCTTACGCCGCAAATCACCGCGAAATTGCTGTTGCCAAGCTTCCAACGAATCGCCAGGCAGCAACTCGAAATATCCGGCGCAACGGCACTCATCGGCCACCATTCCCTGCCATTGTCCACCTTGGATAAAATCCACGGTAATCGGGCGGGCAATGGGGCAATCCGAAAATAGCGGATCGGGAGCAATGCCATTATAGTCGCGCTCCATTTGGTCCAGCGCATCAAGTACTTTCCGGGTGGCGGCAATGGCGTCTTCCCCCAGCCACTTCACCGTGCCATGCACTGCTTTGCCGGAAATCCCAATGGCAAAGCGCAGACCTCCGCGCGAGGCCAGCCGCGGTAAAGATTCTGTGGGTTCAAGGACGATGGAACAATCTGCCCGGTAGCCGCGCAGCACACTGGTAAGGGTGCCCAGACCCACCGCATCTTCTTCGCCGGGAACCAGCTCCAGCAGCACCGGTGCATTGGTCGGTCCGCCCAGACTTTGGCTCACGCTATGCATGGCCCACAGGGCACTAACGAGCGGGCCCTTAACATCGCAGGCTCCGCGGCCATAAATTCGATCATCGGTTACTGTTGCTATCCAAGGTTTAAATTTCCATCGTTCCGGCGCCGGAGCATCCACCACATCCGAATGGGCATTGAATATCAGGGCCGGCTGTGACGGGTTGCAACAAGTTATGCCGAGAACCAGTGTGGGGCGGTTGGCCAGTGAAATATGTCGAGCTTGTCCCTGCGGATATGCGGCCACGAGTTGATCTGTGGATTGCCAGACATCGGTGGTAAAGCCGTGCTCCCTGGCCCATTGGTGGGCAAACTGCACCAGTCCTTGTTCATGTCCGCTGATGCTTTTTTGGGCAATAAGTGAACAAAGGAGAGATTTCATGTCTTCCCGACAGGCCGCCATGGCCTGTTCTACGCCGCCCGCTGGGCTATGGAGAAGTTGAGTTTGGATCGTTTGCCGCGACATGGTGTTAAAATGCGACTCCGAAAAAGGCCGGAATTTGTACAGCATGGCGGCCATGGAGCCGGCTCTCCCGTTCATACAGAGCCGTTCGGTCGATGTGCTGGGTTGCGGTGCAGACAAACAGGGCTAAACCACCGCGGCTTTGGTCATCCACGCATTGGATAGCGCCATGGTCACGTCGGTCAAGCCGGAATAGGGAATATAAGGCACATGTTCTGTGGATAGAGCCTTGGCTAACGCACCCTTGGCAAAAACAACATCCGCCTGCCGAGCGGGGCATAAATCACTGCGGCCATCGCCAATGTAGATAGAGCGGCGATGGGCTTGCGCCAGTAAATTTGCCGAATTACACTTACAATGGGCCGCCGCCGAAGCACATTGCGCGTTGCGATGGGGGCACGAAAAATGCAGTCTATCGCGATGTTGCCGTGCCCGGTTGGCCCGTATGGTCAGATGCCCCAGGCCATGACGGGTCAGAATACGCCGGATAAATGTTTCAATGCCGTCGCTTAAAATAGTCACCGGAACGTTGTATTGCTCAAGTATCTGCAACAGTGGCTCAAAGCCCGGATCCAGATGAATTTGATCCAAAAAGGCGGCCAATTCAGCCGCTTTTACCCGCACCAGGCTAAATTCACTGCGCAAGCATTCCTCAGATCCAATCAGGCCGGCTCGCCAACGTTCTTCGATGATCTTCCATGAATCATTGCAGGCAAATCGGCTGACCAATTCATCCAGGACATCTTCACGGGAAATGGTGCCATCAAAGTCGATCCAGACTTGGGCATGGAGAGGTAGTGGCAGGCTGGATTGAAACAAGCTAAAATAAACCTCGCAAAAACCATCCTTCAAGGTTTCAATGGCATTTGAAACCTGAGCTGGATTATAGCAGAGATTTATCAAAAGTGTTAGCAACTTCCTGGATAGTTGTGCGTTAAACAAAACTTGTGTTTTTTGGCCGGGCGACGGCGAATTATGGCCTGGTGCGAAGAACTAACCGCTGTGAGGCACAAAATGAATGGCTTCGACCTGGAAGACAGTACCTTTATGCAGCAGGCTTTAAGTTTAGCGCGCCGGGCCATGCGCATGGGCGAAATTCCGGTGGGGGCCGTCGTGGTGGAAAATGGTGTGTATGGACCGCGGATTATTGGACGTGGTTTTAATCACCGCGAGAAACGTTCAGACCCAACGGCTCATGCCGAAGTCGTGGCCTTAAGAGCGGCGGGGCGATTCAGAAAGTCCTGGCAATTATCGGATTGCCGCATGTATGTCACCCTGGAGCCTTGTCCGATGTGCGCTGGAGCCTTGGTCAATGCTCGAATCCGGCGGCTGATTTTCGGTGCTTTTGATCCCAAGGCCGGAGCTGCCGGCACATTGTATCAAATTACCAATGACCCGCGATTGAATCACCGTATGGAAACCGCCGGCGGATTGATGGCGGAGGAATCGGCGGCATTGCTGCGAGAATTTTTCACCGCCCGCCGCAAATCCCGCCTGGTCTGCGATGATATCTGACCATAAACCACCTTCAAGATACCGGGCCAAATAACTGTACGCTTCTCGGCTGGTCTTTTTGTCTGCGGGCGGGGTATGCTTGTGCCCTTCATGCCTCGCCGGCGGCCCGCCTGGGCGGCCTGGGCGGACTCACCGCAGGGCTGCTTGCAAAAAAACGCCTAAGCCATCATACTGCTTTACCTGATTCCGGCAGTTCACCGTAGTCAGGCCTCGGTCCGGGTGACCGTACAATGTTAAGCAGGAGTGTTTCGTGGCCCATTCGTTATCAGCAAACAAGAGAATTCGACAAAATGCCAGGCGGCGGCTCCGCAATCGCTTGCAAAAGAAAAACGTGAAATTGCATATTCGCAAGGTAGATGAGTTGCTGATTAAAAAAGATGCTGCGGCCGCAGCATCGGCGATTAAAGATGCACAAAAAATTCTCGATCGCATGGGTGTCAAAAAGACCCTGCATCCCAATACCGTGGCCCGCCGGAAGAGCCGGATGGCCCGCCGTTTGAACGCGGTGGTCAAGGCCGCGTCTGCGGTTTAGTTCCGCCTTTTCATCCGGCTCAGAAAACTATCCGATCGCCGTCAAGTGGATATTGCATGAACGTGCGCGAACGCCTGCTTTTGCCCGTCGGGCCGTCTGGCAGAGAGTTTGTATCGCGTGCGGGTGGCAAATTGGATGCCGCTTTGTCCACCTTGAAAATCACCGTGACCAGTGCTGTAACCGCTGATTTGGGTTCCAATGTCGGCGGGTTTGTTGATTGTCTGTTGCAATGGGGGGCGGCCAGGGTATACGCGCTGGATACCGGCTATGGGGTGTTGGCTTGGAAACTGCGGAAAGATCCGCGCGTGTGTGTGATGGAACGCACCAATGCCCTGTTTGCCGCACTGCCCGAACCGGTGGATATCATTACCATTGATGTAGGCTGGACCCGGCAGGAAAAAATTCTGCCCACAGCGGCTAAATTACTGCGGCGCAAGGCGGATGGCCGGGGGGCAGGGGCTATCATCAGCCTCTTTAAGCCGCAGTATGAATCCGAATTGGCCAGAGTACAGCGTGGTGTACTGACCTCCGAACAATCATTGGCGGTTCTGCAGGAGACCGTGGACCGTATTGAGGCGATGGGTTTTATCATCCACGGTCTGGTCGAAAGTCCCATACGAGGGCAGGGCGGCAACAGGGAATTTCTGTTGTGGCTGGAAGCGCCGGATTAAGCGGCCGTCCTCGGTGGTCATACCCGGTGTGCGACCGACCCAAACATGCCTTGCCTTGCTGCGCGCAGGGCGGCGCTGTCGATATTTGCCCGCATTGCGTTACAATGAAAATTACACCGGGCCTGCGGTGTTATGGCAGGATCGTTGTAACATGGTCCGCATGAGAGCAAACGGAGTCGGCGACGATGGTTGAAACAAGCACTCTCCACAATCCTGGCTCAGCTTCTTTTCCCCAGTTTACACTTCTGCTGGTGTGTGTGGATACCAACTTCAAGGTCATCCGGATCAATCCGCCGTTGGCAGCTTTACTGGAAACTAACATGACCGAGGTAGCAGGTAGATCGGTCTGGCGGGATGTGATTACCGGGGTCGATGGCCGCCAGATAGAAAAGCGTCTGGCCGCCCTTCCGGATGACGAACCAGGTCTATGGTTTGCCAGCGAGGTAGGCCGCGCAGATAAACGCCGTTTAATCAGTTGGCATTTGGTGCGGCCCAGATGTACCGCCATGGACCAGCCAAGCATGGTGTTTTCGGGTGTGGACATTACCGCGCTGATGCATGCGGAGCAGCAGCGCCAGGCGACGGCAATACAAGCGCACGCCATTGTGCGCACGGCGGTGGATGCCATTATCGTGATTGATAAGCGGGGGCGTATTGAATCGTTTAATCCGGCGGCGGAAAAACTCTTCGGTTATTCAGCGGCCCAGGCCACTGGCCAAAATGTGAGCATTCTTATGCCGGAGCCGTATGCTTCCGAGCACACTCTTTATCTGGAAAATTATCTTGAGACCGGCGTGGCCAGCATTATCGGCATCGGCCGTGAGGTAACCGGGCGAAAAAAGGATGGCAGTCTGTTTCCGATGTATCTGTCGGTGGGGGAATTTCAGTTGGATGACGGCCCGCACTTTGCCGGCATTGTCCGTGACCGTACGGAAGTGAATCGGATGCAGGCTCAGATTATTGAAGTCAGCGATCGGGAAAAGCAGCTCATTGGCCAGGATCTGCACGATGGTGTCGGGCAGGTCCTTTCCGGGGCGGCATTTTTGGCTAAGGCCTTGAGCACCCGGTTGCGGCGGAAAGCGCCGGATGAGTCGGCACAGGCGGAACAGCTTGCCGCACTAATATCCAGCGCCATTTCCCAAAACCGGCAGCTTTCCCGTGGCTTGCAACCAATCTCCGACGCGGATGAACTACCCAGCGCGTTGGAGGCTCTGGCTATGCAACTGGAAGCCGTTTCTTCCGTCAATTGTGCGGTGCGGGTACGTGATTGGCCGCGCGGTATGGATTTAAACACCGCGACGCATTTATACCGCATTGCTCAGGAGGCTTTGAATAACGCCACCAAACACGCTCGGGCCACACAGGTGGAAGTCGGCTTGAAAGTGGCTCCATCTGGGCTGCGCTTGATGATTCGGGACGACGGCATAGGCCTGGTGCGGTCCCATTCCCGGCGAAAAGGACTGGGATTGAGTATCATGCAGTATCGGGCGCGGGCTATAGGTGGACGACTTGATATTCGAAGTACCCGTGGAAATGGTACTACGATTATTTGCAAAATAGATCATCCGATTGGTATACAAGGTAAAAAATCTGATGGCAAAGGTAAAAAAAACAGTAAAAGCGTTAAAATCCGCAAAAACCGTTACCCGGACGAAGCCAAAACCGTCGCCTGAAACGGTCCGCCCTGTCCGGTCCGCTCCCGTAACACGTATGGCGGAAAAAATAACGCCTGTTGCAGCATCCAATTTCGGGGCTACATCCCGGAAACGCTCTGAGTCTTTACGGCCATCGTCAGACCCATTAGTCCCGGCGTCGGCCGCAATGGCCAGGCCGGTGGCCGCTGCGCCGGCGAAGCATCGTATTTTTATTGTCGATGATCATCCCATTGTGCGACAGGGGATGAAGCAGCTTATTGAAGCCGCCGGCGACCTGGTGGTCTGCGGTGAGGCGGCCACAGGCGATGAAGCCGTAGAGGCTGTGGGCAAGCTGCAGCCGCAGTTGGTGGTGGCGGATTTATCCTTGCCGGGCAAACCGGGTATGGAGGTGATCAAGGATATCAAGGCCCGCTGGCCCGATATTAATATTCTGGTGGTTTCCATGCACGAGGAATGTATGTATGCCGAGCGTGTTTTGCGGGCCGGAGCCATGGGCTATGTAATGAAGCAGGAAGCCCAGGGGAAAATTCTCCTGGCCATCCGCCGCATTCTCGCCGGCCAGGTATATGTAAGTGACCGGATTGCCTCTGGGGTGCTTCGTCAACTGACAGCCGGTGGCCATGCCCAGCCAAAATCATCGCTGGAGTTGCTGACCGACCGGGAATTGGAAATTTTTCACGCCATTGGCGACGGCAAAACGGTTCGGGCCATTGCCCAAATGCTGCACCTGAGTGTCAAAACAGTGGAAGCTCACCGCGAACACATCAAAAATAAGCTGCAACTTTCCAGCAGCAATGAACTGTTGCGCATGGCCGTCCAGCGGGCCATGGAACAATAACCGGCGGACATATTGTCTGGCATAGTCACCCCTGGGACCGCTCCTGCCCGCAAAAGCTGAACGCTGAAAGCTGATCGCTGCCCGCTGAATGCTGACCGCTAATCACCATTGGCTCGGCTGAAAAGGGCATTATTGGGGCCTAAATTACGCGATTACGAACATAAAAGCGTTTTGGCCGCCAACTTACGAACAAAATCAACAAATTAAAACATTTTAGATATTGTTTTCGCCTGGCGGATGGACTAGGATGACGCATGTCAAAGGTTGAGGCCTTCAGAGAGCGGTCGGATTTCTTGTGGCGTACGCCACTGCCGAACCATGAACTAAAAGGCCTTGCATTTGAGGAGATGTTCTATGTGTAAGTTTTCACGTTCCACAATTCTGCTGGCCGCGGCCAGCGCAGCTATTGTTGGTATCGGCTTGGTGGCCGGTCCGGCTTTAGCCACACCTACAACGGGGTGGCTGCAAACTGCTACCGGCACTTATGATTACAATAACACGGCCAACTGGGTCGGTGGTACCATTAACGGCATCTGGGATTCCAGCCTGACCTTGTCGGCCAACCAAACGGTTACCATCGGTGCAACACCGGCGGTTCAAACCGGGTTGACCTTCAACTTTGCCGGCGGTAAAACCTTATTACTGGAAAACACCGGCGGCAGCCAAACATTTGATCTGCTTGCTGGAGCAGGCATAACCATGACGCCGGCGGCGAGCGAAACTGTTAACATCAACAGTGCAAGCAACACATCCATATTGACAATTGACCTCGGTGGCGGAAACCAGGTTATTACCAACCACGCCGCGAGCGGCAACGCCTACCTGAACATTGGCGCGGTGCTGACCGATGGCAGCATAACCACCGCAAGCAACGATAGCTTCTTAACGATTTCCGGGGTCAACACGTACGCCGGCAGCACCACCCTGGGTGGAGGCGTTTTTGCGGTCACGACGATAGCCAATGGCGGTTTGGCCAGCGGCCTTGGCGAATCTTCCAATCTCGCATCGAATCTGGTGTTTACCGGCAGTGCCCAGCTCCGGTATGCCGGGACGACGGCGGCCTCTACCGATCGCCTTTTCACACTCGGAGCCAGCGGGGCTAACATCGCAGCCAGCGCCAGCGGGGCCTTGACCTTCAGCAACACTAACTCGCTCGCCTTTTCTGCTACTGACACAGCCCACACTCTGAGCCTTGCTTCCTCCAGCAAGGGCTCGCTCACCTTCGATCCGCTGATCACCAATGACGGCACGGGCGTAACTTCCGTGAACGTGCAGGGCAACGGTGCTACAGGGTCGTTTGTGGAGCTTGCTAATACCGGCAACAGTTATACCGGCTCTACGAGCATGGCATTTTACTATCCAAACGGCACGCTGGTCGTCACCAGCTTGGCCAACGGCGGCACGGACAGCAGCATTGGTGCCTCCAGCAGCGCGGCGAGCAATCTGGTTTTCAGCGCCGGCTCTGGCTTGGAATACACCGGCACCGGTTCCGCCACGGACCGCAACTTTACGGTGAACTATGCCGCGCCCGGCAAAGTAACGGCGACGAACATTTTCACCATCGACAACGCCGGCACGGGAGCCTTGGTGATGACTGGCGCACAAACCTACGCCTACAATTATAATGGCAGCTCCACCGAGGGTACTGGCAACACCATCAGCACCATGGGTATGGTTCTGGATGGCAGCAATCCAGCCAGCCAGGTTAACCAGTACAACGGTGCCATCGTTAACGGCGTCACACCCGGCACGAGTCCTACGTACTTCGTGACCGCTCTTTATACCGTTACCAAATCCGGCAGCAACACATGGGATCTCGGCGGTACCAACACCTACACCGGTGCCACCACGGTCAATGGCGGTGCGCTGCTCATCACCGGTTCGCTGGCTTCCGGCAGTGCGGTGGCGGTGAACTCCGGCGGTACCTTGGGTGGCGGCGGAACCATTGGGGGCAGCGTGACGCTGGCCACCGGTGGTACCCTGGCACCGAGTTTCGACAGTGCTACACCCACCACCCTTATCGTGGGCAGCCTGTCCGCCGGTGCCGGGTCTACCATTGACCTGAACATCTCGGGCGCAGCCAATGATTCGGTAACGGTAACCACCAGCGGTGGTTTGACCTATGGTGGCACACTGGCCATTACCGATGCTGTCCCGCAACTCGGTTCATACCAACTCTTCTCGTTTACGGGCAGCCCTACCAGTGATTTTGCCGCGGCTAGCGTGAATGGTAATGCCTTGGCTGACTCGAGTGGAACCTGGACCGGAACTATTGGCCTGTACAATTACACCTTTACTGACAGCACCGGCGTGCTGGCGGTAACGGGCTCAGCCATCCCTGAACCAGCCAC
>JAJYDW010000046.1 GCA_021790385.1 Planctomycetota bacterium
CCAACGAACGATTTGAAGGCTGGAGTGGCTTCGGGCATAATATGATTCTCCGTGTAAGGGGTTGTAAAAAGTCATACACACTGCGGAAGTCTAACCGCTTCCGCCGGCCCCTACACGGTTTTACCCTCGTCGAGCTTTTGGTGGTTATCAGCATCATTGCCCTCCTGATTGCCTTGCTCCTGCCAGCCTTGGCGGCGGCCAGGCAGGAGGCGGATTCGACGATGTGCCTTGCCAATGAACGGCAACTCGGCTTGGCCGTGCGGATGTATCAGGCGGATTATCAGGGGGAACGATGCAATTTTGGCTATAATAATTATAATGTGCCCGGTAAGATGCCGTATGCGGTATCGTGGGCTTGGGTGCATTTTTATGCACCGTACATGGATCCGGGCGCTACTGGTATGGCATTTACCGGTAGCCCGCCATTTACCGTAGCCAATGGAAATAGCATTTTCACATGCCCGTCGACGCAGGTGCCATCGCCCGTACCCGCGCAGATCGACGACGGAAGCGCCGATACCGCGTGGTATACCTATACCGGTCAGAACTGGAACTCCTGCGGGGTCTATTTCGGCAGCTATGCCTACAACGGCTGGCTGTATCAACAGACGACATGGAATTATCTAAATGGATATGGCACCGAGAATTTCTGGCCGCTGCACAGCGTTCAGGTAAACAACGGCAACGTGCCGCTGTTCGTTGATAGCATAACCGGCCAGACCTGGCCGTCCAACATCCAGCAGCCCGACCCATCGCTGGATAATCTGCCGGCCGCAAATTGGTATTGTTATGATACCGTTGAGAGCCGTGCCGCTGGCCCCCATACTGCCGGGTTTGATTGTGATGCCATGCTGCGTCATGGCAACGGCGTCAACGTTGTCTTTTTGGACGGACACGCTGCCCACGTCGCACTGCCGCAGCTCTGGACGCTTGACTGGTCCGCACAGTACGTGGCACCCGATCAATTGCCGGCGGTGCCGTGACCGTGTCCGAAAAAAATAGCCGCCAATCCGATGAATGCGCCTGAAGCTTTTGTACGCACTATGTTTTGATTTAGAGATCACATGCAAAATAATATGCAATTCTTGCGGTTAGCAACCGCGTTTTCCATGGTCCTTGGCGGTACGATGTCTGCAGTCGCCGCATCCAAGGCCACGCCCAAAAACCTGGTGCAAAATGGCGATTTTGCACGCTGGAAGACCTCCGCGGCACCCACCATGCATAAGATCCGATTGCTGCAGCATAAGGTTCCCGCCGGATGGATTTTTATTGATCAGGAGGCATACGGCCTGGCCGGAAATGTGAAGTTTCCCACCCAAGGGGCCATCGGCCGATCCGCCCATGGCCAAAAGCCAAGGAGTGCTTACGCGCTTGTCATTCAAAATGGCCTGAGAACGGATATCACCAATGTTGGCCAGATGATCACCATAACGCCCGAAACAGTCTACAAGGTGAGCGTTTGGCTGAAGGGGTCGAATATCAAGCCAAGCGCCCGCTATGGAGGCGGCGTATTTGTATGGGCTAGCTGGGGACCCAAGAATTATTGGACTCACCAGCACTCATTGGCACAACAACCGAAACCGTCTACAGGTACATTTGGCTGGCGGAAATGGACCTTTACCGTGGATGCCGGCAAAGGGGCCAGGCACATGGCGATCTCGCTGCAACTGCGCTGCGCCGCGGGCAAGGCCTGGTTCGATCATGTGTCCGTGGTCAAGATCGATAAAATCACTCCCGTAAAAAGCTTTTAGGTGGAAACTTCATATGATGGAAATTATGATGGAAAAATTCAACGAATCGACTGTTCGACGTCCGCTATTGGCTGGGGCCGCATGCCTGATGCTATTGGTCGGCGGTTGTCACGGCCAAAACATCGCCAAGACGACCAGCAGCAAAGCGATGGCCGCCCCAGCCCTGCCCCAAGTTGGCGGTTGGCACGTACCGTTGCAAAGCGCCGCGGATTTGCGCGGTTTTGGCAAAGTGGCGGCGGATTTCTCTCGCCATCAGGCGCAATTTGTCTGCCGGAGCGATGACCAGGCGAATATTTTGCTGGGCAAGATGCTGGCGGATTTGTTCTGGGATCATCCGTCCGCCAAGCCCGGCCGGCCACTGGTGGTGATGGGGCATAAAATACTGATCCACGTATGGCAACCCTACGGAGCGATTTGTGCTGGCAGAATCGGCAAGCGCGTGCTGGTGGTGGGCGGGCGGAGCACCGCGGCGCTGAAGGCGCGGCTGGCCAAAGGATCGCCGCTACTGGACCCCGGCGCGGCCTTCACGCCGGGCAAACCATATCCGCTCTATCTGGACTTTTATGATTTGGCGGCGTTTAAGGCATACACAGGTGCCATGACATCGGTCGATGGATTAGGCTTGGCCAGCCACTGGAAATTCGTTAAGCAATTTGGCCTTGGCGGTCTGAGCGTACAGAGCCTCGCGTTTACTTTTCAAAATCCCGCCCCCGGCGTAGACGAGTGGATCCCCACCGACTACGAGGTCCGCCAGGCGGTGATTCACCACTATATGATCGTTCCCGCCATCTCCACCGGCGAAGATCCGCTGTGGGGATGGAACATGTTTCCGCAAGACATGATGCGCCAATCGCCCACGGCCCTTATGGGCGCGTGGTGTGGTGCGGGCAGTGCCGGTGCTCATTATGCCAGTTGGGGCATGTCGTCATCCACGCGGGAAAAGACGGGGTGGGCGTACCTGTGCCAGGCCATGAATCATTACCGGATCAACCCAGCCGTCGGCGGATGGCTCATCTATTCCGGATCACCCGGTGACGAGTTCGGCATGCACGAACGGGCCGGTATTTTCTGGGATTATTCCGCTGGTGGCGAGGCATCTTTTCGCCACTACCTTCATCATGTGCTGCACGAAAATCTCCAGGCCATCGGCAGGTCATGGCATGGCAACCCAGAATATTTTCACTCCTGGAGTCAGGTCCGGGTTCCCAATTTGCAGGCTTTTTTTGGCCGCTTGAATAAGGCCTGCCTGCGGATCAACCAGCATTGGCAGTGGCGGCCCTTGGGCAAGGCCAATCCCACCGTACCACCGGCCACGGGCTGGGTCCCCATGAGCATGCCGCCGTCGGAGCAGCAGATGTTCTTCCCCTGGGAAGCCTCATTCTATCGCACGCAATTTAACGCCAAGGCTTGGCTCGCCCGCAATGTGGGCAAAGCCGTCTACCTCGTATGCGT
This sequence comes from Planctomycetota bacterium, assembly GCA_021790385.1. Classification (GTDB taxonomy): domain Bacteria; phylum Planctomycetota; class Phycisphaerae; order WQYP01; family WQYP01; genus JABEVA01. The sequence goes on from JAJYDW010000046.1 coordinate 3,204, forward strand.
CGCCGATACGCGTAGCCCGCAGGGTGTCCGGGTATGGCTCAATGGGCACGACTTGGGCCAGCATCTGTCCAGACAATCCGGCTGGGGGCCTTTCGGACTGCAGGTCACCGCCCTCATCAAACCCGGGGTGAACCATCTGGAACTCAGGGTTCCCGGACCCGAGGGTAAAATCTTCGGCCCTATATTCCTGACCACCACACGTCCGGCGGCCTATCCCAACTTGGGCCGGCATCAAAACGCGCGTTACGTGGACCTGTGCCGGTGGCAACGCTGGGCGGATATGCGGGTTTTAAGCAATACCATCGCGGTCGCCACGGCAGTGGATCCCAACCGACCGATCATAGTTTCCGGGGGGGCCGTGGGAATGAGCTCGGCGGCGGCTTCCCTGGCATCGCGCTATGGATGCGGGGTGGAATTTACCGGCGACGGCAGCTGGTACCACCCTTGGTGGGATGGCTTGGGCCTGTTGGACCATTTTCACGCCACGGGCGAGGAAGGCGGAACCGAATCCGGCTGGATGTTATCGCGCGAACTCGGCTGGAACCTGGAGGATGGAGATTCTAGCCACTCGCTGTTCTGGACTGAGGAGGATTACATTAAACAGCAGCGGGCCACTGATTGGTTTGGCAAGCACAAACGACTGATTCAGCTTTTCGGTAAAGCCATCCGTACCAAACCGCGGATTGTCATCATGCATTCATCGCTGGGGCTTGAACTGGGCAATAGCCCATTCAATTGGGATATTGGCCGTGGTGAATTGCAGGCGGCGCATTATGACAACGCCTACTCCACCGGTCAGGATCTGTGCGACGGGGCCGTGGCCCGTTACAATCCACCGATACTTTTTGACAGCGGCACTGAGTATATGAACGCCAAAATTATCGCCGCGCTGCGGCGTTACGTGGAGAACGGCGGAACGTTCATTGCTCTGCAAAATACCGGCCGCAGCACCATCACGCGCCCCAATACCTGGCCGATTTCAAAGTTGACCGGCTTTAAGGTTGTGGCTACCAGACAAAGTGGAATAATTCGTTTCGGCAAACATCTCCCTATTTTGCAGCAATGGGCCGGCCTGCAATTTGCCGGCCAAGGTACCGCGGTAGACTATCTGCATCAACAGCACGCCCGGGGCGTGAGCACCGGCCTGAAGCGCCGCGCCGGTGGCACCGCGATTCTGGCCCGCTGGGAAAATAGCGGTTACGGCGCAGTCGGGTATCGGCGACTGGGCAAGGGACGCATCATCGTGCTGGCTTCCACATTTTGGCGTAACGGCCACGATGTTGGCGGCCAATGGGCCTCTCATGGTCAGTTGGAACGGGCCTTTTTTCATGCCCTTTTTTCCGATCTCGGCATCAAACGCCGGGCCGACGCCGCCAGCCCGCAGGTATGGACCCGCAAATTCATCACCAAAAACGGCTTACAAACCTGGCTGATCGCTTTTAATGACGCCGGTACGGCCATCACCACCGCCGTAAAAGTCCGCGTTAAGCACTGCCCGGCAGAAATCCTTAATGAGGTTACCCGCCAGCCGGTAAAGTTTACGTATTCGGCCAACGGGTGGGTTACGATTTCCCACGTGACCATGGGTGGTTACGCGACGGCAGTATTTGCCATCAAGCAAGCGGACCTGACCCGGGCCATTGCCTTCTGGTGGCGGCATAAGACTCTTTACTGGAAAATGCCGCCGATTTCCGCCCAAGCCCGACGTTGGGCTGCGGCGGCTCAAGCCAACCAATGGGATCGCGCTTACGCCCTCAATATGGCCCATTGGAAGTTTTACGCGGACCACAGCGGCAAGCTCGCGGCCGGTACCGCATGGACCAAAAGCTCTTTCCACGCGAAGAATTGGCAAAACATGGCCGATGGGCCATGGCACTGGTACAAGAAAGACTTGACCAATTATCACGGAATTGGGTTGTACCGCCATGTCTTTACCTTGCCAGTTGGGTGGAAAGGACGGCAGGTTCTATTAAATCTCTACAATTTCAACAATCCCATTGCCTACGACCATGCGGATTTTTATGTCAACGGCAGCCCGGTGGCCACCTACCAGAAGCGCTACGGGAGCCAAACTCTTAATTACGACATAACCAAGTTTCTTCGCTTTGGGACCACCAACGTGCTGGCGGTCAAAGTATGGGGGGGGAAACATTTCAGCGGTTTGTGCGGCGAGGTCTGGTTGGCCCCGGAGCCGGTACTGAAACCGGTGATTTCGCTGGCGGGCCGCTGGCGGGCGGTGCAGGCCAACTACCTATCGGCCGACAAAATCACCTGGCCTGGACAAACCGCGGGCCGGTACCTGACACGGACGGTGCAGATTCCGGCCAGTTGGAAAGGCCGCAGCGTCTATCTGCACGTGCAAACGCCAACCCAATGGCTCAGCAGCGTGATAATCAACGGCCATCCGATCAGCTATAACGCCTTTTTGCATCCCTTTGGCCTCCTGGCGGACATCAACATAACACCTTACCTGCGTTATGGCCGCCCCAATCAGGTCGAGCTTTGGCCATTTGGCGCCATTCCATTACCTAACCAGCCCGGTAATGGCCACGCGCCGATGGATATAGAGAACATTACCATGGGTTGCGCGAGCACGACCGTGGCTCGGGTGGGGTCTTACGCACCGCCGGCCGATTCAAGAGCGGCGAGGTAAGGGAAAAATATGATGTTTACTCATAACCGCCGGAGTTTGAATTTAAACGGTACGTGGAAATTCTGCCCTGATCCGATGCAACGCTGTCGCCGGCAGAAATGGTGGAAGGGCGAACCTGATCCCAACAATATATTTCCGAGTTGGCAGCCGGAAGGCCTCTGGGATATTCAGGTGCCCGGTACCTGGAAGACTCAGTTTGAGCAACTCCGCTGGTACGACGGGCACGCCGTATATATGAAGGATTTTACCTTACCGCCGGTGCCGCCGGAGCACGAAGTCTTCCTTTGCTTTGACGGAGTTGTATACAGCGGCGAGGTGTTTCTTAACGGTCAGCCATTGGTTCAGCATGATTGGGGCTACTCACCATTTCAGGTGCGAATTACGGATTTTCTGGCCCGGCATAACCGGCTGTTTGTGCTGGTGGATAACAGCCTGAAGGTCGATCGCGTTCCGGGTGAAATATTTGACTGGAATAATGATGGGGGCATCATCAATCCAGTTCAAGTGATCATCCTGCCACCGGTTTATATCCGAAACTTTCGCACCACCACGCGGCTGGCGGATGATCAGGCTCATATCTCGGTGGATATTGAGCTCGAATCCCGTAACCAGACGGCGCAGGAGGAGGTCGTGGTGCGGCTGCCGGAACTGGGGCTGGCGGGACGAACCGTCGTGAAATCCAGCACTACCAGCGAGGTTACGTTTACCATTCCCCGTTCGAAGATTACTCTCTGGTCGCCGGAAACGCCCAAACTGTATCGGACGGAGCTGGCCACACGACACGAGACCATTGTCGATGACATTGGCTATCGCGAAATCAAAACCCGTGGTGGTGAAATTATCCTGAATGGCGAGCCTGTCAGACTTTATGGCGTATGCACCCATGCGGAATTTCCCGCTACCGGGCGTACCGCAACATCCACAGGTGTAGCAACAGTCATCCAACAGGCACATGATCTGGGCGTGAATTTTCTCCGCTGCGCTCATTATCCATATCCAGAGATCTGGGGTCGGGCTTTGGATCGCGCCGGAATTTTATGGTGGCAGGAAGTGCCGGCTTACTGGCTTTTCAACATGTACGAGCCTGCACAAACGCGCCTGGCCTGTGGCATGTTGGAAGAAACGATTCGCCGCGACTGGAATCGTGCTGGTTTGATTATCTGGTCGGTTTCCAATGAATGTTGTTATCGCAATCCAGAAAATCATGCGGAAAATAATTATCCGTATTGGTTCAAGGCGGTGGAACTGGTACGCCGGCTGGACCCATCACGGTTGGTTACCTGCGCCGAGGCTGGAAACATGGTAGCGGGCAAGCCGACCTGGCAGCCTGCAGACGGCGATGGATTTGACCGGCCGCCTCAATCCATCCCGCAATGGCGGCCCATGCATACCGATGAGTTTTATAAGCTCTTTGATATTCTTGCGGCCAATTTGTACGTGAGTTATCCGGGCGAAGCGGCCGATGTCTATCGGCGTTTTGTGAGAATTTTTTCCCGATATGGCAAGCCTTTGATGTTAAGCGAATTCGGCCATATTTCCCTGACGCAGACGGATATTCCACCAGATCAGCTCGGTTCTCCGATTCGTCATGCCAAGATGCTTTCCGAAGCGTATAAAGTATTTGCTGAACTGCCCGAAATTGTCGGCTATGCCCCATGGCTCCTCACCGACACCCGTTCGCCACTGCAGTGGCGTTGGTACAACCAGGGTAAAGCCATGAAGCGGCATGGTTTGATTGATGAGTACGGCCGGCGCAAGATGGCCTTTGATGCTGTGCGCAATGGCATCGCCACCTTAAAGGCTGGATTTACGACCAAACCAGCAGCAGGAACTGACGCGGCTGTGGCCGAACCGGTTCGCGTGGATTTTTCTACCAGTGTGGCCGCATCTGGAAAACCCGTTCGTCAATTGCAATAACCCTGGCTAGACGATAGTTTAATTCCATGTTTCTTAAGCAGAATTCTGGAGTCATAATCATGACCAATTCCACGCGACCGCATATGAAAGCGGCTCGTCAACCAGTTCTTCGTAAGGCGCGGCCGTTGGCCACCTCCGCCTCTTTTTTTGACTTTCACCGGCGAGCCGGCCGCGGTGACAGATTAACCGTGGCTTTCATGGGTGGCTCGCTTACATGGGGGGCGGGTGCCAGTGATCCGCAGCGAACGTCGTATCGAGCCTTGATAGCCCGGCGGTTGGAACAGACTTATCCCCAAGCCCACTTTTCGTTCGTGGATGCCGCCATTGGCGGCAGCGGAGCCCAACTCGGCAGTTTCCGGATGGAGCGTGATGTACTGGCGTTTGAGCCTGACCTGCTGTTTCTGGATTTCACGCTCAACGATGGCACGTATCAAACTTCGCCGGACACTCTTTCCGCCTATGAATCTATTGTGCGCCGGGCTATTATGCTGGCCGGTTGTCCGGTGGTACAGATGTTTCTTGCTTCGCGGTTTGATGTAGAAAAGGGAGATACGGATAAAATGCTCCGACGAAAAGCCCATATAAAAATATCGCGGGCGTATCACACCGGCATTGGCGATGCCATTGTTCTGATGCAGCGCCGCTACCGGAAGAAAAAGGGCGGGTTGAATCTGGATGCGTTGTGGCCACCGGATCGGTTTGACACCACCCACCCGGGGGATGCCGGTTACGTATGTTACGCTGATGCCGCATGGGAAGGCTTGCAAAAGGCGGTGCAGCAGCGGGTGGTATGCCGGCCACCGGCAGAGTGGGTGTTTGATGACACATATAACAACCTGAATCGGGTACCTATCGCATCGCTGGGGCCGTTGCCGGCGGGCTGGCACGCAGCAAGTCCGAAAATCGGATCTTTAGCTTTTGATTTTCTCATGTCCCGGTGGCTTGATTCCCTGTGGGTGGGGGCTAACTTTATTGAACTGGATCGTGTGAAAACGCAGCCAACGAGATCGGCAGAACCCCTGCGGCTGAACTTTCATGGTTCTACCGTGTTGTTGTTCGGGGAGTCCACGCCACGAACCGGGAAATATCGCGTGGTGCTGGATGGCGGTGCCGGGCGTGAATTTGGTGCCGATAAAATGGGCCGGGGTGGTGGCAATGGCCACTTGTGGGATGTTATTGCCGAGGGGTTGCAGGTTGGTCAGCACTCGCTGGAAATTCAACCGATTTATGAATCATCGCAGGTGCCGGCGGAACTGCGGCTGGAAAGTATATGCGTTGCCGGCGGCGAAGCGCGTGTCTGGCGCATGGGATAGACAACGTGGTTAAAAAGGTAAACAAATGAATATAGAAAAGTGTAAAGACCGGCGGGAGCTATGGCTGAGAACGGTTCGTGAGCACGCGCATCAGGTGTTGAACCCTGACGGTTCGGGAAATATTCCGCAATTTAATCCTCCATATCGGGAACCGATCTGGATTCTTCCGGCGTTGTATACCGGTGCCCGGGAGCATATTGATCTGGCGAACAAGATTGTGGCTCGCTACAACGATGCGCCGGGGGCGGGTCGATTACATGAGCAGGGGGTGCATTGCGGCCGGGATTTTAATATATTCCAATCCAACCATCTGGCTAATATGCTCCACAGTTTTGGTCATCTGGCGACGCCGGCGGCACGTGCGGTGATGGAATGGCACACCCGCCAGGTATTTCACACGGTCCGAGGGGCGAGGCAGAGCGATTTTAAGTTTCACGGTTGTAATGACAACATGCCCATGCTGGCTACCGTGGGCCATATTCTGGGCGGCGAAGCACTCAATGACCAGGCCGCTATTGAACATGGCGTGTGGATGCTCAATCAATTTCGGCGATTGCTTTCACGTTCTGCCTGGGCATCTGAATTCAACAGCTCTACGTACTCAGCCGTTACGCTTTCCGGTGCCGCCAAAATCGCCACCGGTTCGCATAATCCGGAAATCCGCAAGCTGGCCCTGGATATAGAACATCGGCTGTGGGCGGAGGTCATTCTGCATTTTCATCCGGCTACACGGCAGCAGGCTGGGCCGCAGTCGCGGGCTTACTGCATTGATATGGCCGGCCACACTCATTCCCTGCAAATGCTGTTGTGGCTCGTGTTTGGCCCGGTGGTAAGCGGACACGATCCCATCAAGAGCTACTTCTCGCCCGATGGCACCGAGGTTATTCATTTTGAAGGCAATTATTTCCAGAGTATTGCCGAGTATTGCGAATTTGTCGAACCTGAATTTCACGTTTCTGATGAACTCGCGGCGCTGATGACCGGCCGAACTTATCCGGCGATCCTGCAGGGCCGCTCTGAAGCGATGGGACGTTTCGATGAGCAGGCGGCGCAGTACCAGACCACCACGTATATGGAAGAGGCATTTTCGCTGGGCAGTGTGAATACTCCCATGGGTGGTGGCGAGCAGACCATGAGCGCTCATCTTACCTACAAACGCCGGCCCAAGGTGGCATCCTTCCGTGACGGGGGCACCGCTTTTGTCCGCTACCTTGCGGGCAATGTGGAATATGGTGCCTCTGAAAAATCTGTGGATGGTGCTTATGCAAATGAACGAATGGTTGGCGGACAGGGGTGGTTGTACACACTGCAGGAAAAGAATACCGTTCTGGTGCTCAGTACGCCCAATCTTAAAAAACTTTCTGATGTTCCAACGGAATTCCTGCGGTTGTCGCTGATATTTCCGGCGCATTTCGGCTCTATTACCCGCAGCATCATCGGTACACAACCCGCTGTTCAAGGAGCGGTTGGACAAAGCGAAAGCGTGGTATGCGCCTCGGTAGAGACCGGCGAAGTGTACATTCATGTACAACCTCTACTACCGACCTTGCTACCGCGCCCCGCGGCAGTCCGCTTTTCCCGCAGTAACCAATACGAAATGCTGGAACTTATCAACTATCAAGGGGCACCCAGGCCGTTCACACGACAAGACCTGGCACGCATGGTTAATGGATGCGTGATGACAGTAGCCGATCGAAAGGCCGAAGCATCGCTGGAAGATTTTCACCGGCGACTGTCGCAGTGCACCGTGACGGACTACATCAGTGCAGGGCACCGGTATTTTCTTTACCAACGGCAGGATGTGGAAATGGAGGTTGTATTGACGATGGATTCATTCGGCGTTCAGACCGAGGCTATCAATGGCCGACATCGGCCTATGCCGATCTTTGAATCTAATCAAATTGATGTGCGGAGTCTGCCCTTCATGGCCGGGCCTGTGGCACGGAATAAACCGCATTTTCCCTGGGGTGATAACATGACCCAGTTGCCATGGACAAACTGGTGGTTGATTGGATCACGTGGCTTGCCCACAGAGCCGCCTTATAGCGCTGTGAGACAGGGGGCAGATCCAACGGTTAAGAAGGGCCTGTAATGTGGCTGCGCCGGTATACATCTCGGTGGCCGATTGCAAGCCGGATGATTCGAAGGTTGGCGCTGGTGGCCCGGCGATGAGCGTGCCGATTATCCGATATTTAAGAATTCTCTTGCAATGTGTTGTTACGGTCGGCCGGTAGCGGCGCACGCCAGGCAGGAGTTATAAGTACGTGCAGGTGTGCTGGTTTATTCATCAGGCCATGTGCCCGGTGGGTGTGCGGCCACACGCCGACCTCCACCTGCGGATTTCAGCGGTATTTTGACGCCACGGCGGGCTCGAGCAGATCGCATGATTAGTTATTTATTTCCGGGGCGGCTGAGTTTTCGCCGTGATACCTGTGCCTTTTAGTAATGGTACAAAACGGGGTTAAGTATGGTCGCCACTGGCTCCCCAATTTTTGCATCGGGCATCCAGATGTCCCAGTCAGACTGCTGATTTTTGTTGCGTGGCTTCGCCAGGCGTATGCCATCTTCCATATAAATGACGGTCATCACGTTGCGGGGCCGGTCAGAAACATTGGCCGCGGCTCGGTGAAAGGTCCAGCCGTAGTGATAGCTAATCTCACCCAGATCAAATGGTCCTTCGTCTACGGGCAAGCCCTTGGCGGTAAGCTGGGCGTTTATTTGCGATTCACTTTCATCACTGATTTCCAGGTCTCGTCCGAGATCAAATTGATGGCTGGTGGCGCTAAACGCCAGCGGCCCAAGTTCCAAGGGCGTGGCCTGAAGCGGAACCCACACCGTGCAGGTGTTGGCGTTGCTTAACGGCCAGTAGTATTGGTCGGCGTGCCAAGGGGTAATACCGCCGCCCGGTTCTTTGTAAAGGGCCTGATCGTGGTACATGCGCACGCCCCTTACGCCCATCAAGTCCGCGGCAAGTTTGGCTAATTTGCGGCCAAAAGAGAATTCCTTGACCCGATCGCTTTTGGTCCAGAGGTTCATTACCTGCAAAAACGCTTTTTCATACGTATTGCGCTGACTTAATGGTTTATGCTGCTGATTCAGACGCAGTACTTGCGCAGTGATTTCCGCTCCATACCAGGCCAGCGTTGGTGCCGAAAGTACATTTTTAAGTTTCAGGTAGCCTTGCCGGCGAAAACGGGTAATTTGGGCCTCGGTAAGGGCATAGTCGCCGCCAATGTCCGCCAGCACCTCTGGCGGAGTTTTTCCAAGAATATCTACTTCCATTGATGGTCCTTAGTCAGTAACCGGGCACAGTATGTTTGTAGGCCATGCGCACAGTGAGCGTTACATTTGTTGAACATAGCTCATACTGTCAGGGGTTGCAAGGAAAGTACTCGTCGTGTCAAACAAGATATGGGATGTCCTCTTCAGTGGGCCGATCTTGGCTGGGTACGCTGGCCCAGTAGCAGCGAGGTGCGGCGGAAATTACCGCGTGGTGCAGGGCTCATGGGATCCATGCTGTGCAGCCATTAGGTGCCGGTGGTCGTTGGCGTTCTCTACGGCATAGGGATATTTTGCAGGTCAAAGGGAATCTTGAAATTTTTGGACCGGGTATAAACCGGCATGGTAATTCTGGCCGGCTTGGCACCCATCTGGATCGGAATGGTATAAACCATTCCCTGTTGCCAACCACCCATGGAAGACCATCCATTGGGATTGACCACTGTTCCGGCCTTGTTGTATACGCTGCCATTGAAGTTTTGGATTTGGTTGATGATGGCCTGCTGCGTGGAGGTGGGATTGTTCGCCGCCGCCTCAGCCGCCGGTAAGCTGATGGCGACAGTGAATTGCCATAGGCCATTAACCTTTTGCAGATGGCCGACCGAGATTCGCACGCCGTGGAAAGTCTGGTGGGTGGTACCTTTGGCGGTAATTTTAAGGTTCAGTATTTTCTTATGGTAGGCGGCCAGAATCGGCACATAGCCCTTGAGTGTGACGATACGTGTGCCGGGTTTGTGCGGCCACTGTAGTTGCATGTTGACATTATAAACACTTCCGGTCTGATTCTGATACCAGCCATTTTGAAAGAAGGGCTGGGCCGGGCCGATCAGAGAATTTCCATGGTTATCCAGTGCCTTGGTGACCACGGCGTTTTGCACTTGCATCGATCCGGTTTTTCCGGGAATAGTCAGCAGCGCAAGACTCAGGTTAAACATATTGGTGGCTGGATGATTCGGCTGGTTTAACATGATATTGCGGTTAAACGTGATGCTTTGGGCCACCACGGCAAAGGCTCCGTGGCTACTGATGATGTCTCCCCGGCTTAACGTGCCATGAAGACCCAGTTGAAATCCCGCAGCCGAATTGAACCATGGAGCGGGAGAAACATTGGTCAGCACGGCCATTTGCTGCATGACCTGCCAGAATGGAGCCTTGGTGGCATTAATAGTGACGGCGGGCAAAAGGCCCTGCTGCATAATGGTGGCGGTGGTGCCGGCCTGTTTGCAGATATCTTGAAAAGCCGTTTCGGCGGAAACATCTTTGAGATGAATGGTAATCAACGACCCGCGGAGATAATCCATGTTGGTAATTTTGCGGATGTTCTGGCGTAGTAGATGACGCATTTCAGGTGTGGTCAAACCACGAAGAGCCTTTTTCATGGCGGGCATGGCCGCATCGCCGGCCGTCAGCAGCTTCTGGGCGGCTTTGTGTCTACTGCGTATTGATCACTGGCCAAGGCGTGTATCCATCGCTGAATTTGCGCCTGCGTTGGTACCACCACCGCTGTCTCTGGCTTGGCGGTTGGGGCGCGTAGGCGTGTGGAAGCCAAGGACGTTTTGGCGGTGGAGGGGTTGGTTGTCGGCATAACCGCTGCTGGCGTGGCGCGAGCTGGAGTTGTCAGCCAACAGACACCAACGGTACATGCCGTGATTAACACCAGTGCCATGGAAACGGACTTAAACATGAAATATCTCCTTGCAATGAATAGCTAGGGCTGATCCGCAAGATTCGCCATCGCCTGATTAAACGCCACCCGGTCCGTGGGCAGCCACACGTTGAGTTTCCACCGCCAACGGGCGAGAAGCGCCGTCGGAAAACGATGATATTGGGCATAACGATAGGCCAGAATGCGGGCGGGCCATTGCGTTTCCAAATCTTTTTTGCTGAAAGATGCCCGGCGGTTGAGCAGGTGCCAGAGCTTCCATGCTGCTGATGCCGCCACGGGTGGTGTGGGCGTATATTGGGGTGGTCGATAGTTATTGATATGCAATCCGTCCAGATTGGTAAATCCTGTAAGGTGCCGGGAACCGCTCACCCGATCCAGAAACATGCCTGCCACCGTCATCCAATAGCCATAGTTGCGTTTGAGGCGAACCTGATAATTTCCCGGCCCTTTAAGCACAAACGAGCAGTACATACCGCCCCAGAACTGCATGACGCGGGCCTGGGCCAAGGGCCGCTGACTAGCCCACGCCAGGGCGGGACTGGAGTGCCGGGGATAAATCTGCACGACGTAATCCCGTCGGGCATTGCTGCCGGTTTGGCCATCCTTGTTATGAAAATAAAAACTCAGACGGTACAGGCCGGTCGGCACTTTTACCTTCAGCCACATATCCGGGCCGTCATAAAGCCGCGGATATCGCCCGCCGGCGTCATTCCATTCCGCTTCAATGCGTTGGTGCGCATCCGGGAAATAAAGCGTTCGCCGCAGCGCGGAATGATACCATGATACGTAATAGGCCACATCACCGGCGTATTGATGCGGCGAGCTTTCACGGATGATGTCGACACCGCCGACACCGCCATAAAACTGTTCCTCGGCATTGTAATATTGCGGTGTGCCGGCGCATAACCGGGCATAGTTTATGCCGTAGTGACCCACCCAGTCACCCTCGGTGCGCCAATCCTCTTCCATAAAATCTGCCGTTACGGCATGGCCCTGGCCGGCCTTGACCCGTGCAATCCACCGCGTCAGACACACATGGGATGGAGGTGAAGCACCGGCCGGGAGTGGTGGTGCGGATTGCGGACCTGTGGGGTTTGGGTGCCTGGCAGGCCCGGGTTCATCGGCATGAAAGCCGCCACATTCATACCCGCCAATTAGCATGCCACCATTAGCCAGGGGAGCTAACGAGGCTACAAAACCAGTGGGAATAGGGCTGGCTGCGGAGCTGGGTGTGGGGAACACGCGGTGCCCAGCCCGATTCCATACTTCAAAGCCCGTGCTGCGGTGACCAATCCACACATTGCCGTATGCATCCATGGCCAGGCAGGTAACAAAATCGGAAGTGAGAAGACGACGGAGTTCAACAGTGGAAGGTTGCGAATAATGGGTGGGCACGTGCCAGAAGCCCTTGATTTTGCCAAGATAATTTCGTCCGCGAATGAAATGCCAGCGGCGTCCATTATCTTCGCCTATAGCCATGCCGCCATCCGTACCGGCATACACGCGATATTGCCATCGGCCATGTACTTTTTTTCGGGGCACTACCAACACAGCGTTTATCAGATTAGAGGGCAAACCCTTGCCTGTGGCCGTCAGCGGCAGGTGCAGTGGGCCGACAATCCGGTGCCATACGTGGTAGTGGCTGTGCTGCGATGCCCAGGCAATGCCCTGGCATTGTGTGCCGATAAACAGGGTGCCATCCGGCGCAAAGGCCAGACAAGACAAGGCATCCGTCGGCAGGCCATTGGCCGTGGTATAGTACTGCCAGGAGCAGGCGCGGATATGGTAGCGTGTCAGCCCTTTGCTGGTGGCAATCCACACGTTGTTGTCCTTCGGCGACGTAGCAATGGCAAACACCCGCTGCCCCAGAGGGCCGGCACGGCTGACATTGAGTGGGGCAGGCCTGTATGCCAGAAGCCCGCGGGGTTGTGCGGCCTCCAGAATCGTCGCCACAGAATCTTCAGTTTCGCGGCCATAATGCCGGCCTGCCAGCAGATCGTAATTTCGCCAGTACTGTCCATTGTATACGCATACGCCATGCCGCAGACTGCCCGCCCAGATACGGCCCAGAGCATCGCACGATAACGCATACGCATTTCTGGGTGCACCATCGCGCCTGGTAAAATGTTGCCATTGGCCGGAACCATACTCCGCCGGGCTGTAACAAAATATCCCCTGACCTTCAGTGCCAAACCACCAGCGTCCGGCTGAATCCTGCACCACAGACGTGATACAGCGGCTGGCCAGGGCAGTTTCAGGAATGGCTGAGATACGAAGCGGGGTACGTAATTCCAAGGTCGTTGCGGGCTGGTGAGCGGCACAGCCAAGCAGCATATTGCAGAACAGTGCGCTGCACAGAAGAGCTATTCGCAAACAGGGTTGACTGGAGAATAATTTGTTCACGCCAGACCCCGCACGAAATCCAAATTCCTTTTGCCGCCTGATCTCTATACATCTATTTGCCCACTACAATATGTAGTATAACATTCACCAGGGAAAGTGCCAGGTGGCCAGATGTAGAAATTCTCTGCTGGAAACAATGGATGGGAAGTTTTGCGGCATTGTTTATTGGCGCAAGGCCGCGCTGGTCGCTTACAGCGCTGGAACTGCTGGTGGAGAACCAAGGCCCCGGTCGATGGCTCCCGCTTTTTTATGTGGATATCTCCGTGCGGCACCGCCACAATTTCCGACGGCAAGGCTCCGCGAGCCACCGGGACCGCATCGCTACAGGAACGTGCGGCTGCGGTGGAGTCGATCGCTGCCATGTCCGGGTATTGGCCCGGGACGAATCTGGATGTGCTGGCGGTTGACACCAGCCGTTGCGTGCTATGGCAAGACGCGGCGTTTCATGTTAATCTTTATGACATGTTGAGGGGTAGGAGCAATATCCGGTGGATGGAATCGGCCCGTGGTGGCCGCAGTAAAATTTGGAATCGTTGATGCTCGCCATGATTTTCATCAACCCTGCGTACTGGATTCTGGCTCTGGCGTTGACCGTTGCCTGGGCGTGGTTTTGCACGTGGGTGGGACGCGATGTGCCGAACCTGCATCGACAGAGGGAATTTTTCTGGAACTGGGTGATGGTGGGGGCTCTGACGCTGATACTGCTTTTCTGGGTGCTGATACCGAATTTTTGGCTGGCCTTGCTGGTGAATCTAGCGGTTATGGCGGGCGTTGTGGCCTGGTACTGGCATGTGCGGGTAGCAGAGCTGGGTCCAAGCGGCCACCTGATGGCTGCAGTGTTTGCGTCCCTGGGTCGCGTGGCGGAAAGCCGCGAGATTAAAAAATCGGCGGAACAACTTATTTTAGATTACATCACGGACAGCGGCGCTCCGCGACGGCTGCCGGCTACGGATGATCCACTCTACGGAGGCGTAGTGTTGGCGGATCAATTGCTGGTTCAGGCGATGGAATCGCGGGCACAACTTATTGATCTTTCTCCGTCTTCGCAGGCCTACGAGCTCAGGTTCTCGGTGGATGGCGTGGCCTTTCCGCAGCCGGCAATGCAGCGCAGCGCCGCCGAGCCTATTATACAGGGGATCAAAAGGATTGCGGGGCTTTCGCTGGAGGAACGCCGCCGGCCGCAAAAAGGTGGAATCATTGTACGCGATGGAGCCGGGCAGAGAACCGTTTGGACCGTGGAAACCAGTGGCACCACAGCGGGCGAAAAGGTTCACCTGCAGGCCGGAGCAAGCCAAAGCTGGCGCTTGGCACTTTCTGAACTGGGCATGACAGCCGAACAACTGGGGGTGATGAAAGAACTTGCGGCGATGCCTGCAGGCGTGGTGCTGGTCGCGTCACCCGCGCATATGGGTCGCACCACATTGCTTTATTCCCTGTTAACAACGCACGATGCATACACCAATAGTATTCAGACGGTAGAAGTCAATCCGCGGTGCGAATTCGAGTCGGTCACGGTTAACCGGATTGATCCCCAAAATCCAGACTCAATCGCTGCCAAAATTCTCTCCAACCTGCTGTTGAAAGATCCCAATGTGGTGATGCTTGGGCTGTGCACGGAAGCCCCGTCGGCGGAGGGGATTGCCAAGTTTGGCCAGGACCGCAAGGCTTACGTGGGCCTGATGACCGGCGATTCTCTGGCGGCCCTGGACCAATGGCGGAAACTGGTGGGCAATTCCGAGGTAACCGCACAATCTCTGCGGGCGGTGATTGCTTCGCGACTGATACGTGTTTTGTGCCCGGCGTGCAAAACGGCATACACTCCGGATGCCGACACGCTGGCCCGGCTCAACTTGCCCGTGGGGCGTGAAATTAAGGCGTTTAAGGCCAATACGCAGCCGATGGTAGACCCCAAGGGTAACCCGATTAAATGCGGCGAATGCGGCGGGATTGGTTATAAGGGACGTACCGGAATTTATGAAATTCTGGTCATCAATGACGATATCCGTAAAGCGCTGGCCTCCAACAAAACCATCGATGAAATTCGGACCTTGGCACGCAAAAATCATCTGATGCTGCTGGTGGAGCACGGCATTCGCAAGTTTGCGGTGGGATTAACCTCCATCCAGGAAGTGTTGCGGGTTTGTTCTCCGGACAAGCCAGCCCGCGGATCGGCGGCACCGGCCCAGCCGCAGCGTTCGTCATAACCTCGGCCGACCGGAGCTGATTGCCGGGGCCACGGGAGTACCCATGATTCTTGACCTGATTGTTGTGCTGTTTGTTCTGCTGCTGACGCTGTACATGGCCACGCAGGGTGTTTTTTCGGCATTGTGCCTGCTACTGGCATCTTTGTTTGCCTCGTTTCTGGCGATGGGATTGTATCAATTGGCCGCAGCTCCCATCATGTCCCGCCAGCCGGATTACGCCTACGGGGTGGCGTTTCTGCTGTTGTTTATGCTGGCTTTTGTGGCAGTACGTGAATTGGTCGACCGGCTAGTTCGATTTGACATGGTACTGCCGGTATGGCCCAACCGCATCGTCGGCGGATTGATTGGTTTTTTTGCGGCCATGGTCATCATCGGCTCCACCATCATCGGTATTGAAATGATGCCGTTACCGACGAGTATTCTGGGGTACAGCCGCTATCCGAACGGGATGAATCATTCGGCTACGGATGTGTGGTTAGATCCGGATGGTCTGGTAACGGCGATATGGAACAATGTCGGCGGAGGGTCCATGGGCGGCCCGACGGTCTTCGCCGACGTCAACCCTGATTTTCTCCGACAGTTATATGGCTATCGTCATGGCGTGTTTTATGGAACCTGGAACACACTGCCCGCGAATTTATTGAAAGTGATATCCATGGGTTCGCTCCATGGAGATAATCTGGTGGCGCTGAAAATTCCGTCACCGGGGAGGCACCATAAGATATTGCTGATTCAAACTCGCGTACGGCGGGGTGCCACGGAACCGGATGTGAGCGCCAACAGCGCCGATGGCGAAAATTATCTTTTTTTAACGCCCACACAGGTGCGGCTGGTGACCAGCGGCGGCCACCAATACTATCCTATCGGCTACCTGAAGTTCGGTGAAGTTTATCATCCATTGCACCTGAATACGCCTGTTGTGGATGATTACCGCATGGTTGACGGCCACCACACGGTTTTTCAGAATTGGATCTTTAAAGTCGGTGTGCATGAACGTCCGGTGCTATTTGAAATGAAAGGTACAGCCCGGGTGGCTTTGCGCAAAATCAGCAAGAAATACAGAACCTTGGCGGTGCAGGATTATCCACAGCGACCGTACGACAAGGCTACTTTGGCAATTTCGATCAGTTCGTCCGGAATGCCTGGCCCGTATGATGTGATCATTGTTCCGGCGGGCGTTAAAATGCTGGACCTGCAGAATGAGGTTCATGCGGCCTACAGTCGTCTGCATCATTTGTATGATGCGCTCTTTGTTAATCGCAGCGGCTCGTGGGCCGGGGCAACAACTAAAATACAAGGTACGCCAAATACCAATTCAGTTCAGCAGTATTACGATCAAAGCATTACCGCCAACAGTCAGCCTGTTTCGTACAGTTTTGACTGGCCGCAGATTGTTCCGCTGCTGCTAAGTTCCCAGATTGGGCACAACACCGCGCAGTGTCTGCAGAACGTCGGCAGCTACTTTACCGGCAACCTTCTTCCAGTTTTGAAGAATAAAAAGGTGGATTTTATCATCACAGATGTGCATGGAAGCATCCCTAAAGCCATTCATATCGCTCCTGAAGCGTATACCGTGGTAGCCTGGCGTATTACCGGCAGAGCGCTGCGCATTTGGATGGCGGATGTCGCCGTCAAGCCGACCAAGGCGCAAAGTCTGACACTCAACGGGTCTGCTCTGGTGGCATCATACACACGATGAGACGTTTTTTTCGCTTGACTTCCGCCACGTTCGGCTTCTATAACTACAGTAGGCGAACGTTATCCGACCAGCCGCGTTGGTTTTATGGGTTGAGACGTTTTTCGCTCTTTTTGAAAGGGTTCCATCATGGCGTTTACACTTCCCAATTTACCTTACGATTTTGCCGCTCTGGAGCCGGTGATTGATGCTAAAACCATGCAGATTCACCACGACGGTCACCATGGGGCGTACGTCAAAAATCTCAATATCGCTATCGCAGGCAAGGCGAACCTGGAATCGCAAACTGCAGAGGCACTTGTGAGCAATCTGGCGGCAGTGCCGGAAGATATACGCACTGCGGTGCGCAACAACGGCGGCGGTCATGTGAACCATACCATGTTCTGGCAGATTTTGGCTGCCCCGGGGCATGGCGGCGGTGGTGAACCCACCGGGGCTTTGGCCGCGGCCATCACCAGCGATTTCGGTTCCGTAGCCGAGTTTAAAGCCAAATTCGCCGATGTGGCCGCCAAACGCTTTGGCTCCGGCTGGGCCTGGCTGGTGGTCAAGGGCGGCAAATTGGCCATTGGTTCCACGGCTAATCAGGACAATCCGCTAATGGGCGAAATCGTCGGCCTTTCCGGTAAACCCGTGCTGGGGTTGGATGTGTGGGAACACGCCTACTATCTAAAATATCAAAACCGTCGACCTGAGTATTTAGCTGCCTGGTGGCAAGTGGTGAATTGGAAAAAGGTCGGGGAAATTTACTCCGCGGCCAAATAACGGTCAATCATCTGCGCCGAGTCAAAGCTCCGATTTGGGCCAGCCGCAATCGCCTTTGCTGTCGGGCGCTGCGTATCAGCAGCAGGGCGTAGCCCATGGTGCATAGGCCGATACCGGCAACGACGCCCATGGTGCCCATCTCTCCAATACGCTTGACCTGCCGGTATTGCTGGCGGCTGATGGCCAATTTGCGCTGATGGCCGTGGCGGATGCCCGTCACCTGAAAATAAGCTCTGTGCTGATGGATGACAAAGTTTTCTGCCGATATGCCGGTGAGAGGTTGGGTTACCAGCAGTGGCAGTGCCATCGCCAGGCCTGCCAAGATGCAACCGGCCCAGATCAGACCATGGCAGATTTTTCGCGGCGAAAGAAGCATCAAAATTGTTCTGGGCATTGTATTTGTGCCGTTACCGGCAAATCGAGGTGGAAGCATGGTTACGGCCTGCCACAGCTAATTTTCCACCTGCCATTGGGCACCGTTACGGATAACCCGGCGATACAGGGTGTCACGCTCGACGGGAATATAACCGGCCTCATGCACCTGGCGGCGAATATCTTCCACCGTCATTTCCTGGTGTTGATTACCCGCTCCGCCCTCGCGTTTGGTGATATCGTACCACACCACGGTACCATCCAAATCATCTACACCAAACCCCAAAGACACCTGTGAAAGCTTCATTGTCTGCATGATCCAGAAGGCTTTGACGTGTGCAAAATTGGGAAGCATAAGACGGGAAATGGCGAGCATTTTCAGGTCTTCCATGCCAGTGGGTCCGGGCAGGTGGCCAAGCTCGCTGCCATCCGGAATAAACGAAAGCGGGATAATGGTCTGAAAGCCCGGGGCTTTATCCTGCAATTCCCGCAGCCTTATCAAGTGCTTCACGCGCTCTGCCCGTGTTTCGACATGGCCGTAGAGAATAGTGGCATTGGTTTTAATGCCGAGTTCGTGGGCGGTGCGGTGAATTTCCATCCAGCCATCAGCTCGCAGTTTGCCCTTGAAAACCTCGTCATGTACGCGGTCATCAAACACCTCCGCTCCGCCGCCGGGCATAGATCCCAACCCATGCTCGCGCAGGGCCATGAGTACTTCCTTATAGGAAAGGCGGGAAATGCGGCTCAAATGATCGATTTCAATGGCGGTGAAGCACTTGAGATGCACCTGCGGAAAGCGTTGGCGTAAGCCGGAAAGCATTTCCAGATACCAGTCAAAGGGGAGCCATGGGTGCAAGCCACCTACAATGTGAATTTCGGTGGCTCCGGCGCTTGCCGCTTCTTTGGCTATGCGATAAATATCTTCCAACTGATATTCATAAGCACCCTCTTCGCCGCGTTTGCGATGGAATTCGCAGAACTTGCAGGATAACGCGCAGATATTGGAATAATTAATATGGCGGTTGATATTATAATACGCCATGCGGCCGTGCATGGCCTGCCGCACGGCATTGGCCAAGGCTCCTAGGGAAAAAATATCCCGCGTGTTCCACAGCTCCATTCCATCTTCAAAATTCAACCATTGACCGGTTACAACTTTTTCCGCAATGGGTAGCAGTGCGGGGTCTGCAATGTCTTGCCGGCGCAGGTATTGATCGATCGACTTTGGCGTCGCATAGGTTATTTCTCTAGTGGATTCATCAGTGGTAACCGGCATTAAACACCTATCTTTGGCCGCGTGGACAACCCTATCCATCTTAAGCCGTCTCAGGGCAGATTCCAAGTCCGGGGTCTATTGCCGGCCGGATGTGGAAAGTGGCGGGCAGCGGTAAAATAAGCCTGTGGCGACGTACCAAAAAAGTGAAGCGATGTGTCTGCATCTGATTGATTTTTCAGAAACCAGCCAGATTGCGAGGCTCTTTACGCGGGAATTTGGCATGCTCGGTGTGATCGCCAAAGGCATTAAACGTGGGCGGCAAACCTCAGCGAGTCCACTGGGTGGGCCGCTGGACCTGTTGGCCCGCGGTCAAGCAGTCTTTGTGGTGGGGCGCGGAGGGGCGGAACTTTCTACGCTGTCAGGCTGGCAGGTACTGGATCATTGGCCGTTGATGCGCAACAATTTATGCAGGTATTATGCGGGGACTCTGATGGCGGAAGTGACCATGGAACTGCTGGCTCCACTGGATCCGCATCCGCATATTTTTGAAGATTTAGTAGTAGCGCTGCAAATGCTGGGCAATTCCGAATTACCCTCATCGGCGCGCGTGGTTGCCGCTTATGTTAAAGCTGCCCTGCAGGAAACGGGCTACTGGCCTATATTGGAACACTGCGTGCTTTGCGGTACGGAAATAACAACCGATGTCGTGCGGTTTGTACCTCGAGTTGGAGGCATTATCTGCTGCAATTGTCGCCCTGCGGGCACGGCCATGGCATTGCCCAGTCTCGTGGTGCTGGCGTTGGCACGCTTGCCAAGGCCGCAGATGATGAAGGAATATATGTCGCAGCGGCCGGCAGATCCGCAAGCTCTGTTTCTGGCTTTGCAATTGATGCTAAGCCATCTGGAATGTACTTTGGATCGCGCGATGAAAACGCGGACGCTGCTGGGTATAATTTGCGGGTGCGTTCCGACGATGCCGGAGACTGCCGGAGCAAACCTGCGAGTTGGTTTGGAAAAATCGGTGGTGCATGGGGCGGGGATGTTGCCTGACGGCCAGATAGAGAGCCTCGCATGATGCTGGATGCCTTCAACACTTCTTCTGGTGGCGAAACTGCTAAAGCCAGGGCACGGGATACTGGTTGGGCACCTGCAGACTTGGTGTTGATTGCCGTTGGAACCGTGCTGGTGGTGGCGGCGGTGCTGAAAATAGACGCGATACTAACCAGGCAGTGGCCGGCTTCTTATGAGAAGATATTGGAAGCATTGATGGAGACGGCCGCGGGGTTTTGGTGCTGGTGCGGGGTGTGGCGCCGCGGGGCATGGACCACGACGGTCTTGCTCTTTCTGATCTTTGCCGGTGTTTCTTTGTTTCGCGGATGGGCGGGCCATAAATCGTGTGGCTGTTTCGGCACTCTACGGGTGGATCCCTGGTGGACGCTGGCACTGGATGTGGGAGTACTGGCGGCCTTGCTGGCGTGGCATCCACAAGGAGCGGAGATAAAGGCGACCAAAGTTCGTTTAATGGGTACAGGGTTATTGCTGTTGCTGCTGTTGGCCACAGTTGGTTGGCTATCAGTCCGCAATCGACCCGCGTGGCTGCATGCGGATGGAAGGCTCACCGGTGGCAGGGGTACAGTCTTGATGAATCCGGTTGACTGGATCCATTACCGCATGCCGCTGCTCAAATACATGCGTCATGCGCAGTTTTACGCCCATGGCCGATGGCTGGTGGTGCTGTATCACCACGGCTGCGACGTGTGCCAGCGGGCGATTGGACAAGTGGCGGCGAAACTCACCAAGGCCAAACATCCACATCATGTGTTACTCCTTGAGGTACCGCCGAATGGCTCTTTGCCAGCTTCGCTTGATCTGCGGGGAATGGTGCATACGAGAGTGCATTTCGACCGGAACTGGGCGATACCCATGTTTCCTCTCTATCTGGATATGCATAACGGCGTGGTGATGCGGGTGAGAATATACGTCAAGGGGTACTGGAGCGGATTCTGAAAGGCCATGCCGGTCATTGGCCAAAAGTTACCGCAGCACGTTACAATGGTCTCCATGAACAAGGTGTTGCATATTAAACGCACTGTACGCTGGCCATTAAATGTGGCGGTGCTCCTCGGTTTCAGTTGGCTCCTGGGGGGGTGCCACACGACGCTGGTTCCGTTAAAACCGGCGGCGATCGGCCCACCTTGGGCGGCAAGTCCGGTGGTATCCACCACGCGGCCTGGTAAAGCCATGACCAAGGTACGGGGTGGTGCTATAAAGATTGGTGCGTTTGCGACGGTACCGGCGACGGTTAAAGATGGCTGGGTGGCCAATCTGGCTAATTCCACTTCCGAAATCATTGATATTGCCAGTTACAGGTGTATTTTTAATCAGGCGATGCGTCTGGTACGGCACACCGGTTATCGGGTGAGCTGGTCAAGCTACAGGCTGGGTATTATTGTCAGCAAGCCGCGGATCGGACCGGAGGTGTTGCAATGGTGGCGGCCGGATGTTACCAATGGTAATTCGCTGATGGAGAGCACGCTGAACACATTTCGGCGAACGATCCGCCTGGTCATTGAGCGATTGGGTAAGCAGCGATATCGCATAAGTATTGAGGTGCTGGTGGAGCGGCGGGAAAACCCGCGGGGCATGGTGGGGGCTGTGGCCTTTAATGGCATATCCGCATTTGGTGGCAATATTCTGCCATTGATGGCCAGCCATGCAGCACCAGGTGTTGGTGGTGAGTATTGGTATCCGGCAGGGCGCGATCCGCTGCTGGAAAAGAAGCTGTTAAAAGTGCTGTTAAAAAAGATCTGAAATTCCGGTTAATGGCCGGTACTCCCGAAACCGCCGGTGCCGCGCTGAGTTGGAGCCAGCTCTGCAGGACTGGCCTGAATCTGCCATCTGGCTTGCGCGACGGGAGAAATCACCATCTGGGCGATCCGCATTCCGCGGGTAATTTCAAACGGTTCGCTGCCAAAGTTGATGAGAATAACCTGCAATTCCCCGCGATAATCGGCATCTATGGTTCCCGGGGCGTTGGGCACGCTTACACCATGTTTCATGGCCAGGCCGGAACGTGGGCGAATTTGCGCCTCAAATCCCGGCGGAATGGCCAGAATAAAACCGCAGGGAATAGCGCGGCGCTGCATTGGATGCAACACGACCGGTTCGGTAATCGCCGCCTGCAAATCCATACCCGCGGCACTGGTTGTCTGGTAGGCCGGAGGCTGCAGGCCAAGACCGTGTTCCAGCCAGGCCAGTTCCAGGATTACCTCCGATGTGACGGACAGGGCTTCATTTTTCATAAGATACTCCAAAGAGATGCGGTGGCCCGGTTGGCAGGAAATTCGAAAAATTAGGCGGCTATGTCAATAGAGAGGTCCACCGTGAAAAGACGTTTTTACTGATGGTGAGAAGCTCCGGCATATAAGCTGAGGTTTGGGCGATTAGCGGGGCGGAATGGACACCGGCGGCTTTCAGTTCATCTGGAAAGGATCGAATCATAGTCTGGATTGATTCTGCCGTTACTTCCAGATGACACAGCAGCGCCCATGTTCGCGTTCCGAACCGAAAGCCCTGACACGCGGTGATATCCGAGCCCAGCAGGGGGGTGGCATTGGGGGGCACTTCAAAAACGTCGCCATGCCAGTGAAATGCGGTGAACGAAAACGGTACGCCAATGAATAAAGGATCGCGCATACCGCCTTCATATAGTCGCACCTTCAGCCAGCCGATTTCCTTTTTCCGGCCGGGATAAACCCGGGCACCAAGAGCCGCAGCAATTAACTGGCTGCCCAAGCATATGCCAAGCACTGGTTTGCCGGCTGCGATGGCGGATTGAATTAAGGCTATTTCCGGCTGGATGAAGGGGTGGCGATCCTGCTCATAGACGCTCATCGGGCCGCCCATCATGATTAAACCGGAATAATTCTGAATGTCCGTGGGCAAACTCTGCCGACGAAAAACCTCAAAAGTATGAACGTCAACTTTGGCGGCCGCGAGCGGCGCGGCAATGGATCCGATGTTTTCCGCGGGAGTGTGCTGCATTACCAGAACGGATTTCATCGGCATCGTATTCCATATTGTCGGACACACTCCGGCCCGAAATTCCACAAACACCATTTTTACCACAATTGCGGTCAAAAGTCCCGCCGGCCTCTGGACACAATTCAGTTTTCATGGAGAATAATCAACAGGCGATGGTGTGCCGCAGGAACCAGGATATTGAAAACCAGAAAATTTATACCCGGCGGAATCAGCTTTACATATTTTCTGTTATGGTTTGGCCTGATGGCATTGGTTGCAAGTGGTGGCGCTGCGCCGCTGCTTGCCGATACACCTCCGCTTTTGACACTCAATCCATGGGTGGGTTCGGAAATTGCCCAGACGTGGGATCACCCGATGGAGGAAAACAAGGCGTGGATTCGCAACGATGGTCAATCCGCGCACATCTTCTGGTACAATTCATACGGAAGAATTCGATTTCAGCCGGATAACGCATACTCCCCGGCCATCGGGTATCGCGTGATGTATGTTGATCTGGGCACCCACAGCCCGCTGTTGCCGGAGCAACTGACTGATCAATCACTGGTGCTGGGAGCGCATCTCCTTCAAGACAGCCGCTGGGATTTGGGCGTGGTTCTGGGCGGTGGATATTCAGGCAACAGCCCGTTCGGCGATTCGCGGGCTTATTATGGTCTGGGACATATTCAACTGCAGCGACGGATTTCGCCTGAAGACCAGTTCGATCTTACCGTGGATTACATCGGCAATAGCGGCCTGCTGCCCGATGTACCCCTGCCGGGATTTGCGTGGGAACATCGCGCCAAACGGACATACTGGCGACTGGGCTATCCAACCGATGAAATCCGCCTTCATCCACTGCCACGGATCCAACTGCTCGGCTATTACGAAGCTCCGATTGACGGCCGGGCGGAGGTATCGTATCGCATCATCAAGGGCCTCTACGGCTTTGCCGATTTTCAGAATTATTTTGAAGGGTACACCATTAATACGTACCCCGACCATCAGCGTCTTTTTATGGAATTCAGCCGAATTGAAGCGGGTATCCGGGTTATTCATGAGCCGCTGTTTGATATCAGTGTGGCGCTGGGCTACGCGTTTAATCAGGAATTCATGCGCGGTTTTGATATCCGGTCCTTGCAGCCGCAAGCCCAGATTGCCAACGCCCCGTACGTGGCATTTCTGATCCGCGGCAAATTTTAGCCAGTTTTTTCCGGCGCGGCTCCCACATATAATGATATTCCATGCCGGGCGCGGTAAGGCTTGAAATAAAACTGACGGATAAAACATGACCGATTCATCGTGCACTTTATCAGTTGGAAACTTTCATGCTTGCCACCCCCGCCATCGGCGATCCATCGAGCTGGTTTCGATTGTCCTGCTGATGGGGTGGATCGGCTGTCTGGCCGGCTGTACCAGCCAGACCACGGTAATTCGCTATGGAGCGGTTTATCCGCGACAGGGCAGGGCACGGGTGTATTCGGTGAACCCCTGGTTGCGCGAGGCCGTGGTGCGCATTGCCCAGGGGCAGCGGGTCGCCTGGTGGGATTCCAACTCCTTGCTGTTTAAGAATGGCCGGCGGACGCCGACTCTGGAAGCCAAGCCCGGGGAAACGATTCATTTCGACGGATTGGATGCGGATGGTGATTTATTTTTGGCCCGGGCCTGGATCGGTGAGAAGCCCACGGTTTACAATTTTGGTCCGCATCTGCCGCTGATTTCCCGGGATATTACGCTCCATCCGCCGGCGACGACACAGCCCCATCCGCCGGGGCAATCGCACGTATTGCCACAGGTGCCCAGATAGGCTGCGGTCACAATTGCGGTGACCGGGCACCTTGAGGGGATTCCGGCCAGGGAGGCTTCCGGCAACAAGCTTAAAAATTCGCCTTGTCGATGGATACTCCAAAACCCCAGCCACCCCGGTTGTTGTGAATTTTGACCACCAGATGATTTTCGCCGGCATTGAGGTGAATCGGCACCACATCCTGATCCGGTGTAAATCCGCGGTTGATATTGTTTTCGTGAATCAGCTTCCCATTGAGCCATATGGCTATGCCATCATCGCTGCCGCAGCGCAACTGCGTATCACGCGGATGCACACTGGAATAGGTTGTGTAACCATAACCGATCACGGATTCGACGTGTCCGAGTTCGGAGGATAAATTAACAAAACCACGATGATCCGCCTGGGACTTTTTCCATTTGAATATAGCGTCGGTGGTGCGAATTGATTCTTTTATCGCCACTTTGCCGTCCTGCCCCAGCCAGGCTTTGGATTCCATGGGGGTCTTGACGCGGAGCGGCTGCGGGGATTTTTCCGGAATTTTAAATGGACCGATGAGATGCCAGGCCTGTATGGCAGTTTCATGCTGGCGCCTATGAACCGCATCCCAACTGCGGCGCAGATCGCGGGCATTCACCGCACCAAAAGAGCGACCACTGGTGGGAATCAGCCTGGGCTTATCGAGTTTGGGCAGCAAATTGCCGTGGGCCGCGATCATTTCATCGCAGAGTTCCACGATTTTGTCGAGAGTTAAGGTGGCGGCGGTCAGCGGGTCAAACATGGCCGCCTGGTACACATATTCGCGCTTGCTTTCCAACGCGGCGCGAATAAAAAGCTCATGCTGGCTTACGTGCGGCTGCATGTATGCGATGAGTTGCGGAGGCAGATCGCCCACGGTGGTAAATTGCAGGCCACTGCGATCCACCAGGGTCGGTACCTCGGCGATAGCGGTGGAGGGCAGGTTGCTGATGGCTCCGCGGTTGGGCATGTTGCCGTAGACGACGCGCGGCTGGCCGGTGACCATGGAATGAATGATAGCGCTGCCATATTCGTGGCTGCGGTGATGCTCCATGGGAGTATTGGTCTTGACTATGGCCTTGAGGCGGGCGAATTCATCGACTATGCCGTCGCAGCGTCGCAGATACTCATCAATAGGCACATCATATTTTTTAACAGTTTCCGGCCCGCGTGGAATAAAGTAGGGATTGTATTCGGCGTTGTGTTCGCTGGATTCGGTAATGAAATGCCCCAGGACCTTCATCAGTTCAAAACGGACCCTGTTCGAGGTGTATACATCGGGACGTTTCATGGCGGCAAAGAGGCGGGGATAAAGGTCCACGCCATTTTTTTCAAGTTTCAGATAAAACGCCATGTGATTGATGCCAGCGCAGAGAAAGGCCACATCTTCCGACTTTTCACCGATGTAGCTCATCAGTTGGTCAAACGTACCCTGTACGCTGTGGCACAGGCCTACCGCATGGATATTGCTGGTGCGGTAAATGGTTTGCATGTTCATACTCATGGGATTGGAATAATTCAGCAGCGTGGCCCGCGGGCATACTTCCATCATGTCCCGGCACAGGCCAGTCAGCATGGGATAGGTACGCAAGGCTCGAAACAGGCCTCCCGGGCCGGTGGTGTCAGCGATGGTAAAATTGAGGCCGTATTTGCGGGGAATTTCAAAATCCACCAGGGTGGAATTAAACCCGCCGATCTGCACCATGTTGATGACAAAATCCGCACCCTCAAGGGCTTTGCGGCGGTTGGTGGTGTATTCAATTTTCGGTTTGGCCCCGATGGTTTTGCTGATTTTACGACACAGGGCGGCTCCTACTTCCAGCCGTTCGCGGTCGATATCCATGTATGAAAACGAGGCATTGCGGAATTCCGGGAAACTCAGGATATCTCCGGTCAAATTACGGGAAAAAACCACACTGCCGGCACCAATCATTGCTACTTTAATCACCTTATTTAACTCCTGTTAATTTCCATTGAACCTACAACCAAGGCGAAAGTATATCCGGCTGGGCGTGATTTACCATAGTTCGTCAGGTAATACCGATCTGCGAAACAACATTGGGGG
Source organism: Planctomycetota bacterium (assembly GCA_021790385.1). Lineage (GTDB taxonomy): Bacteria > Planctomycetota > Phycisphaerae > WQYP01 > WQYP01 > JABEVA01. Next base: position 30,574 of record JAJYDW010000046.1, read on the forward strand.
CATTTTCCGGCCTGTGGGTGGGTACAGAAGACGTTTGCACCGCTGAGCTTTCTACGGTCAGCTTTCAGCGATCAGCGGTTGGCGGGGGGGAAGATTATCAAGATTATCAAGGTTATCAAGATTTTCATACATTTTAAGGCTCCGATGGGACGGTGTTTGGGCGCAGTACGGGCGCGGGGGTCGAATTCGTTTTTCAGGCAGAGTGTGGGCCGGTGCCTTGACGAGGCCAATAACGGTGCACGTATTTACTTGTCAATG
>JAJYDW010000047.1 GCA_021790385.1 Planctomycetota bacterium
TCCAGTTGGTTCCGATGTTTCAATCCGCTCCGCGGCGCGAGGCCGCGGAGAATATCCAGTCGTCGGCTCCGTCCAGTTGGTTCCGATGTTTCAATCCGCTCCGCGGCGCGAGGCCGCGGAGAATCAGAATGCCACGGCCCAGTTTCCAGCTTCTGTGACGGTTTCAATCCGCTCCGCGGCGCGAGGCCGCGGAGAATGATACGCTATTAAAAACCAACGATGAACTCATGTTTCAATCCGCTCCGCGGCGCGAGGCCGCGGAGAATGTCTGACATCACCTTATAACTTCATCACATCATCGTTTCAATCCGCTCCGCGGCGCGAGGCCGCGGAGAATCTGTTTTCGCCCCGCAACGATCTTCGCCCACAATGTTTCAATCCGCTCCGCGGCGCGAGGCCGCGGAGAATATGGAGATTGGGTGCAATGGGGTGGCAGCGCCGATCGTTTCAATCCGCTCCGCGGCGCGAGGCCGCGGAGAATGAGCTTGGTTACGGACTTGACGCCTCCTTCAGCCAGGTTTCAATCCGCTCCGCGGCGCGAGGCCGCGGAGAATCCCCACTGTTTAACGTAATCGCTCCACCGCTGACTGTTTCAATCCGCTCCGCGGCGCGAGGCCGCGGAGAATTTGATAAATTATTTCAGCCACGCCAGCTTCCGTCAGTTTCAATCCGCTCCGCGGCGCGAGGCCGCGGAGAATCTATGGTGCGCAGGAAGGTGTGATCTGTGACTACTGTTTCAATCCGCTCCGCGGCGCGAGGCCGCGGAGAATATCCAATACCTTTGACATCGCGGTATCAATTTGCTGTTTCAATCCGCTCCGCGGCGCGAGGCCGCGGAGAATGCAAGGGTGTGCAGGATTCCAAGCCGATGCACTGGTTTCAATCCGCTCCGCGGCGCGAGGCCGCGGAGAATGGAACCAAAATAACTGAACTTCGACTTGCTCGCGTTTCAATCCGCTCCGCGGCGCGAGGCCGCGGAGAATTACTACATGGATGTTTACTTTGGCGGAGCAATCCGTTTCAATCCGCTCCGCGGCGCGAGGCCGCGGAGAATACCGCTGACTGGCGACTGCACGGAAACGGTCAGTGTTTCAATCCGCTCCGCGGCGCGAGGCCGCGGAGAATCTCCGCTGGTGGGTGGAGTTGTGAGCGTCAGCGAGTTTCAATCCGCTCCGCGGCGCGAGGCCGCGGAGAATGGTAGAGTCCGCCAAAAAGTTTAATGTGGATCGGGTTTCAATCCGCTCCGCGGCGCGAGGCCGCGGAGAATATTGCCGCTACTGTCTGTGGTTAGTAAATTAGCGGTTTCAATCCGCTCCGCGGCGCGAGGCCGCGGAGAATTTCGACTTGCTCGCGGCATGAGTCAAGAAACCCTGTTTCAATCCGCTCCGCGGCGCGAGGCCGCGGAGAATGCTAAGCCGCAGATGGAGTCCGCAACTCCAAGCTGTTTCAATCCGCTCCGCGGCGCGAGGCCGCGGAGAATAGAGACCCAACGGTACGTGCGTATTGATGGTTATTGTGTTTCAATCCGCTCCGCGGCGCGAGGCCGCGGAGAATATCCCCGACGAGTCGAAAGTTCCGCAGGAATTTGGTTTCAATCCGCTCCGCGGCGCGAGGCCGCGGAGAATGTTCCTGCCTGATAAAGCTCATCACCTTGCTGTGTTTCAATCCGCTCCGCGGCGCGAGGCCGCGGAGAATGCTCTTGGTTTAACTCTCGATGGTGCCAAGTCTGACGGCGGCTTTTCCGCGAACCCTGGGCTGCGGGCGGCGACAGTGGCCCGCAGATCGCGCAGGAAAAGCTGTAAGTATTTACTTTTCAAAGAGTTGTATCTTACCGCGAACCTGCCCGGAATTCGTGTGCGCTCCGGGTTCGCGGGGGGTATTATAGCATCATCTGCTGCCATGTTGAAGCTTGTTTTAGGCATTAAAACACCAATGGTTCGGTAAGATCACGTGGTTCTTTGGAGCCTACATGTTCGATTCGCGCGACCGCGGTGGCATCAAGGAAATAAAAGCGCAGGGAATCCAATTGGACATTAATTTCATCAGTGAGTCTGCGACGTAGCAATGCCCATTCCTTATCACCGACGCGGCATTCAAACACGGAATATTGTACCCGCTGGCCGAAATCCAGGCAGGCCCTGGCCACACGCCGGAGGCGCTTCCGCCCGGCGCGGTCCATCGTGTTGACATCATAGGCTACCAGCACAACCATTACACCAACATAAACGAAACTGCCATGCAGCCGCAACTGCAGCGGCGGCTGTGGTCGTGGAAGACATTCACCTCAGAGATGTCTGCTGGCGCAGATTCGACCGCCCCTGCTGCGTGTGTGCATTGGCACAGGCCTCGCTGGCGCACGATCCCCGGCATGGTAATGCGGGAGGTGGCGTGGCCTGCGGGCCACGAGAGAGTAGATGGTAGCAAGTGGAAAGTAGAGCATGGCGGCTGCGGCACGTATTGATGCCCCCAACGAAGCCTCATTTAAACACGACCGGCACATAATGGTCAAGGTCGCCACGAATGTGCCGAGCAAGAATCCGTGCCTGCAGGGATGGGAATCGCCCCAGCGGGGCTTCCTGTTGCAGGTAGGGATGTATGCGTTGCTCTTGCTTGCGCTGCTGGTATTCACCGATAAGGCGTTTGCGCGCGGCGTCTTTTAGTTCCACCGGTCCGCCGGGCCGGGTGATAAAATCTTCCGGCCCGACCTGGCGGCGGTTAATCAGCGTGATGACAAACCGGTCTACTAAGAACGCGCGGAACTCTTCCACCAGGTCCAGTGCGAGCGAGGGCCGGCCGGCGCGCTGCTCGTGGAAATAGCCGACGCCGGGGTCCAAGCCGGCTGCCGTGACCGCAGCCGTGCAGTCATGGGTCAAAATGCTGTAAAAGAGCGAGAGTAGAGCGTTGATAGGGTCCAGTGGAGGACGGCGGCTGCGTTTTTTAAAAATGAGAGGTTCCGGGGCATCCGGGGTCATGTGGGCAAAATGGGCGAAATAGATGCGGGCGGCGTCGCCTTCAATGCCGCGGACGGTATCGAGCGTGGTGCCGCGCGGTAACTGTTCGATGTTGCCGGAAAGGAGGGCGGCGGCGGTGCCAAGATCGGTACCGGCGGGCCGACCTTCGGGGAGATCGCGTGCGGAACGCAGCAGGTTGCCGCGGGAATTTTGTACCTTGCCGGCGACGATCGCGCGGGCGAAAATCAATCGCCAATCTGGATCGTCCAGGCGGCGGTACTGGGCCTGGCGCAGGCGTACGCCACCGCCGGGGGCATCCAGGCGGGCGAGCAGTCGGCCATGCTCTGAGAGAAAATTCACTGGTATCTGGGCTGCGGCGCAGGCTTCGAGTAGTTGCGGGCTGACCATCACGCGGCCAAAGCAGGCGATGGATTCAATAAGATGCATGGGCAGCCGGGCGACGGTTTTATTTTCGATCTGCACGATGATGGCCTGGCCCTCGCGGTGGAGGTACGCGCCCTGCGTGGTGACGTATAGTATGGCGAGTTGAACTTCGTCCATGGGATGTCTTTCCTGGTTGGTGCTGTTGGCTAAGGGGTCACGGAAAATAGCGTCTGGTAGGCCGCATTCAGTGAGAGGCGGGACGCCGTTAATTCCGGCAGGCAAACATGGTGGAGCGAGCAGCCTTGGCATTGCGGCTTAAGCCGGGCCGTGGGGATATCGTCGGCGTGGATCAATTCGCGTGCGGCAAGGATGGTGTTTTGGGTCAGCGTGCGGAGTTCGGCGGTAAAGGGCACCGCGCGGCGGCGATGGGTTTTTACATGGTAGACTGCGCCCATGGTGACGGCGGTGTCCAGCATTTCCTCCAGGCACAGCGCCTGGGCGCAGAGCTGCACATCGTCATTATCCCATTTATGCCGGCGGCCGAGTTTGTAGTCCACGGGCACGGCCACCTCCCGGCCATCCGGGCCGGGGCGAAATTCGACGATATCCGCCTTGCCCACCAGGCCAAGTTTATCGGAAAACAGCGGAAGGGCGCGTTCGATGCGTGCGCCGTCGGCGGTTTGGCGGTAGCCGGGGTCGTCGGCGATTTCATGGGCCAGGGTGCCGGAGACGGTATAAGCGTTATCCACCCAAAGCGCATCGAGGCGGTGGAGTGCGAATCGCCGTGGGCAGTACAGGTAGTCGTTGAGGGTGGCGATGGCCACGGGTTCGGGCGGTTCGGCGGGTGATATTTGATTCATGGCATCCCCATGTTTTCCGTGGCCGCCCGTTCGCCCCGTTTAGCGTGGCCACCGGGCGGCTGGCGTTGGGGCGATGGGTATCGTGTATACATCCCGTCCCGCGGCCAGCGGCAGGTATCGCATCGCTCCCGGGGGCGCGTGCTGGTAACGGCCACGCGGCGAGGCAGCCTCGCCCGCGAAACGAGGGCCGGGGTGGGGTTCCACGGCGTGATAAACGGCCAATATTGCCGCGGCCGACCGGCCCGGACAGGGTTGTCGTTCACGTATTGAACGGCCCGGGCGATATCCGCAGCGGTATTGAGAAAGACGTTCCACCCGCCCTTGGCCCACACGATTTCGGCGGGTCGCAGGTTTTCCGCGGTCAATTGTTTGGTGCCGCGGCTGCGCAGATGGCGGATCACCTGTTCAATGGGTTTGGCGTGGCGCAGTATCACCAGATGCACGTGATCCGGCATGATCGCGCACGCCAGAAGACGGTAGGCCGTTTCATTGCAGGCGGTGGCGAAGCCGCGGCCGATGGCGGCGATCTGTGCGATGGAAAACCGGACTGGATCATCGGCGAGATGGTCCTTGGCGCGTTGGCGGGCTGAGTGGTCATGGGTTGCCGCCGCGGCGGATCGCCGCGCCCCGCAGGCGGTTCCACCGCCTGCGGCGTTATACAGATCCCAACTGCGCACGTAATCGGACCATGATCCGCGTGGATCGTTGGGCAACCAGAATCCGTAGGCGGAAAACGTGCTGTGATATGCGATCACCACTGGCAATCTCCATGTGGTAGGCGACGAATCCGCGGCCACGCCGCGTGGCCCGCTAAACCGGGGACGGATAATAAATCGGCGCGGCCGTCCGGTGCTCCATGGCGGGCCATCCGGCGTGGCCCCGCGTAGCCATCCGTTTAGCGTGGCCGGCCGGTGGGCGGAGCCTCTTTCCCGTGGCCGCCTGGCGCGGCGCTGCGTATACTCCCCGCCGGGCGACGTTTATTGTAGGGCAAATGTCTCATGTGACCAGCGATCCAGCATTCTGAATTTTCAATAACGACAGAAGCCCTCGCATGTACCCCAGAAAGTCGTCGTACTGTTCCGGATATAAAGCGAAGAGTTCATCGCCCGGGCCGAGCGATTTCGGAGCCAGATACGCTAATCTAGACCGCCATATCTCGACACTATGCCGCATGAGGTCGTTGGCCTTGGGAAAATCAGAACGATCACCCTTTTCGATCTTCGCAATCATTTCCTGATCGACCAAAACGGTTTGCGTATCTGCGGTGATCAACCTGCACATCTCGGCGACCCCGGGATAATCAGCGGCTTCCTCGCAGCTTTTAATGTCGGCCGCGAAGTGCTCGGCTTCGCCATTCCCAAAGTTTAATTCACGTTTCAGGGCCTCCGTGCAATGATACATGTCAGCTGCCCCTTCACGAAACAGTTGTTCAAGTACACGACGCGAGGTCTTAAAGTGCGGGTGCAAAGTGAGAAAATCATCCCCGCTGTGGCGAAAATCCCAAACCTCCGCGGCATCGTACTCACACGATCGGTTAACCCGCCCACTGGCCTGCAGCAGGTTTACCAGTCCACAGCTCTCCCGGAACGCGGTCCGGAACGAAAAATCGACTCCCGCCTCCACGCAACTCGTGGCAACTAAGGTCCAATCACTGTCATCATGATCGCGCAAACGAGCGCGGACTCGTTTCAGAATGCGCTCCCGATCGTGCGGCGACAAAGCTGTAGAAAGATGCTCGACGTATTGGTTCCGTTTCGTTGCAACCGGATCAGCCCGATCGTGCGGCGACAAAGCTGGGGAGGCCTGCTCGCTGTGTGCCGGTAACGCGAGCTGCGTGCGGAGATGCTCAGCAAAAACGGCCGCAGCTTGGACTGTATTAAAAATAACCAGACGCGGGCCGCGCTTGGACCGTACAAATTCTGATATTTCACATATCGACATAGCTTTATGCTTGTGCATCAGCGAAACGCGGTTTTCCTCCAGATCGCTGGCCTTAATACGTGTCGCCTCGGGGACCAATTCGGCGACAGCCGCTCGATTATCTGCGGCGACGAAATCCGCCAGGTCCCAGAACCGCGACAACGAGCCGCTCGCCAACACCAGGTGGCAGCCCCAATCATCGCAAAGCTCCCGCAGCCAAAGCCACATTTGGGGCCAGAGCGGCACGGGCATGGCCGCGTGCGCCTCATCCACAAAAATTGCGGAACCGGGCAATTGGTGGAGTTTGCGGAGCGCCCCGGTCGCCTTTGCCGCCAAGGTCTCAAAAAACTGAACTGCTGTCGTCACGACAATTGGCGCTTCCCAACGCTGCGCGAGTTGTCGCAGGTCCCGCCACCTCTCACCGGCAAATTCCACGCGGTGATGGTGCGCCGCTACCGCTTCGTCCGCCTGCTCGCCGTCAAGGACGAGAGATCGGCGATAAACATCCACTGATTGGTCGATTATGTTGGTGTAAGGAAGCACCACGAAAACGCGGCGCAACCCCCGGTCGCGTGCTACATTCAGCAGATGTGCCATGACCGCCGTGGTCTTCCCGGTGCCGACCGGGCTGTCGCACGCAACGATACGCTCACTCGAACCGAGAACACGATCCCGACAAGATTTAAAAACTTCCCGCCGGATTGCAAGCCGCAAGCGCTCAGGCTCGCTTAGAGCCGTTTCAGCAGAGCTCAGTTCCGCCACAAATTGTTCCAACTTCGCAAGCCGCTCGGCTGCCCGCAAGGGTGGTCCACCAAGGTCCGGCTCCTGTTGGTAGTGTTGGGCGGTGTCGCTGTGGTCCGCGTCCACAAGGCAGGAAAGGGCGAGCCGGCGGACAAGGCCGGAAAATTGCGAGTTGCTCACAGCCGCAACCGCCGGAACCAAGCGGTGGTGCTGCGCCAAGTAGGAATGAAGGCTTCTGTCAGTGCGTTGGCACGATGAGCCTGCCAGCCCGATGAGTGGGCCCGTATCTCGGAGGGCCAGATTGACACCGTTGGCATCCTTGGCCTTTTCCGCCGGAATGGAGGGCAGGCCGATGTGGTGCGAATAGCACGCGATTGCCGCCTCATACTGTTTTGACTGCAATAGATACGCCGTTCCCGCCTCGACATGATTAAATTTATGTTTGTTGTCGCAATTATGGCGCAATACATCCTGAAATAACTCGTCTAGCTTACCGAGGTCGTGGTATGTGGCAGCCCGGTCCACGGCAGCCAGAAAAGGCCGCTGCCACCTGGTTGAATACTGCGCTGCATCGCGAGCAAAGATGGCGGCGAAACGGCCCACATTCGTAACATGCTGAAGGTATGTCTGCGACGGCGCGCCGTTACGGGCACTGTGTGCCAACGGTTCGGGGATAATTGCCGCTTCTGTCATAGAGCGTAATCCGTGTACTTGCCACAATCCGCAAAAGTCTTTGACGATCCACTCCGAACGGGCTGGTCCTTGATCTTGTCCCAGCTCGGCAGCAAGTATTCCGAAAGGTCATTGGAAGGTTCACCGGGATCCTTCCTTTTACTTGGTGCCAGCGCGTCGATGAACGCGAAATCAGAAACAGACCCAGCGCTGTTCGCGTGTTCCAAGGTATGTGCATGCACAACCTCAACCATGGAGCGAACCACAGAGAGTGTGTTAGAATAGGCGTACTTTAGCAGACCGAGCATGAGATCAACATCCAGCTTGGTACAGCCAGTCTTGTGGGCGGCATTTGGATTGACGAAGAACGGTACGGCGTAGACGCCATGTTTTACCACACGAAACCCCATCGGTGCCATCCCGCGATCTTTACCCGATTCGACCCCAGATTTGCTGGTCCACGTCGAAAACTCAATGTCAATCGGGGCGACCGAAACGCCGACGCCAAAATGTGCGACGCCGGAGCGGATGGTGTTACTGCCGCCCTCCTCAAGGAACGTATTACCGAACAGGCGGCCGTCCCAATAAGCATCAATAAACGCTTGGCCAAGCCTCCCGCCCGGCAACTCGGCCAATTGCTTTATAATCGCGGACCTGTCGCGGCCGCGACTTTCCAAAATCTGGAAGCGGGTGTCATCACCGATTTTCAGGGTGCCCTTGGCCGCTGCCCAGACGACGCCCTCCTTCTCCAGCACAAGATCGCGCAGCTTTCGCTTTATGGAAACCGGCGAGATTTCACCCTTGCGGTCGGGGCGCTGGCGCGGCGAGCTTTCCCGTTCAGGATCGCCATTCGGATTGGATTTTCGAACCTCCAAAACCAGCAGCCCGGTGATCCTGGGAACGCGATCATTGTTGTTGGTCAAAAAGTGGCGGATGCGGCGGAGTTTGGTTCGCCCGGTGATCCTGGGAACGCGATCATTGTTGTTGGATACGGTCATTTGTGGTCTCCAAAATACTGTTACTCGGCCTGAGGCTTCGACTTCTGGGAATCTGCCAGATAGCCGAGCAGGAGCTTGGCCTTATCGGCATCCTGCATACGGGAAGGAATATCTGAAATTTTAATTGAATCAGTACACGTAGCCAATTCTGCGAGGAAATATTTCACAAGCCCGACACCGGCGCTGGGGTCCGCACTCCTGAATGTTCGTGCCCAAGCTTGGTATGGCGAGAGTCGCTCGGCCAGCCGCGCCATGGCGAAAACGGGCTGCTCCAGCGCGGTGGCGAACAATGCATTCCCAATCAACTGCGACGGGCATTCCTCTTTACGCACATGCTTGCAGTATTGAAGGTGCAGACCGTCTGCGAGCGCCAAGAGTCTGCCAATTTGTGTGATTGTTTCCCGCATAAAATTGTCCTTTTTATGACCGGTTCGATGGAGAAGTATGCCAAAAAGAGCGATGGTCTTGAGCGACTGCCACCGCACCAGTTCGCTCAAATCGCTCCACCGGGCCATTGCCTTTACTTTTCCCAAGCTCCCCAGCACCACGCTCATTCTACAAACGAGCAGAGTGAGGGCGGCTTCCGCTTTTCGTGATGCGTCTGGCGTATCCGCAAGGAACACGTCGTAGGCGTCGGAATTGGAAAATGCCCGCTGAAAAGAGGAGGCGAACCCGGCCTTGCTGTCGGCGCTCCAAACACGGTTGACGGTCGACGCAAGGTCGATTGGATACGGCACGACCGAGGCACGGGCCACTTCTTTGCCAGAAAACTTTTCGTAAAAGTAGATCGAAACCTCCGGCGCGTTAGAAACCCCTGCTCGCCATTCACTCGTCGCACGGATCAGATCTGAGGCACGGACTTGCCTGTTAAGGCTGATTTGTTTGCGGCCTTTGTCAACGGAACAAAAGGATAGCAAGCGGACATTTAGATTCGGGTTGGCGGCGGCTTTTGCCTCCAACAGTTGCAGAACGGGCTGCGAAATTGCCGCAAAGTCCGCAGCGGAGAATGCCCTAACCTCGCCACCGAACATCTCCGCCAGTTGAACCTTGGCCGGCGGCTCGCCCTCGAGGTAGGCAACCAACAGATCCCACTTCCCCGGGTGCGCACTTGGAACGGCGCGACACGTCCAGCCAACCATTTCTTCGCGTGCCAAATAAAGCAGGGCGTCATTCATTTTTTGCGAAAGCTTCGCGGCGACCGGAAACGCCGCCGAGCCGTCTAATTTGTAGCGCCGAAGCGCCTTGACCTCATTGGTGTTCACGGAATAAAGCTTTAGCGCACCGAGCATGGCGACCTTCGGCGACGGAAACTTATCCTGCAATTCAACTTCCGTCCCGGAATAAGCATCGATCCCGAGGGTTCCCCGCCCCGTCCCACCTTCGGAGTCCGCCCGGTCGATCTCTACGAGGGTATTATTTAGGGCCTCGCTGGTGGCGCGGTGGGCCACCCGCTTGGTATCTGGGTCGCAGTTGGAAACGTCCAAATATAATGGCTGGTTGGCCTTCTGGTCCTGCTTGGATTTTTCCTTCAGATATTTGGGCATGCCAATTTCAGCCCGCCGTTTTTTCCAATCCAGGGCGCCAAATAAGACGTCTTGGAACAGCCACAAATCTTTCGGACTAAGCTCGCTCCCGCCGCGCGCAAGCAACTCGGCGAGTTTCTCGGCGAACATGCCAAGCGTGGGCGGCGTGGACGCAAAACTATCAAGCAGGCGGCAAAAGTTCTCCAACCCAATCCGGGTGGGAGACAACTTTTTTTTGAATTCCGTGACTAACTCGCCGCATGATCTCTCGAAGCTCGTTTTTTGCGCTTCAGTAAAGGGCCGCGGATCAGAGTTTCTAAAGAGATCCGCGAGGCGATCGGAAATTTCCGCAGTCGTCGGTGCCTTTTTTTTGGCCAGCGCGAGCAGTGATTCGATCCTCGGGCGGATTGTATTCGCAGGCTTTCCGTCGAGCCGCCGCAACGGCGTCGGCAGATTGAAGCCGGGAAAACTCGACCCCGCAGCGCCGTGTTCAACCCGAAATAAGTGTTGGGCTTCTTGGCCGGGCCAAACCTCAACTCTGTCCGGCGTCCCATTCTCCGTGACGCTGACGACCAATAAATACTTGTTCTTGCCCATGGGGGTTATTCGCACATGGCGCTCGAGCCGTTTTATACCCTGCCGGTCCATCGCGTCCACGACTTGTGATAGCTCGTTAAGCATATCGAAGCACCCCGCCATCCAACCGCACATTGCGGCTAAAGGTTGGCCCCACCTCTCCCGACTGGGGCTTGTTAAAAACCATCCGTAGCATCGTTGGTATCTCGTGATTCTCGCTGGTGCATATCTGCGTTTCAGGCCGGAAGCGGCCTACGTAATCCGGTGCAAATTCCTTCCAGCCAAGGCACGGAGTGTAAAACCACTGGCCCCGCTCCAGGGCGCGGGTGAAGGCCTCCTGATATGCGTGACACGGCGACGTGGTGCTGCCATGGTGCGTGGCAAATGTGGCATCGGCGTAAAGGCGGTAACAAACGTTGGTCAGAACGACCGCGTAGAATTGGAACGATGCACCATTCGCTATCTTGTCGCTGGCACGCAGCGGCCCGCCATAATTTGTCGTGTAGCGATGAAACTGCACGGGGCGGCATATTTCAACGCGCGTTGGTTTAACGTTAACCGATTTCCACCGAAGTATAGATTCGAATATTCCCTTGGCGGCACTGAATGTTGGTGCGACATAGGAAACCGGCGATGAGCCGGTATCGGGCCGCGTCCACATTGCAGTTGGGCCTGATATTTCAAGCTCCACCGAATAGACCTTCATGTCCGGTACTCCACGTAAAATGCGGCAACCGGATTATCCTCCGGTTGGGCTTGGTAGGCAAATCTTACGGCCCGCCCCGCCTCGCTGGGTGAATACTGGCGCAGCGGCTGCCAGTTGCTTTGGTCTGGATCGCGCGAGCCATCGAGCAACTCGCTGGTATGGGCATAATAGGTCATTGCTTAACCCAGCCAATCATGCCGCGCCTTCTGGCACGGGCTTTTTTATCATGGGGCACTATAACCCGCCGCGGTGCTGTTGCAAGGTTCGCAAGGCGGCTTTTCCGGCGGCTTGTTCTTGGCGGCGGGCAGGCGGCCCAGGGGGTGGGCGGTTACCGGTGTTGGCTGCCAATGGTGTTCGGAATTTTTTTTCCGCCGCAGGATGGCGTGTATCCTGGCTTTGCGTGGAGACATATTGCCGGGCCGTTTGCTGGGCCAGGTCGCGCACTTTTTGGGCCAGGGCCGGCGGATGAAGCACTTGGCAATGAGGGCCTAAGGCCAAGATCCACCAGACAATCTCGTCCAAGCCGTCCACGGTGAAGATGAGTTCGGCGGTGCCATCCGGCAGTCGCTGACATTGCTGGCTGACGTGCCATTTGGTTTCGCAGACGTTGGCGGCGAAATCCGCGGAAATACGCAGCTTGATGAGATGGCGGTGTTTGCCCGGCACCATCCGCCAGCACTTGCCGAGGTAGCCGGCAAGCGAAAACGCGCGTGGCCGGCGGAAGGTGGCATTGGTGATGGCGACGGAATCTAGGCGCACCAATTTGAGGGTGCGCAAGGCCCGGCGGTCCATCCGCCGGCCGATGACGTACCAGGCGCGGTTGCTGAAGAGCAGGTGATAGGGACGAAAAAGAAACTCTGCATCGGCGGTCGCGGCGGTGCCGGGCCGTGAGGTGTGAACGGCGTGGTAGCGGCATCGCAGGGCGCAGCGATTCCGAATTGCGAGCTCAATCAGGCAGTAGGTATCGCCATTGTCGGCGGGCGACGGGCCAGCGACGGAGCGAACGGTTAGATGCATTTCCGGGGTGGGCCAGGTGTCTTGGATGGCGGCGGGCAGATAGCTGCGGATTTTGGCCAGGGCACTGGTGGTGGCAGCGGCCAGAATGGGGTCTGCACCGAGGTGTTGGCTCAGGGCCAGCAACCCCAGGGCTTCCGGCGCGGTCAGGTCCAGCGGGGGCAGGTAGCGGGGTCCGGCAAGATGGTAGGTGCCGGTGCGCTTCTGGTATTGCACGGTGACGCCAGCGGCGCGGAGGGCTTGTAGGTCCCGGCGCAACTGGCGGGGGCTGAGACCCAGTTGCGCCCGAAGGGTGTGGGCACGCACGGGAGCGGGGCCGGCCAGGGAATTGTGCAGATGCACCAAGCGGACCTTGGCGGGTATGGCGCGTGCCGGCGGCCGGGCGGCCGGGCCGGGGCCAGAACATGCGCGATGCGAAATACGTGTCAAGGACAAACTCCTTCAATGTTTGGTCGATGATAACCGGGTGAAGCGGCGCAGCCAACCGGGGTGGTCAGCGATCAGGGGCGACGTCGGAAACGGTATCAGGACGACGAGGGGATTGAACCACTGAATACACGGATTACAGGGCGCGGGTGCGGGCTGCGGCCCGCGATCAGCGGTCAGTTTTTTACCGCCGCGCGAAGAACAAGAAGGAAGATTGAATCAGGCGAAGGACTACGGGAAAGATTAAACCACAATGGACATCCCGATGGCTAAATGTTATTAAAGGCAACCGGGATAAACTCCGGTACACCAAGGACAGAGGAGCGGGGTGGTGCGTTGTTCCCGGATGATCGCACCGCAAGCGGATGCGGCTAAACGACAATGATCTGGCGGTTTTTGGGTTGGGATTTCGGATGGGCTGGCGGGAGGAAAGGCCAGCTACGGGCGGATGGGGATTGCACAGTTTGGCGCGGGCATGGTTTTTGGGTCAGTTGACAACATTTCAGGATTTGGTAACATTCTTGGTCTGGCCTGACGGAGGCGACTTCGTTGGGTGGGTGCGGTGCTGCACGTAAATGCAGCGTTGCAGGTAATATTTTAGACGGATTGGATAAACAGGACATGGTAACGGCTCCGCATCACGAACGTATTCGCATCCGACTGGAAGCCTACGATCATCGGGCGCTGGATGTATCGGCCAAGGAAATTGTCGATCATGCCAAGCGCACCTCGGCCAAGGTGCTCGGCCCAATTCCCATTCCAACCCGGGTAGAACGTTTTACTGTTCTGCGCTCGCCACATATAGATAAGAAGAGCCGGGAACAGTTTGAAATCCGCACACATAAGCGGATTATAGACATTCTCGAGCCTACCCCACGAACCATTGAGGCGCTCAATCGCCTGGTGGTTCCAGCGGGTGTGTTCGTGAAAATAAAGGCGTAAGCCGGGCGCTGTTGCCCTCTTACGAGGCATGAACGGTTGGTTTTCCGCTGCTGGGAGCCACCTGTGTGATCCCGGGCGGGTCGCAAAAAGATATCGGCCGTATGGCCGAATTTTGGCGATCCCGCCTCGATCAAGCCGACTAAATGATCTTTGTCGCCCGTTGAAGGTGCCAGGTTCATACGGTCGGACGGGATATCCGGGAGAACCTGACACCGCAAACGCTTGCGGCAACGGGTTCCCAAGACGAGCCCCACAACGGTAGAGGTATGCCATGAGCGAAAATGGTAATGGAAATCTATTGGCCGCAATTCTTGGCCGCAAGGTCGGCATGACCCGCATCTACGATTCTGCCGGAACCGTGGTTCCGGTAACGGTCGTACAGGCCGGTCCGTGCGTGGTTACACAAGTCAAAACCGAAGACGGCAAGGACGGCTACAATGCTGTCCAGCTTGGCTTTGAAGATGTCAAAGAGCGTCGCAGCACCAAGCCGCTGGTGGGACATTGCCGGAAAACCGGCCAGACTTCGCCGAAGCGCTTTTTCCGTGAAGTTCGCTTGTCGGCCAAGCCGACGGTAGCGGCCGGATCCACGGTGGATGTGTCGATATTTGACGCCATCAAATGGGTGGATGTAGTGGGCACCAGCAAGGGCAAGGGCTTTCAAGGGGTGATGAAGCGGTGGAACTTCGGCGGGCAGCCGGGGTCGCACGGAACGGAACGTAAACATCGTTCGCCGGGGTCGATCGGCGGCGGTCAGGGCACCCGTGGTCATGGCCGGGCCATTAAGAAGGGTAAGAAGATGGCGGGGCATCTGGGAGTGGAGCAGATCACCACGCGTAACCTGGCGCTGGTGGGAGTAGATAAGGAAAAGCATCTGCTGCTGATTCGCGGCACGGTTCCGGGAGCCAACGGCGGAGTGGTGTTTGTCCGGCAGGCTAAGACGGTGCTGCCGGTGGCTGCGGAGGTCAAGGCGTAAAGCCCGGCAGCCGATATGGAGCCGGACATAATGCAGGAAAAGATCGCCCGCGAGAAGCGGCTGAAACCTTGGAAAGTAATTTATGATTGAAATACCGATATACAGCCAAAAAGGTGAGCAGGTGGGGAATTTTTCCGTGGATGAAGCCCTGCTCGGGGGTACAGTTCGGCCGGCGCTGCTCAAGCAGGCGGTGGTGATGTACCATGCCAACAAGCGTCAGGGCACGGTGCAGACCAAAGGGCGTGGAGATGTGGAAGGATCCACCAAAAAACTCTATGCCCAGAAACACACCGGCAACGCCCGGCGCGGCAATATTCGTACCAACGTAATGAAGGGCGGCGGCATGGCGTTTGCCAAACGCCCGCGGGACTTCCGCCAGGATATGCCCGCCAAGCAACGCCGCCTCGCTCGTAACAACGCCATTCTGGCCAAAATTCAAAGCAGCAGTCTGAAACTTCTTGATACATTTGCCCTTGCGGCACCGAAAACCAAAGAAATGGCGGGGGTGCTTAAAGCTCTGAAGCTGGAGCGCAGCGTGCTGATTGCGACCGAGGCTCTGGACCGCGATTTATTTTTATCCGCCCGCAATCTGCAGCACGCAAAGATCAAGCCTGCTGCGGAAATCAATGCGTTTGATATTCTACAATCGCGCACGCTGTTGATGACCAAAGCGGCCCTGGAAGGTGTGTTGAAAACGGCCAAGCCGTCGCGGCCGCGGACCGAAGCATAAGGAAGTATGAACTTGGATAATCGCGGCGGTGCGCCGCGTAAAAGTCAGGACTAACGAACATGGATCTGGATAAAACACAAATCATCAAGCGGCCGCTGGTATCGGAAAAAAGCGTATTTCTGGGCAGTGCGCGCAACTCGTACAGCTTTGAAGTGGATTTTCGCGCTCACAAGCCGGAAATAAAAAAAGCCATTGAAGATCTGTACCACGTCCGGGTCGATGAGGTTCGCACCATAGTGGTGCCGGGCAAGCCGATGCGGACCAAGAAGGGGTACAAGACGACCTCGCCATGGAAAAAGGCGGTGGTGCAGGTGCATGTGGACGACAAAATAGAAGTGTATTAAGGCGTAGCGAAAAAGCGAGCGAAACATGGGAATTAAACAATATAATCCAACATCGGCGGGGCGGCGCTTCAGTTCGGTGAATGCGTATTCAGAGATAACGCGCCAGGAACCGGAAAAATCGCTGACGACACCGAAGAAAAAGACCGGCGGGCGCAATCACACGGGCTGGATTACGTGCCGGCATATCGGCGGCGGCCACAAGCAACTGTACCGCAAGGTGGATTTCCGCCGCAACAAAGACGGAATCAAAGCCACGGTGGACTCCATTGAGTATGATCCGAACCGGTCCTGCTTTATTGCGCTGCTCAAGTATGAAGATGGGGAAAAGCGCTATATTCTGGCCCCCAATACGCTGCAAGTCGGCACGGTGGTGGAGAGCGGGGCACATCCGGATATTGAAAAAACCATTGGTAATGCGATGCCGCTGGACATAATTCCTGTGGGCATGGAGATACACAACATTGAATCCAACCCTGGCCAGGGGGGCAAAATAGTGCGCAGCGCCGGGGCGGCGGCCCGGTTAATCGGTAGAGATGCGGGTTATGCGACCATTCAGTTGCCATCGGGCGAAGTCCGGCAGATTAACTGCAAGTGCCGGGCCACGATTGGTCAAATAGGCAATACGGACTGGATCAACATACGCTGGGGCAAGGCCGGGCGGATGCGGCATCGCGGGATACGTCCGACGGTGCGTGGCGTGGCGCAGAACCCGGTGAGCCATCCGCTGGGCGGCGGCGAGGGCCGGTCCGGCGGCGGGCGGCACCCGGTGAGTAAATGGGGTGTTTCGGCCAAGGGTGGTAAAACCCGGAATCCGCGGAAAAACACCTCCAGCAAAATCATCCGTCGACGCATGACGGTGCGGTATGGAGAATCGGTCCTGCGGCGGCGTTAATACCGCGGCAGGCCAGGGGTGAGGGCGTTGGAATTGGCCGGTCTGAAGGCCGGTGGTATAGAACAAGGGTGTCTTGCTGTCAAGCACCATGTAAAAGCCGAGGTAGGCATGAGTCGTAGTTCAAAAAAAGGGCCGTTCGTGGCGTATCACCTGCTGGAAAAGGTGAACAAGCTTAACGAGCAGCGGTCGAAAGATCCCATTAAAACGTGGTCGCGAGCGAGCACGATAGTGCCGGATTTTGTGGGCCATACATTTATGGTGCATAACGGCAAACTGCATGTGCGGGTATTTGTTACGGAAGACATGGTGGGCCATAAACTGGGGGAATTTGCGCCGACCCGCGTGTTTAAGGGGCACACCATGGCCAAGAAGGAAGAAGAATAAATGGCGCAGTACCGCCGGCGGTGAATGGTTGCTGGGCGGGTGCCGCCATCTGACGCTGATAGTCAAAAAGAGGTTACTATGGCATATATTTCAACATGGCGATTCGCAAAAATATCGCCGCGGAAAGCCCGGCTGCTGACGGATTTAATCCGCGGCAAGAGTGTGGCGGAAGCAATAGATCTGCTGAAGTTTTCCAAGAAGCGTGGCGCGGTGATGGTGGGCAAGGTGCTTAACAGCGCCGTGGCCAATGCTGATGAAAAAGAAGCGGATGTGGAAGATTTGTACGTGGTCAGGTCATTTTGTGATGCCGGACCAATTGTGAAGCGCATGCAGCCGAAGGATCGGGGTAAAAGCTACGCCATTTTGAAGCGGACGTGCCACATTACGGTTACCGTGGATGAAGGGGCGGAGCGTCGCCTGGCGGCACAAAAAGCCTTGAAAGCCAGGCACCAGAACCGGGGTAACGCCGGGAAGAATGCGCCGGCCGTGACGGCTGTTTCAACCGAGCCTGCGCCAAAGGCGCTTCCAGAAAAGGCGGATGTGTAAGACGGGTTTTTGCCGACGGGTGTCGAATTAAAACCCCTAAGGTATAGAGGATAACATGGGCCAAAAAGTTAATCCCGTAAGTTTTCGCACCGGCATTACGGAAGGCTGGGTCAGCCGCTGGGTGGCTCCCAAAAAGCTGTTCGGAGAATTGCTGGTCGAGGACGAAAAGATTCGTGCGTTCATTGACAACAAGCTCAATCGTAAGCCGCCGTATGCGGCGGTGGCCCGGGTGGAAATTGAACGTACCCGTGAAGAGCTCAAGGTGGTCATTCATACCGCCCGGCCCGGGGTGGTGATTGGCCCCAAGGGTGCCGAGGTGGACAAGCTCAAAGAGGAACTGGAAAACCTGACCGGGCGCAAGGTGAAAGTGGAGATCGGGGAAATCGGCAACCCGGACCTGGACGGCCGGCTGGTGGCAGAAGGCATAGCCGAACAGCTTAAAAAACGCGGCTCGTTCCGGCGGGTGATGAAGCAAAAGGCGGAAGCGGCCATGACCGCCGGTGCCAAGGGGATCAAAATTCAGATCGCCGGGCGCATTGGTGGAGCGGAAATCGCCCGCACTGAAAAACAGATTGTGGGCAGCATTCCGCTGCATACGCTGCAGGCGAATATCTCGTATGGCCTGGTGCATTGTGAAACGCCGTATGGCGTGATCGGGATCAAGGTCTGGGTGTACCGCGGAATGTACGCCGATTTGGATGCGGCTGCCGAGGCGGCCGGTGCGGGTCAGGCCCCGCGGCGCCCCCGTCGGCGCTGATGAAAAAGAATAAAACTCCCGGCGGCGAATGCGGCCGGGTGCAGCCGAAAAATGGAGAATAAACCATGGCAATGATGCCGGCTCGGGTAAAATGGCGCAAACAGCAGCGCGGAATCATCAAAGGCAATGCGACACGCGGCAACCGGGTGACCCTGGGCGAATATGCGCTCCAGTCGCTGGAGCCTGGTCGCATTACCGGGCGGCAGATTGAGGCCGGACGCATGGCGTGCAGCCATTATCTGGCCCGCGAAGGCCGGGTTTATATCCGGATATTTCCGCACAAGAGTTTTTCGGCCAAGCCACTGGAGACCCGTATGGGTACCGGCAAGGGTGAACCGGAATACTGGGCGGCGGAAGTGAAACCTGGAACGATTCTGTTCGAAATTGCCGGAGTGGATGAGATGGTGGCCAAGCGGGCGTTTTCCCGCGTGGCGTGCAAAATGCCGGTGCGTTGCCGGTTTGTACACCGGCGGCATACGATGTGATCTTTCGCCCCGGCTGTGATGATGAGCCTGGGTGCCTGGTAACGCTGACAAAGGGATTTTATGAGTCTGAAGGATATTGCCAAGCTCGACGACGAAGAGCTTAAAAAACGCGAACAGGAACTGCGCCGACACCTGTATGACTTGCGGGTGCAGGTGGCCACCGACAAAGTTAAAGATTTGTCGCAGTTCCGCAAGGACAAAAAAGATATCGCCCGCGTGCTTACGCTGCTGCGCCAGCGTGTCCAATCCAAGACCGGCGCGCAGAGCAAGAGTTGAATGTTTAATCGGCTGATACAGCAGGAACGTTTATGACCAGTGCAACCAGCAATACCCAGGAAACCCGCAAGCTACGTCCGAGGATTATTGGCGTGGTGACCGGCGACAAGGTGTCCAAGACCCGCAAGGTGGTCTTTGAATATCTCGCCCGGCATGCCAAGTACAATAAATATGTGAAGCGCCAGACGGTGCTGCATGTGCATGATGAAAAAAATGAAAGCCACCTCGGCGATCACGTGGAAGTCATGCAGTGCCGGCCGATCAGCAAAATGAAATCATATCGGCTGGTGCGGATTGTCAGCCGTGGTCCGCAACTGGACCTGTCGGCGATTCGGGGCGAGGCGTCACAGATGTTTGAGCGCAAAAAAGCCCAGGCGGTGGAGCCGACGACTGCCGTTGGAGAACAAAACCAGTGATCGGCGGTCGTGGAACAGAGAACCGGCGCTGTACGATAAGCCGGTTGGTAATGCAGGATTTTAGAAGGCTTCGGGTGCGACGATGATACAACAACAGACCAGACTTGATGTGGCCGACAATACTGGTGCCCGCCAGGTGATGTGCATCAAGGTGCTTGGTGGATCGACCGCGCGGGGCAAGTTTACCCGGCGCACGGCCAATATCGGAGATCTCATTGTGGTGGCGGTGAAAAAGGCCATGCCCAATGGCGACGTGAAGCAGGGCGAGGTGGCTAAGGCCGTCATCGTGCGGACCAGCCAGCCGATTCGCCGGTCGGACGGAAGTTATGTCCGCTTTGACCGCAATGCAGCGGTGCTGGTGGATAACGATTCCAATCCGCGCGGCACGCGTATTTTTGGAGCGGTGGCCCGTGAACTTCGGGATAAAAATTTCATGAAAATAGTTTCTCTGGCCAGTGAAGTGGTTTGAGTATAAAGCCCCCGCCCTGCCGGGGAAAATGAGGTATTAAAAATGGCTGCACGAATCAAAAAAGATGATCTGGTGTATATCCGTTCGGGCAATTCCCGCGGAAAAACAGGTAAGGTTCTCCAGGTTTTTCCGGAAAGCCAGCGCGTGATTGTGGAAGGAATGAATATGGTATGGAAGCATATTCGCCCCACTGAGAAAAACCGCAAGGGTGGACGCATTCAAAAGCCCGCCTCCATGCACATCAGCAAGGTTCAGCCGGTGGATCCGAGCACGGGCAAGGGCACGCGGGTGAAGTTTAAAGTGGAAAACGGTGTGAAGCGCCGCGTAGCCGTGAAAAGCAACACCGATCTGGGTGTGGTTTCGCGTGCTGGATAGGAACAATGAAGGTCCCCGTCGCCGGCCAAGGCGTATGGCGACGATGAAAAGGTGAAATGAACATGGCCAAAGAGGAAAAAGAAAAGAAAGCCAAGGCGACCAGGACGCCTGAGGAGATCGAAGCCCAAAAAGCGGCCAAGGCCGCCAAACAGGCTGAACATGCCGCCGCCGCGAAGTCTCAAAGGGCCGGGGCGGGCGAGGGGCGCACCGGCGGTAAGGAAGCAGACGACGAAAAAACGCCGGCGCAGCCCTTCCCGGAAGGTTATGTGCCGCGGCTTTATCGGCGTTATCAAAGCGAAATCCTGCCGGCCCTGATGACCGAACTGAAAATAAAAAATCGCATGGCTGCGCCACGGATCATCAAGGTGGTGGTGAGCATGGGGTTGGGCAAGGCGATTACGGAAAAGCCGCGGCTGGAAGCGGCCGTGAAGGAATTAACCGCCATCACCGGCCAGAAGGCGGTGGTGTGCCAGGCCCGCAAAAGCGTATCGAATTTCAAACTGCGGGAAGGGATGGAAATCGGTGCCAAAGTAACGCTTCGCGGGGTCCGGATGTGGGAATTCCTGGATCGCCTGATTACCCTGGCCATTCCCCGGGTGAAGGATTTTCGGGGCCTTTCGCCCAAAGCTTTTGACGGTCGCGGCAATTACAACCTGGGCCTGTCGGAACAGACGGTGTTTCCGGAAGTGCATGGCGATGCCGCCAATTACCACCAGGGTATGGGCATTACGATTGTTACCACTGCCGGAAATGATGAATTTGGCCGGGCGCTGCTGACGCATATGGGCATGCCGTTTCGTCGGGATGAACCGTCGCCGGTCCGCAAGGCTGGTTGAAGTACGCTGCTGATGAAAGAACCCTCTTGATTAGGATGGATTAAGACAATGGCAACAACCGCATGGAAAAATCGCTACAAGAACCGTCTGGAACTGGTGGCAAAATATGCCGAGCAGCGCCGGACGTTGAAAAAGGAACGGAACTACGTGGCCCTGGCGAAATTACCACGGGATTCCAGCGCCACCCGCATGGCCCGCCGCTGTGAACTTACCGGGCGTCGTCGCGGGTATTACCGCAAGTTCAAGATTTCGCGGATCATGCTGCGTCAACTGGCGGCGGAAGGTAAAATTCCAGGTTTGCGAAAGGCTTCCTGGTAAGTTGAGAATTCAGGCCTGGTGGCCAAACAACAGGATACTGCTAAAGAGGAACCCATGAGCGACACAATAGCCGATATGCTGACTCGATTGCGGAATGCTTCCGCGGCCAAGCATAAAACCGTGGATGTAAAAAATTCCCGGATATGCGAAGGAATCGCGCGCGTACTGAAAGAAGAAGGTTACATTCACGATTTTTCCATTCTGGAGGATGGCACGCATCAGGGGCTGATTCGTCTGACGATTCGGTACAGCCCCGGCGGCGAGGCCATCATTCGGGAAATCAGCCGGATCAGCAAGCCGGGGTGCCGGGTGTATAGAGCTGTGGGTGAGTTTCCGCGGGTCATTAACGGCATGGGTATTTCGGTGTTGTCCACCAGCCGCGGTGTGTTAAGTGACCGGCAGGCCCGGGAACAGAATATTGGTGGAGAGCTTCTGGCCACGGTAAGCTAACCCGGAGTGTTCCGGAGTACGGGTCGTTCATCCGCGGGTACAAGCGGATGGTGTAATGAAATCGGCGGCGAGAAATAATCGTTGCCGCGCTGGTGCGGGCGAATGGCCCGGCCAAAACAGGAATTGAGGTTGTCATGAGCCGAATTGGGAAAAAACCGGTCGCCGTTCCGGCCAACGTCAAGGTGGCTGTGCAGGGTCGACGCATTCAGGTGGAAGGCCCCAAAGGCAAGCTGTCGCTGGAGCATCATCCCAACGTGAAGGTCAACTACTCTACGCAGGGTCAGGGTGGCAGCGTGCTGGTGGAGCGCGTGGATGACGAAAAAATCAGCCGCAGCGTGCATGGCCTTACCCGGGCTTTGATTTTTAACATGATCAAGGGAGTAACCGACGGTTATTCTGTGGGACTGGAAATTGAAGGCGTGGGTTACAAGGCGGAATTATCGGGTAAAACCGTGGTGCTTTCAGTTGGTCTGGCCAACCAGTTAAAGCTGGCCGTGCCGGAAGGCGTGGCGGTGAAAATTGAAGGGCAGGGCACCAGGCTTACCCTCAGCGGAGCGGACAAGCAGATGGTGGGGCATTTTGCCGCCGAAATTCGCAGAACCCGCAAACCCGAGCCGTACAAGGGCAAGGGCATCCGCTATGCCGGCGAAGTGATCAAGCGGAAGGCGGGCAAACAGTTTGCCGGTGCCGGTGCCAAGTAAGGCCTACGTGGCCGGAAGCGGGGCCTGGATGAAGATGGTTAATTGCAGGATTGTTCCATGAGCAGCGTACAAAAATTGAAGATTCGGCGACTGGTAAAACGCAAGGCGCGAGTGCGTGCGGTGGTGCGCGGCAGCACCAATCGCCCTCGATTGTCCGTGTTTCGCAGCGGAAAAAATATTTATGTGCAGGTCATTGACGACACCGTGGGCTGCACTCTGGTGGCCGCAGGCAGCCAGGATAAGACCGTGCGCAGCGAATTTAAACATGGCGGCAGCGTGAAGGCCGCCGCCACCGTGGGCAAACTGATCGCCGAAAAGGCCCGGCAAAAAGGTATTACCGAGGTGGCTTTTGATCGCCAGGGCTATCGGTATCATGGTCGCGTCAAGGCGCTGGCTGAGGCGGCACGTGAAGGCGGGCTGAAGCTTTAAACGCGGCCCACGGGGTGCGGTAATGTGCAATAACACGAAGAGTTTGAATTAGATAAAGAGCGGAAAAACCATGGCTGAACGACAATTTGAAGAAGATCGCGGAATGGAATCGAGCACCGTCGGGGTGTTTCGCAGTGCCAAAGTGGTGAAGGGCGGAAAGAATTTTTCGTTTGAAGCCCTGGTGGCTTCGGGAGACCGTGCTGGCAACATCGGACTCGGTTACGGCAAGGCCAAGGAAGTGCCGGCCGCGGTGGAAAAAGCCACCAAGGACGCCCGCAAGAAGATGTTGCGGGTTGCACTTTCGGGCGGCACCATTCCGCACGAAGTGCTGGGGCGTTACGGGGCCAGCCGCATTAAGCTGGTACCAGCCCGGCCGGGCACCGGGGTGAAGGCGGGGCGGTTTGTTCGCCCGCTGCTGGAACTGGTGGGTATTAAAGATGTGCTGACCAAGGCCTACGGGTCCACCAACAAAAAAAACCTCTGCAAGGCCACGCTTTCCGCCCTGGTTTCGCTGCGAACTCGCGAACAAATTGAGCAGCAGCGTGGTGTAACCATTGGCCAGGCGGAATAAGCCCAAGGCCTTTTTACCTGGAGAACCTTACCATGATGATTCATGAAATTACCGCGGCCGCCGGAGCCCACAAGCGGCGCATTCGCGTGGGTCGCGGCGAAAGCAGCGGCCGCGGAAAAACCAGTGGCCGCGGTACCAAGGGCGGTTATTCCCGTACCGGTGGCGGTCCGGCTTTCGGCAGCGAGGGCGGCAACATGCCGCTGTTTCGCAGGCTGCCCAAGCGCGGATTCAACAACAACTATTTTGCGCAGCGTTTCAGTGTGGTGAATGTGGGTGATCTGGATCGTTTTTATCAGGATGGCCAGACGGTCAATGCCGCTTCACTGATCACCCATAAGCTTATTCGCGATGAGCGCTATCCTGTCAAGGTGCTGGGGGATGGCGCTTTAACGCGCAAGCTCACCGTGGTGGCGGCCAAGTTCAGCAAGCAGGCAGGCGAGAAAATCACCGCGGCAGGCGGCACGCTGCAGCTATTGGAACTGGATCGCAATAAAGACAAGGTCAATCCCAAAAACGGCCGTTTTCGGCCGCTATCGAAGAATCTCAAAAAGCCGGCCAGGCAATAAGTAAGTGAGGTTGCGTTGTTCAAAACGCTGTTAAACATATTTCAGGTTTCCGAATTACGTAAAAAACTGGCGTTTACCATCGGGATGCTTTGTATTTACCGTATCGGCTTTTATGTGCCGCTGCCGGGGGTGGATACCGGGCTTCTGCACAGCGCGGTGGCCAGTTCCACCTCTTCTCCGCTCGGGCAGATCAGCAATTACCTGACCCTGTTTTCCGGAGGAAATTTAGGTTACAGCACCATCTTCGGCCTGGGCATTATGCCGTACATCAGTGCCTCCATCATCTTCCAGCTTCTGGGAACCGTGATTCCCTCGCTGGAAAAACTGCAAAAAGAAGGCGAACCCGGCATGCGCAAAATCAATGAATGGACGCGCTATGCCACGGTGGTCTTATGTCTGATTCAATCCGTGGTCTGGCTGAAGTACCTCACGGGTGCCACCACGAGTTATCCGCACGGTTTTCTCTACGCCAATACTTATTACAAGCACCGGCTTCTGTTCTGGGCGATGGGTCTTTCCGCCATGACCGCCGGCAGCGTATTTTTGATGTGGCTGGGTGAACAGATTGACGAATTCGGCATCGGTAACGGCGTGTCCCTGATCATCATGGCCGGTATCGTTTCGCGCATGCCCTCCGCCATCCGCACGGTTTACCATCACGCGAGCCTCAAGGTTTCTGCAGCGTCGGGCCAAAGTTACGGCATCGGAACCATGCTTTTCCTGATTGCCGCCTTTCTGGGCGTTACCGCCGGTGCGATTTTGCTGGAGCTTTCCCAGCGACGTATCAACATTCAGCAGGCCAAGCATATCCGGGGTCGGCGCGTATACGGCGGTCAAAGCCAGTATCTGCCCCTGCGGGTGAATCATGGCGGAGTGATGCCCATTATCTTTGCCAGTTCGCTGATGCTGTTTCCGACCATTATTCTCGGCTGGTTGGCACCGCATTTTAACGGCAATGGTGTATTTGCCACCCTCTACTCCGCGCTGGAGCCGGGAGCTTACTTATATGTCGTTTTGTACGTAGCTATGGTTTTCTTCTTTTCCTATTTCTGGAACACCGTGCAGTTTCAGCCCAAGGAAATGGCCAACCAGTTGCGCGACTACGGCAGTTTTATTCCGGGGTTAAGGCCGGGTCGGCGCACCGCGGAATATCTCGAAAACGTCATGGTTCGGATTACGTACTGCGGGGCGGCGTTTTTGTCGGTCATTGCCCTGGTGCCCATGATTGTTTCCCGTTACATGCATATCAATTTTCTGGTTACGCAGTTTTTGGGCGGCACCGGTCTGCTTATTGTGGTCAGCGTAATGCTGGATTTCCTTAATCGCATAGAGGCTAATCTGGTGATGCGTAATTATGAAGGTTTCATGGATCCCGGCGGCACGCCTTCAACGCGGCGGCGCGCCGGGCAAGGCGGCGGACCGTCCGGTCCGAGTTAAGCGGGTGATTTTCGGCCGGCAGATATAAAAGGGTCTGTGCTATGAATATTGCTTTGCTGGGGCCGCCTGGTGCCGGCAAGGGAACCCAGGCGCAGCGGATATGTCACGAATTTAATCTTGCCCATCTGTCCAGCGGGGATGTTCTTCGGGCTGAAAAAATGGCGGGCACCCCGCAGGGGTTGCGAATCCGCGATTTCATCGACAAGGGGATGCTGGTTCCCGACGATCTGATGATTCAACTGATGCTGGAAAAAATACTGGCTTTGCCCGGCGGGTTTGTGCTGGATGGCTTCCCGCGGACGGTACCGCAGGCCAAGGCCTTGACCGATCTCCTCCACGACGCCCTTCGCCCGCTGAGCCTGGTGCTGAATTTTGTGGTGAATCCCCGGGTGCTTTCCCATCGTTTTGAAGGCCGCCGGATCTGTCCCGTGTGTCTTTCCGTTTACCATATGGATTCGATGCCGCCCAGGGTTCCCGGCATCTGTGATAACGACGGCCATGAATTGCTGATTCGCGAGGACGACCGCCCGGAGGTGGTGCGCCAGCGCATTGAGTTATATCAGACCAGCACGGGACCGTTGATTGCATATTATGCGCAATTGGGAATTCTCAAGACTATTGACGCCGGTGGCAGCGTCGATGATGTCAGCGTGGTGGTGCTGGATAAAATTCGCCGCCATTTTGCGCAAAGCTGATTTCCGGTGCCGACCGATGAACTTGCAGCGGCCAAAGCCCGCAGCTTGGATGGGCGGGGATGACAATTCCCGCACGGTAGGCCGGTGAGCCTCCGGTTTCCATGGGAAGAATAGAATTTATGAAAATCACTTTAAAATCTCGCCACGAAATTGATCTGATGCGTGCCGCCGGCAGGGTAGTTCACGAAACCCTGCAGCGCTGCCGGGACATGGTGCGCCCCGGCGTTAGCACCGCCGAAATAGACGCTCTGGCCCTGCAAACCTATACCGCAGCTGGCGCATCCGGTTTGTTCAAAAATTATCCCACGTATAAGCCGGGCACCGGCTTTCCGGGTAATACGTGCATCAGCGTCAATGATGAAGTGGTGCATGGTATTCCCGGTTCACGCCGGCTCCAGGACGGCGATGTGGTCAGCGTGGATTGCGGGATTCGGCTCGGCGGCTGGTGCGGGGATTCCGCTATTACCGTCGGGGTCGGCAAGGTTAACCCCCGGCATGAAGATCTGATTCGAATTACGCAGGAAACCCTGGATCTGGCCATTGGCATGGTTCGCCCCGGCCTTCGCTGGAGCGATGTGGCCCGGCAGATGCAGAGCCATGTCGAAAATGCAGGCTTTTCGTGTGTGCGCGAATTTGTGGGCCACGGCATCGGGCAGGCCATGCACGAAGAGCCGAAGATACCCAACTTTGTATCGGCGGAGTTTGAGCGGCGTGGCGATTTTTACCTGCAAGCGGGGATGACCCTGGCTGTCGAGCCGATGGTGATTGTCGGAGCCAGGGAAGTGGTGGTGCTAGATGACGGCTGGACCGTGGTCACCAAGGACGGTTCTTACGCGGCGCACATTGAACATACCATTGCCGTTACCGCCGCCGGCTGCGAGGTCTTGACAAAATCCGGCTAACCGACGAAAATGAGTGATTGCGGTTTGCCTTAGAGTATTTCAATCCAGGCAGACCCGTGCCGGACAAGGAAGCAACAGTGCCCAAAGAAGATGCCATACGACTGGAAGCGGTTGTCACCGAAGCATTGCCCAATGCCATGTTTCGCGTGAAGCTGGAGAACGGGCATATTCTGCTGGCCCATATTTCCGGCCGCATGAGGGTGAACTATATTCGGATTTTGCCGGGGGATAAAGTCACTGTGGAGATGTCCCCGTATGACCTGGCCCGCGGACGCATCGTCATGCGGAACTGACCGGGCGGGAACCTCACTTGGCAAATGCCGGAGTTGGGTGTATACTTTTTGGTTTGCCTTGCGGGACGGCCGCCAGGCAGCATGACGGGTGCCAAGTACCCGATGCGGACAGCAGCGGAGACCTTAAAATGAAAGTTCGTTCCAGCGTGAAGCGTATCTGTGAGCACTGTGTGGTGGTCCGCCGCAACGGTGTGTTGCGGGTGGTATGCAAGGCGGATCCCCGCCACAAGCAGCGTCAGGGTTGATTGATTCCAGGCCGTAGGAGCTATTATGCCGCGTATTTCCGGGGTGGATATTCCCCTTAACAAGCCGGTGCGAATTTCTCTGCGTTACATATACGGCATTGGGCCGGTGAACGCCATGGAAATTCTCAAAGAAGCCAATATTGAACCGCAGAAGCGGGCCAAGGAGCTTTCTGAAGATGAGATTGCCCGCATCGTTAACATCATTGACCGGGGTTATGTTGTAGAGGGCGGTCTGCGGCGGCAGGTGCAGCAGAATATCAGCCGGCTTAAGGATATCCAAAGTTATCGCGGCTCGCGTCATCGCCGCAGCCTTCCCACGCGGGGGCAGCGTACACGATCGAATGCGCGAACGCGCAAGGGCCCGCGCAAGACCGTGGCGGGCAAGAAGGGCGTCAAGGAACTTCATAGTTAATTCCGGCCTGAATCAGTCCGGGCGATGTTACTCTCGCCGGAGGATTCGGGCGGTTGCGTTTGAGGAATCGGCATGGCCAAAACAGGTAGAAAAAAAATTCGTAAGAATGTGGTCCGGGGTATCGCCCACATTAAAGCCAGTTATAACAACACCCAGGTTACCATTACTGATGTCAATGGCGAGACGCTGGCGTGGGATTCCGCCGGTACGGTGGGCTTTAAGGGGGCCCGTAAAAGCACCCCCTTTGCCGCCACCCGGGCCGCAGAAAATTGCGCCGCCAAGGCCCGTAAGTTCGGCATGCTGGAATTGGAAGTGCATGTCAATGGGCCGGGAAACGGCCGTGAATCGGCCATTACCGCCCTGCAGAACAGCGGCCTGAAAATTTCGTCGATTCAGGACAATACCCCGTTGCCGCACAATGGGTGTCGGCCACCGAAAAAGCGGCGCGTGTAAGCATCGGAAATTCAGTACGGCCTGGCAGTTGTATGGATATGAATTAATGTCTTCCTGCGGAGAAAGATGCCCCGTTGGGCGATAATCCCGCAGTGTTTTTTTGGAGGCCATCATTATGCGATTACGTTGGCGCGGGCTTGAATTGCCCTCTAAAATGGATGTGGATCCCTTAATTGCCACAGACACGTATGCCAAGTTTGTTATTGAGCCGTTTGAACGCGGTCTGGGCACCACCATCGGAAATTCTCTGCGGCGCATTTTGCTCAGCAGTCTGGAAGGCGCTGCTCCGGTTGCCGTGCGCATCGCCGGGGCCGATCATGAATTCGCCCAGATTCCCGGCGTGGTAGAGGATGTTACCGATATCATCCTCAATGTGAAAACCCTGGTCATTTCCATGGATGCCGACGGACCCAAAACCCTTAGCGTCCGCAAGCAGGGCAAAGGCGTCGTCAAAGCCGGTGATCTGCAGGGCGATCCGTCGCTCAAGGTGTTTAACAAGGACCTGGTCCTTGCCACCCTCACTTCCGAAAGTACGGTCTTCGATATGGAACTGGAAATCCGCAAGGGACGCGGATTTATCACGGCCGTTGAAAACACCCCCGCGGAACAAATCGTCGGTTCCATCCCGGTAGACTCCATTTATTCACCCGTAACCCGCGTACGCTATAAAACTGAAGATACCCGCGTCGGGCAGAAAACCAATTACGACCGGCTGCTGCTGGAAATCTGGACCAACGGCACCATCAATCCGGAAATAGCTCTGGTGGAAGCCGCCAAAATCATGCGTAAGCACCTCAACGCCCTGCTCATGCAGTTTGAATTGGGTTCCGAGATTGAAGCGCCCGCCGACGACACTGCGGACGGGCCGCCCGCTGTGCTCAATGCGGAACTGCTCGCCAAGCTGGTGTTGCCGGTCAGCGCTCTGGAGCTATCGGTGCGTGCCGGAAATTGTCTGGAATCGGCAAAAATTCACACCTTGGGCGACTTGGTGCGCATGACCGATATTGACATGATGAAAGTCCGCAGTTTCGGAAAAACCAGCTTGCGCGAGATCAAGCGACGGTTGCAGGATTTCGGACTGTCTTTGGGCATGAACGTGCCCGAAGCCGCAGCCTCGACGACCGGCGCGGATGCTCAGACGGCCCAGGCCGGCAGCCAGGCTGCACCGCAGGGTTAAGCCGTGCCGCCCATGACTTGCGGCCTTCGGACTTTTGGAGATTAAGCTGGGACGAGGTGCCTTGGTGCCCCTGACCCATACAACACAAAAAGGGATATATAATGCGTCATCTTGTCACCGGCCGTCGCCTTTCGCGCACCGCTGCCCATCGCAAAGCCATGTTGCGTAACTTGGCCCAATCACTCTTCGAGCACGGCGAAGTACGCACTACCCTGCCTAAAGCCAAGGAACTGCGTCGTTTTGTGGAACCCTTGATCACCCTGGCGAAAAAAAATACCCTTGCCGCCCGTCGTTTGGTGATCTCCCGGCTGCACGACCGTCTGATGGCCGATCCCAAGGACACGGATATGCTTCTGGATGACACCGTGGTACAAAAACTCTTCAAGGATATTGCCCCCAAATTCGCCGACAGGAACGGCGGCTACACCCGTGTGCTGAAAACCTCCGAATGGCGCATCGGCGACGCCGGGGATATCGCCATAGTGCAACTCGTCGGCATCGACAAAGTGGTGATTCCACCTGCGTCCAAGAAAAAGGCCTGAGATTCACTGATCTATGGCGGCAGGCGGACAGTGTCCGCCGCGGGCAAATGGCCCCATCCGGCTGCGGGAGTGGCATGCGTTGCCCGCCAGTGATAAAGGCCGGTTCGAGGAATCGTGCAGACCCACCCGGGCTGATGGGTTGCAGCCGTTGTCCAGACCCCGATTTGACATTCCCTGTGCGTATCCGTAGATTTTAATGGATCGCAGGCCCCCATCGTCTAGAGGCCCAGGACAGCAGATTCTCAGTCTGCATACACCGGTTCGAATCCGGTTGGGGGTATTCCCTGTTTCTGCAAGTACGTGCATGTATCCGCATTGCCGCATAAAATGAAGACGAGGTTCGTGGCAGGGTCTTTTAGTTTTCCGATCTGCTTAGATTTTCGACGGGGCAGCT
>JAJYDW010000048.1 GCA_021790385.1 Planctomycetota bacterium
CAACAGCGTCTCTCGATCTTCCTCGTGTAACGTGATCTGGGGGGCAATTCGCATAACGTTTTCCTTTATAGGAGAACAACGCTCATTATGCCATTATATTGCATCAATTATGAGACACTACACTAGGGGCGGATAATATTTCCCGCGATCAAGACGTGGCCAGCATCCAATGGGCTCGCTGGGGCCGCGGTGGCGATCGCGCGGTCGATTGCCTCCCCGAACACGTCAAACCCGCGCCGGCCGAAACGCCGGAAGTCGACGAAGTTACCAACCTTTTTGGGCGCATAGTTGCCGCCGACGCGCCATCGGGGACGGTCAGTTTCGCCTCGCGCATCCGCCCGGAGAACCTAGTGTTTTTCGATGCCAAGCCCAAGCTCCTTCGGTCCATAGCCCTGGCGCCGCTGGCCCCGCCCCACCCCGGATGCAAGGCCTTTTACCGGCAGATCTTGGAAAGTGGGGCTGGACCGGCCAAGAATCTCCGCGGTTACAAGGTCTACCGCGCGTCGCGCGAACGCGGCGAAAACGCTCCATGGCTTTATTCGAGCCAACCAATTTTTGATGAACGGGGCGAGGCGAAGCCCGGCGACACGACCCAAAACAAAACGGTGGATCTGCTGCCCGAAGGCGTCCTCGGCCATCTGACCATCGCGCTGCGCGGATTAACACCGCGCGAACTGGCCATGGTCTTGCAAGCCTGCGCTGTGCCCTGGCGGCTCGGTGGCGGCAAACCGCTTGGGCTGGGCCTCTGTAAGACCGAAATAGTGCGGCTCTGCGACGAGCTTGGACAGAGCGTTGATGTGGTCAACCTCCAATGGGAAACGCAAGTTGAGGATCTGCAGCCGCGCGTCGAATTATGGAAGGCGACCCAGACTCCCGTTGCGAAGTTGCGCTATCCGCGGGCCGTCGCTCAAAATAAAAATAAGATCAGCCACGGTGGCCATGTCTGGTATTCCCGTCACGCCGGCATGAGGAAAACCAGCGATGGCCCCGCGACCAACGAATTTCAACGGTTATATTTGGGAGACGCGGCGCGGAAAAAGGCTTCCGGCCACAGCGAATTGCCCGCGCAGCCCCTCCCATCATTCGACCCCAATTCGCCGGAAGCGGACGTTCTCTTCGGGTACGACTGTATCGTCGTTACTGACCAGAAGCAACGCAACCTCCAAACCGTTATCAACCAGATAAAAATATTCGACCCGACGAAACACCTTACCGGCCACGAGGCTAGCGGCGGCAACACCAGTCAGAACCGCCAGACCAGACAAGCCGGACGGTTGGAAAGTCGCGGTGAATCCCCGCCGCCGCCGGCCCAAACTCCAGCCGCGCCGTCGCTTCCGCATGTCGGCCAGACTGTCGAGTGCGTGCTCTCGAACGAGCAAACAAAGAAGGGCGGGTGGAAGGCCAAACATGAGCCTACCGGCAAAGTTGGGGCAATTCAAAACACCAAGGACGTTCCGCCCGACAAAAAGGCCGGCGAAAAGATCACACTTATTGTTGCCACCGCCACGTCCCACGACGTGCAGTTTCGGTACGCCACCCCAGAAGAACTCAAACGGTCGCAAAAACCCCCGCCGAAATCCCCATCCCATAAACCATTGAGGAGATGACCCATGAAGAGAAATGTGCTGGTGACCACCTGCGGTACGAGTTTGCTTACCAATGCCGCCAAAGATGAGGTCCAGCGCAAGATGCTGCGTGAAATTGCCAATGCCGCCGAAGGGGATTTGACGGATTTGCAGCGGAAGACTGTTGAGGCCCTGGTGGGAGAATGCCGCCATAAACTGACACAAGGCGGTTTGCCTGCGGCCCGCCGATTAAGTGCCGAGCTTAACGGGCTGATGGGGTTTTACAACAATCAGCCGGCGGCAGGCAGAGGTGATACGCATTATTTGCTGCACACGGATACGTATTTAGGGGTGCAGGCGGCGGAGGTACTATCCGGGTATTTGCGGGATGCAGGGTTGCAGGCAGAACTGCTGCTGATGATAGACTTGCGTACGGATACGATGGCCCATTTTCACGCCGGGCTGGGGGAAATTATCCGGTGGTGCCAGGAAAATCTGTCGGTACGCCAGCAGGGTCTTGTGCAGGTAGTGTTTAATCTTTCGGGCGGGTTTAAGAGCATCCAGGGGTGGATGCAGACGCTGGGCATGTTTTATGCTGATGAAATGATATACATTTTTGAAGATCAAAGAGAGTTGCTGCGAATTCCGCGGGTGCCGGTGGATATAAGTGCGGCGGCGGAGGAGCAGATCCGGCAGAATATAAATTTGTTCCGGAGGTTGGCGCCACGTGGGGACACAATACCCTTTGCCACACTGCCGGTTGAAGTTGCGGAGGTGTTTTTTTACAGGCTTGATGAAGAAGTTGAACTGTCGCCGTGGGGCAGGTTGGTATGGAGCCAGGTGAAAGGCAAACTGTATCAAGAGAAATTGCTGGAGCCGCCGGAGCCGCGCATTGTGTATTCGGAAAGGTTCCTCCGGGCGGCAGAGAATCGCTCGGCTGATGAATTGGCGATGCTTAATGAGCGGCTGGATGATTTTGCGGCATATCTACGCAGCAACGGGCAGCAGAACCCGAGGCGACTGGATGTGAAGAAATTCCGCGGGGCGGCTCCGCCGCCCAGCACCCACGAGTTTGACGCCTGGGCCAAAAGGCCGGCGTGGCGTGTGTTTTTTCACGATGAAAACGGCAAAAATATTCTAGATAATCTACGTGAAGGCGATCATTAACCGTGGGTACAGGCACCGGGACGCGGGCGGCGGCCCGCGAGACGGGAGACGGGAGTAACGGCGGCCGTGGCCGCAGGTGGTGCTTACCGCAGAGGGCGCAGAGGTACGCGGAGGATGGACGGAGGATGGCGTTTTTTTACCGCTGATGACGCCGGGGAGCGGCGAACGGAAAGAATATGTACCTGATCCGGTTAATCGCGAGTGTGAACGGGGAAATGGGATGGAAGTTGCCAGCCGGTTAGCCCCGCTTTATAGTGGCAGCCATGTTGATTTCTACGCATGGCGCTTCCGCCGGGCGAGTTTTGCACAAAGCGGCCGGCCCGACTTCAACCGCCTCCGCCGCCAAGATACGGGCGGTGCGGCTTTATGCCACCCTGCAGGCTTCGGGCGAACTTTCCAT
This sequence comes from Planctomycetota bacterium, assembly GCA_021790385.1. GTDB lineage: Bacteria > Planctomycetota > Phycisphaerae > WQYP01 > WQYP01 > JABEVA01. The sequence continues at coordinate 3,133 of JAJYDW010000048.1, forward strand.
CCAGACCCTCACCCGGCAGCTTCAAGTTACGCCGCGGATGCTGCGGCGAGATATTCAGGCGATCCGTGCGGCGGGCTGCCCGGTGAAATACGTGCGTAAATCCGGGGCCTATCAGATCACCGGCGGCCGGTTTTTGCCGCCACTGGATTTGACCACCAAGGAGGCCATTAGCCTGCTGGTGCTGAAAGAGCACATCCAGGATGACCCGGTGCTGGCGAAGGCCGCGCGGGAGGCCCTGATAAAAATTCGCAGTCACCTGCCCGGGCCGCTGCAGCAAATGATGGAGCCGAGGGCCGGGCATATCAGCGTTCGGCCAGTGGCGGGAGAGTCTCCGGGTGCAGACCATGATATTTACTGCAAAATGGATAATGCCATCCGGGGTGGATGGGAACTGGTCTGCAGGTACGAGGCGGTGCACACCTCGCGGCCTGCGGCGGGGTTGTCAGACGGGGATGGAAAATTCATATTTCGGCCATATCACCTGATGTTCAGCAATCGGGCGTGGTACGTAATCGGCCGGTGGCTAGACCGCAAGGAACTGCGCACACTTAAGCTCATCCGGTTTACGGCGGTAGAGCGGACGGGGAAAAGATATCGTGTACCACGGAGCTTTTCACTGGCAAAATATCTAGGCGATTGCTGGCGTATGATTCCGAGTGGCAAGGTGTACCAAGTGCGGCTGCATGTAGACGCAGAGTTTGCCGGTAGCGTAACCGAGACTCAATGGCATGGCACGCAGAAGTGCGATCAATTGGCCAATGGGCAGGTGATGTTATCCTTTCAGGTGGATGGGCTGGGAGAAATTGTGTGGTGGATTTTGGGGTTAGGGCCGCACTGCCAGGTGTTGGCTCCGCGGGAATTGGTGGAAAAGGTACGGGATTTGGCGGCCCAGACGGCTGCGTTGTACGCCGGCGCAAAGGAAGACGGTGCCGCGGAAAAAGATTTTCAGTCATACAATGTCCGGGTTGTGGGTAAATGACCGACCTGTGGGTCGACAAATGGCGGGGGATTTTGGGAAGGCGTGGCGGGACTTGCGGGGTTACGCCAGGTGGCTATAGTTACGTACAGCCTGCATTGGCAAGGCTGTTTTAGGCTTCTTATCGGTTATCACTGGATTCGCCGATGGACTATTACGCACATACTGCTAAATTGCCGGATGGCTCGCCGGACCTCGACCGGAGCCACTGGCAACCGCTGCGCGAGCACCTGCTTAACGTTGCGGGGTTGGCGAAACAATTTGCGCAAGAAGCCCGGCCGGGAGATAAGCAGTTTATCGAGGCTGCGTATGCGTCTGGATTGTTGCATGATCTGGGGAAATATCGGCCGGAATTTCAGCGGATGATCCGTGGCCAGCAGGCGAAGGGTGAATCAACACGCCATAAACAAGCGGGAGCGGCCGAGGCAGTTCGCATGGAACCGAAGCATTTTGATGTTTGCTTTTCTATTTTGGGACACCACGGCGGTATTCCGGACAAGGGAGACATGGCGGGGGCGGTCAAGATTGGAAGATTGGTAGCGCAGGCGGTTCTCCCCGAGGCGTGGCGGGACTGCCCAGAGATGGAAACCGCATTACCGCGGGAAGCCGTGGCCTTGCGGGGTCTGGATTTCGATATTCGCGCCAGGTTGATTTTCAGTTGCCTGATAGATGCAGATTGGCTTGATACCTCTAATTTTCAGTTGCGCAGTAGAGGGTGGGCCATACCACCAGTTCCGGTGGGTCTGGAGGCAGCGGCTCTTCTGCAGAACGTCTTGGCACACGTGGCAAGCCTTGCGAAAAAATGCCGCAGTCCGGAAGTGGCTCGGATCAGATCCGAAGTTCTCACCGCAGCCCTAAAAAATGGAAGGCAGGCTCGCGGAGTATTCTCCATGACGGTCCCAACCGGCGGTGGAAAGACGCTCTCGGCTCTGGCATTTGCACTGCAGCACGCAGCGGAACACGGATTGCGGCGGATCATCTATGTCGCGCCATATTTGAGCATCATCGAGCAAAACGCCTCGGTCTTCCGTGCGGCACTTGGTGATGCGGCAGACAATCTGATTCTTGAACACCACAGTTTGGCTGAGCCGACCGAAGATGGAGGGCCAAGCACCGGAGACGATGCCGAATCGGAAGCCGCGCATCGGCTGGCCGAGAATTGGGACCTACCTGTTGTTATCACCACGAACGTCCAATTTTTTGAATCACTTTTTTCCAGCAGGCCCGCCCGTTGCCGCAAGCTGCACAACATCGCACGGAGCGTGGTGCTGTTAGATGAATGCCAGACCTTGCCGCAGGGATTGGTTTCGCCAACATGTGAAATGCTGGAGCAGGTTGCCAACTATCTTGGGGCCAGCATTGTGCTTTGCACAGCGACCCAGCCTGCTTGGAAAAGGGACCCGATTCGTCTGCCAATGGGGCTTTCGGAGATAACTGAAATAGCTCCCGCGCCGGCTGATCTTTTCCGCCGGCTAAGGCGGGTGCGGGTCTCGTGGCCGCAAGTAAGCGATGGGGCCATCAGTTGGAGCGAAACCGCGGCTGAAATGGGCCACCATACCCAGATTCTCTGCGTGGTTAATACGCGGAGAGCCGCATCGGAACTATACCGCGAGTTGGCGGGACTCGGCTGCGAAGCGATGCACCTTTCGACCAACATGTGCCCTGCTCATCGGCTGCGAGTGCTGAAAGATGCAGCGGCGGCTCTTCGGAATGGTGGGCCGTGTCGCGTCATTTCAACACAACTTGTTGAGGCGGGGGTGGACCTGGATTTCCCAGTTGTCATGCGCGAGATGGCCCCGTTGGAATCCATTGTCCAGGCGGCAGGACGCTGCAACCGCGAAGGTTTGCTTAATACGCCGGCTGGGGATGGCGGTCGAGTGATTGTTTTCCGGAGCCGCGACGGGCACATGCCCCGCAGCAACTGGTATCGAAACGGCGCAAAGATTGTGGAACAAGATTTTTTAGCGTGTGGCCGCGAGCCGCAAATTGACGATCCTTCAGACCTGGCGGAATACTACCGTCGACTTTACCCAACCGGGAATCTTGACGCGCACGATATACACGCCGGGCGACTCAGTTGCGATTTTCCACGAGTGGCGGTAGATTTTAAGATTATCGACAATGTTACGGTGCCGCTTGTAGTGACCTCATGGGCACCAATTCGACAAGAAGTCGAAGATTTATTGGGGGAATTGCGGCGGTATCGATCGCGGCGTGCCTACCGTCGGCTGCAGATGTACACCGTCAACGTTTACGAAAACGACCTGCGGCAGGTAGCCAGTGCTTGCACGATGAACGACCCGCCGGGCGTCAACACTTGCTGCCTGCCCTATGACGACGAACTGGGGCTTGCATTAACGGATGCGGCGGTGCCGGTGATTTGATGGTGGCGGAGAAGCTATATGGGCCGCAATTTCGCTTAACACAAGAGGATTTCTTTATGACTTTCGCAGAAAATAATCTTAGGGCCGCAGGTACCACTGGGATAAACTGGCTGTTCGATATGCCGGTAGACTCACTAGTTATGACCCCCAATAGGTTGGCTGAATTCACGGCAGAGATGGGCCAGCGCGACTTATCGTGGACGCCCGAGGCTACGCTACAGGAGTTGTTCCGCGCACGTAAATCCGGGAGATTGCCGCGAATACACCACTGATTGTAGTGGCGATTCTTTCCGAGACTTTGCCCCAGTTGAAAAGGATTCTTCGAATATGGCCGATAAAGCAATAGTGACGGTAAAGGTCTGGGGCGATTTGGCCTGTTTTACACGACCAGAGCTAAAGGTTGAGCGCCTATCCTACCCAATAATGACGCCTTCAGCGGCGCGGGGCATTTTGGATGCCATCCTGTTTAAGAAGAAGGCGGACGCCGGTGGACGACTTGTTGCAGCTTTCCACTGGCATATTCGTCGCATAACGGCGTTGCGGCCCTGGTGGCTCGGGGAAAACGCGCCGGACCGCCCACAGTTCATCAGCATCCGCCGCAATGAAATTCAAGGAAAGATTGCGCCGCGCACCGTTGCGGGCTGGATAAATGATCCGTCCTCAGCCGAGCCTTACCTAGTTGATTCGGCCGGGCGCGGCGGCGCGGACGGACAAAATCGCACACAACGCAATACGCTGGCTCTCCGGGACATAGCCTACTTAATCGAGGCCAGCGTGAATATGCAATCCTTCGACGCAGTTGACCCACCAATCAAGTATCGAGAGATGTTTCAGCGGCGCTTAGAAAAGGGGCAATGTTTCCATCGCCCGTATTTCGGTTGCAGAGAGTTCGCCTGCCAGTTTGGCGTACCGGACGGGACAGAAAAACCCCTGCCTTGGACAGAATCACTTGGACTGATCCTCTACCACATTGAATTTGGCCCTGATGGAAACAACAAGCCGGGCTTCTTTATGGCTGACGTAAAAAATGGTGTGATGAACTGCGATACAGCCCCGCCAGACTGTGCAGCCTGGCCACCGGTCAGAGTTCTGGGTTGGGAGAAATCAGCATGATACTGAAACGATTGTACGAATTAGCAGAGCGCGAGAAACTCTTGGATGATCTGGCCTTCGAAGCCCTGCCGATGCCAATTGTGGTGAAGGTTGGTGTGGGCGGGACGTATTTGGGAATCGAAGAGCGGCGGGAAGAATCGCCGGCCGCAGTTGGGCAGCGACCATCTAAACCAAAGCGGGGCCCTGGAAAAGAGATGGCGGTTCCAAAACCGCATGGTAACACCGCGAACGCGGGATTTTCGCGATACTTCGCTGACACCTTGCCGCGAGTACTGCCAGTAAACGATGAGGCAAAGAGTGTTGCCAGTCGAAGGACTTTTTGGAAACAAATGGAGGAGGCTGCGGCGGCGTCTGGTGACCCGGCACTTCTCGCAGTTTCTGAATTTGGCCAGGCCCTGATGCGGAATGAAAAACTCGCAGAGCGGCTTCGCACGGACGTTGCGGCGCTGAATCCTGGGCCTGGTGACCGCTGCACATTTGCTTGGTCTGCTGACGAAGGATTGACAATCTTAGAAAGGCCAAAAGTTCAAGATTGGTGGCGGAAATTTTACAGCAATTTCAACCAGGAGCGGCAGGCGCATGGCCCGCGAGGAATATGCCAAATCACAGGTATCCTTGGCCCGGTTGCAACGGTTCATGCGACTAGAATTCAAAGCATTCCTAATGGTCTTTCGTCCGGGGTGAGCCTCGTCTCCAACGACAAGCAAGCGTTCGAAAGCTACGGACTTGACGGCGCAGCTAACGCGGCAATCGGGTATCGCGCAGCGGAAGGTTACACCCGGGCTATCCAGGCGTTGGTACGGGAAAGATTTAGCCGCAGCAAAATCGTCAGCGGAGGTGACGTCTTCCTTTTCTGGAGCCAGAAACAGAGCGGCGCCGATGACCTGCTGGCTTGTCTGGAGGGCACAGACCCGGCGATTGTCGCCAAGCTGTTTGAAAGCTCCGAAAACGGTAGCGAAGCGAATGCCCCTGCCGAAGACACCTTTTTTTGCCTGGTTCTTTCCGCCAGCGGCGCACGTGCGGTGGTACGCGATTATCTTGAACGGCCCATTTCTGAGGTGAAAGAAAATCTGCGGCGATGGTTTTCAGATCTGCGCATCACCAGCCCGCTGGGTAACGAGATATGCAACATATATCCACTATGGCAATTGGCGCTGGCAACCGCTTTGGACAAGGACTCGGTCTCCCCAACCACGCCTCCGCAGCTATTGGCCACCGCGATTCGAGGCACGCGCCCCGGAGACAACATCTTGGCCGCGTGCGTGCGGCGATTGCAAGCCGAGGGCACACGCGGCTTTACATCCGTTCGCATTGGATTGGTGAAGTTAATTCTGTTAAGGAAAGGTATTACCATGAGTGACGTAGTGATGGAATCCGGATCGCCGGCGTACGTATGCGGCAGATTGATGGCCGTGTTCGAGCGAGCCCAATGGGGAGCGCTCGGGGACGTAAACGCAAATGTGGTGGACAAGTTCTACAGTACTGCCAGCACGGCACCAGGACTGATCCTTCCCCGGCTTTTCAAATCCGCACAGCAGCACATCAGTAAATTAGAGAATGATAAGCCGGGAATGGCCGTCAACATTAAAAAGGACCTGGAGGATCTGTCTTGCCAAGTGCGTGAATTTCCACAGCTGCTGGGGCTGGACCAACAGGGCGAGTTCGCCTTGGGATTCTACCACCAGCGAGCCGAGTACAGGAGACAGGGGGCGGCGAGTCGCGAGCGGCGTGAAGAACAGGAACGGGTTCGATAATCTTAAGGCAATCAATGATATTTTTTTGAAAGGAATTTACATGAGCCAGGTAGTTGATCGACGGTACGATTTTGTGTTCCTCTTTGACGTGCAGGATGGCAACCCCAATGGAGACCCCGATGCTGGAAATCTCCCTCGCATCGATCCACAAACCATGCAGGGATTTGTGACTGATGTCTGCATTAAGCGGAAAATACGCAACGCCATGGCGGCGATTGCGGCCGGTAAGCAGGGGTTCGATCTGTTCTTTCAAACACAAGACGCAGTTTACGAAAAACGCATCTTGAACAATCTGATGGAACAGGCATTCGATGGTGCCGGCATCGACAAGAAGGCGTTCAAGGAGAGCAAGGGTAAGGAAAAGTCCACCGAGGCCGAGAAGGCCAAGAGATGGCTTCTAAAGAACTATTTCGATCTGCGCGCCTTCGGAGCAGTGCTTTCCACGGGCGATTTTAATTGTGGCCAGGTGCGTGGGCCTGCTCAAATTACCTTTTCCCGATCCTTGGACGCCATTGTGCCAATTGAATCAGCCATTACCCGCAAGAGCGTGACCACCATCGAGGACGCGGAAAAACAGACCAAAAAGGACGGTTTTCTAACGGGCACGATGGGCCGCAAGAACACCGTCCCATACGCGCTTTACCGTGGCCACGGCTTCATCAACCCGTTCCTTGCACGCGATACGGGCTTCAGTTACGAGGATATGGGGCTGTTTTTCCAGGCCATGCAGCGGATGTTTGACCTGGATCGCTCGGCAGCCCGCGGGTTGATGTCATTGCGAGGCTTGCATGTGTTTCAACATTCGACTGCCCTGGGCGAGGCACCGGCGCATGCGCTGTTCGACGAAGTGAGGACGCCTGCGATCGGAGGGGCCGCCGCACCGCGAAAATTCTCCGATTACACAGTTACCGTTGCCGACTCCTTGCCAGCGGGCATTGTCCACCGTGAATTATCGGCGGCGGACCTGTCGACAATGGCGCTACCGTGGTCCTGACGCGCCGGCCGCCCGGCGGCCGCGCTAAACGGGGTGGTCCGATGAAGCGGCCGGTGGTTTGATTGGTGAAGATATTTGCGGGCAGGTTGCCCGTAGTCCCAGAGATCAACGTTTAGCGAGCCACACAGCGTGGCTACGGATCCATCGTTTAACGCATGGAGTTTGCCGGTGATTGTCGCATATCACAGCATCTTTTGTGCGTACGGATTCTGGTTGCCCAACGATCCACGTGGATCATGGTCCGATTACGTGCGCAGTTGGAATTTGTATTATGCCGCAGGACGCGCCACCGCGTGCGGCACGCGGCGCTCGGTAGCCGCGGCCGGACACGACCACACTGCCCGCCAACAGGCCAAGGAAATCCTGGCTAATGCGGCGGTTAAATTTTCCACGGCACATATTGCCGCCATCGGCCGCGGCTTCGCCGCCGCCTGCGATGAAACGGCCTATCGTATTCTGGCGTGCGCGATCATGCCGGATCATGTGCATGTGGTGATACTGCGCCATGCAAAAACAATTGAACAAGTGATTGGCCACCTACGCAGCCGCGGCACCAAACAACTCAACGCGGAAAACCTGCGGCCGGCTGAAATCGTGTGGGCTCGGGGCGGGTGGAACGTTTTTCTCAATACCACCGCGGATATCTCCCGTGCCATTCAATACGTGAATGATAACCCCGTCCGGGCCGGTCAGCGGCGTCAACATTGGCCGTTCATCACGCCATGGGCCTGTGGCACGTCCCCCAGTTAGCAGGCCACGGGATGCGTGACGTCCGCCATGTGATGCGATGAACATGTGGCGCCGGCCGCCCGGCGGCCGCGCTCAACAGGGGAGAAAAATGGACCACTAGTACATAGGGAAGCCATGAATCAAATACCCATCGCCGAACTACCCGAACCTGTGGTCATTGCCGCGCTTAACGACTACATCTACTGCCCGCGCCGCTTTGCCCTACACCGCCTGGACGCGCTATGGGTGGAAAATGCGCACACCATCTCGGGCACGCTTGCCCATGAAATCGCCGATGACCCTGGATATCGCCAGACTGCAGAAGGTGCACGCATTGAACGGGCATTGCCTCTATTTTCACACAAGCTGGGATTGGTGGGCAGAGCGGATATCGTGGAATTCCGAACTGACCCGGCCGGCGTGGAGCTGGCCATGCCGGTCGATTATAAACTGGGCCGCCGCCACAAGTGGGATAACGATGATGTGCAGCTTTGCGCACAGGGGCTGTGCCTGGAAGAGATGTTGGGCAGCACCATGACGGCGGGGGCTATTTATCATGTAAAAACCCACCGCCGGCGCGAGGTCCCATTTACCGACCAATTGCGCTCCCTGACCTTGGAAACAATTCACGCGACCCGGACCCTGATAGCTGCCGATGACATTCCACCGGCTCGGCTGCTGCCGCGGTGCGATGGCTGTTCACTGCGCAGCATTTGCCTGCCGGAACTAACGGCGTCTGTACACTCTATGGATCAGGCCTATCAAGGCCTATTTTCCAAATCCGGGGACTCCACCAATGGATGAGATTCAGCAAAGCACGCTGTACGTGGTCACACAGGGAGCTTACCTTCATCGTGAAGGGGAAGCGGTGATTATTCAGATTGACAATAAAGTTGCCGCCCGCCTGCCCATGCACCTGATCGAATCCGTCGCCTGCTTCGGCCGGGTGATAATAAGTCCACAACTGCTCGAGGCGTGCGCCGAGGCCCTGGTTCCGGTCAATTTTCTCTCCGAGCATGGACGCTTACTGGCCCGGCTGGATGCGCCGGGCGGTGGTGTTCGCCTGCGGCGAGCCCAGTATCGCCGGGCCGACGACCTGCCGTGGCGGCTGGCTTTTGCAAGAGCCGTGGTGGCTGGTAAGGTACAAAACGCCCGTGGAAACCTGTTGCGTTCCGCACGTGACTTACAGGACGGTGGGCTGGCGGTTGACGACCTGCGCAGGGCGGCGATCATTCTGGCCGAGAATATTGAACAATTACCGCGCGGCGGCACCCTGGATGAGATCCGCGGTATTGAGGGCGATGCCGCACGTATTTATTTCGAGCATTTTGCCCGGATGACTCCCGATGCCGCGGAAGGCCTGGTGTTCAGGCGGCGGACGCGGCGTCCGCCGCTGGACCCAATTAACGCCTTGCTTTCGCTTTTTTACAGCATTTTAACACATGACTGTGTCGCCGCGATCACCGCCGCAGGCCTTGATCCTGGGGTCGGCTATTTTCACGAGGAACGGGCGGGCCGGCCGTCACTAGCACTGGATTTAGTGGAGGAATTCCGGGCGTTTCTGGTGGACCGGTTCGTCATTACGTTGATCAACCGGAGACAGGTGGGACCGGAGGATTTTATCTTCCGGCCCGGCGGAGCTGTGGAATTGAAGGAGACCGCCCGCAAGAGGCTGATTGGCGAATACCAGCAGCGCAAGCAAGATCAGCGGATTCACCCATATCTGCAGCAAGAAGCACCATTGGGAAGATTTGCATCACTCCAGGCGCGAATACTGGCGAGAACCATCCGTGGAGATATCGATCATTACGTGCCGGTGGTGTTCAAATGAGGCGGTGCTTGAGGCCAACCGGCCATGGTTTTGTTTCGGTTTTATTAGCAGGTGGGCGATGGTTGTGCTGGTGGCGTATGATGTAAATACAACAGACCGGGCCGGTCGACGGCGGCTGCGCCGCGTGGCCAGAGCGTGCCTGGACTATGGCCAGCGGGTGCAATATTCGGTATTTGAATGCGCGGTCGGCGACAAGGAATGGGCTATGCTGCGGAGTCGGCTCTTGGACGAAATCGACGGTAAACTGGATTCGCTGCGATTTTACTTTCTGGATGCCACGGCGCTGGGGCGGATTGAGCACGTCGGTTGCAAGCAGCCCAGAGATTTGGCTGAACCATTGGTCTTCTAATGTATGGCGAGGCATTTAATTTGGCTGCCAGAGACAGTATGATAGGCTCCGCGAACTTGGAGCGCCCACTCCAGCCGGAGGATATCGCGGGCGAACATAGCTCTTTGAAAAGTACATACTTACGCGTAAGTGCTACGCGGATTCCGCAAGCAGGCACCTTGCTGGAAGCGATGTTCGCGGAAACCGCCCATAAAGTGCATGGTAGGACTGGAGTTATAGCAAGAACATTCTCCGCGGCCATGTGCCGCGGAGCGGATTGAAACATTCTGGCATTGATCTGTCGGTGAAAGCCATAGCATTCTCCGCGGCCATGTGCCGCGGAGCGGATTGAAACTTCCACGATTCGGTAAGTCAAGCAGAATTGGGCCATTCTCCGCGGCCATGTGCCGCGGAGCGGATTGAAACGGAAAGCTAATCATGGAACGTCTGTACGTGCTGCATTCTCCGCGGCCATGTGCCGCGGAGCGGATTGAAACACAACTACGTGGTCCACGGGTACAGTCCCGACGGATTCTCCGCGGCCATGTGCCGCGGAGCGGATTGAAACCAGGATAGTCCTGCTCGGCGGTGAAAAGCGGGGAATTCTCCGCGGCCATGTGCCGCGGAGCGGATTGAAACAAATTAACGCCAGTTGTAGTTCTTTGACAGGTGAATTCTCCGCGGCCATGTGCCGCGGAGCGGATTGAAACACCCGTAAAATTCAAGTCGGCTTCCTCCATCATGCATTCTCCGCGGCCATGTGCCGCGGAGCGGATTGAAACTTTTACTGTTTCCACGCCAACCGGTAGCAATGCGATTCTCCGCGGCCATGTGCCGCGGAGCGGATTGAAACAAGGTGGTCGACCAAGGGTATTCGCAGTTAAACCCATTCTCCGCGGCCATGTGCCGCGGAGCGGATTGAAACACCTTTCTGGAAGCTATTTACAATGGAAAATGTCATTCTCCGCGGCCATGTGCCGCGGAGCGGATTGAAACTTGTTCGTACTTCGATACGCGCAAAGCCGGGGGAATTCTCCGCGGCCATGTGCCGCGGAGCGGATTGAAACATTTGTCGGGTTCTACGGCTTGAATAGCCGCCCATTCTCCGCGGCCATGAGCCGCGGAGCGGATTGAAACTTAAATTATTTGTGTAATGGTTATGGCGATACAGATTCTCCGCGGCCATGTGCCGCGGAGCGGATTGAAACATAAAACTTATGGAAGTCAAATAAAAAAACAGCAAATTCTCCGCGGCCATGTGCCGCGGAGCGGATTGAAACAGAACGTGAGCCGGCGAGACTGAACGCCCCGGCGGCCGCGCTCAACGGGGTGAGGGTGTGTGGGCAACGACGCGCGGACGCAATGCCCGCGGCTCAATGGGGCGGGAGGGGCGAACATGTGGCGCCGGCCGCCCGGCGGCCGCGCTAAACGGGGTGAGGGTGTGTGGGCAACGACGCGCGGACACAATGCCCACGGCTCAATGGGGCGAGAGGGGCGAACATGTGGCGCCGGCCGCCTGGTGGCCACGCTTAACGGGGTGGGCCTTTCAGCGGGCGGCGGTCTGCGGGCGGCGGGCGGCGATTAAGTTGGCGACGGAAGCACGGAGGTGAACGGATTGGCGATTTGAAATTTCAGATTTCAAAGTTCAAAGTATAGAATTGAGAGTTCAGAATTGCAGATTCGCGGGATGGGTTGGCGTGATCGTTATGGTGCCGCCTGCACGTGGTTTTTGTCCAGACTGGCCTGTTTGAGCAAGTGCTGCACCAGTGAAGAACCCCCGAGCTTTTGAATGAATTCCAGGCCGCCATCGTTTTGGAGATAAATTTCGTAGAGTTTGCCGGGGCGCACGGGCAGTGACACGGCCTGTTGCTGCACGAGTTGCAAGCCGAATTTAGGGCACTCGCGTGGATGTTGCATCAGCATACTTATGTGGTCCCATAGCTGGCGTTCCAGTCCATTCGGATGTCCCAAATTATTGGACAGAACCAGCGGTACGCCGCTGGGACCATACAAGGAAGTGCCCTGGTCGGGAGCCTGTCGATTAGCATAAATGCAGCGGAAAAAAGCCAGAGATTTACCCCGGAGCAAATCCCCGCTTTCCACATATTTATCCTGAAATTTAAGGACAAATCCATCTACAAAGGGAGTTCGGCCAGGGATCACAATTTTTTTCATTGGAAGCGGCACCTGTTTGCCGTTGGCACCAATGGTAAATTCCCGCCAGAGCAGTGTGGTTTGCAGAACTTTTCCGGTACCGGAAATAATCTGCCCATCCACGAGCAATTCGGCCCGGCGGGTGCGACCGGTAAGGCGATTGATGATGTTTCGCAGTTCGGCCCGTTGGCGCAGGAGCCGAGCGAGTTGCGACTGCCGCGTGATCAGGTAATGCGTGAGACTAAACGCCAGGGCAATAAAAATTGCCAGAATTACCAGTCGGAGCACTTTGGCAAAAAACTTTTTCATACGCCACACCACCTGTCAGCAATTTGGACAAACGCACCACAGGGCCAAAAGATGCAATTGCGGAGGACTGAACCGCTTACAGGCCATGAGTTGGCATCGGTCAACAGGGCTGCGCCTTAGCGCAGCTCGCCAAGCTGATGACCCCACATCGCTTTCATTTTTGCGGCGGTGGTGGGGAGCCAAACAGACCCATCGGCATTGGCCATCTTGATGATTCGTCCATCTGAATCGACCCATATCCGGGTAGTAAAGGGATTGAGCCGACTCATGACTTCAAAAGCTGTTTGCCGGACTCCATTGATATTCACCCGCTTTTTACCCAGTACGGCCAGGACATTAAGGCCCAGACGCGAGGTACCGGTGTCAAAAACCACAAACGCCATACGCGAGTATTTTTTAAGGTTGACGAGTCGCGGCCAAAGATATCCGAGCACCGGCGGCAACACCGCGGGCATCCCCGGGCCAATCGAAAAAATCAGGGGTTTGTTATCCTGCTGCACCGTTACCGCGTCACTTTGGCGTGAGATGTGAATGAGGCAGCGATAGACCAATTGTCCGGTGGGATGGGCCTTGTGGCCGAGGATCGGGAAAAAGCCGGATTGCTCTACTCCCAGTTCTGTTTGCCAGTGTACTTCCTTGCCGGGAAAGGGATTGGGAATGCGCACGAGGGTGGCCTTTTTGGTTTTGGGGTTAATCACCACCCGCGTATCATGGAGCATGGCCAATTCTTTATTGCGAAAGGGCAGTACCGTTTCCGCTTCATCGTAAAAGGTGCTGTAATCCAGCCGCGGCCCTTTGGAAGCCGGCTGATGATGAAAGGCCCAGAAATTGACCGATTTACCCAGTTCCACCACACGTCCGGGCAGAAAGGTTCGGGAATTGGTGGTAACAAAGACGCCATCAAAGCCATCCTGGTGTCCGGCGTAGGCATGGAACCGCACGTAGCCCACATCGGAATGTCTGATTTGCACGCGGTACAAATGCGGCAGTTTATTCAGGCGCTGCAGCAGATGATGAACGCTTTGGTGCTGGAGCCAGCGGCGTCCGGCGGCAATGGCCTGGATTCGTCGCAGCGCAATTTTTTGCTTGTTGAGCAGGCGAAAGGTGGGTATCACCTGCTGGAACAAGGGCATGGTGGTGGTTTGATCGGCGGCGGGGGAAAAAAAAGTGAGCACATAAAAACGCTGCGGGGTTTGCGCGACAATGAGTTGCTGTCTAAGCAGGCTGATCGGGGCGTGATTGGAGATGGCGGAAAACTGAACCACGATTTCCGCGGCAGATCGGCCCGCGACTTTCAGCCTGGTGTTTTTGATGATCCGCAGCTTCTGGAAATTTTTTTTTGCCAGGGCAATGGTTTCCCCGGCCAGTTTTTCCAGCGTTATCGGGTGGGGCATCAGGCTCAGGTGAACGGTCATGCCCCAGTGCCGCAGGGCGTAGGTGTAGGTGGCCAAAGTCATACCATGGCGGCCGGTGCCGCTGAAGTGGTCAGGCAGGCGAAGTTCAAAACCATCGGCATCATCGCGCCAGGTGGGCCCCATCTGTTCGGGTATAAAACCGGCGTGCTCCTGGTAATAGGGCACGGCGGCCCGTATTTTAGTGGGCTGGACAAGACCCAAGAGTGTGCTGGCGGTTAAACACACGGCGATCGCCAAGTTGCGGGTGGGTTGCATGATCTGGGGAAAAGCTGGCATGAGCACACCTGTTGCATGGGGTTAAAAAACTATTGGGGGTGGCCTTTTTACCGGGCAATCTTTTCCAGGCGTCCCAGGAAGTATAAGAAATAAATATTATCCCGCTCGGTTCGCTGCCCTGTTCCGGTGTAGGATAAAGCCACCAGCGTATTGCCGCGTCGGAAAGCACCGAGCAGTACAAACCCCGGTTGATTTGGGGTGACGCCGGAATACCAGTAAAGGGTAGGCCGGTGGGGGGCCTTCTCCACATTGTGATTGGTCCATTGGAGTGGCGGTAGTTGGCGGGCCACTTCCTTATACAGGTTTTGGCATGTCATTTTGACGGATGCGGCCGTACCTGCATCCGGTAATGAGATCGCAAATCTGCAGATAGTCCGGCGGTTGGTAGCGGGGCCTTGCTGCCAGGCCAGTATCGGTGTTAAGGGGCTTAAATGCAGTGAGGCCGGCGATACCGGTGCAAATCCGACGGCCTGAATGGTCTTATTCATCGCGGCTGTGGCCTGTTTGGCGTTATCCGCCCGGCGGACTTTGGTGAGAACGTAAGCTGAGCCAAGGCTGAGTGCCAACAGCAGGGCCATAAAAAGAGGCAGGCCTATTTTCCGGAAAGAGGTTAATTTTTGGGTGTCCATCATGGGGTTGATTTTAACGCAAATCGCCAGGCAATGGTAGCGGCAGGAATGGGACTATCTCCGGCCCAGGGCGCTGTATTTAGCCCAGTGCAACAAAGTCCGGAGGTTTTCAGAAACGGGCGGAGGCGGCCTGTTCATCGGCGTGATAGCTAGATCGGACCAGCGGGCCGGATTCCACCACGGAAAAGCCCAGGTCCAGGCCCAGAGTTTTCCAGCGGGCAAATTCTTCGGGTGTAACCCAGCGGTCAATGGGCAAATGGTCCCGCGTGGGCTGAAGGTATTGACCGAGGGTGAGAATATCCACACCGGCGGCACGAATATCTTTCAGGGCTTGCAGCAGTTCGTCCGGATGTTCGCCAATGCCCAGCATCAGCCCGGTTTTGGTGGTAAAGCCCTGATCTTTGGCACGCCGGAGTAATTCCAGTGAACGGGCATATTTGGCCTGCGGGCGAACGCGCCGATATTGGCTGGCTACGGTTTCCATGTTGTGGTTAAGAATGTCGGGCTTGGCCGCCAATACGCGGTCCAGGTCCACCCAGTGGCCGCAAAAATCGGGAATTAACACTTCAATGTGGGTTGCGGGCGATGCCTGGCGTACCGCGCGAATGGTATCGGCCCAAATTGCCGAACCGCCATCGGCCAATTCATCGCGATTGACAGAGGTTATTACCATGTGCTTGAGGTGCAGCTTAGCGGCGGCTTGGGCAACCCGTCGCGGTTCATCCAGATCCAGCACGGGTGGGCGGCCGGTGGCGATATGGCAAAAGCCGCAACTTCGTGTGCAGACATCGCCCAGAATCATAACGGTGGCGGTGCCTCGGCCCCAACATTCGCCCAAGTTGGGGCATCGGGCGGATTCGCACACGGTGTGCAAATGATGTTCATCCACAAGAGTTCGCAGGCGGGTGTAGCCGGGGCCGGCGGGAAGTTTCACTTTCAGCCATGGGGGCTTGCGTCCCGGCAGGGTATGATCGGGTGGCCCATTGGGCACAACCGGCAAAGGAACGGCTGGTTGTAAATTAACCGGCATGGCTTTTCCCGGAATCGGCGTCTTGGTTGCGGCGGTGAACCGCTGCGCCAGGCGGTTTGCCAACAGTGTTTAGTATACTCGCCAAACTCATGCTTTCCCACCAGCAAGGTCTAAAATCCGCAAATCGGCAAAATGTTCTGCGTGGCTGTACAAGCCGGCCGTTGACCCTGAGTTCGTCAACACGTAGGATTCAAGCCAAGCCGTGAATGCCCGGCTTGCGATTTGACGATGCCGGTGCGTATTGGCGGAGCCGGGCGTTGGCTATGAAGTCGATAACACGGGGTGTGATTCATGTATGCCATTGAGGTTTGCGGGGAATTTTGCGCATCGCACCAACTGCGTTTGCCGGGGGGAAGATTGGAACCGTTGCATGGTCATAATTGGAGAGTAAAGGTGCAGGTTGGTTCGCCGCGGCTGGACGATTTGGAAACGGTGATGGACTTTCACGTGTTGGAAAAAGCGCTGGCCGGCATCGTGGCGGGTTTTAACCATGGGCATCTAAACGATATTCCCCCGTTTGATAAGGGCTATAATCCATCGGCGGAGCGCGTGGCGCAGCGCATAGCGGAATTGCTGGTACCGCATATTGTTTCGCCCGCCCGGCTGATTCACGTTAAAGTCAGCGAGGCGGGAGGTTGTTATGCGCTATTTTTGCCATAGGGGTTGCGGGAGGTTTTGCGCCGGGCAGGATGGAAGGTATAACAGAAATCATGACGTTAGCCGTGTATCCTGTTTTTGTGCATTTGGCCGGGCAACCTGTACTAATTGTTGGAGGAGGGAAGGTGGCGTTGCGCAAGGCTCGAGGGTTGATGGAGGCCCAGGCAGCCATAACGGTGGTGAGTCCGATTATCGCGGCGGAATTGGCCCAAATGCCGAAGGTGGTGTTGCGCCGGGAACAATATCATTCATCCACTATAAGTGGTCTGGACATACCCCCATGGCGGCTGGTGTTTGCGGCCACGGATGATGCTGTGGTTAACAGGCAGGTGGCGGCGGATGCCAGAAATCGCAACATATTGTGTTGCCGGTGCGATGCGTCGGAGGAGGGGGATTTTTCCAATGCCAGCGTCTGGCGGAAGGAGCCGGTGGTTGTGGCGGTCAGTACCAGCGGGGCTTCGCCGGTGCTGGCGGCGAAAATTGCCCAAACGCTGGTGCAAACGCTTGATCCTTCGCTGGTGGAACTTGCAGCGTTGATGGATTCCTGGCGGGCCATGGTCATGGCGGAGATTGCCGATGAACAGGCCCGGGCCACGGTGCTAAGACAACTCTGCGGGGATGAAATGCTTCGCGTGCTGCACAGCGGCGGAGCGGTGGCGGCCCGGAATTTATTCGAGGGCTATCTGACGGCCGCCAAATCCGGCCAACCTGGCGCAGGGGAAAAAAAGACCGCTCCTGATTAAAATACCCAGGCTGGTCTCGGCGAATTAAGAAGTCCGACGGATTCATGATGCTGCACGATACCCCCAATATTACGCACGTGGAATTTATCAGTTTGCTGGTATCGGGTCTGTGTTATGTACTGGCTTTTGCGTGGCAGGTGGTGGAATTGCGTCGCACGCCGCAGGCTTCCGATGCCGCATCCTGTCCGGGTATATCCAAGGCATCCACTGCGTGGGTGGCTGGTGGGGCGGTGCTGAGTGCGGCGATATTGATCTGGCGAGGCTGGCGGTTCGGCCTGTGGTCTTTGCCCCTGTCGGATTATTTTGACGCCGGCCTGCTGCTGGCGCTTTTACTCACGGGTCTGTGGATGTGGTTCTGCTGGACGCGGCAACTCAAGGCGCTGGCCATTTTTCTGCTGCCGCTGACCGGGGTGTTAATTTTGGTGGGAGGTATTCTGGGCGAGGCGGGCTATCGGAATTTTAATACTGCCAATCCATGGATCGCGCTGCATATCGGCAGCATACTGATAGGCACAGTCTGTTTTGCGGCCGGGTGCGTGAGCGGATTGGGCTATTTGCTGGCGGACCGGCAACTGCGGAAAAAAAAGGAGAATTGGCCGCTGCCTTCGCTGACCCGGCTGGAGGCATTTAATCGTCATGCGATATTGCTGGGCTTTCCGCTGCTGACCATAGCGGCCATCACCGGGATATTCGAGGCCCTGAAAAATCCGCAGGCGATGGGGGCGGACTGGTATTGGTCTGCGAAAGTCATTCTTACGGTGGTGGCGTGGGCGGTGTATGCTCCGCTGCTGCACGTGAAGCTTACGCCGTCGTTTCGTGGTGCGCGGGCGGCGTGGCTGAGTATATTAGGTTTTGCGCTTTTACTGGCGGTGTATGCCCTGGCTGGATTCGGCTAAGACATGGAACACATGATTAAATCCGGTCCGGTATTTCGGATGGTCGGCCTGAATCATCGGACGGCACCGCTGCTGGTGCGCGAGAACCTGGCATTTACCGAGCAGGATTGCGCTGCGGCGCTGCGTCGCGTGACAGAACTGTATCCGCAAAGTGAAGCGGTTATTCTTTCCACCTGCAACCGGGTGGAGTTATACGTAGCGGCCGGACCGCATGGCCCCAGCCTGGAGCAGATGACGGCGTTTCTGGCGGAGTATCAGCACGTATCGGTCCAGGAGCTACGGTTGCATACGTATGAGCACGAGAACCGGGCGATGGTGGAGCATCTTTTTCAGGTGGCCAGCTCGCTGGACTCCATGGTGCTGGGCGAAACGCAGATTCTCGCCCAGGTAAAGCAGTCCTACCAGCGGGCGGCGGAAGGTAAAACCGTCGGTACGCTGTTTCATGCGTTGTTTCAACGGGCGCTGGCCGCGGCCAAGGATGTGCATGACCGCACGGAATTGGGCTCCGGCCGCACGTCGCTGGCTACCATTGCGGTGGCACTGGTGCAACGGGTATTTGACCAGCTAGGCGATAAAACCGTGCTGGTTATAGGGGCGGGGAAAATATCGCGGCTGGTGCTGCGGCAGCTTGGAGCGCTTGGTCCGCGGAAAATACTGCTGGCCAACCGCACCCCCCAGCGGGCGCTGGATCTGGGTACTTCGGTGGCCATGGAAATCGCCGATTTGGCCCATCTGGATCAACTTATGGTGAAGGCGGATGTGGTGCTTACAGGCACCGGCTCTGCAGAGCCGGTGATTACCGCGGACATGGTACGCAAACTGCTGAAAGCCCGCCAATATCGTCCGATGTTTATTGTGGACCTGGCGGTACCACGCGATGTGGAGGCCGCGGTGGGTTCATTGACCAACATATATCTTTATAACATTGATGATTTGGAGAACCTGGCGGAAGAAAATCGACGACGCCGGGGCGATCAAATTGCGGCCTCACTGCAGGTGATCAAAGAGCACGCCGAGGAATTTCTGCATTGGTTTTCCGCCCGGAACACCGGTCCACTGGTTAAGCAGCTTTACGCCAACTGTCGGCGCATCAGCGAAGCGGAATTGGCGGACCTAATGGCGGCCCATCCGGAATTTACGCAGGAGCAGCGCCAGGCGCTGGGCCGAACACTGCACCGCGTGGTGGGTAAAATTCTGCACCAGCCGGTGAGCTTTTTGACGGGTAAAACGCCGTCCCACGATCAGGTGCATCTGGCCGCGGCCATGGAAACGCTTTTTGGACTAGCGGAGCAAGCCGACGGTCATGCTACCACGCCGCCCATGTCCCCGGACCGTACAGGACAGCCGACTTTGTCGGCAACGGATGCCTCGTCCGAAAAAAAAGGTACCTGACGCCTTTGTCAGGAGCGGAGCTTTTCCACACGAGCTATTAGTTCCCGGGCGGTTGGTTCGTCTTTGGCCTCGGCAATCACGCGGGCTATGGGCTCGGTATTGCTGGGTCGCACGTGCACCCAGCCATGCGGCCAATCAATACGTACGCCATCCTGGGTATCTAATTTTTCAGATTTGAAGGTATCGCGCACCCGGTCCACCAGAAGGCGGGCCTGCGCGGTGGTCGAAGGAAATTTGGTTTTTATCATCGTGTACCGGGGCAGTTCCCGCACCAATTCGCTGATGGTATGGCCGGTTCTGGCGAGCAGATCCAGTACGGTTGCCATGCCCATAAAAGAATCCCGCACCGGCCCCACCCGCAAGTCAATCACGCCGCCATTCCCTTCACCGCCGATAACGGCACCAACTTCGAGCATTTTGGCGGCGACGTTGGCTTCGCCCACCGGAGTTCGGATTACCTGGCTGGAAAATCTGGTGGCAATATCGTCTACCATACGGCTGGTGGATAGATTGGTTACCACGATACCCGGTTTGGCCAGTAAGCGGGCATAGACTGCCAGGGCCAGGGTGTACTCTTCCCCAATGTAGTTACCCTGTTCATCCACAATGGCCAGGCGATCAGCGTCCGGGTCCTGGGCAAACCCCACCGCGGCTTTGTGCCGCAGCACTTCATCGCATAGCGCCCCAAGGTTTTCCTTGACCGGTTCGGGGGTGTGGGCAAACTGCCCGGTAGACGCTCCATTTTGATGGATTAATTCCACTGAGAGTTTTCCCAGGAGCATGGGGGTGGCGATGCAGCCCGCGCCGTTGATACTGTCTACCACTACACGGTAACGGTGCTGGGCAATAGCCCGGGTGTCAAAAAATTGCAATACCGTCTGTACGTGATGGGCGTGGGCCCGGCTGTCGGTGGAAAAATGGCCGATGGAATCAATCCCTGCTGCCCGAAAATGTTTGCTCAGAAAAATCTGGTGAATATTTCCGACGGACTGGCCCGGAAAACCTATACCATCGGAGCGTAGAAATTTCAGGCCGTTGTATTCCGGTGGATTGTGGGATGCCGTGATGACCACACTGGCATTGGTTTTAAGGAACCGCCCCATCAACGCCACGGTGGGCGTAGCGGAAATCCCCAGGTCAATGACGGACACGCCCACCGCCAGCAGGCCTGCGGCCAGAGCCTGGGCGATCATGGGTCCGCTGGTTCGTGAATCGCGGCCGATCGCCACGCGCAAAGGTACCGCCGGGGTACCGCTATCCACCTGCTGGAGCAGGAATTCACCCAAAGCCCGGCCAAAATCCAGGGCAGTATGGGCGGTGAGGCTATCACCAATAATGCCGCGTACTCCGGAAACACTTACAATTAACTCAGCCATCAAAATTCCTTGGATTTAGTTTCAACCATCAGGGGCATAAGCAAGATGAGACAATGGCCTATTGGCCAGCAGAGGAAAGTTTGGTGAAATAGGCCCGCACCGGATCGGCATAACCTTTGGGCACTCGGCCGATCAAGGTGTCGGCGAGTTTGCGCTGTTTTTTGGCAATTACCGGTGAATGTTCGACCACCAGCCGAGCCTGGGCACCGGTGAGCACTTTGGCCGCCGCCAGATTGCGGGTGGCCATGCGGGCGTAGATCATGGCGGTGTGATAATGAAATGCGTGCAGGGCCAGGTTGGCATTTTGCATCAGCACGGCGGCCTCGATGAGTTTGAAATTATTGAAACCGGCGGCGCGCATTTCCAGACGCAGGCGATCGGTCTGGTTGAGCATCGCGGCCTGCAGGCCGGCCATGCGTTTGATATCCTTTTGTTCGGCCAGCGGAGCGGGTCCTTCCAGACCCGAGCCACCCCATCCGGATTTTTTGCCGCCACCGGTGGCTCCGCCCGGCGGCTGATGCGAAGAGTCTTTAATCATTCCGCTCTGGAATGGATCGTGGGTGAGCCTGGTTGGCGTGCGTCGGCCACC
Source organism: Planctomycetota bacterium (assembly GCA_021790385.1). Lineage (GTDB taxonomy): Bacteria > Planctomycetota > Phycisphaerae > WQYP01 > WQYP01 > JABEVA01. The sequence continues at coordinate 24,708 of JAJYDW010000048.1, forward strand.
CTTATTGGTGGCGGTGGCTCCAACCATTTCGCCACTGCTGCGGCCTTCGCGGCCGGAACCGCTGCGTCCCTGAATTTCATCATTCTTAGGCATCTGGTTGCCCGTAACACCTTGAGCACTCATATCGCTGATGGGACCATCCATGGCACCCCAGCCGAGGCCTTTATTCATCGAATCATTCCATTTGCTGCCGAGGCTTTCCATGGAATGAGTCAGATCCTCTTCATGCTCCAGCAGCTTGCCGATCATATCCTGTAATTTCGCGGGCAGCGGAGGGTTGGGCACATCATTTTGGGCCACCGGTTCCTCCATTTCCCATTTGATGGTATCGGGTTGCTGGAGCAGCCATTTTTCAATATTAGAGGATAATTTTTTGGCATCCTCAAGGCCTTCCTGTTCGAGCGGGGTGGCTATTTTAATGGCCTTGATTTTCAGGGCATTTTTACTCATGGCCAGGGCGATTTTCAGGCCCGCCAGATCGTCGAGCAACGAGGCGTTGGCGGAATCCTGCTCGGTGAGATTGCTGATGTTGATCAAGGACTGATTTAAGAATTTACTCCATTTATCTTCAATGGCGGCCACATTTTTCAGGTTGTGTTTGTCGGCGGCATCATATTGGGTGACGGGTTTGGCGGCCAGTCGCTCGGACATGTTGAGCACATCGCGCTGCTGTTTTTCAAGTTTTTTTAGCTCCAGGGCCAGATTTTTCCATGCCTGCCGGCCGGTGTTGGGGAAGGAACTGCCCTGGTGCGATACCAGGGAAGCAACCTGAGTGGAGTGATTGGAGGCCAGAGCCAGCAGAGCCTTCAGGGCGGTGATGACATTGGCCTGATGGTGATGCAGGCTACGGACCAGAAGCGGCACGCTTCCCACACTGGATACCATGGAGAGATTTTGTGCCCGGATCATGGCCGTACGCGCATCTCCATGGGCCAGAACATCCAGTGCCTGCCGGATCATTTCCATTTGCGGCGTAAATGGAAAATGACCGGTGGTGGAATGCATATAGGTCAGCAGCGATATTTGTCCGATATATACGTGCTTTGCCAGGCTGTGCGCGGCCGGTAGATCAACAGGGTTGAAGAGCACATTGGCCCGATCCCGCCAGCGTCGCTGCAGGGCCAGCATGCGTTGCAAGCGGCCTTCCAGCCGTACCCACAGGCCTCCGTGCTGCCCTGCAGCAAGGGTACCGCTGGAGATACGTACGCTGTAGACCTGACCCCGGGTGGTCTGCGGCCCCAGTTGCCGGCCATTCATAACCAGGTTGCGGTTATCGGTGGCGGTAAAGCGGTAACGGACCAGGGTACCGGCCGGATAAGTGGCCGCGGGCAGGGCCAGGACAAATTTCACTTTGGCCTGGGTTGCGGGCCGACCGTTTTCGGCATTGCCGATCGGCCAGCGTCGAATAGTGGTCAACGGTACATTCTTGCCTGTTGCCACCTGCAGATGAATGGCGGATAGGCCATAATCGTCGAGGCCTTCGCCCAGCATGGCGACGGTATTGCCGGGCGGCAGACTTAAATTACGATGGGGAATAAGGGCATGCACGACCGGAGGATTATCCGGGATGGCGGTGATGAGAAAACGAGAGTGATCGCCGGCCGATGTTCCGGCGACACCATTGGCCGGAAATCGCTGCAACGCTCCGCCGTTGGCATCATCGAGAATAATTGCAAAGGCGGTCGTGGCCGACAGGGCAAAGGCGGTGGAAAAATGACGGCCATCGGTTGAACTCATGGAAATGGTCTGGCCATGGCGAGATTCGAGAATGGCAGTGGCACCGACCATGGCATGGTTTAATGTCATGGAGATATTAATGCCACTGCCAAGTGGAGCCGCCGCCTGGTTCGCGCCGGCATTCATGGCAGCGCCGGTCAACACCACTGTGTGCGGCTGGAGTTGGGTGTAGGCGGGCGGGGCGATGCTGATATGAAGAGCCTTCATTTCAATTTGCGGCAGCACTGAAAGATGGTAATAATTGGACTCGGTGCCATTCACGGAAATCATGTAGGTCATATTTTCCGCGACGCTGGGCAATACGTACCGGTAGGAACTGTTGCTTTGCCCAAAAACGATCATACCGGCGGTTTCGTTTTTACCGCTTTTGAAGCGAAGATGGATTTTTGCCAGGGCCAGGCGATTGTGCGGCACATGCACGTGGACCAAGAAACTGACGCTTTGGCCGGCTAAAACGGTTTCGTTGCCGGGCAGGATGGACAGAATCTGGGCGGTTCCCTGCCGCGGTACAAAACGACCCGGCGTGGAAAGCACGCCCAGGCCATGGGCCATGGTGTTGGGGAATAAAATCGTCAAGGCCAGTGCGGCCAGCACAAATACTGCCGCCAGCAGCCACGGCCGGGTCTGCTGTTTCCAGGGCACCACGGAGGCAAGATTCTTGGATTGCAGACCGGCATGGATTTCGCGCAGGACCTGGGGAATCCAGTGTGCCCGCGGGTCGGCCAAGGCACCAAGAGATTGCTGGTTGCCTAACTGGTCAAGTTCTCGGGCCAGAAGCACGGCATTGATCAGGGAGTTGTCCAATGGCAGCTTGCATTCCACCGCGCGCTGCTCAATCCAGCGGGCGATTTGGGCGTAGGCAGGTCTTTGCCAGAGTAACTCATGCAGAAATTTCCAGTAGGCCACCGCCACGACCAGGGGAATCAAGGCCAGGCCGGTCCAGCGAAGCCAGTGCGGCAAAGGCAGTGCCCCGGCCAGCAGGATAATCCCCGTTACCAGGGGAATTACCATGGCCAGAAACCTGCCCAGGGCACCTATAATCAAGGCCATGCGGTATTGGTTACCGGCTGAATCAAGCCGATCCACAATTCCTTTAAATTCGCCGTCGAAGGGCATGGATGGATCAATTGCGCTCATAAGCGGCTCCAGAGTTACCTGTGGCGAACCGATCTAGCGCAGCACCACTGCGCAGGAGATTTTAGTATAACGTGTATTCGGCATTTGCGTTGCCTTGAGGTGGGTAAAATGGTTTAAAAGGGCGGGGCCATGTGGCAATTTTGCCGGCGTCGTGGCCGATCTGGGCGAGCCGACGGATGAGGCGGCTGCGGTATGCGGTGCAGACGAACGTTTTTCATTAAGGCGAAACATTGGGACTTGGTTTCAATGCAAACACCAGCACCTGTCGCAGTTGGCCGCGGGCATCCATATCATTGTGAATGATGCCGATTTGCGCAAACCCCAAAGTCTGGGCGATTCGGATGACGTGGGCGCTTTTTTCGTCGCAGGTAAGGAGCAACTGGGCTGGCCGGAGTTGTGGCTGCACCAAGGGAATAAGGGCGTTAGCGGCTTCGGCCATAAAGTTTTTTCCACGGCAACTGCTGCGCCGCCAGAAGCCGAGTTCCCAATCCGTGGGGCGGTCGCGGTTGCGGTACAGGGCCATCATTCCCACTGCGGAATGGCCGATGATTTCGCGCAGCACGTAGTCTACGCGCTGACCGTATTTGTTTTGCGTCAGCAAAGAGGCGACAAACCTCCGCGAGAATTTTTCGCTGCCGGATTTGATGGCCCAATCGCATGTGGCGCTGAGTTCCGCGGTGGATTCGGCCAGGGCGGTGTGAATATCGGCGGTGTCAAGAAGCGTAAGGCGCGAAGCAATGAGTCTTGGCGTGGTAAAGACGGCGGGCACTGTAAATGGAATCGGGGCATTAGTTCGGTGGTACGATAATTTCATGCACCAAGAGTATCGCAAATCAATGGCTGGTCCAAGCCTGGCAGGGTCGCCGCCGGGTGCAAGACGCGGCCATTTTTCCGAACAGAAATGACAAGGCCGGTTGAATCGCTGCTACGTTGAGGCCAGCGGGGCCGCGCCACGCACGGCGCAGGACTGCGGCTGTTTGGCGTTGAGGGCGGGTGTGGGTGCAAAGCGGCGTTGTTGGCAGGCTGATATGGTGTGTATATTCAAGCGGCATAGGCCGCCGTAACCATCATTTGCACCGGCTTCCTGAATCCTGTGGGGCGTTTGGCCTCCTAACATTATATGCTTAATAATTAATAAAAATTTATTTGCATTTGTAACGCACATAGATATAATGTTGTTTGGTCAGACTTGTTTGTGGGTTTGATTGGTCGAAAGATCGTCAGCGGCTGCGGTGGTTATATGGAGGATAACATGTTTACCCATTGGATTTCTTCGCGTGGTTGCGGCCTGGAAAACAGCCTTCGGATTTCACAACGGCGACAAAAACTGCCGCATATGCCTAAGTTCGGGACGAAGCGCGGCCTAAGGCCCAAGTATTGGGTAATGACGCTGGGGCTGTTGGCGGTTGTCGCATTGCCATCAGCCACTCTATCGGCGTCGCTGCTCGTTGATTACAAAGCCGTCAACTACAATCCAAACACTGGCGTATGGGTTGATTCATCGGGTAACGTCAATAACGCTACAACGCCCAATGGGGCAACCTCGCCGACGCTGTTGGCTAACGCCACCCCCAACGGGTCTTCCGCGGTTAATTTCACCAGTGGCCAACAGAGTGAATACCTGGGTATAACAACAGGTTTAGCGGCGGGCAATGGGTATACCGTTTTGGCTTTTGCCGAGCCTACCGAGGCAACCTATTTTGAAAATGTAGTAGGTGGTCCGACCGGAGCTATGACCTATCGCATTCAACCGACGAACGGCGTCAACTATCAGGTGCTGGGCAATAATCTAACCAACTTTGGCTCATCCAAGACCGGTGTACCGACGAGCGCGTTCAGCATGATTGGCGTTGCGACAGACAACGTGGGCAACGCAACTTTCTATTTTAACGGCAGCGCCGATGGAACCACCACCGGCAGTGATGCCTTCACTGCCTCCATCAACCTGATTGGAACTGCGCCGGCGGCTGGCCTTTTCACCGGCAACATTGCCGAGCTACAGATTTACAGCGGTGTGCTAAGCACCAGCCAGATTCAGGCGGCCAACCAGACGTTCATCAATTTGTACGTCAATCCGGTGCCGGAGCCAACGGGTTTGGTGTTGCTGGCGGGTGCGGGTGCAGCTTTGCTGCGGCTTCGTGGCAAAAGTGCTGTGTAACACCGGCATCAGGCCCGCATTTTCGTCTTGCAGGCGTTGGGCCTGCGTTACACGGTAGCGGTTTTAAGTCTGTTGGCAGGAATGAGCCTGCGGCGATTTTATTTTGAAGCAGCAATATCCGGCAGATCAAGCTTACCGGCAAGTCAACCAGAGCCGCCTGGTCCCGCGTGGCCCAGGCTTGATCAAATATTACACCATTCATGGAGGTCATCAGAGCAAAGCGTAAGGCGGGTATCTGAGTTGTATTACCCAATCGTTCTGGCACAAATCTTGAGCTGTTATTTACAGGTCTGTAAAACCAATGGCGGTAAGTATGCCTAAACGATTCTGACACAGGCCGGAGTGGGATTCGAACCCACGAATCGCGGATTTGCAATCCGCTCCCTTAGTCCGCTCGGGCATCCGGCCAACGCAGCAGGTAAAATAGCAGAAAAACCCTTTTTCGGCTACACTTCCATGGCTAGCACGCCCGGTCATGCCTTCACTGGATCCAACCGGGCCGGGGCGGAAAAGTGTGAAATGAGCTTGGCTACAGGGTGTGATTCATGACGGATCTGCGAAAGACGATTGGCGAAAGTTCCTGGTTTGTGCGGGATCGGTTTGGGATGTTTATTCACTGGGGGCTGTATTCCATGGCGGCCCGGCACGAATGGGTGATGCATCACGAAAAAATTTCGCCCCAGGACTATGAAAAAAAATACTTTTCACGCTTTGATCCGGACCTGTATAACCCGCAGGCCTGGGCGGATGCGGCCAGCCGCGCCGGGATGAAGTATTTTGTGATTACCACCAAGCATCACGAAGGATTTTGCCTGTGGGATTCCAAGCTTACCCC
>JAJYDW010000049.1 GCA_021790385.1 Planctomycetota bacterium
ATTTACGTACGACCGGAACTTTTACATCCAGCCGATTATTACGCAAGGCGGATAACAGGGCAGTGGCCTGCCGCCGTGGACGAGATTACCCTGGGCCAACTTGGCCCCGCACCAGCCGGGCCGCGACAAACGATAGGCTTGTGGCGGCATCTGTCCTGTAATGTTGCTATTACAGATGTGGCACGCCAGTGGGGCAGCAGAAGTTGCGCCCGGGCCTGAACCAAGGGGCTTGCAGGTCGTAACATTAACGGGGTTGATGAAACGTCCTTGGGGTTGTGGCCGGGAAAATTGCCGCGTAGTTCTGGCTCGAAAAATGACGGTCAACCTGATATAATTTTGAGTTTGTGCTGCAATGCCATGGAAGGAATGGGGAATAGAAAATGGCGAAAAAGTGCTTGCAGCATAAGCGGCGTGGAAGCCGATAATATAGGCGGCGCTGGAAGCCGTCGGTGCGGATTCATGACGATGGTGGTCATATCCTTGTCGGCAGGTGGGGGGATAACGCGGTTGCTTCATGGCTGGCGGTGCGATGTTGTCGGTCGTTGTTGCAACCCGTGGAACAATAACCCTGGAGTATTTGAATAGATGAGTAGTCCAGCCACACGTTCGGATCAACCGTCGGACCTATCCGCGATGAACGCCGGAGGGGCTGCGCCGGTGCGGCGGTTTGACTATTCTACATCGATAAAAATGAATGATCCAACGCCCGTTGGCGGGAGTATAAGTCCGATGGCGTGGATGATTATCGCGGTGATGGCGCTGGAGTTCCTGCTGCTTTACCGGATCAATTTACTGCAACTGGTTTCAGTATGGTATTCGAATCCGAATTTCAGCCAGGGTTTTGCCATTCCGTTTATCAGCGCGTTTTTTGTGTATCAGCAGTGGCCGGTGTTGCGGTCGCTTAAGCCGCAGCGCAGCGCGGTGGGGCTGGCACTGCTGATTTTCGGGACTGCCACGCAGGTGCTGTTTTTAGTCACGGGGCAGATTCAATTTTCCGAGTTGAGCATGTTGGTGGTATTGTTCGGCATGTTCCTGTGGATGCTGGGCTGGGATTACATGAAGCTGTTGTGGCTGCCGATATGCTATCTGTTGTTTATGATTCCGCCTCCGCAGGCGTTGTATGTCAAGCTTACCACGCCCCTGCAATTTCTGGCTGCGTCGCTGGGGGGGCATCTTCTTACGATGTTTGGTATACCGTCGATAGTAACGGCGACGCAGATTCATGTGCAGGTTCGAGCTCACTGGGACTCGCTGGATGTAGCCCAGGCGTGCAGCGGGATCAGGAGCTTGACGGCATTTTTCGCGTTGGCGATCGTACTGGCGTACAGTGTGCCGCGGCCAGTGTGGCAGAAGTTGTTTCTGGCCTTGTGCGCCTTGCCGATTGCAATTTTTTGTAACGCCTTGCGGGTAGCACTAACCGGAGTGTTATTTGTGTCTGCGGGGCAGGAGTGGGCCAGGGGCAGCACCCATGCAAGTTTAGGGATGTTAATGCTGATCCCGGCGATGTTTTTACAATTGGGGGCGGCATGGGCCTTGGATCACATTTTTATTGAGGAGCCGAATGTAGTTTCAACGGCAGGAGGCGGCACATGAGTTCCTTACCAGACAACAATAAAAAGCTGATTTTTGCAGGTAGTATAACTGTGGTGATTCTGGGTGCAGGGCTGCTTTCGCTGGAGTGGGCGCAGGCCAAAATGGGCATGGTGCTGCAAAAAACTCCCACGCCGCTGCAGGCACCGTTGCCCAGTCTGCCACGGACACTGGGCATGTTTATGGTTCCACCAGGTTCGGCGGATGAACGGTTGTCCGCGGAGACACTGGCGGTATTGGGCACGCACGATTACCTGATCCGCAAGTATCAAGATACGGCGATGCCGCCGGACAGCCCGGCTTCGCTGGTGCAAATCAATTTAAATTTCTATCCGACGGACTTTGCCACCCCCCACGTACCCAATGTGTGCTGGGTAGGGGCGGGTTTGCAGCGTGTAAAAGACGACCTGATTATGATTAAAAATGTTCCGCACGCGGATGGCAAGATCACCAGCCTGCCGATGCGGTTTCTGGCGTTTGCCAAACCCAATGGGGCGGGCAGCGGCATGCCACTGATGTTCAGCCATCATTCCGGAGGCGATTACATTAATACAGCCTACACGTTTCAGGTGGATGGCAAATATGCGCCCAACACGCAGCAGGTAAGCGCCATGTTCTGGCATGCCAAGAGCAAATACGGCTACGATTGCAAAATAGAGGTGGACGTGCTGGGACCTTCCACGCGTGCTGAGGCCCGAAAAACCATCAGTGCGTTTATCCGCGCGGCGCTGCCGGCCATTGAGCGGATTTTGCCGAACTGGAAAAAACTCAATGCACGCCCGGCAGCAGGTGCAGGTGTGGTGAAGAAAAAGATGCCGCCTTCGTAGGCGGTCCGGCGATCTGAAATCGGGTGTTGGGTGGCCGGGAACATCAGCAATGCGGTGATTCTGGACTTCCTAATAACTATCAAAGAGGATATCGATGGCTAGAAAAGTAAATACAAGATTCCTTGTGATATTGCTGACGGTGCTGGTGGTTATCACTGGGCTGGGGGTAGGTTTATTCCTGATAAGAAACCGGATTGAAAATAACCCTACCCGGCTGGAAAAGGAGGCTCGGGCTTATTTGAAGGCGGGTCATTTGACGCTGGCGATTCAGGCCTATCAGCGGGCTATTATCGCCACGGAGCGGCAGCATCTACCGGGGGCTGCGCAGTTGCTGTACAAGGTAGGCAATCTGTTTTATGCCAATTCCAACAAACATCGTAGCTGGCTCCAGCAGGCATTTGCGTCGTGGAACGCGGCGGTTCGCACCGATGCCGGGTACATGCCGGCGCAGCGCCGATTATTGCATAAATCGGCGAAATTGGCGGAATTGATGCCCTCCGCCGGTGCGTGGGGACAAGTGCGACAGACGGCTGACGCAGTCTTGAAGATCGATACCAAAGATGCCGAAGCGTACCGGCTGCGGGGCGAGTCTCGGCTCAACGCAGTCAAAGGTGTGCTGGCCTTAACGGATGCCAGATATAAGGCTTCCATGGCGGATTTTGCCAGAGCCTGCCAGCTTATGCCGACCAATCCGCGGCCCTTTGCGAATATGGCCGGGGCGTACCTGATGCAGGCGGCGACGGAATTAAGCCAGCAGAGTATCAGCAAGGCGGCGGCCAAGGCCCTGAGAGTCAAGGGGCTGCAAGTCATGCAGACATTTGTGAAGAAAAATCCCAAGAACATGCTGGGCTGGCTGTACCTGGCGGCACTGTGCCGGGGCAACCCGGCGTGGCACCAACAGGCGGATGCGGCGATGGCCCAGGCGGCAAAACTCGCCCCCGGTAATCCCAAGGTGTACCAGGCCAGGGCGTTGCTGCTGCTGGCGGAAAATAAGCCGCTGACGTTGCAGGTGGCCGCTCTTAAAAAGGTTATTGCCCTTGGGCCTGACAAAATGGTGGGTTATTTTCAATTGGGGCACCTGTATTTACAGCACAATGAGTTTGCGTCGGCCGTGCATTATTTGGAATTGGGTTTAACGCATCCCACGCCGGGCGGCGGATTTAAACCGATGCTGAACCGCGAAATGAAGTTTCAGTCTTATCAATGGCTGGCGGAGGCGTATTTGGCCATTGGCCAAAAAGCGGTTCCCGGTTCTGCCGCTCGAACCGTGGCCCTCAAAAAAGCCCAACAGAACATCGCCCGCATTCGCCTGCTGGCACCAAAAACTCCGTGGGTTATTTTGTCCACGGGGCAATTGCAGCTTGAAAGTGGCCAAGTGACCAAGGCTCTGGCCACTTTGGCGCAGGCCGGCACTTTGCTTTCGCCAAGTAATCCGCAGGAAGTGCGGTTGTGGGTGATGGACAAAGAGCTTATGTCCCAGGCGTACGAAATGATAGGACAGTCCGGCTCGGCACTGGTAGAGTTCAATGACATTCTCGCGCGGGCTCCGGATGCAATCGCGATTTTGCTTAACAAAGCTGCGCTGGAAGCTCCAGTGCATCCTCACGATGCTTTGCATATAGCCAATCGTATTTTATCCAAGGATTCCACCAATGCGGTGGCCATTGCCATCAAAGCCCAGGCCCTGGCGGTTTTGAATCGCGTGTCTGATTTGGCCGTGTTTTTAACCCCTGCCAACACCGCCGGCCATTTGTCGTTGTCGGTACTGCGTGCCCGGGTGGAATTGAGGCAGGGCAATTATTTAAGGGCCTGGCATATCGTTAAACCGTGGGTGAAGAAGTCTCCCGGCGATAGCCGCGCTGTTATCATCGCCTATGTGGCACTGATGAAATTACATCGTGTGTCCGCAGCCAAGGCCATGGTGGCCGCCGCCGTGAAGGCAGTACCGAACAATTTGCAATTTCTGCTGCTTAATTCTGCGCTTCGTGCGGGGAAAACTCCGGTGGTGAAGCTGCGCTCGGTGGACAGCGATCTGGCGTCCATCAGTTTGCCGGGAGAATCGGCGGTGGCGGCGCAATTGGCGGCCATCAAGACCCTGCCGGATGCGTTGCAACGGAACTTGATGCTGGCCAGCTTCTATCTGCAGCAAAACAAGGTCAAGCGTGCGGGGGTAGCCGTGTCTGCTGCTGCGGCCATCAGCCCGCATGATCCGGCGGTGGTGGAGCGCGAGTTTGAGCTGGCGATGCTGCAGAAGGATTATAAAAAGGCCTCCGAGGTGGTGGGTCTGGCGGGTTCGCTGAATCTGGACGGTGTTAATGGGGCCTTGTATCGCGGGCGCATGGAACTCGGAGAAGGTGACGTTGCCGGCGCGGTCCAGACGCTAAAGGCCGCTTTAGCTTTAAATCCGCAGAGTGCCATAGTGCGTACCTATTACGGAGCTGCTTTGCTGAAATCCGGCAACATAGAAGCCGGTATTGCGGCCTTGAAACTGGCATTGCATCAAAAGCCCGACGACATGGCGGCGCTCAAGCCGCTGGTGCAATACTATATGAGTCAACAGACTCCAGACAGCGTTGCCCGGGCCTCGCGGTTGATCGATCAGGGGCTGGTCTATAACACATTGGATACGCAATTAAGGCAGTGGCGGCGCGATCTGCAGGATCTTTATGGGCCGGTGGGGCCGGCGATTCGCCGGCGGATGGCCGTGTATAAAAGTGACCCTGGCGATCTACGCAACATTCAAAGGCTGGCCTTTTTATATGGTCGTGCCAAACGCTATTCCGCGGGTATTGACTTGCTGAAAGTGGCATACGCTCGGCACAAGAAAAATCTGGTGTTGGCGACAGGGCTGGCGCAGTTGTACCAGTTGGATAAAAAGCCGGCGGCGGCGGAAAGCATTTTCAATCATCTGGCGGAAAGTCCGGATGCCAAAACGGCCTATCTGGGGCGTCTGATGCTGGGGGATTTCTATCGTACCCGCGGAGACTACGCACAAGCGGCGCAGATGTATACCTCTGCAACCCGCAAACAACCCGCCGGCAGCTACCAGGTGCAATCACGTATGGCGGCCATGCTTAACGCCCTGGGGCACTATAAACAGGCGTTGCCGTATCTGACCACACTCTACAAGGCTCAGCCTTTAAGCCGGTCGGTACTGTTAGAATATATTCAAACGCTGATTCGCGCGGGGCATGTGAAACATGGGTTGTCGCTGCTGCAAAGCAAAATTCTTGTGAAAAATCCGCATGATGAGGCTGGCCTGACGTTGGAGGCGTTGGGATACCTGATGGAAAAGAAATTGGACTTGGCGGAAAAGGCCGTGGATCGGGCATTGGCCGCCAATCCGGGTGATATTCAAGCCCTGTACAACCAGGCGGTTCTGCTGTCGATGATGCCCCAGGGCGATCTGGCCCAGGCGATCAGCGATCTGCAGGTGGTGATAGCCAAGGCCCCCGGCGATATGGCCGCCCGCGTGAATCTGGCGAAGCTGCTGGAGCGTACGAAACATTACGCGCAGGCGGTGCATGAATATCAATCGATTGTGAAACTTGATCCGCACGACAACCAGGTGCGGATGGATTATGCGACCCTGCTTTTTGCCCTTAGCCACATGTACTTGGCCACGCCCAGCACGGATCAAAGCACCCTGGCTGGAACTCTGAGAACCATCGATCCGGTGGGCCTGCTCTCGCGGCTGGTGGATGATTCCATTCAGGCCTTTCCGAGTTCATTTAATTGGCAATTGATGCGAGCGGACTTGGCGTTAATGCGCGGCGATCGTGCCACGGCGGTAGCGGTGGCGGCGGCGGCTTATAAAAAAGCCGGCCAAAGTCTGCAAACCACACCGGCCTATTTGACGCTGTTGATGCAGGCCAAGGCATATCAGCGAGCGGAAAAAGTTGCATCCGTAGCCATTGCTCTGGATCCCAATAATCCGGGTCTTTATACGGTGCGTGGCATGGCCATGGGAGCGTTGCATCAGGTGTCCAAAGCCAGCGCTGATTTCAATCACGCTTTAGAGCTTTCCCTCAAATCGCCGGAGGCTCTGCTGGCCGTGAGTGATAAGTACAAGGCTGTGGCCGGCATCCCGGCGGTGGAGCAATCGTTGAAAAACCTGCTCGCATTGCATAAAAATAATGCGGGGCTTATGTTGAGCCTGTCGCAGGCGCAGCTTTCGGCGGGGAATCATGCCGGGGCGCTACACGAAGCGCAGCAAGTGCTTGGTGCCAAGCCTGCCGGTTTTGTGCAGATCACAGCCATGCGCATTGCTGCGGTGGCGGCGTACGGTGCGCAGGATTATCGTACTGCGGCAATGTACTATAAGCAGGTTCTCAAACTGGATCCTACCGATGCCAATACGCTTAATAACCTGGCGTATGTGCTGGCGGTTCATTTGAATCAGACCCTGGAGGCAATGCCCTTGGCCGAACGGGCCAACGCGATTGCCGCTGCCGCGGAAAATCGTGTCAATTATACCACCGATCCAAGCATTCTGGATACGCTGGGGTGGGTGCGGTTCTTAAACGGCGATACCACCGGGGCCTATAATGCGCTTACCCGGGCGGTAAAGCTTGGCCATTTGGCCACCGCATATTATCATTTGGCCAACGTGCTGGTGAAGGAAAATAACATAGCCGGTGCGAAGAAATATTTGCAAGATGCGATAAAATATGCACAACAACAGCCTCAAAGCGGGCTGAAACGCGCTCAAGCGTTGTTAAGCAAATTGGATGGTTAGACCGATATCATTCTACTGGTTATAGTACGTTTCGGAATAGCCCGAAGCATACGAGAACGTGGGTTTTGACGAACGGGGAATCTTATGAGTCAGTCAACGGCCTTGGCGATACCACCGGCACCCATGGATTTTGCGCCTCCGCCGAGCAGTTCCACACCCAAAATAGGCTATGTGCTTAAACGTCATCGCTGGCTTATTATCATCGGAACGCTATTGGGCCTGGTGATAAGCTTTGGGCTGTTTCTGGCTTTTGACAAGTATGATTCCCGGTATACCGCCAAGGAATATTTTCAAGTATTACCTTCCAACAATAGTCCGCTGGCACAGGCTTTCGGATCCGCCAATGCCATCGTGAACGCGGAAGTAACGCAATTTATCAACCGGCAGGCGGTATTAATACATAGTCCGGCGGTGCTGGGGCCGGCGATCCAGACCAGTGCTTTTCAGCAGAATTATCACTATCCGAACAATCCGGCCATTAAAAGCGACTGGTTGGAAAGTCATCCGACACATCCGGTGCAGGATTTGGGAAAGGATGTGAGTGTTGCACCCATCAGAAGGTCGGCTCTATTTGCTATTTCCATGTCCTGGCACGATCGGCATGAAGTGGCCCAATTGGTTCACGCGATCGGATCAGTGTATTTGCAGGTGCTGCAGAATCAGGAAAAGCAAGCCCTTTCGGAACAGGCACAATTGATCACGCGAGCCCAGCAGAAGGTGCAGGCGCAGGTTACGGCCATGCAGCAACAGGTGGAAACTTATCGGGTGGCGCATGATATTCCGGGTTTGGTGGATCAACATTCGGTGCAGGCGGAAACCCTTGCGGCGCTTAACGCCCTGCTGATCCGGTCGGAAATTGCCGCCAGCCAGCTTAAGCAGGATTACGAAGGCATTCGCGAACAGGTCAAAAACAACACGCTTAAGCTCAGTCCTAAGATGGAACAAACCATCGACACGGATCCCAAGCTCTCCGCCTTGCAGTCTTCGCTCTTAAATCTCAAGCAGCAGTACCAAGTTTCCAAAATGACACTTGGTCCCAATAACCGTTCGACCGTGGTGCTGCAGATTCAGATTGCGACCATGGAAGGACAGATTCAGCGCGTCAAAAGCAAATTGAAGGTGCATGCCCGGCTGCAGATGCTGGAGCATGCCAAAGCCGAGATGCTCGACGCCCAGGCCACGGAAGTGGATACCCGGCGTCGTCGTGATGTGGAACAGCGGTTGGTCGGCGACTTGGATGCGGCCGTGGCCAAGTACCAGAATATGCTTCAGACTTTGCACAATCAGCAAAAGCTGCTCGATACGCTGACCCAGAAAGCCACCATCATGAACTTGCGCCGCTCCGCCGATGCTTCGCGTGTGCGGCTGTTTGAAGTGGCTGCGGTTCCGAATAAGCGTTCTTTCCCAATTCTGCCGCACTTTTTAATTGTGGGTATGGTGATTGGGGTGGCGCTTTCCGTGGGGCTGGCGTATCTGGTGGAGTTTACCAATACCCGTGTGCGCACCCCAAGAGACATCACTGCCTTACTGCACATGCCAATGCTGGGGTTTGTGCCGGATCATGCCGACGATACGCTTTTAAGCGGAAATCCAATGACCAGCGTTCGGACATCGCCGGCATCCATGACGGCCGAAGCCTTCCGCCAAATTCGCGGGAGGCTGGCAGCAGTTTCACCGGGACAACCCTTGCGCAGCATTCTGGTAGCAAGCTTTTCGCCGGGCGGTGGAGCCAGTACTGTGGCCAGTAACCTGGCCAATGGCATGGCGCTAAGCGACTTGCGCGTGCTCTTGGTAGAGGTGAACTTCTACCGTCCCATTCTAAGAACGATTTATCCGAACCTGTCCGCTCTGGGCTTGACTGATCTGTTAAACAAACAGGCGAACATGGACCAGGTAATTGTGGCCCATCCGGACCTGCCTAATCTGCACCTGATGGGGGCTGGTACTGCCGTGAAGGTACCGCGCGAACTCAGTGAGCACCGCGGTTTCCATGAGGTGCTTACCGATCTTGAATCCCGCTACGACGTAGTGATTTTTGACGGAGCACCACTGACGTTTGTTTCCGACTCGGTTAATCTGGCATCGCGTGTGGATGGTGTGATTGCCGTCTTAAGGGCCGGGGTGGTAACACGCGGAACCGTTTCCCGTATTCAGGATCAACTGCGGCAAGTGAATGCCAATTTCCTGGGGATTGTGCTTAACGCAGCCCAAGCCTGGGGTTCCGGTTATTTCCGCCAGAATTACCGTACCTTCTTTGAATACGCGGCCGGACAAACGGTCGCTACGTCGACTGTATCGGCGGAAAAACGTCTGCCGGGGGCGTAAGCCAGCCATCGGCATTTCATTTTAGCAAAAGGAACGTCTGCCGATGGAATGGGCAGGTAGCTCCATTGTGTACGGTCTTGGCGAATTCTCCGATTAAAAAAACGCGTCCTACCGTGCTTCGGCCGAAGCAAACCCGAAGGCCAATTGCCGGTATCCGGCCAGCATGATTATCCACGAGTGATTCTACGCGGCATAATCCGTGAACTGGCAGTATAATTCAGGGCGGTAGTTTTGAGTCGCTGACAGATGAAGGCGATGGAGTATGATCCGTATTCCGTTCCGATATGGTGTGCCGATCGCCCTGATCACGACGCTCTGGACTGTGCACATCCTGGCCGCAGCGATTCAGACACAAGACAAACCGGTCTATGAATGTAAGTTCAACGGACCTGTGGGCAGCCAGCCTCTTGATCATCATTGGTTTTATGATCGCGGTTGGGATCCAAATTGCCCGACCTATTATTCAGATGATAAACAGTCGTTGCACATTGTGGTTTCCAAAAGTGCCGTTGGCGGGCGGGCACTGGCCATCTGTGTGCGGCCCCATCCGGGCAAACCTGGTGCGTATATTTCAGGACGCATCAACACCCATATTGATCCTGCGGGCCGGCTGAAATACGGCTTTTTTGAGGCCCGGATAAAAGTCCCCGGTGGGCCACATCAGGCCGGCTCCGGAGCGTGGCCGGCGTTTTGGTTGCTGGGCACTAATTTTCCCAAGGTGGGCTGGCCGCGGTGCGGCGAAATTGACGTTATGGAATACAGCGGTAATCGGCCAACGCGAGTTACCGGTACCATTCACGGCCCGGATGGGGTGGGTGCGGGTGGAGTTTTTGGCCTGACCCACGGGCACCGTTTCTGGGAAAGGTATCACACCTTCGGTTGTTATTGGAGTCCGGGGTCGATCCGTTTTGAATGTGACGGCCATGTCTATGCCACGTTTACACCTTTGGATCAAAACCGCGGCGGATGGGTTTTCAACCATCCATTTTACATTATTTTAAATTTAGCTGAAGGCGGTGCTTATGGTGGCACCACACGGACCACAGCCCAGTTTCCCCAGATCATGCTGGTGGATTGGATCAAAGTATTTGCGTGGAAAATTCATACTCCCGCCATGGCTGCGCCTGTGGCCCTCGGAGCCGGAAAGGCGTTGATAAGCTGGCGTGATTCGGCTTTTGACCAGACCGGTTTTGTGGTGCAGCACAGCGGTTCTGCGACTTTTTCCACGATCGCCGAACCCCGACACTTTCCGGCCAATATTACCGATTTTGTGGACCAGAACCTGGGCCCAAAAAAACGCTGGTTTTATCGGGTACGTGCAACGGGTGGCAGTCAAGAATCTCCGTGGACCAAACCCGTTATGGTTACCACCTTGGCCGCCGGTCAAAAATCACCGGTGGTTTTCGGGTTCCTGCAGAAGGCCCGGGTCGTACTGGCTGTCAATGTTGGCGGCTCTGCGCACGGCGAGTTTTTGGCGGATAAGGACTGTCTGAACCGTTCCGGCCAAACCAAAACCGGGCCGGTGAATATGTCCCGGATTCCGGCCGGGGTGCCGGAAAAGATATTTCAGAGCAATCGCTTCGGAAATTTTACGTATCGCCTGCCGGGCCTCAAACCGGGCAAAAGGTATTCCGTCGAGTTGTTCTTTGCGGAAAATTATTGGAAAATGCCGGGCCAACGGCTGTTTGCCGTGTTCATCAACGACCGGCAGGTGCTTAATGACTTTGACATTTATGCCGCGGCTGGTGGAGCAAACCGCGCCATTGAGCGAGTTTTTGCCGCCCGTGCTGATGCGGATGGCAATCTGGTGTTGCGCTTTGCCAGCCAGCGAGATAATGCGCTGCTTGACGGCATCCGTATTGTACAGGCGCGATAGCATCGATATCCGGGAGTTCCTTCATGGCTGGGAAAAAAAGTCTGCCTCTTCTGGGCCAACCGCCCAATTTCAATAGCGGTGAGGAATCGTACCAGCATATCGCCGAAGATTTGCTGCATCTGGACGTGGGTGCCGTGCGTTTTAGCGCTCATGATAGAACCCTGTGGGCGACAGATGCTTCGGCTTATCAGGTACAGCCCATCGGGGTGGTCATGCCAAATACCCCCGAGCAGGCCCGGCGTGCGCTGGCGTATTGCGCTGCGCATCGGCTACCGGTGCTGCCGCGTGGCGGTGGGACCAGCCTGGCGGGCCAATGTACCAATCATGCGGTGGTGATAGACTTTTCGGCCGGTTGTCGGCGGCTGCTGGCGGTGGATCTCAGCGGCGAGACTTGTACGGTGGAACCCGGCTTGACCATTGAGGAGCTTAATGCTGATTTGGCTGGTCGCGGTCTGCCACGATTTTTTGCTCCCGATCCGGCCACTATCGCCCAGGCGGCCATTGGTGGTTGCATCGGTAATAATGCCGCCGGGGCCAGGTCCATCCGCTATGGCCGTACCAGTGAGAATGTGGCGGGAGTAGAAGTGCTGCTTAGTTCCGGGGAAAGATTCTGGCTGCAGGTTGGTGCGGGCCGGATGGATCCCACGGCATTGCGCCTGGCCCAGAAGGTGGCCGTGGTGGTGGAAAAAAATGCCGCAGACATACGCGCACGATTTCCGCGTCTGGTGCGGCGCAATGCCGGCTATGCTCTGGATGGGGTGCTGCGCCAACTCGATAACAACATTCCCATACCTGATCTGGACCTCTCCGGGCTGATCTGTGGCAGCGAGGGAAGCCTGGCCATGGTGGTGGCGGCCCGGCTGAAGCTGCATCCACGTCCGGTGGCCAGCGGTCTGGCCATCGTGGCCTTTGAAACGCTCACGGCGGCCATTGATGCCGTGGAACCGATTTTAGCCACCGCGCCATCTGCTGTGGAATTACTGGATGATGTGGTACTGCAGGCTGCCGGGCAAAACACGCTGTGCCGGGGCTATGTGGAAATGCTGCCCCAGTGGTCCGGGCGATTGCCACAGGCGGTGTTGTACGTGGAATATCAGTCGGCCCAGGGAGCGGATGAAGTTGCCAACTCGCTGGCCCGGCTGCAGAACCTGCTGCCCATCCAGCCGGTGAAGATATTCACCGGCGGACCGGCAATGGCGGAGGCGTGGACGCTGCGGAAATCCAGCGAGGCTCTGCTGCATGGTGTATCCGGTTATCGCAAGCCGGTAACGTTTGTGGAAGACAATGCGGTTCCCGTGGCCGAATTGCCCCGGTTTGTGCGTGAATTCAACCGCATTGTACACAGTCATGGTACCACGGCTGCGTTTTATGCCCATGCGTCGGTGGGTGTGCTGCACGTGCGGCCGCTGCTGGATCTGCATGAAGCGGCAGATCGTCAGGCCATGCGCGACATAGCCGTAGAAATCGCTGATTTGGCCCGGGCCTGTGGTGGTGTGATGTCCGGCGAGCATGGCGACGGCCGGGTGCGTGGGCCTCTGCTGGAACGATTCTACGGCGAAGAATTAATGGCGGCGTTTCGGCAGATCAAAGAAATCTTTGATCCCGTGGGCATTCTCAACCCGGGTATGATTGTCAATGCTGGCTCGCTGGCGACCTTGACGGAAAATCTGCGAATTGGAGCGGTCAGACCGCCGGTTCCTGCGACCTCCAAGGCAGTCGATACGCTGGAAACGTATTTTGATTATCACTCGCAGGAGAGTTTTCGCGGGGCGGTGGAAATGTGCAATGGGTCCGGGTTTTGCCGGAAGGTTTCGGGTGGTTCGATGTGCCCATCCTATCGCGCCACACTGGACGAAAGGCATTCACCCCGCGGTCGGGCCAATGCCTTGCGGGCGGCTTTGTTAACCGATGGCCGAAACCCTCACCTCGGTGACGCGCAGACCCTGGCTACACTGGATTTATGTCTTTCCTGCAAAGCCTGTAAGAGCGAATGTCCAAGCAGTGTAGATGTGGCCCGGCTCAAGGCGGAATACCTGGCCCAGTCCTACCGGCACTGGCATCACGTGCCGCTGGCAGCGCGTCTTTTTGGAAACATTGACCGGCTGAATCGCTGGGGTTCAAGGTTTCATCAGCAGGCCAATGCCCTGCTTCGATGGGGGCCGGCGCAGGGTATCATCGCCCGAATACTTAAACTGTCTCCACGACGGCGATTGCCGGAATTCTCGCCGTCTATTTTTCTTGAGCTTGCGGCAATGTCTGGTGGCACGCAGGCGCGACTGCCAGTGGTGGATGCTGCCGCAGGCAGAGCGCAAAGTGTCGATCAGATACAGTTTCGCAACCCGCCCCAGGTGCCGTACACGCGGCCGCGTGTGATCGTCTTTGCTGATTGTTTCACCGCGTTCAACGAACCGCAGCCCGGCCTGGCCCTGGTGCGCCTGCTGAAAAGGCTGGGTTATGAGGTATTGGTACCGGATGTAGGTTGCTGCGGCCGGGCCTTAATGTCCACAGGGCTGCTGGCTCAGGCGAAAAGCACCATTGAAAAAACTCTTGGAGCTTTAGCCCAGGCGATGTTTAAGTCTGACGCGGCATCTCCTGCAGAAGTACGGGCGATTTTATTTTTGGAGCCTTCCTGTCTAAGTGCGGTGCAAGACGACTGGCCCAACCTGAAGCTCTCCGGCGATCCCAAATTAACCAGGGCGGTGGCGGACAAAGCCATGGCCGCGGAAGATTTTCTGGATAAATTCTGGGATCAGCACCCCTGCCCGCTTCGGGTGCCGGAAACGTCAACCTTGCCGTCGGTGGTGTACCATGGGCACTGTCACCAGAAGGCGCTTGGAGGGTCTGCCAGCGGCACTGCTATGCTGCGGCGCGTGCTGCGGGAGAAACTGACAGTGCTGGATTCCGGATGTTGCGGTATGGCCGGCAGTTTCGGTTATACCCAGGCCCATTACGATTTATCGATGAAAATTGGAGAATTGTCGCTGTTTGGCCCGGTGCGAGCGGCTGTTCCGGACGCGGTCATTGTGGCCCCCGGTACATCGTGTCGGCATCAGATTTTAGATGGTACCGGCCGCACCGCAGAGCATCCGTTGGTATTGCTGGAGCGGCTGCTGGTGTGAACTACTGCCGCCAGAGCGGATCGTCACGGTCAATGGGACGAATAGTGCGGAAAGCGGCATCACTCAAAATGGGCCAATTCAGGCTGTGCACCGAGGAAGTTTCCATGATGCCTTCGGCACGTACCTGCCTGCGCCCTAATATGCGAAGTTCTGCCGAACAGGTGGCCCGGACGCTGTATGGAGTGTTTTCCATCAGATTTCGCAGCGTGACTAACAATTCCGCCGAATTCCCGTGGGTATCGCTGCCGTGCATGATCAGCATGGTGGGATATCGCACCAGCGATGGAGAAATCCGGCTTTGGCGCACTTCCGTTTTTGGATTCATGATGACGATTGGCTCGGCAGCGGACTGAAAAAATATCAGGGAATTAGTGGTGGCGGGCAGGTTTTCCGCGGTCAGTACATGGTTCCACACGATAGAATAGTCATTTCCCAACGCCCGTCCACGTGTGATACGCTTGATGTCACGGGCAATGCCCGAACCGCCGAAATTATGATCATGGTAGCCGATGGCATTAATCGGAATATCAAAGATGGTTACGCCGTTGCGTTGATCCACATGCTGTACGCGGCCGGTGACTTTGGCGTGCGGCGTACTGATCACCCACATGTGACGTGCTCCATCGGCCCCATCCGGACGAAACGGGCCGATATGTTCCACCCCCTTAAAAGTGGGGTTGAAATTAAAATCAACGAGAATGCAATGGTCCCGGCGGTGTTGCACCCCGCCCGTGGTACGATGGGTAGGATAACCGCGGGCCACAATGCCCAGTGAATTATCGTGCCGCAACGTTACGCGATTCGGTCCCACTTGAAGTTCCGGAGAATCAGTTGAGCCACGGAACGAATCCGGAGGATACATGTTGACGAAGCGTGCTACACAGCGGCCACCCTGATAGGCCGATACATACGCCGCCGGATAATGCGATGCCAGCACCTCTTCGCGAATAGCGGAAAGATCATGGGCTCTCATACGCCGATGGTACCGTCGAACTTCCGCCAGATACCGCGGATGAAAGCAAAAACCATCGAACAGGCAGATGACCGCACCATTGCCAGCGGCATCCACAGCGTCAAAATACCACCATTCGTACGAGCCTGGGGTGCGCTGCTGCCGTGATGCGTCGGCCGCCCACAGTCGCAGGTGTTCCGGGCTGGCTAAACCGGCAATCCCGGCGCGCGAAGATCCTGCTCCTGAGGTAATTCCTGAATCATCTGGAGCCGGTGGCGAAGATCCACAGTAATCCATGGGTTTTACAGACCCGTCCAACATATTTAGACCAGACTAAAGAGAACTACAATTTTTACGTCCCTCATGGCCACCCCTACCAAGGATCGACCGGGAAAGTGATTCTGCGGAATTATAATATCCGCCCGTCATTTATCGGCATGATTGCGGTTCTGGATTAGCTACGTTAGGCAACCGTTAAGTAAAAAAAGCCTTTGCTATTGATACGCAGCTTCGCTTCAAGACCGCACTCATATCCAAACCATGCGACTATTGGCAGAAGTATTCAGCCAATGCCGCCCGCATTTCATCAAACCCCCTCAGTGGTGTACTAAATTCCGACCGGCCGCTGCACCAAGTCAAGCTAATTTATTATAGGTTTATTTGTATTTAATGCAAATTATTTCGTCGGCGATAATTTTAAGGTGTGTAACAATAAATCAGGCGAGCATAATCGAGACAATCCATGGGGATTTATTTGAAGATCAAGTTTTTCCGCAACATGAGCCTATCGTCGGGCCGGCCCATGTCCGGCCGCTCTTGCCGTAGCTGGCTTTGACCGCTGCGCTTGCATCCCGGGATCATGAATGGAACAATCTGGGAATGGAAGACCGGACGGCTTATGCATTTAACGCTCTGTTGGAACGACACTATTCCATTGGCCGCGTCATCCGCTTTCGCCACCTGCAGCGAGGGCGACAGGCAACCTGTTTCGAAATTCTTACCGCCGGAGAGCGGGAATACCTGCTGCAGTTGTTTCCACCTGAATATCGTCTTCCATGGCTGCAACACGCCATGTCTGTACTGGATGTGGCGTCCCGCCGGGGTTTTCCAGCCCCGCGACTGGAAGCATCCATCCCCATGACTTCATCTGGCCCATGCTTCGTGGTCGATGGCCCGCAAGGTTCGCACCTAGTTTTGACGGAAATTGCCGTCGGGCAACATCTTTCCCTGGAGCGCTGGACGGCTCAGGATTTAAGCCACCTGGGCTTGCGCCTTGCCTGGCTGCACCGGCTTTTAGCCGAGATGCCCATGGCAACCAACCAGCCATCCTTGAGCGAGCAAATTCGCCATTGGTCATGCGCATCGCCCCTGCGTCATCCGCAAGATTTTCCGGCACCATCTCGGGTGCATGTGGACTTGCTGCTGCAAATGCTGGAAAACCGAGCTGTTGATAACGCCGGTTTAGCCCATGGCGGCATATCGCCCGAGGCCATTTTGCTGGATGCCGACCGGCAAATCGCCAATGTGGTGGATTGGGGCCTCTGCCAGACTGGCCATCCCGCCCAAGATGTGGTGGATGCCTTTGTTCACTGGTGCATAAGGCCGGATGGCATGGTGGCACGCGATGAAGCCCAGGCATTGCTGGAGGCTTATGCGTCGCTGGCACCAAATCCCGTAGCATCCTGGCAAAATGTGGTTCTGAGTTGGTGTGGCCGACACCTCATTGACCACTACACCGGCTGCCGACCCCTGCCGCGCGGGTTTGGCACCATTTTGGCTAATCCGGAATCCCTCACGGCAGCGATCAGCTTCTGTCAGAGCAAGTGATGAGAGCAGCGAGCAAAAGCAAGGTCTGCCTTGTTCGTTATTTTATTCACAATGTTGCATATCTGTTATAAAAGTCTACACTCAAGAACGTTGGCGTCGCTATCCAATTCTGACGCCGGAAATTTTGGTGGCCTCTTTGAAGGAGTACAGCCATGTCCACGCTTTCTCACATCCTTGCGGGTAAGCCGCGCATCGTGCATTCCGTTACTTCCACGGATAGTGTCCTCGCTGCCACCCAGCGGATGAACCGTTACAAAATCGGGGCGTTGCTGGTGATGGAGTCCGAGCATATTGTCGGCATTCTCACCGAGCGCGACATCCTCCAGCGCGTGGTCGCCGCGGATAAAAATCCTCATCTGACCACTGTCGGAGAGGTGATGACCCGCGACGTAATCTTCTGTGATCCGGATACCTCGCTGCAGGAAGCCAGCACCATTATGAAAACCCATCGCGTCCGGCACCTGCCCGTATGCGACCCGGATGGGGGATTATTGGGAATGGTTTCTATCGGCGACCTGAACGCTCAGCACACCAGTGAGCAGGAGATTACCATCCACTATCTGCATGAATACGTGTACGGACGTGTTTAATCCGTGGTTTCGTCTTCTATCCGGACGGCAAGGTATGGCGCTTCATCCGCTGCGGTTGAAGCGCAGAGTATTATCGTCGGCCGGGTGGTCGTGTAAATGCTGTTCCACCAGGGCGATATACGTGTGTGGCTCTATCGGCCGGCCGAACAAGCCCAGTCGCTTTTGCATCGTTAAGACCGCGGCTTCCGTCGGTCCTTCAATTTCGACAAAGTTGCCCAGTTCGGGTAATTGATCCAGTTCAATGCGGCTCGTCTCCAGCCGCCATGATTCACGGAGTTTTTCAAAAGCCAGGGTCTGCACAAATCCCAGTACCACCAGCATATCCGCCATCTGCCCAGGCGGGTGGACGCTGATATCCAAAGAAGGGCGGTGGTGCATGACGCTGGATACCGCCCGTCCCTTCCAAGTCAATAGTGCCTGCGGTTCCACTGCCTGATTGTGCCATAGCCAGCGAAGTCGTAATCCCGCACCGTCAGCGTGCAGACTTTTATCCGGCCGATCAAAAAACATGTTCAGTTCACGATCTGATCCCAGTGCTTGGGCACCTGCGGACACCAATGCTGCCCGGATTGCGATAAAATCATCCATCCTTAATTTTATTTCGATTTCGGCGGGAATAGGCATAAGGTTCTCCCGGGTATCTGACCGGCACGGTCGTGGAGGTCGGGGACGGGGGGCTTAGCGGAACAGTGCCAGGCTTACCGTCTGCCCATGGATAAAATTCCGGCCGCCCACCGGCCCGAGTTCTCCAGCGCAAAAGAAGCCGGCAACGGGCACCGATCCCAGGACACTACGCACCGTGCTGATGTCATGATGGGGCGTACCGAACAAATGAGTTCCGCGACCGTTGCAGGTGAACATCAAGGCTCCGGTCGGGGCGTTGGCTAACAGCAATTCTCCCTGCAGCAGGAGGCGAAGATCCTCATCAGCGCTGTGGGAATCCTGAACCTGAAATTGCACCGTCTGCTTTTCATGAATCATATCCCCGATGGTCAAATGCCCCTGCTGGCGATCTAAACTCAGGATATTGCGAATGAGAAAATCCCCGCGGCCGAAGTTGCCTTTGCGTTCTTCAATAGCCCGGCCAATCTGCAGACCCACTTTTTCAATCATCTCGCGATCCTTCCGCGGCAGGTCCTCCAGCATCCGCCCGATGGCGGCAATGGCCGGGGTTCCATCCAGTTGCTCGATCACATTCTGATGGGCTCGCGTAATAACCATGGTGTGGCCCACCGGCCGGCAACCCTGCGACACGACGCAATCGACCTGCAGCGGACCCGCCATACCCACACCGACAAGCCCGGACGAATATATATTCCCATTAATGGTCAGACGCGCCTGACCAGGCTGGGTGATGCCGCTGGCCATGCCGCCGACCACCGGTGCCGCTGGAAATTCCTCCGAACATGCATCCAGCAGTTGTACCACCGGCGTGGTGAAGGGATCGCCGAGAACTACAAATAATCGCAGGTCCGTTGGCAGTTCCAGCCGCGTCCGCAGCACCTGGTTATCGCCGAGAATGTCCGCCCATTCGTCCTCCGCCAGATGAAAAGGTTTGACGGTAATGCCGGGCAATGACATGGCCAGAGCGGAGACCGCGGCCGACCGTTCAATTTCACGATCCACCCCCAGTACGCTTTCGGCGGTGCATGCCAGGAGAGAGCGCGCGGCGAGTTGTTTCTGCAACGTGGCCAGAACTTCCGGAAATGCCGGAGCTAACTGGATGGTAACAAAAGCCACCACGAGATCCACGGGGGCCCCCTGGAGCTGGGACTGCAATTGATGCGTCAGCTCCGCGGCGAGTACCGCCGGTTGATCGCCGACACAAATGGCAGATGCGATGCGCATCAAGGTTCCTTTCAGCGGTCTGGCTAACGTCAATTTACAAAGCGCCGGACAATAAGGGTGTCATTCTGGCCGCCAAAGCCGAAGCTGTTGGACATGGCCACATCAACCCTGGCCGGTCGCGCTTTATTCGGTACGTAATCCAGATCACATTCCGGATCGGGCACGGAATAGTTGGCGGTTGGGGGAAGAATTCCATCACGAATGGCCAGCACGCAGGTAATAGCTTCCACAGCGCCGGCGGCGGCAATCAGATGGCCCATCATGCTTTTAATGCTGCTGATAGGCACCTGCCTGGCGTATGGACCAAAAACCGTTTTAATGGCCTGGGTTTCAGTGGAATCATTTTCCTTGGTGCCGGTACCATGAGCATTGATGTAATGAATATCCTCCGGCTGCATGCCCGCGTCGCGCAGGGCTTCGCGAATTGCCACTACCGCGCCGCGGCCCTCCGGGTGTTGATCGGTAACGCGGTACGCATCCGCCGAACTGCCGTAACCGACAATTTCCGCCAGAATGCCGGCCCCTCTTTTTTGGGCATGCTGCAACGATTCGAGAATCAACATTCCGGCACCTTCGCCAATGACAAAGCCACCACGCGTGGCGTCAAACGGCCGGCAGGCCCGCGCCGGGTTATCGTTGCACGTGGAAAGGGCGGTAAGCCGGTTAAAACCGGTAACACCGAATGGATGGATCATGGAATGAGCGCCTCCAGAAATCATCACCTGGGCGTCACCGCGACGGATAATTTCCGCTGCTTCGCCCAGCGCCTGCGTGGAAGCCGCACAGGCCGTCAGGCAGTTAAAAGCGGGACCACGGGCGTTAAATTCCATACTTAGATGGTTGGCGGGCATGCAAGGCTCCTGCTCAATTTCACGCAGGGCATTAAAGACGCTCAAGGCTCGCGTGCCCCATTTTGTGGTATCCAGACAAGAAGCGGCATCATCCCAACTGGAAATGGCTGTGCTGGTAAATGGCACAAAATCCAAGGCCGCATCTCCGCTGCCCAGATAAATTCCCACCTGATACGGATCAATATCGGCTGCGGGCGAATCCGCTTCCGGCAGGCCGGCCTGCATCCATGCCTGCCGGGCCGCTTCCAGCGAGAAGCCGGTGGCCCGGCTGATCTCCCGGTGTCGGCCCGATTGGACAAAGCGCTGGGGCAATTGAAAGTTTTTGACTTCCGCGGCAAATGTTGTCGGGAAGGTTCGGGCATCAAACAACGTGATCGGTGCAATGCCGCTTTCGCTGGAGGTTAAGCGTTGCCATACGTCCTGCAGGGTCTGTCCGAGGGGTGTTACCCAACCCATTCCCGTGATTACCACTCTGTTACGCATTGATGTTACTCCGATACGCCGCCTGCGCGGCAAAACAATGGGTCTGGCTTCGGCCATTTATACATATTTTTTCAGCACCACGGTTGAATTTTGTCCGGCCATGGAACTCGCCGCCACCAACACGTGCTGTAATTGAACACCCGCCTGTGGCGTATGCGGCACGTTGATGCTGTCCAGCGGATGAAGCGTGTTAATGCCGGGAGGTACGGTTTGCTGATGCAGGGCCATGGCCGCAGCGACAATATCCAGTGCCTGTGAGCCGGCACCGCAATCTCCGGTGGCCCCCCGCAGCCCCACCACCCATGGCTTCGGGCGGGAAGAAAAGACCTGATGAATGGCCTTGATGTCTGCGGCGTCGGCGGCTGTAATGCCATAACCGGGCGGGATGATCAATTGTACTTCATCTGGACTGATCGCGGCCTGGCTTAACGCCTTTTTCATGGCATAAGCCATGGATTCGCCAGTGGAATCGCATTGACCTACCGGCTGGCCCGTGGCGGAAGCTCCTAAACCGGCGATTTCGGCGTAGATGACTGCGCCCCTGGCCCGGGCCGATTCCAGATCTTCAAGCACCAACACCGCGCCACCTTCACCAATGACGGTGCCCGAAGCGGCCTTATCCAGCGGTTTGCACGCATGTGTCGGGTCTTCATTGCCGGTGATGGTCAACCGGTTCAGCAGCGACCACCGCATAAGACCCACCGGATGAGTTACAGATTCGCACCCGCCCACCAGAGCCACATCGGCGTTGCCCCGCTGAATAGTGCGGCAGGCTTCCATCAAAGCCAGGCCTGCGGAAGCCTGGCCGCAGGTGATGGTGTTGGAGGGTCCCTGGGTGTCGTGAATGATACTGACATGACAAGCCAGCATATTCGGTAAATATTTCAGCAGCCACAGCGGAGTAAGATTTTCCATACCGCTGGTTTTTCCCGGCTCTGCCGGATGGCCCCAGGTCGCCAGATTCAGACTCAAGTCTGGATTGCGAGCCTTAACCAAAGCACTGGTCATCTCATGGAGGTCCGCACAGATCAACCCAGCACCGATATTGCAGCCGACACGGGTGGGATCCACCGTTTTCCATCCTGCCGGCAAAGCCTGGGGACCGCCAAAGGTTTCAATCATGCCCCGTGTGGCCAGGCGGGCGCTGCGCACGGCACCATCTGCGGCAATCACTGCAAGCTCAATATCACGGGCCATAATTTTGGTGGCTTTGCGGTAACTTTTGGGCACATAATCGGTGGTTTTAAACGGCGGCACGATGCCGGCGATGCGGCTGGGAAAGCTCGCGGCATTAAAGCTGGTCAAGGGGCCGATCCCGGATTTACCAGAAATTAAACCCTGCCACAAATTTTCCGCCGACAATCCAAACGGCGAAACCGCCCCTAAGCCGGTAATGACAACACGTCGCATGAAAACCTCAGTTCGTGGGTGAGATCCGCTTCACCTGTTCTAACAAACCTGCCTGATGATCAAATCCTCTGCCACCAAGCTTTGCCTAAGTATACTCAACGTTGGTCCGGATGCGAGATACCTGCCCCGGGGCCGGGTTTGTCGGATGTGGTGAGCAATTGTGGCCTGGTGCGGAGGGCGGCGGGGCGGTCAAACAAACAGTTACCTGATCCCCTGTTGCATGTTCGATCTTATTTCGTACTTGTTGCATGCTTGCCCAAACCAGCCACTCGGCATATATTTTTGTTTGTTAGCGGCTGTATCAACCGCTGTCCTTTTTTTTGGAGGTTATTTTATGGATGTTCAAATTCCAACTTCTTCCACCACTTCCATGGGCCACCAGTGGACACGGCGTACTTTTGTAACCGCCGCTACAGCGGCTGCCGCATGGACCATTACCGGCTGCAGTACCAGCAAACTGGCCATGCTCAAATCCAAAAAGGCGGGCGTCTACAAGTGTCCGTTTGGTACCACCCCGGGCGGTAAAGCCGTAGAAATGTATTCCATCAGCAATGGCAATGGGTTGGTGGCACAATTTATCACCTACGGAGCCAGACTGGTACGCCTGGGCGCACCGGATAAAAAAGGCCAGATCGGCGATGTGCTGCTGGGTTATTCCACTTTGGCACCTTATATCCACCACAACACCGATCCCTACTTTGGCGCTACTATTGGTCGCTACGCCAATCGCATCGCGCGGGGTACGTTCACATTAAACGGCAAGACCTACCATGTTCCGCTTAACGATGGCCCCAGTGCTTTGCATGGCGGTCCGCATGCTTTTGATGAGCAGGTATGGACGGCTACAGAGTATCAGGAACCAGACGGATTCGGCGTGCGTTTTCAATATTTCAGCCCCAACATGCAAAATGGCTTTCCCGGCAACCTGCTGACTACGGCCACCTACGTCCTTACCGAAAATAACGAATTGCACATGCGCTTCCGCTGCAATACCGATCAAGCCACTGTCGTGAACATCTGCAATCACGGCTATTGGAATCTCGCCGGACCGGGTAAAAAGATTCTGGATCACGTTTTAGAACTTAATGCGGACCATTATACCCCCGTGAATGCCATGCTTATTCCCACCGGCCAAATTGCTCCCGTGGCCGGAACGCCGTACGATTTCCGCAAGCCGGTGCGTGTGGGCAGCCGCATTCAGCCATTTCCGGCAAAATCCAAAGCGAACTTTGACCAACATCCGTATGGTTATGACACCAATTTCTGTCTGAATGGGCAATCCGGTAAGATGGCGTTTGCCGCCCGCGTGAGTGAGCCTGCCAGTGGCCGCGTCATGGAGGTTTATACCACTCAGCCCGGGATTCAGATTTACACCGCCAATTTTCTGGATGGCACCCTCGATGGCATCGGCGGAAAATACCCCAAACACGGGGCTATCACCTTTGAAACGCAGCACTACCCGAATTCTCCGAACCAGCCGAATTTTCCCTCAACGGTGTTGAACGCCATGCCGGCTTACTACTATCAAAGAACCATTCACAAGTTCCGCACTCTGTAAAAGTCGCCTGTCAATAACAGAAACTTTCGGGCCGCGGCGTACGCCGCGGCCTTTTTTTTCAGACAGCAGCCGAGTCTTAAAGTGGCCGGTCACTTTGCATCCGGGTCCGCAGCGGCTATCATCCGGCTTGTTTTCAGGGAAGGTTTCGCGTGAGCGTGTCCGTGCAACAGAAAAGCCTCCATTCCCCCGGGCAACCACCTGCAGCGGTGCGTCGCTTTGGAGGTGCCGCGTTGGCCTTGCGGGCGATGATTACGGCTGCTGTAACCGGCAGCCTGCTTTTTGGCCCGTCGGCGTATGCCTTGCCCACCAGTACCATTATTACGCCGACAGTGTTTCCGGTACTTACCCCAACCACGCCCATTGATCTGCCGCTGCAAGTGGCTGCGGACCATAGTGATGTCTGGATTAGCGGAACCAACATCCAGCATATTTTTCTCCAGGGGCACGTGCAAATTCGGGTGGGATATCGCCGGTTGTCGGCGGATGCGGCATCGGTTCGGCTGCGTCCGATTCGCGGTGGTGGAACGGGGGTTTTTGCGGCCACTATTTATTTACAGGGGCATGTGCGCATCAGTGAAGGTGTTAAGGGCCAAGCGATAAGCAAAGCCCGGGAACTGCTGGTTACTACGCGTGTACTTGCCAGGATAGAACTGGCCGGCTCGGCTCCGTTGCCAAAAAATGAATCTAAGAACCCCGTGGTGATGCGCGGCGCGAAGTTGCGGCGACAACTCGCCACGCGGCCCAAGGCCGTACCTTTCGTTCCGACAATTGAAATTCAGAAGACCGAACTGGCCTTGCGCGAAGGCTGGATCACCCGCAGTGCCAGCGGTGTTATCCAGGGCATTCCGTCACCGGTAATACATTCTGTACCCACTCCCCGTGAGTTGGCGCATAAACATGTTCCCAAGGCTCCGGCATCGCCCCCGAGAATTTTTGCTACCGGCAACCATATTGAAGTGCGCACCATCGGCAATCAACGCATCACCGTGGCCCGCGGCAATTTTTATCTGGTTCGGCAAACGGTGCCGGGTCAACCGCCGCTGGAATTACGGGCGGACAACGCCGTGCTTTTCAGTCCGTTGGGCCAAAAAGAACCCGGCCCCGCCAGCGGCAAAGTGTCGCGGATTGCCCGGTCTGTGGCGGGCGTGTATCTCCAGGGAGATGTCAGCGTTACCGATGGCTACGAGACCATGCATGCCAGCCGCGTGTATTATGACCTTACCACGAACCGAGCTATTTTACTAAATGCGGTGCTCAGCGATGTGGATGTACAAACCAAGTCGCCGCTGTACATACGGGCAAAGGAAATTCTCCAATTTGCTCAGGGCCGGCTGGAGGCTAAGTCTGCCAGGCTATCCACCGATGAATTTTACGATCCGCATTATTACATCGGTGCCAGTTCCATGACCTTGCGGAATATCACTCCGGCGAGCGTTACCCCAGGTCCGCATCGCAAACCGGTCTATGCGTATACCGCCCAAAATGTTATTTTTGCCGTCCATGATGTTCCCCTGTTTTACTGGCCGTATCTGGCCGGTGATACGCGGCATCATTCCATGGCCTTGCGCAGTGCATCCGTGGGCTTTTCCAACATATATGGCACATCGGTGCGCACAGACTGGGACCTGCTTGATCTGTTGGGTTACCATCCGCCCTTTAATCTTCATGCCGATGGTCAGGCAGTGTATTATTCCAATCGTGGCTTCGGTGGTGGAATTAATGCGTACGATCAGGCTTTTGGTGGACACGGCAGTATTCAAAGTTTTTTAATTGACGATCATGGAACCGACGATTTGGGTAACAATCGTACGTCGTTGCCGCTGCTGACCCACACACGTGGGTATATTTCAGCCAGGTATATGCAGCGGTTGTCCGAGCAATGGACGGTTTCGCTGGAAGGAGCGTATTTTTCGGATCCCAATTTTCTGGAACAGTATTTTGACTATCGCTATGAGACTGACACGGAACATCAGACCTCCGTTTACCTTAAACAGCAACACGATACCGAAGGTCTTACTATTTTGGGCAAATGGAATCTGAACAACTTTGTGACCAATGCCGACCTTGAGGATGACGAATTTACCGTGCAAAAGACCCCGGAAGTACAGTATTGGCGCGAGGGGGATCCGCTGCTGGGTATTTTCACCTATTACAGCCAGAGCAGTGGCGGGCTTGTGAATGACCAATTCAGTCAATCCACTCCGGCCCAGCGTGGTTTGCAAACTGATTTTCCCGGTATGAATCAGAATGAAACCTTTCAGCAGTACTACCTCAATAACGGCTGGACCGATCAAAACGTGGCCCGGCTGGATAGCCGGCAGGAAATTGACATGCCGTTGTCCTTTGGGGCGTTGCACGTGGTGCCCTACGTAACAGGCCGGCTTACCTATTGGGACAGCAACTTTTCCAGCAATCAAGTCAACGGCAGCACCACCAGGGCGTGGGGCGCAGTGGGGCTGCGGGCTAGCACTACGTTTTGGAAGGTGTACAGGGGATTTAATTCCAATTTTCTGGATGTGCATCAACTCCGGCACATTATTCAGCCCGAGGTCGATGTTTTTGTTTCCGGATCTAACGTGCAGCAGGGATATTTGCAGCCGTTCGACCGAAATGTCGAAGGTATCACCGATGCCAGCGGTGCGGAATTCGCCCTGCGGCAAACATTGCAAACCAAACGTGGGTCGCCTGGCCACGAACAAATTGTGGATTGGATGACGTTTAATGTTTCTGCGGATATGTTCTGGAACAAGTCCGCAATCGGCCCGTTCAGTTCCAACAATCCCATTTATGCCGGAGGACCATTTTCCACCAGCGATTATGGTCAGCCATTGGTGGGTTATTACGATTTCAGCCAGCCGGAGCTTAGTCAGCTGGCTGACAGTATTAACGCCAACGCCACATGGCGAGCCGGAGCTAATGTTCGACTGCTCGGAGACGAAAGTTACAATGTAGATTTGCAGGAGCTTGAGACTGCCGATGCTGGTGTGATGGTCGATCAATCACCGTCCATCAGCTATTTTCTGGGCAATCGGTAC
This sequence comes from Planctomycetota bacterium, assembly GCA_021790385.1. GTDB lineage: Bacteria > Planctomycetota > Phycisphaerae > WQYP01 > WQYP01 > JABEVA01. The sequence continues at coordinate 27,030 of JAJYDW010000049.1, forward strand.
ATCAATGCAGTGAATTCCGATCAGTGGACGTTTTCCATCAATTATAAACTGACGCGGAAATATGCCATCTCCGCCACCGAAAGCTATGATTTCTACCTTGCGCATAATATTATTTCCGCTGTGACCATTGTGCGTAAATTGTCCCATTTCTACACGGCGTTATCATTGAGCTACAATGCGGACACCGCCAGTGAAGCGGTTTTCGTAAATATCTGGCCGGCTGGCTATCCCCGGTACGGTATTACCAGTCCCAGCGCCCTGCAGGCTGTTCAGCAGTAGCCGAGTTGCCAAGCATGTCGCCAATCAGAATTTCGTCTATAATTAAATGCTGGTATGGAATTTGCTGTGGGCACCTTACCAGTGCCGCCGAAGAGCATTACTGATGCGGCTAGATACAAATCAACACATGCGACTTGATCAGCGTATGAAGCTGGCACCGCGGATGATACAGTCCATGGAAATCCTGCAATTGCCCACCATGGCTTTGGAGGAACGTATAGATCAGGAGCTTGCATCCAATCCTGTGCTGGAACGGCAGGATGCTGCCACTGCCACCGCTGGTGATAATTCTCCAGAAGCCTTATCGTCTAATACGGCTTCCACGGCTGATACCCTCGCCCATGTCGAGGTGGATTCGGATCGGCTTTCCCGCGTTCTGGAGGAACAAGCCTATGCGGCCAGCGGCCGGTTACGCGCTTCCGGCTCCGGAGATCGAGATCCCAAGATGGAAGCCTTGGCCAATACCGAAGCCCGCAGCGATTCCCTCCAGGAACAACTGCACGCGCAATGGGGTTTGGTGGATGGTATCAGCGAATCCGTGCGATTGGCCGGTGATGTGCTGATCGATTACGTGGATGATGAGGGCTATATTCGTGAAAGTATCGACCATATCTGCCACGATCTGCCTCCGGGAATACGTCGGCCCGATATCGAAGCGGCCTGGCCTGTTTTACAACGGCGTTTGGAGCCGGCAGGCATTTGCGCTCGTAACCTGCAGGAATGTCTGCTGTTACAACTGGACCTCCGTCACCGAGAACTGGATGTGGATGTAAAAATCCCGCGTTTGTTAATTCAGCATCATCTCCACGATTTAGAGATGAATAGATTGCCGCAAATTGCCCGCAAAACCGGCCTGACCGTCGACCAGATCAATGCCGCCCGCCACTTCATGGCCCGGCAATTGAATCCGCGGCCGGGGCGGAGCCTGGTCAACGAATCAGTCCCGGCCGTCACGCCCGACGCCATTATCGAGCGCGACGAAAACAGCGGAAGCTACCGAATACGATTGACTGACGAGCGCATGCCCCGGCTTTATGTCAACGAATTGTACCACAAAATGGCGGTCAATCGTGAGGTCGATGAAGCCACACGCCAGTTTTTGGCCAACAATATTCGCAATGCCCGCTGGATTATCGAAGCCATTGAACAGCGGCGCTCCACACTGTTGCGGCTTTTACGGGTGGTGGTTGAAGCCCAAAAAGATTTTATCGACATGGGGCCTGAATATCTTAAGCCTCTGCCCATGACACTGGTCGCTGATCAACTCGGGGTACACGTAGGTACGGTAAGTCGAGCAGTGTCGGAAAAATATATTCAAACTCCGCGCGGCATTTTTCCGCTTCGGCAGTTTTTCACGGGCGGCATGGATAACGATTCCGGCGAGGCCATGAGCTGGGGTGCCATGAAGGCGGTGTTGACGGAAATAATCGCTGCGGAAGATAAAAAAAATCCTCTCAGTGACGATGCCATCGTCGAAGAACTTAAAAAGCGAGGCATTACGCTGGCCAGACGCACCGTGGCTAAGTATCGCAAGACCGAGAAAATTCCTCCTGCCCGCCGTCGGCGCGAGTTTTAAGGTCTTCCCGTGCCGTATGCGATCCGAATGTGGATCGTGAAGATAATCTTGCGGCGTTTGTTCTTGAAAAATGCAATCCAGGCTCATATTATTCATGAGCCGACAACGTGGGCGGGAAGGTGAAGTGCAGAGGATACTCTCATGACATGTTTTTGCCTTACCAAGCGATTTGGTGGTATACGTTGCCGCGTTTCAGTGGCCTTCGCATTCGTGCTGGGAGTTGCACTGCTGGCACCCGCACCGTGTACCCAGGGTCATGTCACCGTCCGCAGCAAAGCGGTTATTGCCGCGATCAAGCGCGGGGCCGATGCGCTGTTGGCCAGTGAAAAACCAGGTACCTTGTGGGAAATACCAGCTTTCGCACTGAACCCTTTCCATGATTACGGCGGGCAAACTGCTCTGGTGACGGAGGCATTGTTGGATGTAGGCCAAAGCCTGCACCTGCCGGAACTCAATATCTACTCGCCGAAGATGCGTGCGGCAATCAATTTTCTTGTCAAAGTTAAGCCTCGTGGCACCTATATGGCATCCTTTCAGGCCAATGCCATGGCCTTGTTGCCGCCCAAGGCCCGCTACCGGCGGGTACTTGAAGAAGATGCCGATTATCTCATTCGAACTATTCATTCGGATGGTGCTTATCATTACAGCATGCCTCCACCATGGCCGCCGATGGGCCATCCGGCGCATATGCCGGGTAACTGGGACAACTCCAACTCTCAATACGGCGTGCTGGGAATGTGGGCTTGCACTCATGCTGGGCTGGAAATTCCCAGGTGGTACTGGCGGTTGGCCAGGTCTCACTGGGTGAATACCCAATATCCCAATGGAGCTTGGGTGTATAGTGGAACGAAACCGCATCCGGCTTTGGTGCCCAACCCACCGCCAGGACCAGCAGGGTTTGTCACCATGACGCCCGCCGGGGTGGCCAGTTTGTTTATTTGCGATGAGTATATCCTGCAACGCCCAACGCTGGCGCCAACCATAGACCGATCCATTCTAATGGGGCTGGCGTGGCTGAATAAGAACTTCAATCCGGGAGAGCAAAATTTTTATGCCATGTATGGGGATGAGCGCGTGGCTTTGGCCAGCGGCATCCAAACTCTGGGTGGCCACAACTGGTATAACGATTTTGCTGCGACACTGACCAACAACCGCGGGGGGCCTTGGGGAGGCGGTGCGTTTCCGGATGCCAACCCGACGAATTCCACCGCCTATGCGCTATTGATACTGGACCGGGGCTTAAATCCGGTGGTAATCAATAAGCTGCAATACACGAAGAGTTTTTTTGGTGATTGGAATGCCCGGCAGCG
>JAJYDW010000050.1 GCA_021790385.1 Planctomycetota bacterium
ACGGCCCAGTTCAGATTGAGGGCTGCAACTCGCCCTCATGAAGTTGGAATCGCTAGTAATCGCGGATCAGCTATGCCGCGGTGAATGTGTTCCTGAGCCTTGTACACACCGCCCGTCAAGTCATGGGAGCCGGTAATGCCTGAAACGCCTCGCGGCGCTACGGCAGGACCGGTGACTGGGACTAAGTCGTAACAAGGTAGCCGTAGGGGAACCTGCGGCTGGATCACCTCCTTTCTAAGGGATTTTCTTAGAACACGGTCCTTTTGATCCGGCTTTTTCTAGTTTAATTAAAACACCACAATCATCCCGTACATCGAGACGATTTGATCTAAATCGCCGTTGACATGCTGCGGGCGCATCAATCGCTTCACAGCAGTTGATCTTCGGTTGTGGAAATCAGGGGTTCAAATCCCTGGAAAAGTCAATCCATAGGATTCGCGGAGCAATCCGCCCGTGAACGTCAGAGCATTTTTCGTCCAGCCGGCTGAAATGCCGGTGGGGCCTCTTGCGGTAACGCAAGTTCGGTGGCGTCCTTTCACTTGCCAATCTCACGATTGCCAAGACTTAAACCCATGTTCACTTTATAAGTTGAGCCGGCCGGGATCTGTTTACAGACACCCGGCCGGTTTTTTTATGCCTGCATTCTGGCCTTTCCACGGCTCAAACAAAGTTATTGCCTTTGTTTCCTTCGTTTTCCTTCAGCCTGACAACTTAAATCAGCTATGCCACTCCATCTGGTATATCCCTGCTCTGGCCACAGCATTTTGCATTGCTTCAACCCCGCCAGCACAGGCATTGTGTTTTCCCCTGAATCAACCTTATAATCGTTTTGAGTTTCAACGGGTGCACCAAGCTTTGGCTGAACATGGCGAATTGACATGCGGCGAATACAAACCTACGAACAGTGGCGGCAGGAGATGCTTAATGAAACCGCCCGGTTCATCGAATGGGGTTTAATGTATTCCTCCCAGGTGCCGCGGATTCCGACACATCCGGTAGGAGATGGGAACTTTCCGGGGCATATCAAGCGGTGGTTTTGGGAAGTGGTGTTCCATCGGAACTTCGGCCCGCCGGGATGTCGCTAATGCCCTGAAAAATGCTCCCGTGCAGGAGCACCAGAAAATTGGAGACATGAACATGGCAATTGTGGCACCGATCAGCAGTTGGGAAACGCGCCGGCCGCTGGTGTTGGCTGTGCTTTGCGTACTGGTTGCGGCATGGTTTGCCTACGACGGCTGGTATGGCTGGCCCGCGGCCGACAATGCGGTGTATAAGAAGATGCAGCAACCCGGGTTGCTGGGCGTGGGTGAGCAGGCACGAAAAATAGCTCTTACGTGGCCGGGTTGGCATCAGGCTACTACCCGGCAGTTGATGGGCAGCAGAGATTTCATTACGCCCGGCAAGCCTGTCTCCCGGGAGGATAAGGCTATCTCCCGTGCCCTGGATGGCGGCAATGATTTTGTCGGTTTTGATAAACTGGCGTATGAGAATCATTTTCCGGAGTATCACAGTATCACGGATATATATAATCAGCGGTGGATTGTATTGGGGGTGGGAATTGTGGCGCTGTTGGGATTATTCTGGTATTGGCGGGTTCGGAATCTGCAAATTCAGGCCGATGAAACCGGGCTGACCCTCGCCAACGGTCAGGTGATTCCATGGCAAAAGATCAAGGTGATTGACAACGTGCGCTGGCATAGCAAAGGCTATGTGCGGATTACCTATACGGGGCCTGACAATCAAGACCAGAATAAAGTTCTGGACGGCACACTTTATGAAAATCTCTCCGCGATACTGGAGTTGATGGCGGATCGTGCCAACCAGGCCCAGATGATTTCGCCCCAGCCTCCCACACCTCCGGAAGGACGGTCGTGATGGTGCCGGTTTCCGCGGGCAAACCGCCGGACGAAATTTATCGGGTTCGCCCGATATTCTTCAGTTGTATGTGCCGGAAAAATACTTCACCCGGTTGCACGTAAATATAAAAATCAATCCGCATCCACTGAATCTTGTGCTTTTTACCTTCCGTGGAAGGTGTAAAATCCATCACTTCCCGGTTCCACCCTCGATTGCCAACAACAGGCAAAAGCTCCGCGCGGTAGCGTTCAAATCGCTGGCTGGCCAGGCTTTTGGAATTGCTGAATTGATCCGGCTGATAGCAAAATCCCTTAAGAAATATCCGTACCCGTGGTGCCGTGCTGTGATAAAAGCAGGAAAAGCGATAATGCCGCCCGTCATGCACCGGAATCCAGTAGCTCTCCACCGCCAGGCCGTTATTAACCGCAATCACGGGTCCAACGTGCATCATCAGGCAATAACCCCCGGGACCATGGGGAACTGCAACAGACGCGGGTACGATAGCTATCGTGTTGTTGGGCAGGCGGCGTGCCGCAGCGGCAGAAAGCAGTTTCGGATGGAAAACCCGGGCCTTGAGAAACCCTTCCCACATTTTGGCGATATGCGACGGCGTGCGGGCGGCGGCAGTAAACATACCATCCAACACCAGGTTGGGCCGCTTCCTGAAACGCCGGGCCAGAACCGGATTGGCCAGATCCGCCTGTTGCGAGGAAACATGTTGAAATTTAACGTTGTCCAGTCGCGTTAATAGATTTTCTACAGTCAGCCGCGGGCTGGTTTGGCTGCGGGGAATAACCGCAGAACAGATTTTCGCAATCTTTGGTCCCTTATACAGCACCAGGGTGAGCTTTCGTTCCCGCACGTAGCCCATGATGGCCTCATCCACGCCCAGTGCCTTGACCACCTGGGGCACCTGCGACTTATCAAACGGCTCAGACCATGAAAGCTGCAGGGCCGAGATCATCATGTTCACACTATGATCGCTGACGCGTTTGACCTGTCCGTTGCGCGACATTTTTTTGGCCACGGCAAAACGCATGCGCCGTGCCAGCCGCCCTGCCCCCGGGCTGTTGCCGATGAACGGCAGCACCGCCAACGAAGGTTCTGGCTTTGCAGTTGTCGTGGTTGCCAGTGCTCTGCAGGGCACCGCAACGGTCAGCACTAACACGAATGACAGCAGCAGAGTTCTGATGATGTGTCGAATTGTTTTATGCACAACGTGGCTCCAAGGCTTTTCCAAAGTACGCAGCAACGCGTGACCGCCGCCCTTATTTTAGCACATTCAGCCGCCAGACGGCATGGTCTGGCCACGCACGTGAAAAATTCCCAGATCCACCACGGCACCATTGGGCAAGTCCAGCGTGGCGTCAAAGGCTCTGCGCGCGACACTGGTAAAAATGACCACCGCACAGCGCATCCGCCGCACATAAGCCAGATCCCCCACGGCCGGCCCCACGTACCGGGCGTTATGCACCCGCTGAAAATGAAAAATAAATTCAGACAGTGCGTGCACTGTGGCCGCCAGCAGCATGGGACTGGAAACGTATACTCCGCCGCTGCGATTCAGCAATGGCGGGAAGGTATGCAGCGTCAGGGATTTGTCCGCGGCGTGTGGTGTGGCTGATGCAGGGGCCGCAGGAGCGTTGGCATAACAGATCAGACCGCCCGTTTCGCTGGCATGGTTATGCATGGAACGGATGCCCACACGATAAACCATGTGTTGAAACGCGGGGTGGTTCAAGGCGGTAAATAGAGTTTGCAGCAGTATCAGGTTCAGCCGGGTAAGCCGCGGTGCGTTGGAGCGCAGCGTAGGATTAGGATAACCGGGTGCGTGCGGATAGGGCCTGGGCCGGCGCAAGTGTTTTTGGCGGCGCAATTCTGCAGCAACAGTTTGCAGCAAGCCCGTACGCGAAAGGTCCAGCGGGGCAATTTTCAGATGTGCCAGCAGGTAGGCCTGGGCGGGAGCCACGGTTTGTTGGCGAACATGTCCACGAAGCTCTCGCCAATGGTGTGCGCATCGCATCATCATGGGCGAACGTCTTTCCACGTACAATTCCTGAAGCCAGAGTATTTCTGTAGTGGATACGGCTACGTGGCGGTAATGGTGGATCCACCATTGCATGGCCGAAATCATTGGGTCCGGGCGAGTGGTGTGTTTCAAAATGTGGCGGACGAAAGCAGGGCCTTTTTCCTGGCGCAGCAATGCCAGTGCCGCAATGCGAACATTCATCGGTCTCGGCCTTAAAAAAGTCATGGCCAGAACCTGCCGCAGTGGCTGGCCGGTAATTTCTCTGATGGCCAGGGCTTCCGGTCTGTTGGGCAATTGATAACGAACGGCGGGTCTTTTCAGGGAAAGAATCAGGGGACCAAGAAGTTGTTGATCATGGCATTGCACACAGACTTTGCAGGCATAAAAAAGCATGGGCCATTGCTGCCACGTAGGCAGGTATTTTTTAAGCAGGGCTATGGCCAGAAGGCGATCCGTGACAAAAATTTGCTGTAATGCGTAAATACGCATGGCCGAGCTTTGGCCGGGAGTGTGCAGAATGTATGTTAAGGCGGCCAGCCGAACTGCGGCATGTGTTCCAAGCAGCGAAGCGATTCGATGGTCCGCCCGCTGGCGTGCCGGGGTTGCAACCGTACAATTTTCCAGCCGAGTAACCAGCGGTGCAGCCTTTCGGGACCGTTGGGTGGCAGGGGTATCGCCGGGATGAAGTTTGCGTGCTACGGAGCAGCCCGCCATAAAGGCCCCAACTGTAACGGCCAAGCTGGCAATGGCCACAATACCGAAGGCTCGCTTTCGCTTTTTCGTTGGTTTTGGGTTGCACCGTGGAATAACTTTGCCACTGCGCCATGGGGCGGTGTCATGGGCCAAAATAGCCGGACTGTAGCAGGCATTTTGACGGCCCAGCGGATAAAATGACGGCATGTTGTCTTTTATTGCGGCCAATCTGGACCTCCTGATACCGATGTTCCTGTTGATGGCGTTGGCGGCGTTTTTTGCCTTAAGCGAAACCGCTCTGTTTTCCTTAAGCCGCCATGACCTTCATCAACTGAAATCCCACGCCAATCGCCGGGAAGTTCTGGTCGCCAGGCTGCGGCAGCAGAGTCGGCCCTTACTGGTTACTATTTTACTGGCCAACATGTTGTGTACCATCCTCTTTTTTGTGCTCAGCACCATGTTGCTGCGCAATATAAACCTTGCGTTTGGCCAGGTACCGGTGATTGTCCTGGCGCTGGTGCCGGTGGTTTTGGTGGCCTATTTTGGAGAGGTGATGCCCAAAATTTTAGGGCGCACCTTTAATCGCCGATTGGCACCGCTGGTGGCCGGTCCGTTGGAAACAGTCATGCGTGTGGCCGCACCGGCCGTTGCATTGATTCAAGGTGTGGTCATTACGCCGGTGCATCGGCTGATCGATCGGCCCAGTGGAGCCGGCGCATTTACGTTGGATGAATTTCGCCGGCTCTTAAGCATGTCCGAACGCCAGGGAGTTATTGACCGGTCGGAAAACCAGCTTCTCCAGCAGGTGGTTCGCCTGCGCGAAATCAAGGTTCGCAACGTTATGGTGCCGCGGGTAGCCATGACCGCTTTTGACATTCATCAGCCGGTCAGCGATCTGCTGGATATGTTCCGGCGCACCGGTTTATCCAAAATTCCGGTGTATGACCGGCAAATTGACAACATCCTGGGGGTCGTTCGTGCCAAAACATTTCTGCTGGAACGGCCACCCACACCGGCGGCGCTGCGCAATCTGGTGCAGCCGGTCCGTTTTACGCCCATGAGTCAGACGCTCGATAAACTGCTGACCATGTTCCGTGAAAGCAGTTTTCAGATGGCGATTGTGGTGGATGAATACGGCGGTGTGGCGGGCCTGGTATCGCTGGAAGATGTGGTAGAGCAACTCATTGGCGATATTTCCGATGTCGGCGACACCGCAGATCGAGCCTTGGAGCCTCTGGCTCCGGATCGATGGCGGGCGTCGGGTAATTTATCGCTGTTGCAATGGTCGGATATTTTCGGTGCCCAGGTGCAAAATCTCCACGCATCTACAGTGGCTGGATTAATTTGTGCAGTGTTGAAAAGGATTCCGCAGGTCGGCGATTCCATAGCTATTAACCATTTGAAAATGACCGTCGAAACCATGCGTGGCCCACGGATTGCAACCGTCCTGATTGAATTGCAGGAGCGCCCGGCAGTAGATGCCGGTAACACGTCTGACTCCGGCAGTGACGCGGCTCAATCGAAGCAGGAGGTTAAACATGCCTGAAGCAATGCTTTTGGCCTGGGCTTTTCCCAGCGGCACTACCGACGCATGTTGGCTGGCTTTGGGGGTGGTGGGACTGTTTGGCTCTATTTTATTTAGTGGCCTGGAAACCGGTCTTTACACCCTTTCGCGATTACGGCTCCAATTGCGTTGCTATCAAAAGGATGCCGCCGCTTTGCAAATTTCCCGGTGGATGGAAGACCCCGGCAATATCATCGGCGGCCTGCTGATATGGCAGAATATTTCCAATTACATGGTGTCCGCGGCCATTACCATGTTGCTGGAAAGAGATCGTTTTGGTCCCGTGGCGGAAACTGTTTTATCCGGTATTGTCATCGCCCCGCTGATGCTGATTTTTGCGGAAATTGTGCCCAAAGACCTGTTTTACAGTTATACAGACCGCTGGACCTACCACCTGGTGCGGCCCATTCGCTGGTCCATGGCCGTCATCACGGTGATTCCGGTATTGCCGCTGGTACGCTCTTTGGGTGCGGCATCCTTGAACATGCTGCGCGGCAAAAGTGATCCCTTGGAAAATGGTTCACCTCCCCATCGCCTGCTGCGCATCGCCCAGGAAAGTACTGCCACCGGCCTGATCAGCGACGCGCAGCAGGAACTGATTTCCCGGTCTTTGCACATGGCCCATATTGCCGTACGCGAAGTGATGATCCCTTGGAATCGCGTGATCGGGGTGCCGGTGGGAATCAGTGCCAATGGTTTTGAGGCTATTGCCCGCCGCTATAACTTTTCGCGCCTGCCCGTCCTCGGCCATTCCACCGACGAAGTCTTAGGCGTGGTGAACGTGGTCGATGTATTGGCACAATGGCCGAGCTTTTCTCTCAATGACAACCTTGACCAGATTATTACCCTGCTGCCCGATCAATCGGTGCGTTCTTCGCTGACCCTTATGCAAAAGGCCCGGCAAACCATTGCCGTGGTGGTCAACCGCAACGGCAAAGCCGTCGGCCTGGTAACCATCAAAGATCTGGTGGAAGAACTGCTCGGCGAACTGGCGGACTGGTAAGGGGCCGGTTATTTCACGCGGATTCGGCCATTGGCCTCCAGCGTCAGGCGTCCGTCGGCCCACAGCCGAATGGCCTGCGGATAGGCCTGACATTCCATTTCAAACACCCGTGCGGCCAGCGTTTGCGGCGTATCGCCGGGCCATACCGGGCAGGTCCGTTGAAGAATAATCGGGCCGTGGTCGTATTGGTTGTCGGCAAAATGCACGGTGCAGCCGGACTGTTTCTCCCCGGCCTGGATAACTGCTTCGTGTACGTGCAGGCCATGCATAGATCGTCCGCCGAATTTGGGCAAAAGCGCGGGGTGGATGTTCAGTGTTCGCCATTGGTATTCCGGTGGTATGTTCCACAGGCTTAAAAATCCCGCCATGCAGATCAGGTCCGGTGCATAGGGTTGTAACACGTCACGGATACGGGCGGAAAAATCGTTGAGATCCCGGCAATTCCGGCGCGGTACCACGTGGGTGGGAATGTTCAGGGCGGCGGCCCGGGTTAATCCATAAGCATCATCCCGGCTGGAAATAACACAGACTATGGAAATGGGCAATTCTTTACGCTTCGCCATATCGGCCAGGTTTTGCAGCGTGGTGCCGGAGCCGGAAATCAGCACCGCCACACGTGGCGGAGTATTTTGTGGCCTTGGTATTGGAATCGTCATGGTGATTGGCCTTGTGCAAATGGACATCACAACTTTTTAACGCCCGCAGCCCTTTGTCGCAGGCCTACCCGGTCCTGGGCAATTCCATTTCAGGTGCAGCACCAGTTGGTGTAACTGCCGATGCCCGAAAGCCCATGCGGGCAAGCACGCCTCCACCCAGCAGCAAAATCACGCCCAGGGCAATGCCTTTGGGCAGCAGTTCTTCCGGGCCTCCGGCCAGAGCCGCTACCGCCGGCCCTACCACCGTGCCCACACCTATCAAGGCTTCATGCAGGCCCGCATGTTCGCCGGCCCCGTGGCTTAAGTGCATGGAATAATAGAGCGAACCGGCATAAACCAGGGCCGCCGCCAGGCCCAGAATTATTTGTCCACCGATGAGAACCCCAATGGAAGGTACCGCAATAAGCATCACAGTGGCGACGACCAGCGAGAAAAATCCGCCCAGCATCCAACGGACGCGATAGTGCCACCCCGTCCAGAACCAGCAGCCGATAAATCCGGCAATGCGGGCCAGACCCCAGATGGAGCCCACGGCGGTCGCCTCCGCATAAGAAAATCCGGCGCGGTAGGTCAGGTACGCCATGATGGGCATCATGGAATTCAGCGCTACATACGCCAGCAGATTGGACAATCGGGCCATGTTCAGCAGTGTCGTTCCACGGACCGTACCAATCAAAGCCGCATCAACCGGTTCCACACCATCCTGATGCGCGGGCTGCGAACCGATCATGCTTTGGGGAATCGCTACAAATCGCACCATCACCACGGATGCTGCCGCCGCCACACCGGCCCCGATAAAAACCGCCGGCCAGGTTAACCAGCGGGCCAGAATGCCCGTAACCAGCAGCGCCAGAAAATAGGCGTTAGACCATCCCAGATTGTACAAGGTGATACGGGTGGAAAGTTTCATGCGGGCCGGACTTTGGGTAATCGCCGATTCCAGCGCCGGCCACCCTGGCGTAACCGAGAGATTCAGCAAAGCCACCAGCAAAAACAGCAGCACCAGGCTGCGATATTCCACCGCAGCCACACCAATCAGGCATATCCATGCCGTGCCCATGCCGGTGGCAATCAGAAGTTTTCGCTGCCCGGTATGGGAGAGAATCTTGCCGCCGGCCAGAGCGGCTGCGGTATACACTGCCCCGCCGCATACCATAAACCACAGCAGCGTGGCGGGCGCAGCATGCAATTCATAGCGGGCAAAAAAGAATACGCCGTTCGTGGCCAGCACCACAGCAAAGGAATTCAGAAATTCCGCTGCGTACCACGGCCAAAGAACCCGCCGATCCGTGAAGGCCATGGCCCCGGGGTTAGACCCACCACCGCCTTGCAAAAATTTCATGGGAAAATTCCTCGCTGGGTGTAAGCCCGTGAGAGGTGTTCCACCGCCACGCAATATGCCGCGCTGGAAAGATCCACATCGTATTGGTGCGCTGCCACGCGTACGCGCCGCGCTGCCAGAAGAATGGTTTTGCGCAATTCCCTTTCCACCTGGGCGCTGCCCCAATGAACCCCCGCCTTGTTTTGCACCCATTCCAGATAACTGACAATCACGCCGCCGGCGTTGCATAAAATGGCCGGCAGCACCGTGATACCCCGCTGCCGCAGCAATTGCGCCGCTTCCGGCGTTACCGGCCCGTTGCCGCCCTCCGCCACCACTTTGCAATTCAGCCAGGCGGCCACCTGCGTGTTGACCATGCGTTCAAGTGCGGCCGGAATAAAAACATCGGTGGGCAGAGAATAAAATGCCTCACGGTCCAGCGTGCGCACGCCCGGTGCCTGATACTCCAGAATGGTGCCGCGGGCCTGCACATGGTTCATCAGATCGGCCATATTCAAACCATCGGGTTTGGTAATGGCCCGGGTGTGATCCATCACCGCTACCACGGTGCTGCCGTGGGCGGCCATGGCGGCGGCAGCATGTCGGCCCACATTGCCGAAGCCCAGCAGGCTCACGCGGAGCTTTTCGAGCTTCAGGTTAAATTCCGGCAAAAGCTCCTGCAGTACCATGCCCAATCCCTGTCCGGTGGCCTTTTCGCGCCCTTCACTTCCACCACAGGTGATCGATTTTCCCGTGACCACATGGACCAGATTTTGCCGCCCCGCCTGGCTGTGGGTATTGAGAAAGGTATCCATCATCCAGTCCATCACCTGGGCATTGGTGCCTACATCCGGGGCGGGAATGTCAAATTCCGGGCCGATATTGTCGCCCAATGCAGAGGTAAATCGGCGTGTCAGACGCATCAGTTCCGCGGGACTAAGCTGGGCCGGGTCCACCATCACCCCGCCCTTGGAACCGCCAAAAGGCAAGCGCATCAGGGCGCATTTCATGGTCATCCAGACGGCCAGGGCCTTGACATCGTCCAAACTGATTTCCGGATGGTAACGGATGCCGCCCTTGTATGGCCCCAGCACATTGTTGTGCTGAATGCGGTAGCCCTTGAAGAGTTTGTAACGACCATCATCCATGCGTACCGGAAAATGAACCATCAGTTCATTTTTCGGTTGGCCCAGCATTTCCTGCACGTAGGCGGGCGTATTGGTGGTGGCACAGGCCTGATCCACGGCGGCGCGGGCCATGGCAAAAAGCGAATGTGGATCCGCAGGCTCAATGCCTTCCGTGGCGGGCAAGCGGCCGGAAAGAGTAGCTAAGGCCATGGTTCGTTTCCATCTTGTTTAGGCGGGGGCAACACCGCTGCGTCAACCGCACACGCGTAGCGGCAGACGAACAATGGCTAAGATGATACCGCGCCGCCCACGCGCAACAACCTGGCTTTAAGGATTGTCGTCTGCGGCCACGGCTTGCCGCGATCCGCCTGCCAATGGCCGTTACCCGATAAATTCCACCGGCGTACATGGTGGAATCAGCCCCGCCCTGGCTCCCTGGTCCAGCAGGGCGTTAACTGCCGCCCGCCCGCGCGGGCCGTAGTCCAAAGTCCAATGATTTACATACATGCCCACAAATTCATCGGCCAATTTTTCGTTCATGTCGCGGGCGTATTGCAGGGCATGGCGCACGGCCTGGTCGCGATGATCCAGCGAAAACTGGATGCTCTTTTTCAGGATGGCGGTTACCTCGGCCATGGTTTTCTCGCCCAGGTCCCGCCGGATCACATTGCCGCCCAGCGGCATGGGTAAACCGGTTTTTTGCGTCCACCATTGGCCCAGATCCACGCAGCAGACCAAGCCGTTATTCTGATACGTTAACTGCCCTTCGTGAATAATAAGCCCGGCGTCGGCGTACCCCGCCTGCACGTATGCTAAAATTTCATCAAATGGTTTCACCACGGTATGCAACCCCTTGCCCAGCAGCAACTGCATGCCCAGAAACGCCGTGGTCAGCGTGCCGGGTATCGCAATGCGTTTGGTTTTGAGTTGATCCACGGTCCACGGCTGTTTGGCCACAATCATCGGGCCGTAATTATCGCCCATGGAACAGCCGCAGGCGGTGAGGGCGTATTTGCTGCGCACGTAAGGATACGCATGAAGGCTGATGGCGGTAATTTCCAGTTCACCTTTCATGGCCCGGACGTTCAGGGACTGAATGTCCTCCAAAATGTGTTCAAATTGATACCTGCCTGCGTCCATTTGGCCTGTGGCCAGACCATAAAACATGAAGGCATCATCCGGATCGGGGGAATGTCCGAGCCGCAGTTTAAGTTTTTCCGCCATGTTCCGGCATCCTTAAAAAATCCATGTCTCCAATAATGGAACGCGGCAACTTTTTTACTCTTTATTCACCAATGCATGCACCTGCATCGGCAGGCCAAAAAGCTTGATGAACCCGATGGCATCTTTGCCGTCATATTCCGCGCCCATGGTAAAACTGGCCAGGTCCTGGCGGAATAAGCTCTTCGGCGATTCCACGCCGGCCACGGTGGCCCGCCCCTTGAACAGCCGCAGCTTCACCGTGCCGGTAACATTTTTTTCCACCGCAGTTACAAAAGTATCCAGGGCCTCGCGCAGCGGATGAAACCACTGCCCGTAATAAACCAGGTCCGCATATTTCAAGGCCACCTGCTGTTTGAAATGCATGGTGTCGCGTTCCAGACACAGCGATTCAAGCCCGCGGATGGCGGTAAGCAGAATTGTTCCGCCCGGTGTTTCGTATGCCCCGCGGCTTTTCATCCCCACCAGCCGATTTTCCACCAGGTCCGTCTGGCCCACCCCGTGCCGACCGCCCAGCTCGTTGAGTTTTTCGATGATGGTATGGGCGGGCAGCCGCCGCCCATTGACGCTTACCGGCGTGCCGGCTTCAAAACCGACTGTAACCATTTCCGCCTTGCCCGGCGCCTTAGACACCGGCACGCTCATCACCCATAGATTATCCATGGGTTCATTGCCAGGGTCTTCCAGGTCCGCCCCTTCATGAGAAATATGCCACAGGTTGCGATCCCGTGAATAAATTTTCTTTTTGGTCTGGGCTATTGGTACGCCTTTGGCCATCGCATATTCAATGGCCGCCTCGCGCGAACGCAACTGGAAGCGATCATCCTTCCACGGGGCAATAATTTTCAAATTCGGTCCCAGGGCCATATAGGTCAACTCAAAGCGAACCTGGTCGTTGCCTTTGCCGGTGGCTCCATGGGCCACGGCATCCGCTCCTTCAGCACGGGCTACTTCCACCTGGTATTTGGCGATCAATGGCCGGGCTATGGAAGTGCCCAGCAGATAATTATGTTCGTAAACCGCTCCTGCTCGCAGCATCGGAAAACAGTAATCCCGGGCAAATTCCTCCCGCAAATCCTTCACAATGCACTTATCGGCACCGCTGGCCAGGGCCTTGGCCTTAATGCCGTCAAGTTCATCCCCCTGCCCCAGTTCCGCCGCAAATGCAATCACTTTGCAGCCGGGGTAATTATCCTTCAGCCAGGGCAGAATCACGGAAGTATCCAATCCGCCGGAATAAGCCAGAACAATTTTTTTAACATCCGTTGGGGCCATCGGTTTAATCTCCTCATGCAGCCTTCGCAAGGTGAAACATCATCCCCATTTTTGTGCTGGTTGGCAAACGTCTGGGCACGCACCCGACCCCCGAATATCCGAGCCGCGCCCGTAAGAAAGCGGCCCATCACCCACAAACTGATACGCATTGGCACCATTTATATATTGGGCCGGGTCATGCGAAATCCACGTCCCCAAAGTCGCCGAATATCACCGAGCATGCTCCCAAGCGAGCCGCTGGGTTTATCCCATCGGTTTTCCCCACCAACATCCAAACCAGATAATATTTTTCGGAATACACTATACAGATTAGGACCAAAAGTTCCTTGATCTCAACTGTTCCACTGTTCTACTCTCAATTTTCTCGGTGAAGACGCCACCCCATTGTGCCGCGGGCATCCTGCTCGCGCATCGTTTCCCGCCCCCAACCATCACCGTCGCCTTTAATTCAGTGCGCCGATCATGAAAACTCGTCCCAGCTAAGCTGCAGCTTGTGGGCCGCAAAACGCGCGTAGACGTTCGTCAGCCGACCGTAGCGTCCGATGATCAGATCCCGGTGGACGCCGGCATCGGTGGCTAAGGCCTCAATTTCCTCAAGCGTGGTAGCGGTGCGTATTTTTTCATCGAATTGTGGCGGCACAAAATGCTGGGTGGCAAACTCGTCGGCATCCTTTTCGACGGCGGCGCGGTCCACCCCACCGGTGATGACGTATTCAACATCCATAAACGACAGGTTCCTACGGTGGAGGAGAATATGCGCCGCCTCGTGCAGGAGCGTAAAGACGAATCCGTCCAGGCGTTTGCCCCGCAATGTCAGGGCAATAACCGGAGTGTCGCTTTGCCAGAAGGCTGCACCATTGATCGCTGCGCCCTTAAACTCTGGGACCAACACCAATGCTACTCCTGCGGCCATACAGGCATCGCGAGTTTCGTGCCAAAATCGCGAAAAGCCTGCGGGATCGACAATCCCGGCTGTGCGCCGGGCGATTGCGCCAGCGGCGCGGGCGAATCCTGCCTTTTGAAACTTGGGTGTATCCGCCTGTCCAGCTTCCAGTTGGGCCAGCCGCAGCCACGTCCATACCAAATAAGGTTTGGACTCCGCGCGAGATCCGCGGCGAAACAGCGTTCCGGCGATGGCCAGATCAGCGAAGACATTTTCAATTGACGCTGGTTCGGCGATGGCGAAGAAGCGGCATAGATTGCGTATCTTACGAAGGGGATTGGTGCTGGCATTGAGTTTTCCGCGCTTGACCAACTCACCGTAGGGAAAATTTTTCTCCCAGCCAAGGTGGTGGCTCAATTTTTTGTCTTGGGCGTGCTGGGCCAGGTGCTGGCGGTACAGACGTTCGCGCTCGTTCCAAAACCGGGCGGGGGTTCCGAAAACCAATTCAAATTTCTGCGCCGTCTCCGGCGTAAGCGGTGCCTTGCCGGCGATAATCTCATTGATGGTCTTTCGGGCCAGGCCAGTGCGCTTCGCCAGGTCGCCCTGGCGCATCGACCGCTCACTTAATATCTCGACCAGGGTCGCACCCGGCGAAGTGGCATAATCTGGATGGAATTGGTTGGCTACCACAGCATTATCTCCTATTTTACCCTTAATGGTAATCAACGACATGAAGAATGCGAATCGCCGTTACCTCCTTCCAATTTAGGCCGCTATCCCCCCGTATATTGGGCGTTCCAGCGGGGCGGACAACCAGCCTCCAGTTGGCGGAAAGGTTGCATGCCAGGCACCCCCTGCGGTCACCGGTCAGTTCGTGCCACCGGCCCGGAAGGTTTCGCATATCCTCCAGGCAGCGCGCAGCCCGCAAGTCGTCTAGGCGTTTCATGATAGCTTTCGCCAACTCTGCGCCATACTGGCCGCGGAGTTTCTTTTCCGTATTGAACAACTCCGCCGTTCTGGCATCACTGAATTCTATATCCATCGGTTCACCATGTCAAATTTATGTAACCTTTTTCGTTACAAATAATGCAGGCAGCGGCCCCGCTTGCGGTGGCAACAATCACCTCGCGGGGGCTGCCAGTGCCCTGATAAAGCCACCCAACCGTTCGGCCTCTTGGGCCGTCAAGTCGTCGGGGAGCGACAATCTGGCCAGCAGTCCTGGACGCAACGGGAAATTGTGCATAAGCAATGTGGGGGATTGGCCTGCGCCCCCGGAAGCCACAGGTGCAGGCTTCACCACTCCGGCCGATATACCCGTCAGGCCCCGACCTGAATTATCGCCCGCCGGCTCAATCAAGGCCGCGGTGTCGTCGTTGAGATTCCCGTCGTCGGCTGGGGAGGATGGCATGTCGGGCATTGGTTCGAGCACATCACTTTGGCCTAATGCGTATTGCCCCACAGAAGCCATCGTGTAGGCCCACAGGAATCGCGTAGATTTGCTGCCCCGGCCAATCACCATCCGACCGCATCCGGCTGCCGCCATATCCTTAAACAAACCGATAACCTGCGATCTGGTGGCATCCAGATCACTCATCATCACTTCAGTGGTAATTTCGGTTCGCTTACGCTGACGCTGCGCAAGCACCTGAAACGCCCGGTTGGCCAACTGGTTGCTGGAGGCCAGTTCCCGCAGGGCGGTTCCGTTGACATTTGGCATACCTGTTTTAGCTGTTTGTTCACCCAACATAAAGGCTCCTTATTGAGACAACAAATATACTATGAGTATAGTACTATCTTTGTATTTGTCAATGCCAGTAGTAGTTATTATATACATCCGGGCGGCGTTTGCCCGCGAGGTGGTAATGGCCGATGGGATGAACCCATCGGCTCGCGGTTTTTTTTGGGGGGCGGAGTTTGTTTATTGGGACGGTTGGGAAGGTTACAAATTATGGCCGCACCCGGCTTATGTTTTCTTGAATTCGGCCAGGGTAGCATCCTTTACTTCCTGCGGCACCAGCGGAAAGCTGGACAGTACTTGCGAGAATTCCGCCTCTGTCAGGCCGCGGAGGTGGGCGATCGGCATTCGATTCCACGCGCAATGTCATTAATTCGCCCCTGCTCGACCGGCCTTCTATCTGATAGCGGGATCGTTCATGAGAGCTCTTTCAGGCGGGCGTTTCTGGCGATCTTGGTGGCCACCTTTTTGAAATCCCCGTATGCATCATTTACGGCGTAGGTGTGCGCGCCCAGCGCACCATCAGCGGGCTTGAGGAAAAAAATAGGCTTGCGGGCTTCCTGCGCAAGCGGCATGAGACTGCGATAATCTTTGAGCTTGGCGATGCAGTTGTGGTCGGTGTCGATGGTGAGCGTCTGGTCGACTGGTTGGTTGAGTACAGCCTTGGCGTAGGTTGAGGGCATTTTAGCAATCCATCGCTCGAACGCCTTGACCGGCCGATCCAGACGAATCGAATGCCGCAGCACGATATAGCCTATCGGATGGATGCTTCCTGATGGGAGCAATAAATCCGGAACCGGGTTTCGGTCGAGCCTTTCTTTCCATTCATCGCGCCAGCGACGCAGCGCCGGGCCCAAATTCTGAAGGCCTTGAATCGAGAACAAATCGGGGCCCAGTGGGATCACAACGAAATCAGACGCAATCAGCGCGGCCCGATTGATTGCCCCGAGGTTTGGGCCCAGGTCAATCAGAATAACATCAGCGCTATGCTTATTACCGGCGCTCTGCGAAATACGGTAAAAGGCCGACATCACTCGGAAGGAGCGTTCATCTCGATCCATACATTTGGGCCAGACCTCAGAGAGTTGATCTTCAAATGTGGATAGGGCCATGTCCCCGAGAATCAGACCAACGCGATCTGAAACGTATTCCACATGCGGGTCAGCAACATCGCCGGTGCCGCGTTTGAGTGGTTGCAACGCCCCGAAGATCGTCTTAGGATGCCCGTCACTGGGAAGCTCTTGCTCTAAGCGATCTTCGTCAAGGAACGCGGCGGTGAGGTTGCTTTGCGGATCAAGATCCGCGGCGATCACCCGCAATCCGCAATCCGCGAGCATCCATGACAGGTGGTAGACCATCGAGGTTTTGCCGACACCACCCTTGTTGTTGAAGAATGCGATGACGGGAATTCTCAATGGCTCCTCCTCAGAATCACGGCCACGTGAGAATCCTCGACCTGAAATTCCGGCGACGGATTACCATTTTTCTGCATTGCGACGCGGCTCAGGACAATACCGTAACCGAAGCGCTGCACGTATCCCAGCTCCTTCATCACGCCGGCAAGGTTGGGGTTCCTGTAATCATTGACGCCAGACCCGAAGTTAGCCTTGGTCACCAGCCCGAACGGCCCGCCCGGATTATGGATTTCCACGCGATCATTAAACCAATACATGCGAACCGGAGCGTTGGTGTTTTCGTAGGAGCGGTGCAAAATTGCATTTCGAATCATCTGCTGCAGCGCGACCACCGGGTAATCCGGCGCTCGCACTTCCGTAGGACCGGTCGTAAAATCAGCCGCCGATTGGATGTTGTTCTTCACTAAGTCTTCCAGTTCGGTTAATAGGTCGGGAAGCGGCCCCCGAATTTCCCGCTGATTTCTTATTGGATCGCCAAGCCGCGCACCATCAATCCGGAGAAACTGCACGTAATCTCCTGGAATCCAGTCGCTGGGAGACCTTCCCACGGTAATCAATCCCAGCATTGTGGCGCACACGGGGGAACCGGGATGGGCGAACTTGGCGGCGATCAATTGATCCTCAAGCGACTGCTGGTTCTGCGCGATCACCTCGCCGGCCACGGCATTCGGGAGGTAGGTCCGGCGAAACAGCAACTCGTCGAGCTGGTCCAGGCCTGCGTCGTCAAACGGCCGGATATCCGGAGGCAGGTCACGATGCCGTCGCTTTTCATTCAGCCGACGTTCATCGTCGGCATTGGCAATGGCCCGTCTCGGCCCGGAACGGACCCAAACTTTTCCCTTAAATCTCACCGGAGGAGCATTGGACGGATGGACCGCGACAACCACGATCTCTTGTCCCTTGAGCCTCCGCTTCTGGACATCCAGTGACGGGAATGGCACTATATGACCATCATCGCGCATGGAGGCTAGATTTTGCAGTAGATGGTCGGTGATGTTCAAGCCCACCGGGCTACCGTGATCGTTCACGCCAATGAAAAGTATGCCAGGCCGATTGTGTCCGGGGAGATCATTGGCGAACGCACAAATCGCTTGCCGAATCTTGTCGTCGTCAACCACGGATTCCTTACGCTCAACGCAATCGGATTCAAGAGTGTTGAGCAATTGCTCAAGTTCGAAGTCGGTCATGGTGTTCCTCATAGATTGATGATGCCTCCAGCACCCGCGCGGTGCTGATTTAGTATGCCGCCGCCACCCCTATTAAACACGTCCTTCCCGCCGGTATCAAGGCGAGCACGCGACCGCACTACGCCTGTATTCTTCCATTGCCGCTTCCTTCACCTCCCGCGCCACCAGCGGAAATGTTGAGAGTATATGCGCAAATTCCTTCTCCGTCAGCCCGTAGAGGTGGGCGATGATGGCATCCAGTTCAGCACGGATTTTGGCACGGCCGGCTGGCTCGATTACACTATCCTTATGGCTTTTCAGGCCCACTTGCCTGGCCAGAGCATCAAATTCCGGCGTGGTGCAGATAAGCCGGGCCGCACGCTCGACAATTGGCCCAAATTGCGAATCCTTTTCCATCAGCCGCGGTACGGGAAGCTGATAGACATAAAAGAAATTCAAAGTGCTTGTGACCTTCATCCGAATTGCCCAGTCCAAAGCGAAACTGTTCAGGGCTGCCGCCAGAAATAATTGCTCGTTGGGCAGGATCACACGGCGGCCAGAATTGCCGTTGGTAATTACAGTTGGCAGTTTATTACCATGAAAGGCTGGTGGCACCATGGAGCAGATTAAAGTTCGCTCGTTGGTGCTTGAGGCGATGTCCCTAAACCCCAGCCGATAATCCTGATAATCCAGTTTCTGGCCGACATCCTTTTCGCGGCCAAGGATGGCGGCGCGGCCTTCCTTTTCATCCACCCAATAGCGTGGCGGGGCGAGCTTGTGATCAAACTGCCAGATCATTTTCCCTTCATACAACGGTAATCGCCCTGGGCCGGGCTGAGTTTTAAATAAGTAACTGTCGTTGGTCATATCAAACTCGCGCGAGAGTTTGACATTCCATACGCCCTCCAGGTTTTCTCCCAGTAGCGGGAATTTGAGCATCTTTTCTGCAATCTGCACATCCAGATCGCACTTGAATTCCATGATAGAAAGCGAATCCGGCGAAAGCCGCCGCACCAGCTCAACCGCCACCGGCACGGAACCGTGCTGAGGAAAACGTTCCAGTTCCTGCACATCATGGCGCATAAATGCGGCGGGAAATGTATGAGTTGTGCCACCCTTTTTAAACGTCATCACAACAAATTTGAAGCTGCGGTGGACACCTTCAAAGATTTCTTTGCGATTTTCAAAGCCAAACAGGCCGGTGATGCGGGTTTGGCCGAAGAGCATTTCCCGCAACTGCCTGGCCCCCAGATCGGTATAAATGCCGGAGGGAATAACAATGCCGCACAACCCGCCCGGCCGCAGCAGATTTTTGCACTGCTCCGTAAATAACTTGTAAAGGTTAATGTCCGTACCGGCCTTTTTGCCGTTTATCACGCTCACCTGGTTGGGAAACTGCGCCTCGGCCCGGTAATAGGCGCTCACGTGCGGAAAATTGGAAAGATATTCCAACCAGGCTCCGCGGATATCGCAGTCTTCCTTTAGCAACCGGGCCTGCTCGGCTTCGAAATCATGGATCAACATTTTTTCTTGGTGATCAAGTCTGAATGCGACTGAAAAAATTCCTTGGCGTTGGGTTTGAATATTTCCCATGGCGGATTGGTGATAATGGCATCAAATCCGCCGCGATCATTAAGCACCTTGTCAAATTCAAAGCCCCAGTGGAAGGGCTTGAGCCGTTGAATATCGGCGATGGCCACAGCACGCTTTTTCGGTTTGCCTTCCCGGTTTTTAGATTCATCCCACACGGCCTGTTCAAATTTAATACCCAGTTGTTCAAACTCATCGAGTAGCATGTCGTCGAGTATTTCGGCGCAGGCTTTTTTCTTCCGGTCGATGTCATTGCGCAGGGCTGCAAGGTCATCGGCGTATGTGGCGGTGCGGCGGTAATTGCCGATCAGGCGGTTTTTTTCTTCCAGAATTTCCCGGTAGGATCGCTGGCGGAAAAGATTGCCCTGGCGCTGCTTTTTCTCAAAGGATTGCTCATTCACACGTAGCAGGCCGATGATCGAATTGCCGGGCAAAATGTTAAAGTCGATATTGGGCAGCGGTTCGAGTTGTTCCACCGTTTCCGCGGAAGCCACCAGGGCCAGAAACAGCCGCAATCGTGCGATTTCCGTGGCTTCTTCCATGATGTCTACGCCGAAAAGGTTATCGGTAATAATGCGTTTTTTGATGTAATAGGCAATATTGGCATGTTCACGTTCGATATTTTTCAGCCACGCTGTAAGTTCCGGGTTGTGCAGGAACTTGATCCGGCCGGTAACGGCGGAATAGATGTTGATCAGGGTGTTCATGGCCGCCACCAGAAAAGCCCCGGAACCGCAGGCGGGGTCCAGCAGGGATAAATCCGGCAGCACGTGTCGGATCAACTTTTGGCAGGTTGGCCCATCCAGGTCCATCAGCAGATCTGCCACGGATTCATACGCCCGGCGTCTGGTGCCGGGCAATACAGGTGCGCCTGGCGGGGTGTTGACCGCATCAAGAACAAGCTGATGGATGGTGCGTTCGCAGAGATATTCGGTAATTTCCGGACGGGTGTAATAAGCACCAAAGGCTTTCTGGTTGATGTATTTTTCAAAGATATAACCCAGAATATGCGGGCTGATTTCGCGGTCGTTGTCGCCGGGGGTGTCGTTAAGATTCCAGGAATAATCGGCAAAGAGTTTAAGCAAACGCAGGAAGAAGTCATCGGGGATGGTGATATTTTTATTTTCGGTTTCTATACGGTGCAGTAGAAACAGGCCGCCGTTAAGGTAACGGATGGCCCCCAGTGCCTGGCGGGCGGCGGGGGAGCGTTTTTCTTCCGGCTTGGCAAAGCCTTCAAAGAACAACTGTTTCAGGAAGCCGCCATAAAACCGGTCCGGTCCGGAACGCTGACATTCGGCGAGCTTGTGCTGGAGGTACAGGACATCCCCATCGCGGGCGTTTTTGTTTTTGAAATCCAGAAAACCCTTGCGCTGCAGGAAATAAATGAACATGAGGCGGTTGAGCAGGATGGATGCGTACCAGCGGCGATCATGGGGATCGGGAATGCCCCCGATCAGATCGACAAGATTATCATGAATGGCCTGGAATTCGGTAAAGAACCGTTTGGTAACGCGCTGTACGTCCAGGGCGGCTTTGATGCGGTCAGAAACTGCCATCAGGACAACGCGGCCGTCGGAATCAAATTCCGATAGCTCAAAGACCATGGCGCTGATTTTGCTTATAAATAGATCACCGGGCTGTCCGCGTGTAAAAAGGTGTTCACGGGGTAGGGTTTTGCCGGATTCGCGTTTGGCCCAATGCCACAGGCTTTGGGTGCGCTGGGCATCCATAAAAATCAGCAGGCATTCATATTGCAGATTGGAGATTTCCCGATGGATGGCGGAGCGGATTTTAGCGCCGGGAATGGTCTGGCATTCAATTTCATAAACGCCCACGCCGGCGAGATCGGCAATTTGCCGCCGTGTTATAGTACATTCCTTGACCGTCATGGTAGCCGGTTTGGGCGATGGTGGGTTGGACCAGCCCAACTGTTGAACAAACAGTTCGCGAAATTGGAAAGTGTTGAGCAGGTCTCGGGCCTGTCCGAAATTCAGCGGCATGGAGGATTCTCCACTGGCATACACGGTACCGTGGGCGTGCGGAATTTTGATGGCAATACGAACATGGGGGTGAATTATGCGGTATGGCGGGCGGTTTGGGTAGTCGGAGCGCAATCAGGTGCGGACGTGCTGCGAGGAAGGTGCGGCTATGCCCGCGGCTAAACGCGGTGAATGCAGCGGGGCTTTTGCCACAATTTGTGGCCGCACCCGGACCATCGGGCCGGACGCGTTGATGGCGGAGATGAAGCCTTGCGGCATGGGGCCGCCGATGCTAATCAGCGGGTAAATAGATTGGTTGCGTCTGGCGAAATTGGCTGGAACTCTTCGTCTGCGAAGGGCTGGTGGTCCTCCGGCCAGCAGGTTTCCAGCCGGCACAATAACCGTTGCTGCAGAGGCGCGGTGGTTGAATTGGCCTTAGTCACGCTGCAGTGAATGTATTGGCACTGTTTCCATAGCTGTAGCGCCTCCGCGAGTAGAAAACCAGGCACGTAGCCGACGATAACCCGATCATCCGTTCGCAGGGCCAACGCTCGCCCATCATACGCATTCTGGCAATCCTGCATGACACAAAGTTGTCCGCCAGGCTCAAGGGTGGCGATCCTCTCCAGGGACGATTTAGCCAGGTAGCGCAAACCATGAGCGAGAAAATGCGTGCGGTACGGCTGTAAAGGCTCGTTGTGTACCGGGTATTCAAAAAGTTCAAATGAATCCGTTACCCGCCCGCCCCCGGTGCGGATAAGAATATCCATCGGCGTGGCATGGCCCGGTTCAAGCGCAAGATTGCGGACGAATTCAGGATAATCCGGGCGGCTTGGCTGCATCACGCGATTTTGAAAAAATGGGAAGAGCACATTGCTGCCGTAAACCCGGTTTATATCGGGAAAGGCCAATAACTCCCCCAGCCCCCGCTTGATTGCATAGTGAACCCCATGCAGGAAGGCAAATTCGTATTCGGGCCGGTCAGGCCCCGGGCTGTATATAAGACGGCCAATCGCAATATACGCGCTATCATCTGGCTTACGCCAGGTTACAATCAGTGCTTGCATCTGCTTTTGGGCGGTAATCATAAGGTTTGTCCACACTCTAATAACCTGCATCTATTATATACCAGAAGGGCTGCCGCAAAGCGACGTGCATCGCCGGACATTCGCGAATCTGGAATCTGGTTAATAATATTTGCGTACACTTCATCCTTGACGGCGACGAGCTGATTGAGCCAGAAGGCACGGATATCCGGGATATCCGCTGTGGAGTTTACAAATGCTTCCAGCGGCGTAAGCGGTTTCGGTGCATTGGAATCAAGATATAGTTTGGAGCGGCAGCGGTCAGCGTATAGGGCCATGCTTCTGTTACCCTTGGCCTGCAGCATATCACAGCGGGCAATATCGTCAAGTTCGCGACCAAGGGAGGAGGCGTGATCGAATGAAGGAGCCAATACAGTAGGACTGTTCGTTGGAGCAGACTGACTGATGAGGCCCCAATTTTCGTGGTGCCGGTCACTGTTCCCAATCAAGGCATCAAGCATCAGGTATCCCACGAACTGATGCCATAAGGTTTGGACAGGGCCGGTAACCTGGATGCCCATGTTACCGGAAAGACTGTGTCGGCCAAGGATGATACGGACTGCCGGAATACAGTGCTGGCTTACTCTATAAGACTCGTTGATTGGATAACTTCCGCTGTAATAATCATTGAGCAACTCATTTCCGTGCACCAATCGGCTGCCACCGGGTGCGCTGTTAACGAAATTCCGGGAAATCACGCCTGACCGCTCCGCACATTTTGCCAGCTCCACGGTTGCACTGGCGATGGCCAATTGGCGGGCAATTTCCACTGCGATTTTCTCCGACCAGTCTTCTCCGTGGTTCTGACGGTTGTATTTGAATAGCCAGCGCTGGTCATCGCGCATCGCCCAGAATTTTTTCTTTGTTCCCATCGGTTCGGATTTTCCGCCGCTGGAGTCTGGTATTTCAATAATTGGAAATTTATCTACCACATTACACCCGCATACCCAATGAGCAGATGATTTTCGGGGCCGCGTTGTTGGGGTCTTCGCTGATGCTGCACAACTGATTTTCAGATCGTAGATCAATGGCCAACCTGGCCAGCGCGTCATCATCAATGGCTTCTTTAAGGCGACGGACCAGCACATCCTGGGCAGATTGCTGGAGCGGGTAGCGATAAATGTCCTCCAGTACTTTATCAAGATCTGCCGGGCGAAAGAGGCTGTTGGCGGTGCGGGCGTGCAGGCTCTTAAGGCGGTCATAGACCTTTCGCCGCACGCTGCGACGCCCACCCAGTTGGCCGCCCACGCGATGTTGATCCGTGGCCGCCATTTCCAGCGCCTGGCCGACGAGTTTATTGTGTTGCGTCAGACGCTGGGCCGGCGGCGTATCGGGTTCGCACTGGGCCATCTGGAGAATTTCCAGCGGAGATTCCGTTACCACCTGCTGCTGCTGGTCCAAAAAGATCAGGGAATTGTTTCCCTGGCCGGTCTGGACAAAAGTAATCACACCCTCCGGGTGCCCCGGACCGCTGCCACCAGGCCGGGTGGAATAAACCACGTTGGGTAAATCTTCAATGGTTTTGGCCAGGGCCGGATGGCCTTTTACCGCGTCTTGCCATATCTGATAGGCATAGGACGAAATATCCACATCCGATTGGTCTTCTCGCTCAAATATTCGGGAATTTTCATTGTACAAATTCTGCAATAGGGGAAAGTCCGTGGCCGGATCCCCTTCGATAAACATTTCATCCGCACCAATCACTTCGCCTTCCTCCTTTTGGCGCTGGCGGATGCGCTGATGCAGGCGGATGATGCGTTCCACACCATCCGCGGGCAGGAAGCTGTAGCATAAAATCTGTGGCGATTCCTGGCCGATGCGGTCTATACGGCCCACCCGCTGAACAATACGGATCAAAGCCCAGGGCAAATCATAATTGACAACGATGGCGCAATCCTGCAGGTTCTGGCCTTCGCTTAATACATCCGTGCTGATGAGCACGCGCAATTCGTCGGCAGCAGCGAGCCGTTTCTGATTGCTTGTGGGGCTGAAACGGTGGGCCAAAGCGGTGGGGTCGCCGCTGTGGCCGGTAACTACACCCAGGTGGCGAATATCGGCCCGTTTGAGTTGTTGATACAGGTAATTGGCGGTGTCGGCAAATTGGGTGAAGATCAGCACTTTTTCGCGTGGATGCTGATTTTGTAGCAGATGGATCAATTCCCGGAGTTTATTATCGCCGCCCGGATTCCATGGTCCCACGGTAGAACCTATCCGCTCCAATGCGGCGATGTCTTCCCGCAGATGCTCGGATAATGCGGGTTCAAAAAAGACCGCCGGCAGCCAACGATAACGGTGGTTGGCCTTGAACCGCCGATAAAGCTCGGCGATTTCGTCCGCGGAATCTCCACTGGGCATGGCCTCATCGTCGGAATCTTCAATTCCGGCCAGCAGTGTATCGCGGTCTTCCACGCCGGTTTCAAAGATAACCGCATCGCTGGAACCGATGGGAACATCCAGCCCGTTCTCCAGCGCGTACAAACATACTTTATCACGTAAGATATGCCGCTCCATGGTCAATTCAAATGCGGCCCCGCTGCTTTCTAACCGCTTGAATAATCCGGTGCGGCAAAATCCGATGAGATGCTTTCCCGCACGGGAAAGATCCTGGACAAGTTCCTCCTGCTGCCTGGTGCTTTCAGGGCGGTAAAGCGGTGCCCGGACATAATTGCCCAGCCCGTAGCGCGGCAGATGCAGGGTGTTGATGGAATTAACGGTATCATCAGCAAACATGCGGGCGTATTGATCGCTCGGGTCTTTTTCATTGATGGCAAATTTGACACTCTTAGGAATACGATCTGGAAAATAGGATCGCTTCCCATTGGTGAATTGCAGATAAGATCGGCCATGATCCGGGTCCACCCTGGCATAATTTTTTTTAATCCAACCGCGCGTGCGGCGAATCAGAAATTGATCCATCAAAATGCGCCAGTCTTCCGCCAGACCGCTTTTTTCAAACGCGACAATAGTGTGTGGATCGGCCTGTGTCTGCGCGGATAAAACCTCCAGCCCGTGGCCGCGAATGAAATGTTCCGGCCGCACGGGAAGCTGGGTCTCTGGGTCGATAAACAGTCGCAACTGGCTGGATAAATCCAGCAGTGTTTTATTGTAGGGCGTGGCCGTAAGCAGAATCACCTGGCTGCCGTTGCGTTCGATATAATCGCGGATGGCCTTATAGGCGGCGGTTTCGCGGTTGCGCAGGTTATGGCTTTCATCAATAAGTACGGTGCGAAAACGCTTTTCATCTTTGAGCAGTCGATGGGCCAGATTGAGGGAGATAACTTTGGCATTGACCGAAAAACGCACACGGTAATCATCCCACATGGAAATCAGGTTGGGCGGGCAGATGACCAGTGTTTCGTGATTTTTTTGTTCCTGGAGGACCTTGGCAATTGCTGATCCGACCAGCGTTTTGCCCAGGCCCACCACATCGCCAATCATCACCCCGCCGTGCCGTTCGATGATGCGTACCGCCATCTTCACCGCGGCCACCTGAAAATCCAGAAGTTTATTGCCCAGCTCATCGGGAATGTCGTATTCTTCCTGGCTTAAGCGGGCATCGGCGGCCAGATGGTAGGCCATTTTAAGATAGATGTGATAAGGCGACGGCTGAATTTCCCGCGCCCAACTGCTTTCGATAATGCTGATAAGGTCCTGCGATATGTCGGTGCAGAAACGGTCATTCCATCGGTCCAGAAACCACCGGGCCAATTTATCCCAGGCATCCGCGTCGGTGATGTCCACATTCAACTCACCTTGTTTGGACAAGCCCGCCATGGTCAGGTTGCTGCTGCCGAGAAAACCGATTTTGGGATTCAGCGGATCCATGCGTTCCAGCAGGTACAGTTTGGCGTGCAGCGGATGGGTCAGAAAAAGCTTCACTTGCAGTTGGCCGGCACGGAGTTGCCGGGCCAGGCGGTGCAGCCCGGCCTCATCGTCGTCGGTTGGAGCCCCAAGCGTCAGTTGATCGCGGAATTCTTCCGCCAGTTTTTTCTGTCGGCGCTTTACGCTGGAGTTGTCCACTTCGTCGTCGGCTCGGAGTGTGGAGATGGCACGCCGCAGTTCTTCTTCAGGCGGGCGATGCATGCCTATCAGCAGGCGGCAGCAATTGCCATCACCGCCGGGCCAGCGCTGCACATATTCGTCAATATGCCGCCAGCCACGCAGGTTAAAATACCCCACGCAAAAGTCGGCACACTGCGAAAGTTCCATCGCCTTTTGCAGTGTGGGCAGAAATTCCAGTTCTATATTGTCAAAAATATGGGGCATCAGACCACTCCCTGAAGTATTTCGGCCCAACCACGCAGCCGTTGATCTACCGTGCTGGCACCCGACCGCCGTAGCGCGACCATCAGCCCCCTCGGCACTTCAACCGCCGCCCATGGCCGGTGGTGATTGGGCAGCCACTGCTGCGCGTACCCCGCCAGGCTAGCCATCGGCTTTGCTTCATGTTTTATTCCCTTGGCCATCTGCATGCCCTTCTTATACAGCCCGTGAAAGGCCCAGCCGTCATCGGCCCGCCGTGAATTCAAGAGTTTACATTTCACGGCCATTTCCTATTGGTGTCAATGATCTTGCTGGCGTGATCGTAGGCCTGTAGGCCTGTCTAAATAACAAATGACCATGGTTGTATAACAACGCCCATCCTTGGATGCCGCTTTATGTCTCTATGCTCAACCCTTGCCCATCCCAGTAGCCGGTTGTTCTTCCCTCTAGCCGTGGCGAATATTAACGATCGCTGACTGCTGAACGCTGACTGCCACTCAGGATCATCAGGTTGTGGATCCACGGTAATTCTCTCAGCACTGCTGAGAGTTTTGCGTCAGCCTGGTAGGTGTCAAAAAACTGGCGCATCCGCCAGAGATTCTGCGCGGAAAAGCCGCGAACATTGGGCAGGCTTTCGCGAATGTAATCAGCCAGTGCCGCAACAGTTCCCTGCCCCCATCCATCCATCCATCCATGGCTATTTTCCGGCTGATACGCTTTCCAATCGACCAATACAAATCAATCAAGGCCGTATTGACAGAAGCTACGGCGTGAGTGCGGGCGGCTTCGATGAGTCCAAGTACCTCATCAAAGCCAGCTTGCGCTACTTCTGGCGCTAACATGGCCTGGGTCTGACGCTGCATCGCTTTTTTCTTCATGTTGCCTCCAGCAGCAACGATGAGAGGATTACTTCACGCGGGCTGGTTGTACGGGCGGCACCGATGACTGCAACATAAGGCGTAATGCTTTGGGTTGTATTCATTGCTTCGTGCCCCCGCGTGTGACAACCGATCTGATTTCCAGCGCCCTGCGTGTGCGATCTATCTCGCTGGCGAGAATGGCCTCATCGGGCAATTTCATCTTGTACTCAGCCGCAAGAACCTTGTTGGGCAGATTCTCCAGCGCATAATGAACAATGGCCGCGTCTTTCTGAGTGCATAATATCAGACCCATAGGCGGATTCTCTCCGGGCCTGACCCAATGTTCAGCGGCATAATTGAGATACAGGTGCATTTGGCCGGCATCGGCATGAGTAAATTTACCCTTCTTGAGATCGATGACGATCAGGCATTTAAGTCGGCGGTGGAAAAATAACAGATCTACGCGAAACCATTGGTCGTCGATCCGCAATCGCTTTTGCCGGCCAAGGAAGGCGAAATCATCGCCAAGTTCCAGAAGAAACGATTCCAAATGGCGGATGAGGGCCTCTTCCAATTGGGTTTCAGAGTATTCGTCCTTGATCTCTAGAAATTCCAGGACAAAGGGGTCTTTGATTTCTTCTTCGGGGGTAACGGCGTCGCCGGGACTTGTTTTTCGGCCTTTGGCAAGCATGGCGGCCTTATTTTTTGACAAGGCCGTGCGTTCGTAATCAAGGGAATCAATCTGGCGATCAAGCTGGCGGATGGACCATCCGCATCGGAGGGCCTCGGTTTCGTAGAAGTTTCGAGCCAATTCATTTTTGACCGCCAGTAGCCAGACATAGTGGGTCCAGGTCAGCGGGAACCGCGGCGATGGCAATTGTGCAATCGGTGATTGCACAATTTGGGTATCGGCTACTGGAGGCGATACTGCCTTTGCGGTCAATTTCTCAGACAGTGTCTGCGCAATTGGCCACTGGCGGTAAAACAATCGCATCTGTTCGAGGTTTCGCGAGGAAAATCCCGATCCCCATCGCCGCCTGCTCATATCCATCAAAAACAACCTTGGCCCGCCGCCACCTGCCATCGGCTACAGCGTTGCCGATTCCCGCATTATCTGGCATCCCGACCAGGCACCAAGCTCCATCGACCCCGACAGCCTGCTTTCACTGCCTCCGCAGAAACCCGGACCCGATCCCGTCAAGCTCGACGCCTGCACCGCCTGGCTCGCCCAACAGCTTCAAGCCGGCCCACGATCCCGTGCCGAACTCATCATCCTCGGCGCCACCGCCGGTTTCTCCAGATCCACCCTTGATCGCGCCAAGGCCGCTCTCCGTCTCGCCCACGCCATCGCGCCGGACCAAAGGCATCTCTGGTCCCTTCCAACACCAAGCCCGGCGACGCCTTCACCGCGTTCAGACCGGACATATAAATAACTTGAGAA
>JAJYDW010000005.1 GCA_021790385.1 Planctomycetota bacterium
TGGCGCTGACCTCCGCCGTCAGCGAACCGCCGCCCGTCCAATTCTCAGCCACCATGCTGACTTGATCTCCCGTGCCCCCGCCTACACTGCCCAAACCTGTGCCCGCAGCGGTAACCTGCCACTGATTGCTCGACTGCACATACCCCGCCGTGCCGTTGATCGCTGGATTGCCTATGTCAACTGTCGAATATGGCGTGGGCAGCGAGCTAAGCATGATCCGCGGTTCCAACGCTTCAAAAAGCAGTCGCCCCTGCCGCCGCCGCAGGTGATTCCGGCCATCGCGGCTGCGCCGGCTGGTGAGTTTCTTTGTTTGCATATAAACCGCTGTTCGCAGATAGTCCAGGAAAGCCATGACGAATCCTTTCGCTTAATAATCCCCCGGGACTATGGAAGCTGTCGATGATAATGCCGGATGCGGCATGAACACCCAGACATTCCAGCCCCAAACTCCTCCCAAACTCCTGCACTCCACACCCCGATGACGCAGCAACTCTAACACGTAGAGATTCCCGGCACAATATCCATTTGCGCAAAACTTAGGACACTTTGCGCAAAGTTGTAAATATGGTTTTAGCACGTATGTGGCCTAGTCTAGAACAAAATTTGACAGTCTCTCTGCCAGCCAAATTAGCCTCCCCTAACATTAAATAATCTTCAAATCTCCAATCTAAAAATCCAAGTTCTACAATTTCCAATCCGTTGTTCAATCCGCTCCTCCCCATGGACTGAAATCTTAAATTTCAAATTCGATCCCAATTCCGTCCGCTGATCGCTGAAAGCTGATCGCTAATCGCGGGCCGCAGCCCGCGCCCCCTGTCGAGCCATGGATGGCGAAATCTCCCGTCGCGGCCGGAATAGGCCTTTGCGGCAAGAATCAAGCCATCGAGATGCCCCTTTGTGATTCAATTCGCCTGTGGGCAGGAACTTGTTCCACAGCCACAGACAAGAATGTCTGTGCTATGCTCGGCGGTGAATACATATCTCCCGCTGACCGCTCGCCCGCCCTTCAACCTCAGCTATGGGGCCGCGAAAAAATAACTTCACTCTTTCTGCCCAGCTCTTCTTGCCGCGCGACCTCGTGGCCACATGAATGGCCACAAGGTGCCGGGGCACCGGCCAAAATACCCGCAGCGCATTTGACCGCATCGCTGCGCATCAGTATTCTCAAAGGGCTGGGCAAATGTGGCTTCAGTTGATGGTTGAATAATACAAGGAATCAAAACAATGGCGGATGCAGTTTCTGGTCTTAAAATCTATTACGAAAATGAAGCACCTCTGAAGGGCCTGCAAGGCAAAACCGTGGCCGTGATTGGTTACGGTTCGCAGGGCCACGCCCATGCGCAGAATCTGCGCGACAGCGGCGTTAAGGTTGTGGTGGCGAATCGGCGCGATTCGGCCAACGGCAAACTGGCCATCAGCCACGGGTTTGATCCGATGCCTGTGGCGGATGCGGTGAAGGCAGCGGACCTGATTATCATCGGCCTGCCCGATGAAGTGCAGTCGGAGATTTATGCCAAAGAGATTGCACCGCATCTCAAGGCGGGCAAAGCCTTTGGTGCCACGCACGGGTTTAACATTCACTTCAAGCAGATTGTGCCGCCGAAAGATGTGGATGTCATTATGATCGCCCCCAAAGGTCCGGGCCATCTGGTACGCAGCGAATTTGTGAAAGGCGGAGGTGTGCCATGCCTGGTGGCGGTGCATCAGGATGCCACCGGCCATGCTTTGGCTACAGCGTTGGCGTGGGGCAATGGCATCGGCGGGGCACGGGCGGGCATTATCCGTACTACGTTTAAGGATGAATGTGAAACCGATTTGTTCGGCGAGCAGGCGGTTTTGTGCGGCGGCCTTTCCGCCCTGATCAAGGCCGGCTTTGAAACCCTGGTCAAAAACGGCTATCCGCCGGAAATGGCTTATTTTGAATGCGTGCATGAGGTGAAACTGATTGTGGATCTGATTTATCAGGGCGGCCTGAACTATATGCGTTACAGCATCAGCAATACCGCTGAATACGGCGATTTAACCCGCGGTCCACGCATTGTTACCGATCAGACCAAAAAGGAAATGCAGAAAATACTCGATGAAATCACCAGCGGCAAATTCGCCGCCGAATGGATGGCCGAACACAAGGCCGGCAAACCGAATTTTAATGCGCTATACGAAGCGGATAAAAACCATCCGGTGGAAGTAACGGGCCGCAAGCTGCGTAACATGATGAAATGGATCAATGCCAAGAACATTGAATGATCTGCGGCGGCAGCATTTTGCCGGGGCGTACCGGGCCATTGGTGGAGTACACATTTATGGTTGAGTTTTGCCAGCGACTGGATCATGTAGCCATCGCCGCGGACAATACGGAGTTGATGGTGAAATGGTACCAGCGGATGCTGGGGCTGGTAGTGGTGGCGCAAACCGATCCGCAGCCGCCCAGCAATCAGGCCACTTATCTGGTAGGCCCGCCGGGGCCGCTGGGAATCCACGGCGGGATGTTGATGGAAATTATGCCCCGCAACGACCATGTGCGCCGACCGCGTGAAAGTCACGATGCCGGCATCAGCCACGTGGCGTGGGTGGTGAGTGATTTTGACGCGGCCTATGCGCACCTGGTTTCGGAAGGGGCGGGGTTTATCGGTTCGGCCGTGCAGGCCGTCGGCGGCGGGCGGCTGATTTCCTTTGTAGATTGTGAGGGAAATCTAATGCAAATTGTGGAACGTAAAAAGACCGGCGGCACGAGCACGAAAATATAGCCAGACTGCGCCAGTTGATTGGAGTTCAATTGAAGATTCAAGCAGGCAAAATAAATTCGGCAGCATCGGTGGCGGCCAGCGGTATTTTCCTGATGCTGCTGGTTTTGCTGGGTGGCTGTTCTGACCGGACGGTGCAAATCAGTCTGGTGCCAACGCATCAGAACATTGTTCCACACACCATACATCAAACCCGGGCATGGTTTAACAGCAACCGCGTGGCGATTATCAATATCAGCGGCATGTTGGTGGATTCGCGCGGCGGGCTGCTGACTTCCGGCCACAATCCGGTGAGCGATTTAAGCCAGACTCTCCGCGCTATTGCCCATGATCCACGCGTGAAAGCGGTGATTTTGCGGTTGAACACGCCCGGCGGCACGGTAACCGCCAGTGCCATGATGTACCATGACATTTTAACATTCAAGCGAAAGACGCATCTGCCGGTGATAGCCTCGATGATGGATGTGTGCGCCAGCGGCGGGTATTACGTATCCTGCGCTGCGGATTATCAGATGGCGTATCCCACCACCATTACCGGGTCCATAGGTGTGATTGTGCAACTTTTTAATTTTCACAAGTCGCTGGCGTATCTGGGCATTTCGGCCCCGGCGTTTGTCAGCGGCCCCAACAAGGAAACCGGCTCGCCATTTTCGAAAATGACACCTTCACAAGCCCGTATTATTCAGGGTTTTGTACGTCAGTTTTATGCCCGCTTCAAAGGCATTGTGGAAAAAACGCATCCATTGGTGGCCAAAGCCAATTGGCCGCGGCTTACGGATGGGCGTCCGCTCACCGGGCAGAGCGCGGCGCGCTACCACCTGATTAATTCTGCAGGCACATTGCAGGAAGCCATTGCCCTGGCCAAAAAGATGGCCCACATTCAACACGCCAGTGTGGTACTTTACGGCAGGGCGTCGCACGGAAGCGGATCCATATACGCCAAGGCCCAGCCGCTCAAGCCCATGGGCAATGTTAATCTGGTCAACATTCAACTGGGTTCCGCGGAGATGGCGGCCATGCTGCATCCACAATTTTTGTATATGTGGGAACAGTAAGGGGCCGCGCAACCATACGGGCTGTAAAACATGACCTGTACCCGCCGTATTCATCCACTTTATTTCCTGCCAGCCCCTTACCCGCCGGTAAGCTGACTGGCCAGAATGGTCTGCGAGATCAAAGTGCGACCATGGGCATCTTTGAGTTCCAGAATGATATGGCGGTTGCCCAGCGGTCCACCAACGCGGATGAGGCCGAAATTATGCTCGAAAAATGGCACGCCCACACGTCGTGGATTGGGCCAAGCGGAGGCCCTGGGCGCACGGACCGGCGCAGCCGCCAGAGACGAACTGGTCAGATCATAAAGCGGGTATTGATCGAACCCCTGTGCATTGGCCGGGCGCAAACTCAACTCGCCAAAACGCCGATGTCCGCTGAGGAACACCACGCCCGTAACATCATGGGCGAATATCCAGTTAATCAACGCGGCCCGTTCATGATGAAAATTTCCCCAGGATTCATGCCCCGGGTAATCGGATAAAACAGGGTCGCCATCCACAATCAATTTGAAGGTGGCCCGGCTGCGCATCAAGTGGCTTTTAAGCCAGGCAAGTTGCCGCCAGCCCAGCATGGTACGCGGATGTGGAGTTTTGGGGGAATCACGGAAACTGCGGTCATCCAGTAAAAACACCGCCACATCACCAAGCCGAAAGTGGCAGAAGGTTCCGGGGGCATGGGCTATGCCGTAACCAGGATTGGGCCAATAGGATTCAAAGGCCTGCAGGGATTGCTGTCTGAAAACAAATTGGCGATTGCTGTGCAGAGTGCCAAAATCGCGGTCATCCCAGGTGGCATAAACAGCAGCAATGCGAAACAGCCGCTGAAAGCCCGAAAAATGTCGTGCCCGCTGGTAGTGCTGCATGATAAATCTGGCGGCATGAACATAGGTGTACGGAAAATCCTTCAGGTGGGGTGGCAGATAAAAGGCGTTTCCGGCAAAAATAAACGCCAGTGGTTGCGTGGCGGCAATACTTTTCCAGATACGTGGGCTGGCATATTGGGCCGTATTGGCACAGGAACCAAAGGCCAGCGTGATGGCCGCACCGGAATTTCTGGCCGGGGCGGTATGGATAACCAGCGGGGGACGGGGCAAATGCACGGGCGCGCCGCCCAGATTGACCTTGATGCGGTAATCATGGTCGCTGCGCAGGTTGGCCAGATTCAAATCGGCGACAAAGGGTGGCGGCCCCACCACCGTGAAACCGTAGGCGCTTTGCAGTTGGCCGGTGTTGGCGTCCAGACATTGTACTTTCACACGATTACTGTTGTTGATTTCAAACCAGAGGCGGGCGGAATGTGCCGTCAGGCTGCCCACCATCGGCCCGGCTACCAGATGCGCAGCTTGCGCTGTGGTGCCCGGAGGAGCCAGAAACATCAAAATCGCCATCACTGTTACGGTTCTAAATTTTACAAAATTCAGCATTTTTTCTACCAGTATTTAACCGGGCCATCCAGTTGGTTTAGTATCATAACGCTTGAACAGGGCGGTTGGCACAACGCGGCACAACCGCCGGGTTGTAGCCAGGAAGCCGCCCCACCGCCAGAAGCACAAAAATCAACGCCTTTGCAGCTCCAGCCAGGCCTTTATGCCCACCGCCCCGTCCACCACAAGCTGCCCCTGTCCGGCGACCAGGAAATCCACCAGTGGTTGCAATCTGCAATTAACTGTTGTGGGCGAGTGGATATTTGATCCTCCCAGTCTGGCCTGCGTAAATTCACTCATCGGCCGCGGGGCACCTGGGAGTTCGGCGGGGCCAATGCAGGCCAGCACCATCTGGCAACGTTCTGGAGAAACTTGCGGTTGGGCTGTAATTGCAGCGTCCGCAGACACATGGGCTGGGGCGATACCGCCTGGAATAGCTTCATTCCAAACTTCAATTCCGCCGACAATTGCCAGCGGCACCATACCGCGCCGAATATATTCCGCGCCACGTACGCACGCTACTACGGCGGAAGCTGCACCGGCCGCGTAGACCACCACCGGTCCATGCAGGCCAAGGTCCATGGTAAGTTCGGTGGCGATGGTACTGGGCAAGGTTCGGCGGAAGGCATTGGGGCTGGGATATTGGCCGCCATCAGTTGTGCGAGAGTTATCAAATATTATATCGTCGTGCAGTGAACCGGTGGTGGTGCCGATGAACAAGCCGCTGCCGTCGCGCAACGTAGGCGCTACGCCGGCCATTAAGGCTTGTGCGGCATCGCAGGCCAGATTGGCTGCTTTGGTCGTGGGCCGCTCAACTGCCTGCCAGGAACCACTGCCCCAGCCCAGCACCTGCGGAGTACGGCTGGTATCCAGCGAAATCCAGGCATACAAATAAACTGGAATATTCATTGGGACACCGTGTGGGCTAAAATAACCGCCGCATTTAAGCCGCCAAAGCCACTGGCGGTTTTAAGAAGATATTTTATGGGCCGGGCAGGTCCGGGTTGCATAACCAGATTTAAATCCGGGTATTCGGTGTGTTGCAGGCCAACCATGGGCGGCACAATGCCGGTGGTGAGGCACTGCCCGGCCAGCAAGGTTTCAATCAGGCCGGCCGCCCCCAAGGTGTGGCCTATAAGTCCTTTAAGACCGGTAAGGGCCGGACGATGGGCAAATAGCTCCCGCATGGCGGTGGCCTCCATCTGGTCGTTATAGCGTGTGCCGGTACCATGCAGAACCACGGCATCAATAGCCTGCGGATCAACGCCGGCCATGCTCATGGCGTTGCGGATGGCCCGAATAAGTCCGCCCGCCGCACGATCCGGGGCGGTGCGGTGCATGGCATCTGCGGCTATTCCCCAACCGATCACCGAAACGGTGCGCAGGGGTGGCGTGCATGGGGCACACCGGCGCAGCAGGCACGCCGCCGCCGCCGAACCCAAGGCCAGGCCGTCACGATTTTTATCAAACGGACGGCAGGTGGTTTGGGTGAGCGCCTTAAGCGATTTAAACCCGTCACGGGTAAAACCGGTGATTGTATCCGCCGCCACCACAATCACTTCTGAAACCACACCGGATGCGATGAGTTCGCGGGCTTCAATGAGGGCCGTTAAACCGGAGGTGCAGGCAGTAGAGACCACATAACAAGGCCCACCCAGGCCCAACTCGCGTCCCACGATGTTAAGCGAATCGGACATTAACTCCGGCAGTTGGCCAGCATTTTTCCCCTGCCGCAGGTTTGCCATCCACTCCTCAATATTGGCGATGTTTCCCTTGGCCGTAGCCAGAATCAGGGCGCAATGCGGGGAATCGCGCACGTGGCCCAGGATCGGGAGAAGCGTGCTGGCCAGCAGATGATGCCAATTGGGAGCAGCGGGCGGTGGAGTGGCATGGTGCTGCGGCCGGTGGCCTGTTTGCCAGATGTTCCACAGGGCGTTGATGGAGGGAAACTCCGGGGTAACCACTGCGCCGGCTACGATTTCCATGGCATGGTCTGGCTTGGGCATTAATGCATCCTGACAGAATATCGGCCCACATCATCGATAAATCGGGGGCGAATACCTTCTTCGTTGTGGGGGCATGTCCCGCACGGTATTATCTGAATTTAGCACATTTGTGCATGGACTTTAAGTGTGCTGCCCTGCGGTGTCCGCCAAAGTCCGCAAGGTTTGGGGTGGTAGAGCGCGGGAGATGCCGGGAAATCCACACGTCGGCGAAGCGCTGCTGGCAAGCTATAAACCCGGATGATCAATAAGCAATAACATTGCGATTAGAAAAGGTTGTGACCATGCCATCGGCGCAGGAAATTCCACGGGATCGGCAAAATGCCAGGTTAACCTGGCGCATCCGCTGGCGCACAGCCCTGGTGTACACGTGGTTCGGACTGTACCTGTTGGTACTTTCTGTGGTGCTGGGACCGCTGCTGTGGCTGGCAGGTGCAACTACGGATCCGCAGCGCCGTATGGCCCGCCGCTGGACCCGGGCCTTTTACCGTCATGGCATGCGCGGCTTTTGCCAATCTCGCATGGTGATTGAAAATCTCCCCGGCCAAACTATTCCGGAACCCTGCATTGTGGTGGCCAACCATCAATCCGCCATCGACATTCTTTTGCTGTTTCAGCTTTCTCCGGATGCCCGATGCTGGGCCAAAGATTGGCCCTTCAAAAAGCCGTTGCTGGGTTGGCTGATGCGGCTTTGCGACCACCTGCACGTGGATGACCCCAACGTGCTCGAGCAGGCGGCGGAAAGTATCCGGCAAGGCGTGGGAATGTACGTGTTTCCGGAAGGTACCCGGTCGCGCAGCGGGCGGCTGGGACGGTTTCATGATGGAGCTTTTATACTGGCTGTGCAAACTGGAGCACCCATAGTGCCGGTGGCCATTTGCGGCAGCGGGCGTTGCATGACCCCCGGTTATGTGGCCATTATGGATGTGCCAATTACCGTGCGGCCGCTGGGCATTCTTTATCCCGACCCTACGGTGCCTAAAGCCCATCTGGTTTTGAAGCGGCAAGCCCATAGCCTGATTGCCGCGGCGCTGAATGCAGATGCAGCCGCCTTGGCAGTAGAAGACCATAAGAGTCAGGCTATAGCAAAGTAAAGGGCCAATCTAAAAGTCCATAGCAGCCGGCCGGCACCGATGACCAAAAATCGTTGCTTCCAGCCGATACAGTGCTGGAACGCCATGGTGAGAGGTTTATAATGGGGATGTGTTGACTGGCAGATTCGGCAGGATTTCATGGAAAATTTAGCTCAATTCATTCCCCATAAACCTCCGATGCATTGGCTGGATCAGGCTTGGCTGGAAGAGGATGGCTCTATTGGTGCACGCTGGACCATACCGGATGACAACCTGGTAATTAACACATTGCTGCAGGCGAAGGTGCTTCCGCCAGGGGCGGTGCTGGAAGTACTGGCGCAAGCTGCCGCGTGCAAGGCCGGATTGTCTGCGAGCCAAAGTCGCGCACCGATTCCTGCCGGCCGTTTGGTAGCCATTGAAGACCTGTCGTTTGCGGGGCCCATTCGAGTGGGTGATACGTTAGAACTGCGGATAAGTGTAATACGGCAGTGGCAGAATCTGTTGAAATGCCGCCTGTTGGCCACAGTACGTGGAGAAGTAGCAGCCATGGGCGTGGCAACATTTGCCGTGGTGGTGCAGGGGCAATTTCCTTGACTGTAGCGCATAATTCGGTTAATGTTGATGTGTCGGCGTTTCTTGTTGTCGGAAAATGAGGTTGGTTTGGACCGTCCGCAAAAAATTTGCCAAGCGGGCCAGTCATTGGACTTCGTTAAAGACAAGCTATCCCGGCGTACGGGAAGGCCATTGTGCTATCATTTTTAACTTTTAAGGAGTAATCTTATGGCAGCGAGTTCATCCATCAACGGAAAAAGCCGCGAAGCTCAACATCTGACCAGCCTGGGCATTCTGCTGGTGCGGGTAGTTTTAGGAATTATTTTTATTTATTATGCCGGCCAACATGCATTTAGCTGGTTCGGCGGACGCGGAATTGGGGCCTTTGCCAATACACTGGCGCATGATCATTTTCCCGTGTTGCCGCCACTGGTGTGGGCCTGGATGTCTGCGACTGCAGAATTGATCGGGGCATCGCTGATTATTATTGGCCTTGTTTCCCGGTGGGCGGCGCTGTTGATGATTCTGGATATGTTCGGAGTACTTTGGGCACATTGGGCCGAAGGCTTCGGCGGCACCGATTTCAATATCGCCCTGATCGCCATGGCTGGTCTGGTTCTAATTGCCGGACCGGGACAAATTGCCGTTGATCATCTGATTCGCCGTTCGCTTAGTCAACCGCAACCCACTGGTTCGGCCGCTACGGCTTGAAGGAATCAGGGCGGAAGTTAAGTCCGGTCAGGCAAGCGACAATATAGTCGTGCAAAAGCTTCAGGGCATCGAAAGCAGTGTGCGGGTGGTACATGGCCTGCATAAGTTGCGCAGAACAGGATTGGCATGCTGGATGTCGCGCGGACTTCCCGGCCAGGTCGCAAAAGTGTTCGCAAATTGGCCTTACTTCGGACCAAACGCATGCCGCAGGTAGTCAATCACTTCCCATCGCTGTTTGCGACTCAGGGAATCCTGAAAACTGGGCATAGGGCTTTTTCCATGGGTAATTTTCCAGAAAATGGCCCCGTCCGTTTGCTTCCAGAATTTAGCGGTAGTCAGATTGGCCGGATGCGGGCTTAAAAATGCTCCCGTCGGACCATCGCCTTTGGCGTTGGCACCATGGCAGGCTACGCAATTTTGGGTAAAGATAGATTCGCCGGCGCTGATAGACTGGGCGTTTATTGGAATCGGATTTTTATGTCGGGATGCGGAATGTGGAGCCTTCCAATGGGAAAACATTTCCGGCTTGGGAAACATACTGGCGGTGGGCATGGCTCCCAGCGTCAACATGGCCGCACAAGCCGCTGCAATCAGAGGAATCTGGGAAGACTTGAAGGACATAGGCGCAATCTCCATTAAAATTTTGACCTTGATGGTCCAAGCCGACGCCACAAACGAGTATCATATCGTCAAAGGAGAGATAAAATCAAGTAAGCGGATATGTTAGTCCGATTTTCCGATTTTGGGGTGTGCCATGCCATGGGATGGTTGCACCGGAACCTGTTCTATCGGTGCGGCAATGATGGAGTCGATATCGGCGATACGTTGATCCTGATCAGATTGCAGATCGACCAGGGTCTCTTGAATTTGCAGCATGGTCTGGTCCAAGCCAAGCTGCTGATCGGCAGAAGCCCTGCCTTGCTGGTATGCGGCACGAGTCAGGGTGGACATCATCCGCCATCGCGGCAGAATATGTCGGCGAAAAAGCCGCAACTGGCGGTGATCATTGCGCAGAGCAATCAGATCGATAAGCAATCGGGCGGCTAGAATGTTAAATTGGCTGCGCCAGGCAGCGTGGGTAGCGCGAAGCTGGTACCGGGCCTGCCGGATGGAGGCGTTGATAGCGTGATAGCGCAGGGCCGGCAACACGAGTGCCCCGGTAAGATTTTGTACGGTGCCATCCAGCGACGTGGACAGGCCGATATCGAAATTGGGGATGTACTGCATTTTAGCACGGCGAATGCTGATGCGGTCCGCCACCGCCAGCTTGCCAAGGGCGTGGAGTTGCGGATTGCGACGCACGGCCAGGGCCAGAAGCTCGTGATTACTCAAGGCAGGTATCGGCACGATGGCAATGGTCTGTGGGGGCTTAAGCGGAGTATTGGCCGGTCGGCCCAGAAGCGAGTTCAGGGAAGAGAGTTGCCGCGGCAGTTGATGGGTAAGCTCCAGAATACGGCTGCGCAGCAGATCGAGGCGATTTTGTCCGGACAGCCATTGTTGCGGAGTAACTGTGCCGGTTGAAATTCCGGCCCGGTTCATGGCAACAATATTTTGCAACAAGGATAGGCGTTGCCGGAATAGTTGCAACGTCACTGCGGTGCGAGCGTAGTTGTACCAGGCATCCAGCACGTTGCGGCGCAACACAAAGCGACGGGACT
This sequence comes from Planctomycetota bacterium, assembly GCA_021790385.1. Taxonomy (GTDB): domain Bacteria; phylum Planctomycetota; class Phycisphaerae; order WQYP01; family WQYP01; genus JABEVA01. The sequence goes on from JAJYDW010000005.1 coordinate 11,221, forward strand.
GGAAGTTCCATCCGGCAGCGACAGCACGTAACAGTGCGGCTTTGGCATCGGCAGATAACTTGGACGGCCACTTTAGATCCGCACTGCCCATATTAGCCGCCCCAACGGTGGTGTTGGCCAGAGAAGCCCCCCCGCGGTTCAACAGGGTGCCTGCGTTAAGCATCAGCGTGGTGGTCTGGGTGCCCACCTGCGGAATATTTTCAATGGCCGCACGCCACTGCCAATAAGATTCCTGCACCTGCGGGTTATTGCGCAGCGCGTAACGCACCAGTTGACGAGGTGTGGCGTTCAATGGCAAAGGCGATGGATGGCGTTGGGCGTACGGCTGGGCAAAGGGCTTGCCGGCGACTTGCGCCTGGTGGCGAAGCTGGCTTTCACCTGGCGGATGTACTGTACAGCCCGCCAGGCTGATAAGGGCTGCCAACACCAACGTTGACCACCATGGGCATGATCTGCACCAATGGCGCAGGGTCTTGGTGCCAAGCGCAAGCACAATCATATATCAGCTCCTGTTTGAGGGTTATGTTCATGGACAACCGGGGTTGACGTGTTCCATTTTTTTTGCAGTTGCCACCCCATGACGATGTAATACAAAGTCGGCAACACCAGCAGTTCCAGAATAAACGCGGTACCCAGGCCCCCGAACATGGGTGCCGCCAGGCGGCGCATTACCGAGCCACCGGCACCAGTGGCCCACAGCAGCGGGGTTAAGCCGATGATCGCCGCAGAGGCAGTCATGGCCTGCGGACGGATGCGGCGCACGGCCCCGGTATAAACGGCCTCGAAGAGATCTGGTTTGTTTTCAAGCCGGCCGTCCTTCTGGGCCTGCTTCACGCTCCCATCCAGGTACAGCAGCAGCACCATGCCCATTTCGACGGCTAATCCACAAAGAGCGATAATGCCCACCCACACCGCGACCGAGAGATGGTAGTGCAGGAAATACAACGTCCATATCGCCCCCACCAGACCAAAGGGAATGGACAAGAGTACGCCGAGCACGCGGCCCACGCTGCCGGTGGATACCAGCAGCAGAATGAAAATAATCAGTAAAACCATGGGCACCACCAGTTCAAGGCGGGCGTTAGCCTCCTGGATCTGTTTGTACAAGCCGATCCATTGATACGTGTAGCCGGTGGGAAGTCGGACCCCGCGGCGGATGGCGGCGTTGGCCCGCTGGACATAGCCAACGGTATTGCCGGTGGTGGTGGTGATGTTGATGTAATTCACCGTCATGGCGTTCTGGCTGTCGATTTCAGGTGGTCCGGCGGCGTAATGGATTTTGGCGATCATACCCAGGGTGATGGTACTGCCGTCAGGCGTGGCGATGGGAAGTTGGCGAAGCTGCGAGGCACTGCCGCGCAGCTTGCGAAAATAGCGGATGTTTATGGGCAAACGCTGCAAACCCAGCACCATGGTGCTCACCGGATCGCCGCCAATGGCCATGGTGATGACACGCTGCACGTCGGCCTGGGTCAGGCCGTAGCGCATCGCCAGCAAGCGGTTGATATGAATATCCAGGTAGTAACCTCCCAGGGTCTGGTTGGCGATGGCGCTGCCGGTACCGTGGACGCCTTGCAGCACGCGGGCGATTTGGTTAGAGACCCGGCCCAGCATCTTGAGATTTTCGCCGAAGATGCGCATGCCCAGCAGGGTTTTGCTGCCGGTGTTGGCCATGTTGACGCGGTTGGCGATGGGCATGGTCCAATAGGCGGCCAAGCCAGGAATCTGCAATGCTGCGTTAAGGCCCTGATGATGATGTCCGCGATCGTTGGTCCAGCCATGAAGGAGTTGCCGAAGAGTAAGCCGGGCATGTGCCGGCCAGAAGGTGTGCCGCAGCGGCCAGGCCAACCAGTGCGGCCAGCGGTCATAGAACCGAGCCACCGGCACCATGGGCCATTGGGTCCGGCGTTTAAGGCGGATGATGGTATCAATCATATTCAGTGGAGCAGAATCGGTGGCGCTATCGGCCCGGCCGATCTGCCCCCATACGCTTTGCACCTCCGGAAAACTTTTGATGATTTTGTCACTTTGCTGGAGCACGTAACCAGCCTCGCCGATGCTGATACCGGGATAGGTGGTGGGCATATATTCCAGATCGCCTTCATACAATGGCGGCGTAAATTGCGTGCCCAGGCGGCTCCATGGCCAGTAAATGGAAACGCACAATGCCGCCACCAGCACGAGCAGCAACCACCGCCAGGCCAGGGCCGCGTTAAACAGCGGATGAAAGGCCTTCTGCAGGCACCGGCTGACCAGATTGCGCTGCTGGGAGACAATTTTCTGCGGCACCACCAGCATCACTGCCAGAACTACCCAGCCCAAGGCCAGCCAGCCCCGGTACCGTATCAATTCGCTGCTGTGACCGGCGGCGTCAGACAAGCCCATCGCAGGAATGATGATCAGGGCCAGTGCGGCGGGCCATTGCAGCCACCAAGGCCACTGTTTGGGGAATAACCGCGGGGTAATAAAATAGATCATCAAAATCGGAACCACGGTGATGGAAAGTACCGCCGCAGCACCGATGGCGAACGTTTTGGTCAGAGCCAGCGGGCCAAACATTTTGCCGCTTTCACCCGGTAAAATAAATATCGGCAAAAAACTGATGGTGATAATCAGCAGGCTGAAAAACAATGCCGGCCCCACTTCTCCGGCCGCCTCCAGCATGATCTGATCGCGGGGGCGGGGCGGTTGGCCGTCGGCCAGACGCTGCTGGTTACGGTTCAACTGCTGGTGGGCGTTTTCAATCATTACGATGGAACTATCCACCACCACGCCGATGGCAATGGCAATACCGCTAAGACTCATGATATTGGCACTGACTCCCAGCCACTCAAGAATCGCCAGGCTGATGACCATGCTGGCGGGAATAACGAGAATGGCCACCAGAGAGCTGCGTGCGTGCCATAAGAACAGCAGGCATACGGCCGCCACCACAATCATTTCCTCCAGCAGCGTGTCGGAAAGCGTATGAATAGAACGGTTGATGAGGTTGTCGCGATCATAGCCGGTTTTAATCAATACGCCAGGAGGCAGGCTGGCGGCGATGGCGGCGAGTTTGTTTTTTACGCGTTGCACCACACGATACGTATCGGCACCGGACCGCACCACCACAATGCCGCCGACAACCTGTCCGCGGCCGTTCCAATCTAAAATTCCCTGGCGTTGCCCGCTGGCAATTTGCACCGTGGCCACGGTATGCAGCAGAATCGGCGTGCCATCCTGGGCCTGACCCACGGGTACGTTGCGGAGTTGGGTGATATTCCGCAGGTAGCCCCGGCTGCGGACCAGGTACTGTAATTCACCAATGTTCACGGTGGCCCCGCCGACATCGTTGTTCGATTTCTGAATGGCGTCGGCCACCTGCTGTACACTCAGGTGATAAGCCTGGAGGCGGTTGGGATTCACCACCACCTGATATTCCTCGGAAAAGCCGCCAAGGTCCGCCACCTCGGCCACGCCACGTACTGAATCAAGCTGGTAACGCACGAACCAGTCCTGCACGGACCGCAACTGTCCGAGATTGATATTGCTGGAAACCAGGGGCCGGCCGGACAGCGGTGATTTACCGGGGTGGTCAAATGCCCGCACCAGCACCAACGTAGACCGGAGCGCAGCGGGTGCCTGATGGCGGTGGGCATACCATTGATGGGTGGTGGGATCTTGCCAGATTCCTCCGGGGTGATTTTTGCAGTACCAGCCAGGATACAGCACGTATTGATAGGCCCACCCCGCTCCGGTGGCATCCGGGCCAAGCTGCGGGGTTACGCCGTTGGGCAGCAATGCTTTGGCAGTGTTCAGGTACTCCAGCACTACGTTGCGGGCCCAATACAAATTGGTGCCGTTTTTAAAGACCACAGTTACCAGGGAATACTCGAACATGCTTTGGCCGCGCACGGCCTTCACATCGGGCACGTGAATAAGCTGGGTTTCCAGCGGATAGGTTACCTGTTTGTCCACCACGCCGGGCGTCTGACCCTGGTAATTGGTAAGTACCAGCACCTGCACATCGGAAAGATCGGGCACGGCGTCGAGTTTGCTGTGAAAGGCGGCCCAGCCGGCCACGGCCATTACCCCCAGCGCTACCAGCAGCACCAGAAAGCGGTTATGGACAGAAAATTCTATGATTTTGCGTATCATGGCATGGCCTTTCGTTTTGGTGATGGCCGGGGCGTAAAACGGGCCTTGATCTGATTGAGTTGCGATTCCACGTCGATCAGGAATTGGCCGCTGGTAACGACTTTTTGGCCCGGTGTCAGGCCGGAAATAACCTGCACCAAACCACGAGCACCGCGTAAGCCTGTCTGAACCCTTACCGGATCAAAATGACCGGGCGATACTTCCACAAAAGTCAGTTTGCCGGTGCCGGTGTTAAGCACCGCTTGGCGCGGAATCAGCACACAACGCAAAACCGGAGTGGTATGAATATCCGCAAGGGCGTACATGCCGGGACGAAGCCGGCCGGAGCGGTTATCCAGCATGATGCGGACGGTGGTGTTATGAGACTGCGGGTTCTCATACGGATCGATGAAAATGATTTTTCCGGTAAAGGCGCGTCCGGGCAGCGCCTGGAACGCGGCTGTTACGCGCTGCCCCTTGCGAATCCAGGGTAATTGATTGTCGAACACCTGTACATTGAGCCACAAAGTGCCAATATTATCGATGCGCATGGCGGTGGTGCCGGCTTTGAGGAAAGATTTCTGCCAGACCTGCACATGGGTGAGGGTACCGCCGACCGGGCTGTAAAAGGTGATGTAGGTACGGGCATGCAGTTTTTTTTCGATTTGTCTGATTTGTGCGCCGCTGACCCCCAGAAATTTTATTCGATGTTCAATGGATTGCAGGAGGCTCTCCGCGTCGCGGTGGGCACCGGCAGCGCCGGATTTAGGCAAGGCGAGCATTGCTTGACGCGCCGCAATAAGCTCGTTCTCGGCGGTTACGATAGCCGGGCTGTAAAGCGTAAAAAGCTTTTGGCCTTTGGTAACGGCAGTGCCGTTGGTGGAGGCATAAAGCATGCCAATCCAGCCACTGGTGCGAAGATTGACGCTGAATCGGTACGGGGCGGCGGCCTGCAGATAGCCGACGGTGCGGAGCGTTTTGCGGAGCGGCCCCACCGTTACTTTGGCGGTTTGAATACCCATATCCTGCACCATAGTCGGATCGACGCGGACCTGCCCAGCCGGGGCTGGTTGGCCGGTGGAGGCGTAAACGGGAACTAATTTCATGCCCATGGAACTGATGCCGGGCTGGTTGGAAATGGACGACGGCCCTACCATGGGGTCCCACCAATAAAGTATTTTCCGTTTGGAATTGCGGGGTGCGACTGCCGCCGGCTTGTGGCCGGCAACCGCAGCGGCGGTTTTTAATCTGATCCATCGACCGATGGAACGATGATTCCACGCCCCAACAGCCAGACCTATCAGCAGGCTCAGAACTATTGCGGCAATCAAGAGCAGTGTTTTGAGAATTTTCATGGCATCCTCTGTTGTGATGAGGGCAAATGGTGTGCGTCAACAGCGACACCCGGTGCCACAGTGGCGTATAGAACAGAATGTTATATCGAAATGTTTATATTATTAATGTGCATTTTCTGCGCAGAGTCGGAAGTGAAAAGCCGGCGTTACCAGGATGGAATCGGCTTATGGGCGGCGGGGCTGAATTCAAGATGATGTTGCTTACCGTGGCCTGCTGAATAAGTGCCAGAGAATCGGGATGCTGCTCCATGCCGGTGGGCGCAGTGACGCAGAGTTGTCGGGCATTTACCACGGTGCAGGTGAGAGGCTTTTGGTGTGGAAAGGCGGCAGCCGGACACCCACGGTGCGCCCTGCCGGGCATAGCCGCCATCATCATGGAACTCATCATTTGGCATTGGCAGCACGGGCGGACCTCAGAGCCACGCGCAGCCCGGCACACCCCCGTGGTCACGACGGTTGGAAGCGCTGCGCCTAAAACCAAAGCCAGCACCATCAGATGGCGAATTGGCAAAAGCAATGTTCGGATAACGGGCATATTTACTCACACAACCTGGGCATGCAATAGGCTCTATCCACTTTCAGCGGTGCCACGTGCGGTGGGCCTTAATGATGCAACTGATCCCGCAGTTTGACAGCCATCCACATGCCGCCCATTTTCCACCAGATTCTGGTCGGAAAAATCGTATCATTCGCCGGGTCCATCTTGCCCTTCACTTTAATAGTTTTCCCCACATACGCGGCCAACGGAGCCGGATTGGTCAAAAGCGTCCACGCCTTGCCTTTCATTAGAATGCCAGCCGGAATGCCGCTGGCCAAACACTTTTTGCCGCAGGTTTTGCCATGCGCCCGGCCTTTCATCTGCATAGTGGTGTAACAGGCCATATCCAACAATTCGCCCTTGACGGTTACTTGCTTTGCCATGGCTGCATGCGTCGGCAGACCCGCCATCGCCACCAGCATAAGGGTCGTCGCAATTGAAAAGGTTATTTTGTGCATACCTGAAGCTCCTGATAAAGAAACATCCTTAGCTGCCGGACGTCGGCAAAAGCCCGACTCCATAACTTACAACGAAACTGAAAGGACCAAAAGTTCCAAACCTTGTTTTTTTTGCAGATGCGGCTGGATTGGCCACGCACCAATACATATTTCCCGTGGGTCGCACGATGGTGGGTAAAATGCTTCTGGATGAATTGGTTAGGGGCTACGGCTGACATTCACGCGGGAGGTTTTTCCAGATGCGGAGCGCTTTCGGCGGATCGATCACCAAGCAAGCAATTTCGCAAAATTGCCCGGCCACGGCTAAGTCGCGAGCGAATGGTGCCCACCGGAACAGCCAAAATCTCCGCCGCCACTTGATAGTCATAACCACCAATATCGACAAGTAGAATAGCCCAGCGCATGTCATCGGGCAGTTTCCGTATGCCCTGTATCAGTTGAGCATCGGACAGCCATTCCAACAATTCATCGGGATGCCCCAATTCCTCGGGCGCTGGGGGCACCGCAGAGATGGCACGGGCGGCAGGCTCTGCGGCCAAAGCCTCCAGGCTTATAACCGGTCCATCGCCGGCGTGCTTCCGCCACCGGTCCGTCCAGGTGTGACGCAAAATGGTCAATAGCCACGCGGGAATGTTACTTTGGACCTGAAGTGTGGGCAGTGCCCGGCTGGCTTTGATCAGCGTTTCCTGGGTGAGATCTTCGGCGTCGGCCATATTGGGGGATAACAGCACAGCACTGCGCAGCACCATGGACCGGTGTGGCCACACAAGGCGATAGAAATCAACGCACGTATCTTGCGATTCCGGAACGGCCAATTCCCTTCAATAACGTCTCCTATTCCAAGGTTATTCTACACCCAACCACCGCGTCTAAACCAGCATGCGCCGGCGGCCTGGGCCGGAACGGGTTGAGGCGGGCAATCAGTGCTGCAGGCGCGACGCCAGCGCCAGCAATTCTGCGGGCGACCCGCGCCCCATCACACACATCCAATGGCTGTGGCGTAAAGCCTCCACCATGTTGAGGCGATGGGTTTGCACCACCTGATATTCAACCCCCTGAAAATGCACCTGTTGTCCTTTGGGACCGGCAATATGGCGGCCTGTAAGCACCACCACCGGGTGAATTCCTGAAGAAAGCAGCGTACATGAAACCTGATGATGTCGAATTTCGGTCATATAACATGAATTCGTTGCGGCCATGGGACACGTTTTAAGCCCCGGCAGGCATGTACAGGCCTGGGCCATAGCCGCAGCCGCCGTTGTTCTGTGTAACCAGTCTGCAGCAGCAGACCTGTGGGCCACGGCTGACTGGTATAGGTGGGTCAAATCGGCCAGCGAGGCCCGGGCGGGGGTGGGGGAAAAAATGGAAAACAGCACCAACCCCATGGCCAACAAAGCTGCGGCTCCGACCACCAGGCCCACACCAAAGCGGCGTAAGTTCTTGTGTGGCGGTGGGATGGCCCGCCGGAGCCGCTGGTCCAACGCCCCTGTATCTACAGGCAGCGTGGCCAGCCGTCGCAACCGGCGTGTCAGGGCGGCGTCAAATGAATTATCCATGGGATCCGTTGCAGGCATGGGCAACTCCGTGAGTTGTGAGCTGTGCAACAAGGCGTACTAATCTACCATTCGCACACCTGCTCACGGTTATAAACGCGGCCGGTGGCAAAAAAGTTCAACCCTACTGGTAAAACGTGCGCCAACGGACCGCTCAAAAATGAATTCATTCTTTACACGGCGATTGCGATCGCCAGCGCAAGGCACAACGGGCGAACAAATACCGCTCGTGGTGCTGTAATGTGCGAAGGATGAAGCCCGCGAAAGTATGAAGTTATGGTTTCCGCCCTTTGCGCGGCAGCAGCAGCAGACCGGCCATGGCCATGCCGAAAAGTGCCAGCGTGCTGGCTTCGGGAACCGGCACGTCATAACCGATGGCCTGCAGAGCAATGCCTTCCGGCGAAGTAAGGCTGACGCTGACTGCGCCTTGCGATGAGCTGGTGAACGCGTTCTGCACGTAGTTGTTGGTGCTGCTGAATGTGCCAATGCTGGAGGCCCAGTCTCCAAAGTCCCCCATGTTATTCGGCTGGTTGGGATTTTGATTGAACCCTACAATATTGGTGGTTCCGCCATTAATTGAAAAATAACTGGTGGCCGTCCCGCTGGTGGTATAACTGGGCACGCCAGCGGAAGCGTAACGGAAGAGGTCCATGGGTCCGTAATAAGTGTTGGCATTGCTACCGCCAGCGTAGTTCACGTTTAGTTGCGAGCCTGTTCCACCAATACCCAAAACCTCATCAACTTCGTGTTGAATAACCCTGCCCGGACTGTAGCCCCCAGAGGGATTGTTCCAACCGCTGAGCAAAGTTTTATTCAGCGTGATGACACCGTCATAAACGTAACCGGCACCGGAACCGGAATTGCCGCTGGAGTTGAGAGTACCGGGGGCGATGTACCCCAAGGCCCTGAGATCAGCGCTGCTGGCAGCAATGCTTCTTGCCCCATTGCTGTCGTTGCCGAAGGATAGGTTGGCCACAGAGGTTGCCTGTACCGCGTTCGTGGGGTGGGCGGTTGCGTTGTTTGAAAGCCCGGTGGTGTATTGTGCATACGTGGGCGCATAGATGGCCGTAGTGCTTGCGCCCAGCCCACTAGTTGAGGTCTTAAAATAGATATTGACAGTTATGGGATTAGTAAAGGTATTGTCGTAGAAACTCAATGCATTGTTAATATCGCCTTCGATTGTGCTGGCGTAGGAACTGCTGCTGATGGTGGTATCAAACGTCGGCATAATGGTTAAATTCGCCTGCGCCATACTGGCCGTGCCAAAGGCCATTGCCATTGCTGGCACCGCCAGGCACAGCCCACTTGGCTTCCGTAAACCCATCATAAAACCTTGGATTGATTTCCTGCCAACCATAACCACACTCCTGTTTTTTGGTGCCTCTTGCTCCCCCGAAGCCATAACCACACTTCGGAACAAAGAGCCAAGCACCTGTATGGAATGCAATATAGTCGACGTCAAAGCTAAAGGCAAGAAAATAATTTAATTTTCCGTCAATAAAAATTTAGAAGTTGAATCGACGAACGGTCGCAGATGTATCAGCATCAAATATCTGCAGGCGTGCGTTGGTTGCCCCCACCATAAAAACGCATACGCGAATTATAGTGGCCAATTTCAGGATCCGCCTTGGCCGGCGAGGGCCGCCAATTCCGATTCCTGCTGGGCAAGCTGCGTTTTCAGCCCCTCCACCACTTTGGCCGGGGCTTTACTTACGAAAGCTTCATTGGCCAGCTTGGCCCGGTTGCCGGCAATAAAACGCTCCAGTTCTGCACGACGCTTCGCCAGTCGCTGCAATTCTACCTGCGGATCAATTACCCCGGCCACGAATATCTGCACATTGGGCACTATGGCAACTGCGGCATCGGCGGGCTTGGGCGCATCTGTGGCGATGGTCAACTGGCTTGCGGCGAGATGCTCCATGATTCCCCGGCCGTTCTCCAATAGCAATTGAATTTCCGCAGTGGCCGGTTGCAGCGATACCGCCAGAATCTTTTTGGAATCCACATTGTATTGGTTGCGGATGTCGCGAATTTTGCGGGTTATTTCCTGCACCAGGGCCAACTCCGCCTCCGCCTGCGGCGCAGCCAATTGCGGTATTACCCTGGGGAACGGCGCTGTAATCACCGGCCCTTTGCGTCCAGGCAATTTTTCCCAAATTGCTTCGGAAATAAACGGCATCAGCGGGTGCAGCAACCGCAGGCTGGTGTCCAGGCAATACAACAAAATGGCCTGCACGGTGCGATCTTGTTGGCGCAGGCGGTTTTTGGCAATTTCCAGATACCAGTCGCAAAGGTCATTCCACAAAAATTCGTACAGGGCCGCCGCCAGCGGAGCAAAGCGAAAATGGTTGATGGATTCTTCCACCACGCCAACGGTGTAATTAAGCCGGGCGAGTATCCAGCGGTCCGCAATGTTCATGTTGGCCGTCATGGCGGTTAATACCGCGGTGGCAGGGACCGCCGCACCGGCGGTGTTGGATAAAATAAACCGTGCCGCATTCCAGATTTTATTGGCGAAATTACGGCCGGCATCAAAACGCGGGCTGGTGTTACGGCCGGTGGTTTTATCTTTTACCACGGGCAGACGAATATCCTGCGTATCGGTAAGCATGGAAGCCAAGGTGTAGCGCAACGCATCGGCCCCGTGGCTATCCACAATATCCACCGGGTCTACGCCGTTGCCAAGGGACTTTTTCATCGGTCGCCCCTGGCCATCCTGAATAACGGCATGAATGTAAACCTGTTTGAACGGTACTTCGCCATGCAAATACAGGCCGAACATGACCATTCGGGCCACCCACAATGACAATATTTCGCGTGCGGTGGAAAGCACGCTGGTGGGGTAAAAATAGGGCAAAAGCTGATCTTCAGGCTTATCGCTGGTGCCCGCAGCCGGATAACCCATGGTGGATAGCGGCCAAAGCGCCGAGGAAAACCAGGTGTCGAGCACGTCGGGGTCGCCCTCCAGCGGTATCGGGTGGCCCCACCACAACTGCCGGCTGATGCACCAGTCGCGCTTTTGGCTTAGCCAGTCGATATAACCTTTGGCATACCGTTCCGGCGTAATTGTTACCCGTCCCGATTGCACCGCATCAATGGCGGCCTGGGCCAGGCCGCTGACTTTGCGGCCATCAGCCAAGGTTATGCCGCCTTCCACATCACCCATTTTTACAAACCATTGCTCGCTTAAATATGGTTCAATGGGCGTTTTGCTGCGGTCGCTGTGGCCCACTTCATGTTCGTGGGGCTTTTGCTCGGCAATCAGGCCCAGCCCGGCCAGGTCTTCCAGCACTTTCTGCCGGGCGGCGGTGGCAAATTTCAAACCCGTGTAATCGTATGTTTTTCCGCCAAAAGTGCCCCGGCCATGGTTATTGACTTTGCCATCCGGCGTGAGCAGATTTATTTGCTCCAGCGTGTGCCGCTGGCCGGTGGCGTAATCATTGGGATCATGCGCGGGAGTTACCTTTACCACGCCGGTGCCGAATTTGGGATCCACCAGCAAGCCATCGGCAATAATGGGAATTTCCCGGCCCACCAGCGGCACCTGCACGCGCCGGCCAATAAGATTTTTGTACCGCATATCTTCCGGATGCACCGCCACGGCGGTATCGCCCAGCATGGTTTCGGGGCGTGTGGTGGCCACAACTAAATAATCCGGTTCGCCATTGTGCCGCCCCACCAGCGGATAGCGGATACTGGTCAACTGCCCCTGCACCGGTTCATAATAAATTTCATCATCGGCGACGGCGGTTTGCAGTTGGGTGTCCCAGTTCACCAGGCGCAATCCGCGGAAGATCAGTCCATCCTTAAAAAGCTTGAAAAAAGCCGCATGAACAGCCTTGGCGCATTGGTCATCCAGGGTAAAGCGGGTACGGTCCCAATCGCAGGAGCAGCCGATCAGTTTAAGCTGGGAAATAATGCGGGTCTGGTATTCATCCTTCCATTGCCAGATTCTTTTAACCAGGCCATCTTTGCCCAAGTCGTGGCGGGAAAGTTTTTCCTCTTCAAAAATGCGCTTTTCCACCACCGCCTGGGTGGCAATACCGGCATGATCTGTGCCGGGCATCCACAGGGTGTTGTCTCCCTTCATCCGGTGGTAGCGGATTAAAATATCCTGAATGGTGCCGTTGATCGCATGACCCAGGTGCAAGGCCCCGGTCACATTGGGAGGCGGAATCACAATGCTGAAGCGCTGTTCGGGCGGGCGATTATCCGGTGCGGCATGAAAGGCACGTGCTTCCAGCCAGCGGGAATAAATCCGCGTTTCCACGGCCTGGGGATCATATTGTGGGGCCAATTCGCTGCTCATGCCGGTCGTGTTTCCTTTTCCGCTTCTTCCGCTTCATGGATCAACCGGTATTCAATGCCGTCCACAAGAGCCTGCCAACTGGCTTCAATCACATTTTCGGAAACGCCCACGGTACCAAATACGCCTTCCGGCGAACGGAATTCAATAACCACACGTACTTTGGCGGCAGTCTCGGCGGATGAATTCACCACCCGCACCTTGTAATCCAGCAAGTGCAACTTGGCGATGCCGGGATAGTGCGGCAGCACCGCAGCCCGCAGGGCCGCATCCAGGGCGTTCACCGGGCCGTCGCCCGTGGCCGATTCGCTGACCGAGTTGTTGCCGATGCGCATTTTCAACGTGGCTACGGTGGATACCGGGCCGTCACCGCTGCGGGATATGGCGCAGTGGTAGCTTTCCAGATCGAAAAATTTGCGATACCGGCCAATCTGTTTACGCAGCACCAGTTCAAACGAACCTTCCGCAGCTTCAAACTGATAGCCCGCGGCTTCACGTGCGGTAATCTGATCCAGCACTTTTTTAAGGGCCACGCGGTCATTTTCAATTTGAAATTTTCGTCCGGCTTTGGCGGCGATATTGGAAATACCGGACAGCTCCGATACCAGAATGCGCCGCGAATTACCCACCGCCTCCGGCGGAATATGCTCATACGAACGCGAAAGCTTGTTCACCGCATGAACGTGCATTCCACCCTTGTGGGCAAAGGCGCTGGCTCCTACAAACGGCTGATTGTTGAGGTAATTAAGATTAGCAATTTCATATACAAACCGCGACACTTCCGTTAAATGATGCAGGGATTCGGGCAGCAGGCAATCCATTTCCATCTTCAGCCGGAGGTTGGCAATCACCGTGGTGATATCCACGTTGCCGCAGCGCTCACCCAGGCCATTGATGGTACCCTGCACGTGTACCGCTCCGGCCCGTACCGCCACCAGCGAATTGGCCACCGCCAGGCCACTGTCGTTATGGGTGTGAATGCCCACCGGAACGGAAACACTTTCCGCGGCTTTTTTTACAAATTCCGCCACCCGCAGCGGCAGCGAGCCGCCATTGGTATCACACAGGCATACCAGCACCGCGCCAGCCTGGGCTGCGGCCACCAGCGTTTTCAGGCCATATTCCGGATTGGCCGCGGTGCCATCAAAAAAATGCTCGGCATCGTAGATCACCTTGCGACCCAGCCGGGTCAGGTAAGCCACGCTTTCGCCGATCATATCGAGATTTTCCTGCAATGTAACGCCCAACACCTCGGTGGCGTGAAGATCCCAGGTTTTGCCGACCACGGTAACATATTCGGTTTCGGCATCGCGCAGGGCGTTTAAACCGGTATCCTCCTGGGGTTTTATTCCCTTGCGGCGGGTCATGCCAAAAGCCACCAACCGCGAGGTTTTCAGACCCAGCGTACGCGCCTCGCGGAAGAAAGCCTCATCCTTGGGATTGGAAAGCGGATAGCCGCCTTCGATAAAGTCCACCCCAAGTTCATCGAGCCTGCGGGCAATCAGCAGTTTGTCCTGCACCGAAAAAGAGATTCCCTCCCCCTGGCTGCCATCGCGCAATGTAGTGTCATATATTTCGATGCGTTTCATAAATAACCTCCGGCCACCGGTTGAGGTGCCAACCTCTATTGTGGCGGCATCCGGACGGAATATCAATGATCACCCCCACCGGCACCAACGGCCAACAACGCAATTGAATCTCGGATCACATGGTCTCCCTTCAGCGAATGAAGAAATTAGAAGACCGCCCGGTTACGCTCGTTGTAAATTGAGATTGCCCAACTGGCCGCAGGCACCCATTAAATCCCGGCCATGGGTTACACGGCGTTTGGCAAAAATGCCCAGATTTCGCAGTTGGCCGACAAAAGCGATCAATTTATCTTCGCCAGGTGTTGCAAATTCCGCCGGTTGCTGCGGGTTGTAAGCAATCACATTGACCGTTACCGGCAACGGCCGGCACCATTGGGCAATGTTCAGTGCGTCCTGCGGCCGGTCGTTGATATCTTTAATCAGCACGTATTCTATTAGAAAGCGCCCCCGCCGCGGCAGCGGATATTCCAGCAGCGTCTGGCGAAGCTCGGCCAGCGGCATGGCCTTGTTGACGGGCATCAACCGGCTCCGCAGATCATCATCGGCGGCATTGAGAGAAATGGCCAGACGCAGATGCGGCCAGTTCAGGGTCGCCAACTTTTTCAGGCCGTCAATTCGCCCCACCGTAGAAACGGTAATGCGCGACATGGGAATATTTAGCCCGGAGGTATCGGTGAACACCCGAATCGCCTGCACTACAGCGTCAAAATTATCCAGCGGCTCGCCCATGCCCATAAACACCAGATTACGAATGGCCGTGTCGCACGTATTCAGCGGACGCACAGGCAATTCGGCCCCCGCCAGCCGATGCAAAATGCCCCGGGCCACCAGCAACTGCACCACAATTTCCGCCGCGGAAAGGTTGCGCAGCAGGCCCATGCGCCCCGTCTGGCAGAAAGTGCAACCCATCCGACAACCAACCTGGCTGGAAAGACATAAGGTATACCAGCGATGCCCATGAAAGCTTTGCATCGGCACAATCACCGATTCCGTTTCCAGTGCAGCCGCCCCGGACCGCCCGTCCTGCAGACAAAACTTAATGCCTCCGGCGCTTTGCTCCACCCGCGTTACCGCCGCCATGTGCGCCAACGATGTTTGCCGTAAAAAATCACAGTAGATGCCGCGTGCGGATTCCCTCGCCATTCCTCCAGCAGCCGCAAATTCAGCCAGTGTCTGCCCGCAACCAACCGGTACAATTCCAGTATTGCCAGGCAGTAAAGAATCAAGCGTGGACATTTCCAAAAGCAATCTCCGGGGCGGTTTTTAGCAGCCGCTGGTTCATCGGCAGCAGCAACAGCAACAGTATAACACGCTGGGCTGGCAAGGCGGATTTAGCTGTAGCAATCCACACTCTCCTGCCGCATCAACTTGCGAATTTCTATCAGCAACCGCTGCATATCCGCTTCATCCGTTACCCCCGCTGGAACCAGGGACACGGTTTCCACCGACTGATCCGGACCAATTTTCCAGGTCACATCCACCACCAGTGACGCTTCCATAAACCCCTGCCAATGGACACTTTCCACCCGTGGCCGGGCCACCTGCGACCACGGCAATCTTCGACCGTCAAGCTTAAGCCCACCCGGCCCCGCTACGGCCCAAGCCCCGCGCACCCAGCTCAAAACCAAAAACAAATGAATCACCGCCGCCAGCACCAATGCCGGCCCTGCCAAGTAAATAATGCGATTGTCGGCCAGGCCCAAACGCTGTGGCATCAGCAGCCCGACCACCATCAGGGTAATCGCCGCAACCACGGCCACCCATGCCGCCAGTTCGCGCAGCCGCCCTGCCGGCGGAATCTTGCGCGGACCAATAAACACCAGCCCCTGGCGTTTCCACCAGAAACCACCCGTGTCAGAGGTATCGTTTTTTGAGGCAGTCTTCATCATGTCGGTTTTCAGTTTTGTTTGTGATCCACGGCCAGGCTTCAAACCCGATCGGTCCGTCGAATTGCATTAAATCGGAATGAATGATGTATTCTCGTTATGGGCGATACAACCCTGAACAGTATACAAAAACATCAGCAAATCCGCCAGTTTCCAATGCTGTCGTTGCAAAAAGTGTTGCATTGGAACAATAATTTACCTTTATAAAAGAAAAGCACTCTCTACTACCCACTGAAATCAAGGCACAGATCATGGTTATCGTTCGACGCGGCTTAACCCGACGTAATAGCCGCCACCTGCTGAAACGACATCGCTATAAAATGGAAGATTTTATTTTGGATGACCGGTGAGCAAGGACAGATGCAAGCAGAGACCGCATGGATGCCCAACAATTATGGTCCTTGGTCCCGGCGTTGGTGAAGTATATCAAGGGATATTGGCTTTGGTTGAAGCGACACAACACCTTCCGACAGTTTTGCAGCTATCTGCCGGGTTTGATGGCGGATTTGGATCGTAAGAGCACTGTGCCCATTGCGTTGGCCACCGGCACGGCCGTTCGCACGTTACAGGAGTTCTTGGCCTTTTAAATCTGAGATCATGCCCGCATGGACCGTATGCTTGTGGACCACGTGGTTCAGCGTTGTCCAGAGGGTACATTGGAATCATAGAGGATAGCGGGCACGCCAAACGTAGGGACAACACGCCCGGCGTGCAGCGTGAGTATTGTGGTGAGACCGGCAGGATTGATAACTTCGTGTTTGGCCAGCATTTATTTTTTTATGGATAACCAGCCTTCGAATCCATTTTGTTGCATGTTGCAAAGTGACCTGCATCTGCCCAAAGGATGGCCGAAAGATCGCCCACGGTGTCAAGAGGCGGGCAGTGGCGATGATCGCTACCGAACTATGGCAGCGGTACTATTGTACGCGACGGTGGCTGCTTCATTGTTGTGCTTCCTACCAGATACGCCATGCTGCTACTTACGCCAGTCGAAGACGCAGAAACAAAAATAAAGAGTTTTTATAGCGCTGTTTTTAGGATCCACGGATCACTGAAGCTGCGATTCATAATACGATCCGCGCCGCTATATCCTAAAATAGTACTGCGAATGAGCACTAAACGTCATTTGACCATACTTAAACTATATGGAATAAAGTTATTCCAAAAAAACTTTTAAATTTTGTAGCTTTTTTATTTGACAAGGCCTATAAATGCTGTATGCTGGTCAACGTAGTAACACTGGCGGCTCCGGAAATGAGCCAACGGTCAGATGAGGCGGTGTTTGCTTTGCCTGTGGTTTTTAGAGGGCGTTTGCATTGGAGGATTGAATCATGCGAACGGAATTCAAATCATCTAAGTATGTAGCATTGGCACTGGCAGCGGCGGTGGCAACTGCGGGCATTGCCGCTTCGGGCACAGCGGCGCGAGCCACTACGGCTACGTGGACGGGCGGTGGTGGAAGCGGCAATACCAATTGGTCAGACACGGCCAACTGGAGCGGAGGCAGTATTCCCGGCACCGGCGATACGGTGGCTTTCGGCACCAGTACTTCTCTGACGAGCTATAACGACAATAGCGGCTTGTCGATTGCGGAATTGGCGTTTGGTTACCCGGCTTCTGGTGGCCCGGATTCATTTACACTGAGCGGCAACGCTCTGACCATTACCAGTAATGGAGTATCCTCCGGGTACGGCGTGTACAGCGGGGCCGGTTCCGGAATAACCGAGACCGTCAATAACGATCTGAATTTCAGCGGTAACTCAACCGTGCGCGAAACCTCATCCGGAACAATTGTTCTTGATGGCACTATAGCTGGCAATGGCAACCTTACACTCAATGCCGGCAGTGGTGCCATCGTTCTTAACGACACCTCTGGTGGAACAGATACATTTACCGGCGGGCTGATTGGCATTAATGGCATTATCGACCTGAAGGCCGGTAACTACACGTTTCAGGGCAATAGCTACGCCTTACAAGGTACCGTCACCATGACTGGCGGCAGTTTAACCCTCGGCAGTAGCAGTAGCGTGACAATAGAGAATGTAACCAACATATTCAACATCAGCGGTGGCACACTTGCCTACAACGGTTGGTACCGAGGTGCCGGTAACACGACCATTTCTACTGGCGGCACTTTGACTGTTAACGCCGTCGGAGCCTCCGGCCCGCGCATCTCGACTGACACCTATAACGGGGCGTTGACCGTAGCGGGGGGTAGCGCAACCTTCTCCAGTGTAATCACGGTCAATAATGCCGGCTCGACAAACACCGGTACCATTAACCTCAATTCAGGCACGCTTACAATGCCTGGCCTTCTATTTAACAGCACCACTAACGGCACGGCCGTAATCAATTCCAACGGTGGAACGCTGGAATTTTCCGCTGCGGACACCATCGCATCCAGCACCGCCGCCACCTGGAATGTGCTGGCTGGCGGGGCGGTTATTAATACTGATGGCAACAAGGTTACTATTGATCAGGCGCTGGTAAGTGATGCCACCGCCGATGGCGGTTTAATCAAAGAGGGATCAGGTATGCTGAACCTGGCCAGCACTGCAAATACGTACAATGGCAATACCACTGTGAATGCCGGTACGCTGGAAATTAATTCCAACTTTCTGGCCAGCACCAGTACCGTGTCCATAACCAGTGGTGCCATCATGGACTTAAATTACAGCAACACCGTTACAGATATCGTTAAAGCCCTGTACCTCAATGGCGTAAGCCAGGGAGCGGGCGTCTACGGCGCGGGCCATTTGGGTTCCACTTATTTCTCTGGTACCGGCACGCTGACGGTGCAGGGCAGCGACATTCCGGAGCCGGCAACACTGGCGCTGATGGCGATGGCCGGCATTGGCATGCTGACGATAAAACGGCGAAAGAACATCGGTTCACTTTAATAAAGATTGGGCGGTTACATGACGGAAATGCTGCAGCCACGCAAAACAGTGGGCGAAAGCTCATGGTTTGTGCGGGATCGGTTTGGGATGTTTATTCACTGGGGGTTGTATTCCATGGCGGCCCGGCACGAATGGGTGATGCATCACGAAAAAATTTCGCCCCAGGACTATGAAAAAAAATACTTTTCACGCTTTGATCCAGACCTGTATAACCCGCAGGCCTGGGCGGATGCGGCCAGCCGCGCCGGGATGAAGTATTTTGTGATTACCACCAAGCATCACGAAGGATTTTGCCTGTGGGATTCCAAGCTTACCCCTTACAAGGCCACGCGCACGCCGGCCGGTCGTGACCTGCTGCGTCCCATGGTGGAGGCGTTTCGCCAACGGGATCTGCGGGTGGGCTTGTACCATTCTCTGATTGACTGGCACCATGACCAGTATGTGATTGATCCACACATTGGGCCGCTGCGGGACCATCCGGATCGGGCCAAGCTCAACGAGGGGCGCAATCAGGCCAAGTATGCCGCGTATTTGCATGGGCAGGTGCGGGAATTGCTGAGCCACTACGGCAAAATTGATGTGCTGTGGTTTGATTTCAGCTACCCCAAGCCGGATGGCTCCGGCAAGGGTCGCCAGGACTGGCAAAGCGAGAAGCTCTACAAACTGGTGCGTAAGTTGCAGCCGAAGGTGCTGCTCAACGACCGCATAGACCTGCCGGATAGCTGGGACATCAAAACGCCGGAACAGGTGGTGCCGCGGCAAGGGGTGGTGGTGGACGGGCGGCCCGTGGTGTGGGAGGCGTGCCACACCTTTTCGGGTTCGTGGGGTTATCACCGGGATGAGCAATCATGGAAAAGTGTGGGGCAGTTGGTGGAAATGCTGGTTGACACAGTAAGTAAAAATGGCAATCTGCTGCTGAATGTAGGCCCCACATCCCGGGGCACTTTTGATGAACGGACGATGGAGCGGCTAAGCGGCATCGGCCAATGGATGGATCTGCACAGCCGATCTATTTACGGCTGCGGAGCTGCGCCGGCGGAATTTCCGGTACCGCAGGATTGTCGATTGACCTGGAATGCGGCCCGGAAGCGCATGTACGTGCATGTACTGGCGTGGCCATTCCGGCATCTGCACCTGGATGGATTCAAGAATCGGGTGGCATACGCCCAGTTGCTCAATGACGGTTCGGAAATAAACTTTCATCAGGACGGCCACCATGGGCTGCATTTTAAGGGTGTGGCCACACCGGAAACGCTGACCCTGGAATTGCCGGTGCAGCGGCCCCAGGTTACGGTACCGGTGATTGAACTGTTTATGAAATAGCCGCAACTACAAATCGGCCCAACGGAACCGTTTGTCCCGCTGGGTTATCGACCGGCTTTTGTGCGTCTTGGTTATGGCGTAAGGCCCAGCCGGGTGTATTGTTCCAGCGGGGCTTCATAATTTTTCAGATGGGCTTTGAGCCGCTGAATAAAATGGCTTTCAATCCCCTCATCGGTCAGCGGATGTTGCTGGTTAGGGTCGTGGAGTAAATCCCATAACTGATGCGGCCGGTCATATCCGTCCTCCTTCGTGGGGGCTTGGGGTACGCGGCCCGGCGTGGGAATTTTATACAGTGGCAAGTTATAGGTATGGCCAAAATACCGGCCCATTTCAATGTGTTCATGCACGGACCGTGGAAACCATCTATTCATGCCGGCCACGGGCATGGCGGTATAGGCATGGAGCGGACCGCCATCGGGATTGATAGGATTACGCATGTAAAAATAGCGGCCATCGGTAATGTTGGTGGCCATGCCGAAATAGCCCAAAATACCGTCTTTGCGTACGGGCTGGCCGGCGATGGCGGGCCGAAGTGAGCGGCCATGGACAAACGGCGGTGGGGGCACACCGAAATAGTCCAGAAAAGTGGGCATGATGTCAATGGTCTGGGTCATGGTACTGATGCGGCCTGACGACGGGTTGCCACCGGGTGGTTTTATAATCAGGGGAATTCGTCCAATTTCGCGGTAAACGGGCATGAACACCTTCATCCAGAAGCCGTGTTCAGCGAGCATGGTACCATGGTCGGTGGTGAAAATGATCAGGGTTTCATCGAAAATACCAATTTCCTCGAGCTTGGCGAGTATTTTGCCCAGCCAGAAATCCGTCATGGTAAGCAGACCGGCGTAACATTTGCGGATGTGCTCGACCGCCGCCGGGGATTCTTTAACCACGTCATATTTGGGCCAGTCAAAAAGAGGACCGTCCCAGGTATCATGGTACAAGTCGCGATATTGTTGGGTGCAATAGAAAGGCTCGTGCGGGTCAAATATCTCCACCTGCATAAACCAATTATCCGCATGACGATTATCTTCCAGCCATTGTATCGCACTGGCGGCCGTGCGGTGGCCGGAAAAATCTTCTTCCCGCAGTTGGCGCAGACGGTTTTTATAGTTCTGGTCATCGCGTGGGGTTACACGAGGATCAAGTCTTTCCGGCATGGCGGGGCGATCGACCAGAGAAACCCAGGGGTCATATTCCTGGCCGCGGAACAGCTCCCAGGTGTTAAATGCGGTGTGATAGTTCTCGCCGCCGAGTTCAAAATAATGGTAATGATCGGTTAATAAATGGGTAAAAATGCCTTGATTCTGGAGGATTCGGGGCAGGACATCATCGTAGGGTTCAACAGGGCCCCAACCGCGATAGATAAAATTATACTGGCCGGTGGTAAATTCCCGTCTGGCCGGCATACAAGGCAGCGAACCGACCCAATGGTTATCAAATTGCAGACCGCAGCCTGCCAAACGGTCAATATTGGGTGTTTTTACCCACGGGCTTCCGTAACACCCCAGGTAATCCTGCCGGACGGTATCCAGCACCAAAAACAACGCTTTCATAGAGTGTATCTCCGTGCCATGGCCGCAACGCGGAACCACTGAATTATAACAGAATATCGCGGAGAGAAGGAATTAGCATCATTCAATTTAATTCAGAATAAACTTATTCCAATATATTGTGTTTATAGTCTGATTCATTTTCCTTGCCATGAACGGGAAATCATGTTAGGATGATGATAAGGATGGCCGATAACCAAAGAGGTGGAGTGTAACTGCTACGTTTTTGGGCGGCCCAGGTGCTCGGCGGTTGATGAAAATCAGGTGGCAGCCATGCCAAAAAGGAATCAGAAAGCCTTTACATTGGTGGAACTGCTGGTGGTGATTTTGATCATTGCCATTTTAATCGCTCTTTTACTGCCGGCACTGGGGGCAGCAAGACAACTGGCGTATACGGTAGACTGCGAATCGAACTTAAGACAGATCGGCCTGGCTGCCCAAATGTATGAAAGTACGTACGATGATTTTATCCCCTGCCAGCAAAACTACGGCCCCCCAGCTTATTCAGGCATGCTTACGTGGGATAAGCAGTTGTATGAGTTTTTGAGCGGCCGATCGCTGACGCCGCAGCAGATCAACCACGATCTTCCGGCGACGATGCGATTGCCGGTTTTTATGTGCCCGGATGATATTCGCGCCAGCCAAATTGGAGCGTCCTATCTCTATAATCAAGCCCCATTGTCGTATGCCATTGTTCAAGGCCCCATTTTTACGCCTGGCGGTCCCGGAATTTATGGGCTTATTGCTCCGGGGCAGGCACCTTACAGTACCGGCCAAGGGCCGACGGGCAGTTCACTGCCTGACCCATCGGGCACACTTTATTGCACCGACAGCTTTGGCTTCTGTGATCAGTTTGCCGACCCGCCTTCTGCAACGGCCGGGGCTTTTCAGGGCAACACATCGCCACCAAATTTTGTACGTAACCAGTATCAGGATGCCTGGACGGGCCAACTGCTGACACCGCCGCATAGCGGCGGCACGTACAATTATTTATACCTTGATTGGCATGTGGAAAATAAACGCTACCAGGACACCGTTGGCACCGGTACGGTCGCCGTTCCCCGTGGCGCATGGACGGTTGCCGCCGGCGACTGAAAAGAGCCTCGATTTACACCGCATCTGATGCACAACGTGTTGCTGCCGGCATGGTTGCGGCCAAGGCCATTGACCTGATAATCCTTACCTGATGACCCACAGCCGCTCTGCCCGCCGGCTTTACATCCATCGTTAACACACCGGTAGCTTTTAACAGTCTGTACGACGATCGGCGGCAGCCTACGGCGTTGGCTCTGACAGCAAGTTCATAGGCGAAACGTCTTTTATGCCATATTGTGTCTGGCGCAGCTTAATAGGCCGCATGGCACCCCGTTTGATCCATGTGCCATTGGCAACGTGCAGGTTCTTGGAAACTTAACTGCTGAAACATTCATTGGTAAGAGTTGCTGCACAGGGAGGCACGCAGTGGCCATTGCACGCCATCGCGGGGTGGCCAAAATCCGCTCAATAGCATAATGCCTCTGTCACCTGCGTAAATGAGAGGCAGGGTAATCCAATCTCTTATGCCCAACTCGTGGAATTGATGGCGACGATACGCTTGAGAGAGCCTCTGTCTGCAGCGATCAGGATCGCCGCGACGCTGAACATCGGGGTTATGTGCATATCACCTGGAGAAGAAATTAGTATCATCCTATGTGATATAGAATAAGCTTATTCCAAAATAACTATCCAACTTCTAATTATTTATCCTTGCTATCCATGGGAACACATGGTAGTATAAAATTGAAGGGTAACCGATAACCCCAAGCGGTGGAGTGCAACTGCGGTGTTTTTGGACGGCCATATAAAAATCTGCACTATGCCCAAACTATCGGCCGGGGAGCGTTGGCTGTACCGGAAGGAATGTGGAGTGTGGCGGCCGGCGATTAGGTGATCTTGGCGCGGTATTGAAAAAGTGGTTATTACTCTTGAGGAGTTATCATAAGTGTTAAAATTTCGGAAATTGAACGTAGTTGCGGTGCTGGTAATTATATTGGCCCTGGCTGGAGGCAGCGCGTGCCGGGCGGCCCAGGCGGGTCAAACCGCCAAACCAGATACTCTGGCGGCCCAACGGCTGCTGCAACTGCTGGAGTTAAATCCGGGTCAGATGGCGAAGGATGCACTGCGCTTTCGGCCGCAACTGGTGCAGGTTTCCAAACTATATTCAGCCGGGCACTATCGCCGGGCGCTGGACACTTTTTACAGTTATTACCTAAGCAAGTTTACGGCCCCGCAGAATTATGGTCTGCCCAGTGCATTGGCCAGTCCGTATCTGGCGTGGGGTTGCCGGCCTTTTTACTGCGTTCCGCCGCTGTTTAGCGCCCACACGCCGCCAAAAACAATTGTGGCTGCGGCCAATGATCTGGTCAAAGGTATCATGAACCTTAATGGGCAGGAGGTTCATATCGGTCCGCCGGGCACAGTCAACTGGAATTATCCATTTCCCGCCGGCCAGCGTGTACCGGCCATGTTAAAGCATCCGCAATTGCATCACTGGCAGGTGAATCCTAATCCGGAGCTCTTCACGCTGGGTGGATTTAATCCACTGGTCCAAGCCTACATGCTTACCCATAAAAAGATATACCTGATAACCTGGGCGGCATACCTGCAGGATTGGTGTACGCATTGTCATTACCTGGGAGAACTCAATCCGCTGTTTGTGCCGGATGGCGTTAATGCCCAACTCGGCGCAATGCCCATCAGCTTTATGCGCTTGCTGGAAGGTATAAAAAGTGTGAATCCAGATATTCAAAAGTATGTGCCGCCGGCGCTTTTTGCGGTGGCTTTGCGAAAAATGTACCTGGAATGTCTGCTGCCCGGCGTAGCTTATATTCGTTCCAACACTCACAATTGGACACCGGCTTCCAGTGCTGGCCTGATTAACCCGGTTGTGTTTGACGAGTTTAGCGGATCGGCCACGTTGTTTCGCAACATTGCCCGGCGCAGCATTGAAAATGTGGAAACCACACAAGCGTTCCGCGACGGCTCGGAAACGCAGGAAGACCCCTGGTATGATCAATTTGATTATGCCAATATCTGGTGGATGATGCGACTGCTGGATTCACGCTGCCTGATGGTGCCACCCTGGCAGATGATTTCCTGGGAATCGGCGGTGGCCAACAATCCATTTTTTCATCAGGATGTGCAGCGTCTGCTGCGCCGCAAAAATACATTTTTAACACATCTGCAAACTCCGCAGGGTGAGTGGCCCATCACGTTCCGAGGAGATCAGCGTCGGGCCGGTGCAATGCCCTACCCATATGCGCCTCAGGCCTGGAATAATCCGGTAAATGCGGCGATTATGGAGGCCATCTTTAATCCTACGGCGGGCGTTGCGCCGCCGTATACCTGCGATTGGTTTCCTTATATCGGCTTGGCCATTATACGCGATGGGTGGAAGCCCACCAGTAGTTATGGAGCCTTGTTTTGCTCGCCGCATCCGCCGGGTTACGGAGCTTATCGTGGTCGCAGTGATAACAACAGTTTTGGCCTGGCAGCTTATGGTCAGGACTTGCTGGTGAACAATACCACCGGCCATTATATGTACCCAACTTCGCCGATGAAAGTGAATGGTTTTAACCAGTTTTTTGAGACCGGCATCTATAAAGTTCCGTCGCCGGAAGGCCATAAATCTTATGAAGTTCACGCCTGGCACACTCCGGCTCCCTGGCTGTGGTATGCCTCTTCCACGCTGAACCTGGCCGAGGGCATTTACGCCGGCCGCTGGGGCGATTTGCAGCGTCCGCGCACCGTGGCCGGCCCGTACGGCCCGGATCAAAGTATGCAGGGCACCCTGACCAAGGCCCAAACCTTTGGCGGGGTGATATTTCAGCGACAGGTGATGCAGGTACGCCGGGCAAAGCTGTGGATTGTTACCGATCGGCTGCTTACCAAAAAGAATAACCACTACACGCAGATCTGGCGTTTGCCGATTTCGCCGACGCCTTCTTCATATCCGAGAGCATTTAAGCTATCGCATATTCATATCAATGCGGCGGACAGGTCCATCATCACGGACCAGCCCAATGGGCATGGCAAGTGGAGGCCGATTCCCAAGGCCAATATGCAGTTGTTGCAATTCAGTCTGGCCCATCTGGCTTATTCTTCAAAGTTGGTCGTTCAGCCGCCCATGGTCTGGAAAACACGCAAATTTTATGTTCATCCAAACCTGGATCGCATTGCCGTGAAATGGCATGGCAGGGGTAACCAGCAAATTGTTACGGCGATTCTGGTGGTGCCACCGGGATCCACCCAGGGCATGAAAAAACTGCATCAAATCACCAGCGGCAAACAAGGAATTGGTTTTCAGGCGGTAACACCCGATGGCCTGCAGGTGGCGTATCTGGCTTCGCCCAGGGCGGAGGATGTTTTATCTTTGCCGCAAATGACGATCCATGGACGGGCGCTGCTTCTGGCCGGCAGCCAGGGCATGGCCCTGGGTTGCAGCAGCATCAGCGTGGGAGGGAAAGCGGTGCATGCAGGCTACCGCAACTTTGCATTCCACCTGGTGGGCGGCAGATTAGCCGACGTGCATCCGATTCATCGGCCGATTGTACCGGTGAAAATTATGCCTGATACCACGGCCTTTGTTGGACACTTGAAAGTAACCCTAAGTACACCTACTGCGGGCGTAGAAATTCGGTATACCACCAATGGGGCCAATCCAACGCCACAATCACCTTTGTACACCAGGCCCTTTACCCTTGATCACACCGCCAAGGTGCAGGCCCGGGCCTATCGACCGGGAGTAACATCCAATCCGATGACCTTAAGCGGCATCCATGCCACCCCTGCTACCGAGGCGATATTTCATAAAATTCACGTGCAGCCGGCATTGCCTTTCTGGATGGCCAGAGTTTGTAAGCCTGGCGTAGAATGTGCATATTATCAGGCCGGCTGGCAACAGATGTGGTTGAACCTGCAAAATCTCAAACCCCAGAAAACCGGCGTGGTGGGCCACCTGTGGGCCATGAAATTTATTCCCGCCGACAATCCGCCGGTGGGAATGGCGGCAGCCCCGCGCAAAAAGTATTACGCGCTAGTGTATCATGGTTATTTAAACGTGCCGACAACCGGGGTGTATACCCTGCATGCGCCCAAAGTTTATTACATTGCCAGCACAGATCCTGGCTACCAGTTGCGGGTATATGTAGGCCAGCAGTTAATCGAGTGGAATCCATCCGAGCGCGTTCACGCTTTTGGCAACTGGAGCGTGGCTTTGGCCAAAGGGATGCATAAGTTTAAGATTGTGTATATCGATTACCGGACGAATTCAACCGAGCGGCTGAATTATCCGGGCATCCGCGATTACATCTGGGATGGGGTCAGGCCGAACCTGGAGATTTCCGGTCCGGGTGTAAAGAAACAGCCAATCCCTACGACCTGGCTGCAATACCGTCCGCAGAAGACGGGCAAGTGAATGCTGCCGGCGGCAGCGAATTTGCACGCCAAGGAGTATTTTGATGCCTTGGGGAAAAGCTTAAGGAATGTGGACGCTGGCTGCCGGCGATTAGGCGGTCTTGACGCGGTGTTGAAAAAAGTGGTTACTACTCTTGAAGGAGTTATCATAGTGTTAAAATTTCGGAAATTGAACGTAGTTGCGGTGTCGGTAATTATATTGGCCCTGGCTGGAGGCAGCGCGTGCCGGGTGGCCCAGGCAGCAAGCCCTGCCGGCAGGGAACATACCGCAGATATGCGCTGGTGGAAGCAGGCTCGCTTTGGCATGTTTATTCACTGGGGTATTTACAGCCAGGCAGCGGGCTATTGGCAGGGCAAATCCATACCTGGAGATGGCGCGTGGATCATGGATCAGGCTCATCTGACACGGAAAGCCTAAAGCACGCTGCCTGCACAGTTTGATCCGGTTGATTTCAACGCGAACCGGTGGGTCCGCATGGCCAGGCGGGCGGGGGTCAAATACATCGTGATCACCTCAAAACATCACGACGGTTTTTGCATGTTCCATACCAGGGCCACGCATTTTAACGTAGTCGATGACACACCCTGGCACAAGGATCCGCTGGCCATGCTGGCGAAAGCCTGCAAAAAATACGGCATCCGCTTTTGCACCTATTATTCGATTCAGGACTGACATAGCCGCTACACGCTGCCGGCTATCGGCAATCCGAATCAGGGGCATCCAACGTGGCAGCCCATGCGGTTTACCGCCAATGGCGGCGGTGAAAAGTACGTGCATTATGTGCAGCGGCAGGTGGGCGAATTGATCCGCCAATACCATCCAGGCATCATCTGGTTTGATAATTTCTATGTGAAACCGTGGGTAACACGGCACGGCCGGCATATTGCCGGCTGGACCTATTCCTATGCCAAGCAGGTGTTTGATGATGTGCGTAAGCTGGATCCAACGGTGATTGTCAACAATCGGCTGGATTATGGCTTGGGAGATTACAAAACTCCGGAACAGCACATTCCGCCACAGGGCTTGCCGGGCGCGTGGGAAACCTGCATGACCATCAACGGGACCTGGGGTTATAAACGCGATGATCATCACTGGAAAACGCCGGCAATACTAATTACCAACCTGATCAAATGCGCCAGCGGAGGCGGAAATTTTCTACTGAATGTAGGCCCCACGGGCAAAGGCCTCATCCCGCAACCGGAAGTTCAGCGGATGCGGGCGATAGGTAAGTGGCTTAAAGTAAACGGCCAGGCCATTTATGGTTCGCATCGCACGCCATTTGCCAAGGCTTTACCATTTGGTTATGCGACGCAAAAACCGGGAATGCTATTTTTAGAAGTTACCCGCTGGCCTCATCACCAGCCACTGCTGGTGCCGATACGCAATAAAATACAAAGAGCGTATGTACTTGGGTTCCCGCAAGTGAAAGTAAAAGTGAAAAATGAACCACGCGGCTGTTTGTTGTATCTGCCCGGCAAAATGCCCGATCCTGTGGCCACGGTTATCGCTTTGAAAATATCGGGTGCGCCGCATCCGTTGCCGTAAAATCTATCGCCGCTGGAGGTATGGGCTGCTTCAATAACGGCTTTGGCTGACTTTGGCCAGGCTATGATGAGAACGGGCGAAAATAAGGCTTTTTCGCCTGGGCCGGTCAGCTATTTTCGTCGGCCACCGCCTTAAACCATTGCACCAGTTTGTAATTGGGTTGCCATTGGCCATGCGCTGGTACCACCGTGGCGTTGGCATAGAGCATGGTCAGTGCATACTGAGCATATTTGGCGGCGCGCACGGGGTTGCCGATAATTTTATATTGTCGTCCGCCGGAATAGGCGCTAAGCAGCACGCGATTCCGGCGCATCAATTGCCAGGACTTTTGCATAAAGGTGGGGCTTAGCGGGGCGGTGGCCATGAAATCATTCCATTGTTCCAGAACTACGGGATGTTGCATGCAGGCGAGGGTGTAGTCGGCGTTAGTGAGTTTGGCGGGCTGTTTCCAATGAGAGGCAAAATGACCATCGAGTGGCTTTTTGATCCAGTCATTGAGTACCGGGCTTTGGCTCCATTCGGTACTTAGGAATGGCTTATCGGTGAGTGTACGGGCGAAGGTTAGTTGCCGGTGCATGGAGGCAACATCTTTAACATAAAGATGCAGGTCCAGGGCGGAAATATGGCTGTTGCGATTGGTCCACGCGCACAGGTCATGGGTAAAACCGGTACAAGCCTTGATCCAGTTGGTAGAGGCGGCGTTGCAGCTCATCACCTGCGGGAGAATGTTAATGGCCGGGGCAGAAATTGGCAGGGTGGGGCGGATTTTGTGGATTTCCCGGGCCACGGCGGAGTACCAGGTCAATACAGGAATGGTGCCGTTGGCAGATCGGTGCCAATTGGACTCTTTAAGAAAGGTTAAAGGTTCGTTATCCAGTGTTACGTAGTAGAGTTGATCACCCATGATGTGCATGAATTGCCGAACCAGTTGCAGCCATTGCCGGCCGCGGGGTGAATTCACTGCGGGTATAGGCAAGGCTTGTCCCCAATTGCCCCACAAAAACGTTACCACCGGTTTGATACCCGCCTTATGGAGAGCCCGGATGACCGCAAAGGACCAGGGCCACGGGCCATGGCCGGCCTGGGCCGTCAGTGCCTGCGGAAGTATTTTTTGCAGCACTACAATGGGCACAATCAACCGTACCGCATGGGCGTCAATAGCCCGGGCCTCATGCAGAGATGGCACATCAAAGCCACCAAATATGGTTGAGTGTGGCAACTTGCGTATGGATGCCTCAAGAGGTGGGGAGGCAAGAGAAGCTACAGATAGTGCGGTGCCGGTGGCGAGCATTTCGCGTACAAAATGGCGGCGGGAAACCGGTTGAGTCGTCATGACGGGCTGGCCGGAATTTTCCGGTGTTATCTGGAGCATTGTGGACGGTAAAGGAATTTGAGAGATCGTCATGGTGTTATTCTCCAAAAGATATTTTCCGGGCTGCAGGACCATTTGAAAACTCCAACGACAGCGTTTGCGGGCTGCGGATAAGCTGCTAAGCGGTGGCGGTTATACCCAATTCGACCACTGGTAATAGCTGTGGGCCAGGTTCGCAGCCGCAATCGAACGAACCAATCATAACCTGCAAAAATGACAATGCAAGCGCAATATATTGGAATAATCTTATTCCAAAATAATATTTATTTTTTGGAGTTTTTTTGCTTGACACGGCGGTGATTTTGTGTTACATTTTGGACATCCATGGCAGGCTGATGTGGCTTGCTGACGTTTTGTAGTTGTTGGTCTTGGTCTGAGGGCAATGCACAGTCGTGTCGAGTGCCAGGGTTGGACCAGTGGACCCAGGAACAAGGAGTTTAATTATGCGAAGCAAGAAACACACGATGACGGGCCAGAAGATGGCGTGGTTGGCGGGAGTGGCCGGAGCGGTGTCGCTGGCGGCGGGAGCCGGAATGCCGGGGCAGGCGCGGGCCACGGTTTACCTGAGCAACAACTTTAACAACAACGGCACCGGCTTAGGCGCAGGCTGGACTGCACCAAACGGCGATGTTACAGACACCGGCACTGAGTCGGCATTTACCAATATCACTGGCGGCAACAGCGCGTTGTTGGACTCATCGGCGAACACGGGGTTGCTCTCGCCAACACTCAGCGGGTTTACGACCAGTGATCCAATCCAAATAAGCTTCGATTTTGACATTACAGCAGCCAACCAAAGCAACAATGACACCTTTTTGTTAAACAACAGAAACATCATTTTGAATTTCGGTTCTTCAGCAACCAAAATACCCAATACACCCTCGGCAATGGTGTACAAGAATGGGAGCAATGCTGTCACAGCAAGCTTTACTCCCAGTCTTAATACGTGGTACCGGATTATACTTGGCCTTTCAGCCGAGAATGCCGCCCTTCCGTCATGGAACCTTAACGTTATTAACATCTCGGGCCAATCGTTGTATTCTGCAGCAAACATCCATTTCTCCAACACTCTGGCACCTTATAGTTCGTTTAACTATTCCTTCAACGTGCCAACCCCTGTTTCTGGGGCCTCGTTTCAGATCGACAATGTGCTGGTCCAGTCGCCGGTTGTTCCCGAGCCGGCGGAGATTTCGCTGGTGGGTTTGGGCGGCTTGGGCCTGCTTATTTTAAGCCCACGCCGGCGGGCACGGAGGTAATATGAGCGGATGGCTTAACACTGTGGTTGGTGCGGGCCGGTTGTGGCGATTTGACAGAAACGGAAAGAAGAACCGGTCCATCCCCAAGGTGGTTTTGAGCTGGCGGAGATCAGGCTGTTGGTGATGTTGACAGGCACCACTGCCAATGTGTGGGCTATTGAAGGAATTGCAGACGGTACCGCCAGCCAGATCCGGTGGTGTGGTGGGTTTTGTGCAGTGAGTCATCAGCTTACACCTTACAAGGAGCCTGGCCATGAAACGACGCACCATTTCAGCGTTTACATTAATTGAATTACTGGTGGTAATTTCCATCATCGCAATTTTGATTGCGTTACTTCTGCCGGCTTTGGCTGCGGCAAGGCAGGATGCAGACAAGGTGGTATGTGCAGCCAACTTGCGCAGCAATGTGCAGGCTATGATCACTTATGCTCAGGCCAATAATCAGATGTTTCCGGCCACTCCCGGTCCGTTACCGGGCGATTTATTTAACAATTTCCCCTCCGATCCGACATATTGGTATGCAGGCCAAACCGCGAATTCGGTGATTAAAGACTGGTACGGCGGTGGCTATCCGGGCAGTTATGGCGCGCTGACAGTTAATGATTGCGGCAATCCGCTGGCATGTATGTGGCTGTTGGTGCTGGATGGCCAAACCACACCGCAAACGTTTATCTGCCCGTCAGACCCCATCGCTTTGGCACCATCGCTGTTGTATATTCCCAACAATCCAGGGGCTGGTGGGGCCTATGGGGACTTTTGCGTTACCGCTGCCGTGGCTGCAACCGGCAAGGACATGAACTACACCGGAGTTGGCGAAAGTTATTCTATTGCCTATCCATGGCAAACCTCGCCCACCACAAGTGCCGAGCCTATCGGCAATTGGTGGATGAATAATAATTTATCCAACCTGCCGCTGATGTGTGATATGGCTCCTGCCAACAGTCAAAACGGAGTGAACACCAAAACCACGTTGGCAGACGACACGGCCGGGCCGATTATTTTTAGCTCCGGCAACCATGCCGGCACGGGCGAAAATGTAGCGTTTGGCGATGATCATGTGGTATGGGAGGATAATCCATACTGCGGACAGCACCATGACAATATTTTCACCATGGATGTCATTGAGCCGCCTACGACCGACGATCAAACACTATCGTACGACCAAATCGGCATAGGAGAAGGTGCCCCCCCATATTTTTCCAAAACGCCGCTATTGCCGCAGCAACAGCCTTTTGACACGGTCATGGTTCCGGTACGTAACACCACCAGCGCCACGTGGTAATCGATCCTCCTCAGCCGGCATTTGGGTAAATGGCTGGGGCCGGCGTCTGGCGGCTGGTGGTACCTGGCGGTACGTTGGCGCATGCAAAAGCAGCCTGTGAATTTGATCCTGATGGTTGATTGATAATAGCAAGATGAAAATAATGCTTGCTCCAAACCCTGCATTTTTTTCTTATCAGATAGCCATGGCGTATGAGCCGTGCGTCACGCGGCGCGACCCGAGTCCGGTGATACGTGTGGGCGATAAATATTTTGTGTGGTACAGTAAATCTCTGACCGATTCGAGCGGGTATAACGCTACCATATTCTTTGCGACGTCTACAGATGGTCTAACCTGGCGGGAGTGTGGTGAAGCCCTGGGCCGGGGGGCCAAGGGAGCCTGGGACGAGCATGCCGTGTTCACTCCGACTATTCTGGCAGCCGAAAAGCGCTTTTATCTTTATTACACCGGCGTACCGGAGCCATTTGACAACGACAACGGCGGCTCGCAGGCTACACCCACCGCTATCGGCGCAGCCTGGGCCGAAAATCCGCAGGGGCCATGGCAGCGATGTGGTGCCGATCCGGTGTTGCAGCCCGGTAGAGAAAAGACATTTGATTCGCATCGTGTGGATGACGCGTGCCTGATTGTACGAAGCGGTGGTTACTGGTTGTATTATAAGGGCCGGGCCGCCGGGCGTTCACCGCTGGAAACAAAAATGGGCCTGGCGATTGCCAACCATCCGACGGGGCCATACATTAAATCCGCGCTAAATCCGTTGATTGATGGCGGCCATGAGGTGTGCGTGTTTCCCCGGGAAAGCGGCGTGGCGGCGCTGGTGTCGCCGGTTGGCCCGGCCGGAGCCACCCTTCAGTATGCCGCCGACGGTTTGCATTTTCAGCAACTCTATGGGCTTATGCCTCCGGCAGCGCCAGGGCCGTACCGTGAGGATCATTATCGGGATGGCGTTGGACCAGGCATTCGTTGGGGACTTAGTCATCAGGCTGATCCCCGACAAACGCCCCGGCCGTACTTGTTGCGTTTTGATTGTCATTGAAAACGTGGACAGCGCAAGGACAGGCAGGATGTGTTTAACCCGGATATTTAACAGGTTTCAGCCAGAAGTAAGCTGACGGCAATGGTCAAAGGTTATTCCGGATGAATTTTTCAAGTAAGCGCGTTCGGCACGTTAGGCTCTGGCCCCCAACATCTTTACCTATATTTTTGTTTCATGCGTCAATCCTGTAACCGTTCACGGCCATGCCGACAGACCAGCATTACGGTAGTTACGGCGTAGCCAGTATCGCATGGCACGTGCGATAATTCGGCCAGGTGACCGCAGGATAGATCGCCCCGGCTTGTGCCAGCCACGCTTTTATCCCAACCGCGATTGCTCTCCTGATCCTCTGTTCCATTTTCACCGGCTCTATTTTGGCCAACGGCCATATTTATGTACACCCCTTGTGATACAGGCTTGCAGCCTGCCCGGTCGCCACTTTTGTAAACGGTTACGCAATCCTTTCTTTCCTGGTGGCCTGTTACGGTTTAACCGCTCATTGGTTTATCGACCGACACTGTCGTTAGTCTACCCAGCCGTTGGCAGACCAGTTTGAACAACTCCTGCGGTATATAAGCTCTCGAAAGGTGCAGCACCAATGAGCGTACACTGACTTTTACCACCGCGCCGATCTTGAAGAGTTTGAGTCGGATCGTATCCACCTGCGTGGCAAAGATGTGGAACCTATCTGCTTCCCGTAACGCCCGGTGTCCAATAGGGCTGGCCTTGTTGGTACGCGCCTAAATCGGGAGGTCGGCCGTGCACTAAAGGCGCAATACCGGCAACCATGTGGCCGGCATGAAGCGCCGGAGCGCCTGGCCTGAGCCGAAAATTGTTTCGTCGCGGGTCGATCAGTTGCCGACCGGGATTTTTGCCCAGATAAAGATTGTTCATGCTCTGATAATGGACTCCCACCGGCCAATGTATCTGATTCGCCGGCGTTCGGGAAACCCACATCCGCGAGCCAACCGGCAAACAATTAAAAAGCGTGTTATTGACGATCATTTCGTTGGCACATGGGCCATTAATACGTACGCCGGCATCACCGGGACAATTCCATATTACATTGTGATCCACAATGAAATTGCGGCAGCCGTTGTCCAGATATACTCCGGGATCCGGACCGGAATTGCGATTGCCATGAATCCAGTTAAAGGCGATCCTGGTGTGGCCGCCGTTGGTACCCCATGCATAAATGATCCCCAGATCATGACACAGCAGACCGGCATGGTAAAAGTTATTAAATTCAATCACATCATGGTGGGGGTGAGAAAATTGAAGTATATCGCGGCCGGCATTGAAAACGGTATTGAACAAAACCAGGTTGTGGCGCCCGGCGAGAAGCTGCAGCGGGCAGGCATAGGTACCGGAATAATCGATATCCCGGATAACATTGCGACTGACGAGGTTGTCATTTCCGTGAATAACGATGCCATTTCCGGCAGACCATGCGAGCCGACATTTTCGAATCGTGTTATGGTTTCCGATGACTACGATACCACATGCCTGTGGAGTTTTGTTGTGTAGATAGGCTTGGCGAGGCCAATTATATTGCCCTGGATATCGGCACCGGCAATGGGTTATAATACAATGACTGCCATCTAGACGTATAGCACCTGCGCGCAGAGAAAACCCGCGAATTATAACCCAGGATTGTCGCCGGATGTCCACACACCATGTCCGCTTTTGAACGCTGATGCGGTATCGGGCTGGTGATTTGCCCGGTGCCAGTCCCAGGAACAATCGACCAGCATGATACGCCCACTCGTCAGGCAGGCCCAGAAAGCGACGAAGGCCTATGAGGTAGCCATGGCCACGTCCGGCAAACCACCAAAGTGTGCGGTTGGCAACATTCAGGAATCCAGTACGACGGGACGATTTTACCCAGGCCGTTTGTACAGACCAGGCCGGTCCAACCCAACCCACAAAAAAGGCACCGTGAAAATAATTGCGGCGGCGACCCGCAAATTGCGGGGCATATATCCGCCGGGTGGTAGCAAACCGGTGTTGGCCTCTGGCAGGTACCGTAACTTGTGCATCACCCATGCGAAATGGTGTGACTGCGGCTTGTGGCGGATAGCGGGCGGGTAATATCAAACGTCCATTGAGAAACACCTGCATTAAGCCGGAGCCAGATTTGTGAGGCACGAGAGCAGAATAGATATGTTTGCAGTATTGCTGCCAGCCGACGATGGTATTCGCGGCATCGATCACAACGTGGTTATGGAGATAAGGTTCAAACGTGATGGGCTGTCCGGCACGGCCCGAATGGACAATCGTCAATGTTTGATGGTATACGCCGGTAAAGATGCGGCAGGTATCGCCTGGGCGCATTCGCCTGACGGCCGCGGCAAAAGTGCGCAAAGGCCGGCTGGAATTCAGGCCGGAATTCGTATCACTGCCGTGTTTTGAGATATAAAAGACACGTCCGGTGGCCGAACCCCCGAAGGTCAACGAAAACGCCATCAATACTATAAAATACGCGATCCATTGCCAGAACTGCGAATTGGAGCGGGGCGTATCAGATACGTAATGGATCATCCAGATTCCTTTGTAATTGCCGGAGGACTCGCCAAAGTTTTCTGCGTACGCCGGTGTAGCGGGCCGACGGGCTTAGATTGGTGGTCTCCCATGGATCGCGTTGGAGATCAAAAAGCTGCACCATATCCACATGAGGATAATAGATTAATTTGTGCTCCCGGGTTCGCACCGAGCGCTGAAAATCACGGTAGCGGCAGAACAAGGCCTGATGCATATTTCGCGGCGGGTCGTAAAGCAGTTCAACCAGACTTGGAAACTCCACGGTGCCCGGTACAGGAAGACCAAGCAACTCATGTACTGTGGAAAAAATGCTGTGCTGATAGACCGGTACATCCACGATTTTTCCGACTGGTATACGGGGGCCGCGAAAGATCAACGGTACACGTACACTGCAATCATAAAGATTCTGCTTGCCCATCAGACCATGCTCGCCGACGGCCAGGCCATGATCGGATGTAAAGATGACAATGGTATTAGCTGCGTGGCCTGATTTATCCAGCGCTGCAAGCACTCTTCCCACGGCCGCATCGAGTTGCGTTACGGCAGCATAATATTCTGATCGATGCAGCCGCACGGCCTCCGGCGTCCGTGGAAATGGCGCCAGCAGTTCGTCCCGGATGTGAAAATCTCCCTGATCGAATGGATGGCAGGGCCGGTAATTTGGAGGCAGCACCTGTTGTCTTTGCGGATAGAGCTGGACATATTTTCTTTCCGCCTGCCGTGGATCATGTGGCATATGAAAGCCCACGTACATACAGAACGGCTGATGAGCACCGGCTCTTGTGGATAAATATTCCTCTGCGGCCATCGCCCATACCAGGGCGGAGTGGGCGATCTTATCCGGTCCATGGCCCAGATAGCGGCGCATGTTAATCCAGTTTCCTTTTTGACTTTTATCCCAGGGCTTCCAACGATTGCCCGGACCTGGGCGATGGTAGGCGGGGCCATTGACAGGACTGGATTCAAACATTCCGGCCGGTCCCAGAGGCCCAAAAGTGTGAAAGGCCTGTTCCAGACGCGCCTGGGACAGATGCCATTTGCCGATAAGGTGCGTATCGTAGCCTGCTTGATTCAACGCTTCCGGCCACACGGGTACGTTTTCGGCGGCAGATTCCGCATGAAATACGGTCAAGCCAGTATGCAACATTGTAC
The DNA here is from genome assembly GCA_021790385.1 of Planctomycetota bacterium. Taxonomy (GTDB): domain Bacteria; phylum Planctomycetota; class Phycisphaerae; order WQYP01; family WQYP01; genus JABEVA01. Next base: position 48,437 of record JAJYDW010000005.1, read on the forward strand.
GACTGGCAATACATACCGCTGGGGTCCAAGAACCTTGATGGAACGCATGGGTGAACGCACAACCGTCTGCAACCAGGCGATTCAAGTTGGGTGTATGCACCATTCGGTTGTGCAATACACCAAGGGTACGGTAAGTCATATCATCGGCAATCATCAGCAAGATGTTGGGCGGACCGGCCAACGCGGGCTGCGGTACCGATTTATGCGGCATTTGTTTTATTTTCATAGTATATTCCGAATTATTTTCATCCCATGCCAGAAATGTGAACTGCCCCCCGCTTCAATCATCAAGGTTGCCTGGTGGTTGGCTAACAGTTATTCAATCACACATTTTGCGGCAGCCTATTTCACATATTATCAAATAATTTTAGCTGAAATTTAATTTGACATCAACGCCACTTTAGTTGTAATATGGCTTTATGGAACATCAATGGAATAAAAATAAAATGACTTTTAACAGGAGTTCTCATGGGTAGCGCCACTATTTTGGAAGTAGCGCAGGCTGCAGGTGTGGGAATCGGAACCGTATCCCGCGTGATCAATCATCCGGACACAGTTAAGTCCGCCACCGCCCAGGCCGTCCATAAGGCTATGGCCGGGTTGGGATACACTCCTCCGACTCCAGACAAACGCCGGGGCAGGCGGATCGGGCAGGTTTATCCACGAAAAGCCCCTGCTAATTTGCTGCTGTTGATTGTGGGCGAGCAAGGTCTGCGCTGGATGTTGAGTATGGCTCCGATTTATTCCGCAGTCATTGATGGTATCGAGAAAGGTGCAGCAGCACACGGCATGAATATGCTGGTCCGGCAAACCTCCAACTGGAATGATCTTACGGCGGTGGTTGAAGACAGTACCGCCCGCGGTGCCATTCTTTTTGGTTCCCATGAGCCTCTTGGTCTTCCCCCCGGCGTACTGCAAAGAAAACCGGCGGTCTGGGTAATGGGTAGCCCGGAACATTTTTCCGGAGATCATGTGCAGCCGGACCATACCAAAATCGGCGTTTTGGCAGCGGAATATCTCCGCCAGCGCAAACACCTTCACTGTGCGTATCTGGGATCCAGTGAAGGCACGCCTCAGTTTCACATCGGCTATCGGGCAACCGCTTTTCGCTGGGCCATGGAAAATGCGGGTGGTAGCGTGGACATGTTGGTTAACCCGGCGATGGTTATCAATGATAAGGATCATAACGCTCCCAATGAACCGCTTATCGCCAAGCTGCTGCAGCGACTTGTCGGCCTGAAGCCCCGTCCGTCGGCGCTGATGCTGGAAGCCGATATGCTGGCACCAGTTACCTATCGACTGCTGCAATCGCACGGTGTGGTCCCGCAAAAGGATATTACCATTGTAACCTGCAATAATGAACAGCCTTACCTGCTGTCCCTGTATCCACGGCCCGTGGTGATTGATCTTCAGGCACTGTCCATTGGCAAACGGGCAGTGGATCAATTGCTGTGGCGCAGCGAAAACCCACGTGAGCCATCGGTGCGGGTCATGGTAGAGCCTGCACTGGTGGAACCGGGTGTGAACGGTCATGCCGTTCCGGCCGCACGGCACAATGGGCACTAAGCCCGGGCCAGAGTTGTGGAACAAACATGGCCGGCAAGCCACAAAAAAAATGGGAAACGCTCTATGCTGATTCATCAAGACGTTGGCTTGCACAACGTGACGCAACTCGAACCGGCCGAGGGTGGCGGTCTGTATCTGCGGCGTTTCCCCGCTACGGTACGCGGCAAATTTATTCCATTGGGGCGCATGGTTGCCGCGGAGTCCTCTGGAGTAGAGTTGCGTTTTGTTACCGATTCACCAAACTTTTGTCTATCTGTCGGCAGCCGTCCTTCGGTGCTGGCCCCTTTCGAAAAACACCAGCAGGATCTGTTTATTTTCCGGGGAGCCTTCCTGCATTCGCATCACCGTTTGGATCCGGGGAAAATCAACCACATCAACGTGGTGAATATTGGAAATCTCGATAAGTTCGATGAAATAGCGGAATCGCAGCGTCTGGCCTGCGGATTTTCCTGGAAAGTGTGGCGGATATTTTTCGGGCGGTACCCGGCAATTTATCTGGAATTGGATACGTATGGCGCACCGCGGCGACCGCCGCAGCCGGCAGAGGTACCGGCCTGTCGCTGGCTGGCCTACGGCTCGTCTATTACGCATGGGGGGGCGGCGACGCTGCATCATGGTGCATACATCTACCATGCGGCCCGTGTGGCCGGCGTGGATGTGTTCAATCAGGGGCTTTCCGGTTCGTGCCACTGCGAAGCGCATGTGGCAGATTATTTTGCAGCGCGCACCGACTGGGACATCATCACCCTGGAGATTGGTGTGAATCTGCGACCATCTACCAGTCCAACTGAGTATTGCCGACGCGTCAGCTATATGCTGGAAAAGCTGCGGCAGACGCATCCTGCAGCACCGATTGTCCTGCTGACCATTTTTCCTAATGCCGCCACGGCAGGCTACACCGCCGGCACCAATGCGGCGAACACCCAGAGCGAAGGCCGCTTTAACGACATCTTGCGGGAGCTTGCAGGCCGTAGCGCACCGGCCAATGTACATTTCATAGAAGGCCATGAACTCCTCGATAACTTCGGCGACTTAAGTGTCGATCTGATCCACCCCAGTGATTATGGGCACGTGCGTATGGGGACGAATTTGGGATTGCGGCTGCGTCAAATACTTAATGCCGCCTTTGCAAAACCGTTACCTGCAACAGAAGGATAATTTTGATGAACCTTGCCATGGTCCGCGGCTTTACCGATTGGGATTATGCCGTCATTGCCTTTTATTTTACCTTCATGGTCAGCATTGGCCTGGTCTTTCGGCACTACAGCAAAAATATAAGCGATTATTTCCGTGGCGGCGGGTCTATGCTGTGGTGGATGAGCGGGGCTTCGGCCATGATGGGGGCGCTAAGTGCGTGGTCTTTTACGGGTGGTGCCGGCGAATATTATAAGACAGGGCTTTTGCTGTATCTGGGGGTATTTTTGCCTGGTAACATAATCGGTGGATTGATCGGCATTTTTTATACTTCTTATCGCTTTCGACAGATGCGCGTTATTACCTCCGTTCATGCCATCCGCCGACGGTACGGCCCGGTCAACGAACAATTTTATGTGTGGTGTCAGGTTCCCATTAACCTGTTTTACGGCGGGCTGGTGCTCAATACGCTTAGTGTGTTCCTATGTGCGGCGTTCGGGACAAATTTGTTGGCCACCGTAATTACCACAGGCGTTATTGTATTGTTTGTAGCGTCTGCTGGAGGAGCGTGGGGCGTTATTGCGGGAGATTTTGTGCAGATGCTGGTGATGCAATCGGTGGTGCTCACCACCGCCTTTCTCACATTGCATCTGCCCCAGATTGGAGGTCTTGGGGGCTTGCTTCACCAATTGCCGGCATCGGCCTTCCACTGGACTATGTTGGTTCGCCCGCAGGTGTTGTACTTATGGCTGGGATCGATGATTATTGGTGGAATAGTGGGTTCTTTTGACTTATCCAACGGAGCCGCCCGATTTATGACGGTCAAGGATGGCCGTAATGCGGTCAAGGCTGCCATCATGATGCTGGTCATCGGATCTTTTGGAGGCATATTTATCATGATACCGCCACTGGCGGCACGGGTGCTGTATCCTCACCTGCATCAGGTGGTTCCCAATCTGCATCACCCTTCAGAAGCAGCATATCTGGTGGTGGCCATGCGTGTGCTGCCAGATGGCATGTTAGGACTGCTGGTAACGGGGCTTTTTGCGGTAACCATGGCCAACATGGACACCGGTTTGAATCGCAACGCCGGGATTTTTATTAAAAATTTTTACAACCCCATCCTGCGTCCGCACGCTACGGAGCGGGAACTGATGCTGGCCAGCCGCGTATGCTCAATTATTTTTGGTCTTCTGATTATTGGTATCGGCATTTTGATAGCACTGTTCCGCACGGCCAATTTGTTCAACTATGTGATTGTGTTGGGGGTGTTGCTGGGTGCTCCCCTGACGGTACCGTTGGCCTGGGGCATGTTAATCAAGCGCACGCCGCCGTGGGCCGCATGGAGTACGGTTCTGGTAGGCTTTTTCGTTGCCGCCATGTTTCGCTTTGCCATACCCGCGACCTGGTTTCCATACCTGATGGGATGGCATCGACCGCTTTCACCGACAGCTTCTCAGGATGTGATGTTTTTCAGCATGACCTTGGTCGTTCTGATAATCGCATCCGGGTGGTACTTGTTTACGATGAAATTTGCCGACCGCTCGCCGGTGCCGTACAAAAAGGATGTGGAAATGTTTTTTAAGGATATGAATACGCCAATTGATCCGGTGGCTGAAGGTGTCCCAGGAGAGGATTATCGGCAGTGCCGCGTAATCAGCAGGTTATGTCTGGTCTACGGCTCGGCCATGCTGCTGGCTATGTTGATTCCCAACACCTTGGGGGGGCGATTATGTTTTATGGCTATCGGTACCGCCATTCTCACCATTAGTTTGTTGTTGCATCTGGCGGGGCGCAAGGCCCGGCGAACGAATGTCATAGCAGCGCCCGATTCGGAGGTATCAATACACTCGTAACTTGCCGGGCAGGTTACCCGAACGTCGAACGTTCCGTGCCGGTGGCCAACGCGATGGGCACAGTGCTCTTGCGATCCAAAGCAGCCATCTGCCCCGGCCAATAGCTGCGAAAATACCAGGAGGTGTTGTGTCGCTTCAAACAAAGCCAATATCCCTTGATATACGCCTCCAACGCCTGGACCAATGACTGCAATTGTTGGGCATCCATGCGGTCTCTCCTTGCATCTGTCCTTGCTCATCGGTCATCCAAAATAAAATCTTCCACTTTTATAGCGATGTCGTATTAGTCAATTTACGAACCCCAATGGTTGCCGTCGTACCATCCGGCTGGACAAGATGAATGGACGGATGGCTGAAAATGTCCGGCGCTATATTGAGGATTTAATCAAGGCCGGGTTAGCCAATGTCGCCATAACCAATGAAACCGCTGCCTGGCTGGGTGGATTATATGATGATCTGTAGAGCCAATTGGTAGATGTGGGGCTGGCAAAGCTACGGGCCAAGAATGCACCCCAGCATGAGGATTCCGCCTACTGGAAAGGCCGGCTGGAGCCCATGGAAGTTGTCACCGTGTGGCTGGCCATCGACCCTTCCACACCAGCCAACGGCTGCATGCAGGTAATTCCCCGCACACACCACAATGGCTTTTCCCAATATCAAAACGTTTCCGATCCAGAGCGTGCCGTATTCTCGGCGGAAATCAAAGCCGAGGAGTTCGATGCCTCCAAGGCTGTGGATTGCGTGTTGGAGCCGGGCCAATGCTCCTTGCATGACGGCCGGCTGATTCACGGCTCGGCGGCCAATACGGGGACCATGCGCCGTTGCGGCTATACCATGCGCTACATACCCACCACCTCGCGGTTTATCGCCAATGGCCTGCACCAGATTTATCTGGCGAGTGGCAAAGACCGTGCGGGTAACACTTACGGCGATCCGACAAAGCCCAACAAGGACTGGCTCGACGCCTATCCGGACGACCAGCCCGCGGGGCATTGATGTCGGCAGCCGATGCTGCTAAAACGGCCACAGTCGGCTTTGGTATAAGGCCCCGGAACCCGCCTATTTGACGAAACGCCCACCAGGCCGTACCTTACGGCCGTTGGTTTGCTGTTGTTTCAGGAGCAATCGAAATGCCTAAACCTCGTCGTCGCCGTAAAATTGGCAGTAAGAAGCGCCACGCCAAGTGGAAGGCTCGGCATCACGTTCAATGATCGCCGCCGAGATGGGCTTTTTCGTCACATCCTCATTGCTCCAACGATGAACCCTGCGTAATGGTACGTTTGGCCATGGTGCGAATGCGATTGATCGCAGCCAGGTACGCCTTGGCCGAGGCTTCCAGAATATCGGTACTAAAACCGCGTCCACGCACCTTGCGGCCATTGTGAGTAAGTTCAACCATGACTTCGCCCTGGGCCTCACGGCCGCCGGTAATGCTGCGCACCTGGTACGATTCCAGCCGGGCGCTGATACGCGTGATGCGCTGAATAACGGCGAACATGGCGTCAATCGGGCCGTCGCCGGTGGCGGCATCGGTAATGGCTGCATCCGAGGAATCCATGAGAGTAACGGTGGCGGTGGCTACACCCTGGTTGCTCGCCATCACCTGGAGATTTTTAAGGCGAAACAGCGGAGCGGATGTTTCCAACTGCTCTTCGACCAGGGCTTCCAGGTCTTCATCGTAGATTTCCTTTTTCTTGTCGCAAAGAACCTTGAACCGCTCGAAAGCTACATCCAAAGCGGACTCCTCCAACTTCAAATCCAATTCCTCCAGGCGCTGGCGAAATGCATGGCGTCCGGAGTGTTTGCCCAGGACCAGCCGATTCTGGATTAACCCTACATCCGACGGAGACATTATTTCGTAGGTGCTGCGCTCCTTGAGAATGCCATCCTGATGAATGCCGGCCTCGTGGGCGAAGGCATTTTCTCCGACAATGGCCTTGTTGCGCTGCACCTGAAGACCGGTCAACGAGCTGACCATGCGCGAACAGGGCACAAGTTTTCGGGTGTTAATGCCTGTTTCATACGGGAAGTCCGCCTGCCGCGTGCGTATGGCCATGACGATTTCCTCCAGAGCCGCGTTGCCGGCGCGTTCACCGATTCCGTTGATGGTACATTCCACCTGCCGCGCCCCACCCGCGACAGCCGCCAGGGAATTGGCCACGGCCAAACCCAGGTCGTTGTGGCAATGGGCGCTGAAAATAACCTTGGAGGCGCAAGGCACGTGCTGCATCAGGTATTCAAACATAGCCTGATATTCCGCCGGCAAGGCATAGCCCACAGTATCGGGGCAATTGATGGTGGTAGCTCCGGCTTCAATGGCGGCGCTAACCACTTCCGCCAGAAAATCCAATTCAGTACGGCTGGCATCTTCCGGCGAAAATTCCACATCCTGCACGTAGCTGCGGGCCAGCTTTACGCTTTCTACAGTCAGCCGGATAATTTCATCCTTGGCCTTTTTAAGTTTGAACTCGCGATGAATTTTACTGGTGGCACAGAACACATGAATGCGGCCATGCGCGGCCCGCTGTACCGCTTCGCCGGCGCGGCGAACATCCTTTTCCGTGCATCGGGCCAGGCCGGCAACCGTGGCCCTGGTAATTTCCGAGGCGATGGCCGCTACGGCCTCAAAATCGCCGGGACTGGTGATTGGAAATCCGGCTTCTATAACATCCACCCCCAGTTGTTCAAGCGAACGGGCGATTTCCAACTTTTCATGCAGATTCAGCGAAGCCCCCGGCGATTGCTCGCCATCACGCAGGGTGGTGTCAAAAATTCGAATTCGTGGACGATTCGCAGCAATGTCCGCGGTCACTGGTGATGGGTTTGCTTGGGTGGTCATGGTTGGTTACCTCAAAAAAAAGCCACGGCGAAAAGACCATGGAAAATCAGGCCATAAAAAAACCCCGCGAGGATCGCTCGCAGGGTTAGAAAGCATATTGCAGACAATACCACCCTACCAGCGTCCAGGCCAAAGGCCGGCCAGCCCCAGATTCAACAGGGTAAGCGACAGATACGGGAGCGTATTGGACAATCCAAATTTCATGCCATTTAGTGTACCGCATGTTTTTGTTCTCGTCAAGTCAAAAACCGCCCTCGAAAAATAGATAAAAAAATCGCCGCATTGAAACGAGTCGTACACTTTCAAAATCAACCGGAGCCTTTTATAATCGTTCGTGGCCGATCGCCGGAGTGGCGGAACTGGCAGACGCGCCGGACTCAAAATCCGGTTCTCGCAAGAGAGTGTGGGTTCGATTCCCTCCTCCGGCATTGGCCCAGACGATAACCCAGACGATAACCCAAACGATAACTAGGAGTGTTCATGAAAACCCACCGGAAGGTGAAAGGACTACCCACCGCCAAAAGCCCCCTGACGGTCCAAACCGTTGAGCTGCCGTCCGCCCCGCCCAAGGCCAATGCCCGACGCGTGCAGCAGGTACGCAAGGGGTTGGGCATGTCCCAGGCGGTCTTCGCGGCGACGCTCAATGTATCCGTTAAACTGGTTCAAGGTTGGGAACAGGGCTTGCGTACGTGCGGTCGCGGTGAACTGCGGCTGCTGGAAATGATGGCCAAGCACCCTGAATTATTCCAGAATATTGCCACAACCTCGGCCCCCCGCCGCTGAATCACCAGAAACATTCCAACGGCACCCCCGGCAACCGCAGTTTGACGATCTCTAAGATCGCAGTCATTTCCTGGGGCGATAACGGCGCGACATAATTTTCCGCGGTCTTCCGGGCCACGGTATAAAGCTGCACCAGCTTGATTCGGCCGCCGGCAGCGATGATATCCGCAATCCGCTGCGCATAGGCGTGTATTTCTTCCGGCGGCGGTGGTTGGCCATGAATTTTCATCAGCAAGGTTTGAATCACGGTGGGCCGCACCTGTGCACACCAGGTAATATTGGCCAAAATCCGCGCCAAGCCCACACCCGGCCGATCTACCAACTGATAATAAGCGGCAGTGCCCGCATCCAGCTTGGCCCAGATTTCCCCGCCATGTTGATCCAGATATTCCAAAGCCTCGCGCACAGATCGTCGGCCAAACATGGTGGCATTGGTTATCAGCACCAGTTTCACTCCGGATAATCCTGCCCTTTGCAGTTCCTGCGCGGCAATGTGGCAACATGGACCGAACACCGGGCAAGTGGTCGGCTCACCATCACCGGAAAAGGCGATGTCATTCAGGCGCATCAAATCCGGCCTGATGGATGCAAAATCCGGCAACCTGAAAATCTCTCCGGAAGCGGCCAGGGCCAGCATATGGCGCAATTCCGTGCGAACCACGGCCGTCTCCACGCGCCCGGTCTGGCCGGGCACACTCCGCTCGACACTGCAATAAATGCAATCAAAGTTGCAGACTTTATCCGGGTTCAAATTGATGCCGATACTTAAGCCGCCGCTGCGTCGCGACACCACCGGGTACACATAGCGATTGCCGGCCCAGGCACGTGAATGGCGGGAAAAAGCCAGTCGCGTAGCTGCCAATATTTTCGAGTTTTGGAGCACTTTATCATCCATTGCAGATCCCTTTTGGGGTGCCGCCGAATCAGGACCTGATGCCGGGGTCCAAGCAATTCTGACCGCCGATGCATCCGTCGGCTGCACCGGCCGACTGCGGCCATTTGACGCAAGCCTATCCGCTCAACTAGAGTACGGCTTGGGAAATTGGCCCAACGGGCCAGAATTCCGCCTGCGCCTGGCGGTTTTTCACCCGACCGGCAGATGCCCCGGGCTGGTACGATCCGGGCGGGCGGACTTTCCCCGGGAACCAGCATAACGTTTTGCGGCCCGTTGTAGAAGACCCGATGCAGGAATCACCGCGACTTTGGATGAAAAATCAGAACATCTCACCGGGCTTTCCAGTATCCGCAACGCGCATGAAGCCAACACGACCGATCCTGTGTCGGCTGCGCCCGCGGCACAGGCAGATGCAGGCAATGGACAATCGGACTCCCTGGCGATTATTTCCGATATTCACGCCAACCTCGAGGCCCTGACCACGGTACTGGAGAATATCGCCAAACGGGGCATCCGGAAGATTTGCTGCCTTGGAGATGTCATTGGCTACGGCCCCAATCCTCTGGAATGTATTGACCTGGTGCTGGAGAATTGCCAGTTTACCATTATGGGCAATCATGATTTTGCGATATTTTATGAACCTTATAATTTTAATACCGCTGCTGAAAACGCAGCTTTCTGGACGCGCCAGCAGTTTGAAACTGATCCGGACAAGCCGCGCCGCAATCGGCGCTGGCGCTATCTGGGATCCATGCAAACCCGCATGTTAAACGAAAAATTTCTGGCCGTGCATGGATCCCCCCGGCGACCGATCAATGAATATATTTTTCCGGACGACATTTATTCCGCCACCCAAAAACTCTCCGGCATTTTTGACCGCGTGCCCCACTTGTGCTTCGTGGGCCATACCCATGTGCCGGGGGTATTTGTGGAGCACCCTGATTTTTATTCGCCGGCCGATCTGGACAATCGTTACACCATCAGCAGCGAAAAAGCGGTTATTAACGTTGGCAGTGTAGGCCAGCCGCGGGACCACGATCCACGGGCGAGCTTTGCCATTCTTCACGCGGATGCCGTCGAATTCGTCCGGCTGTCCTATGATGTCAACGCCACGGTGGAAAAGGTGAGATCCATAGATGCACTCGACAACTTTCTGGGGCAACGCCTGCTGGAGGGCGTTTAGTGAAGATGTAATACTAGTCCCCCGCCGCCGACAGGATCCCGGAGATCATCCGCAAGCAGTACCCTTGGTACCGGTGGGTTTAACGATACGACGGTTGCCATGACCTGGCCAAGCCTTTACCGCATACGTAACTGGAGGTTTTGATGAACGGTAAAAAACTGCTCAATTTTCTAATGATTTTCGTCGTGGCTTTTCTGGCCATGAACCTGTTCACGCATTTCTTTTTTAAGCCCAAAGGCAAGCCTCACGCCCGCCCGCAAGGCGGCACGGAGGCAACGGGCGGTGCGGCCACAGGATATCAAAAGGTGGTACCTGTCAATGTCGTGCAACCCACCCGCATTACCCTGGGTAGTGCGGTCAAGGGCCAGCCGTATCTGCTGGCGGTTTCGGTGAGCAATGTTTCCGCGGGTATTGAAAATGTCCAGCTCAACGCGGCCCAATATCGGCAACATATCGGATCTGATCAACCGCTGCTGCTGCTGACCGCCCGCCCGTCTTCGCCACTCCCGTTTGCTACCACGGGTGTCGTCATCAACGGAATCAGCTATCCGCTGGAGCACGTCGTGTGGGGCGTGCTGCCGACCCCGGCAATCCTCAGCCGGCTGAGTACCACGCTCAGCGTAACCGTGGCGGATGCCGCCGGCCATCCGTTGGCCCGCATCGACAAAACTTTTCGCATTAACCCGACAACCTATGATGTGCGCATCAGGCAGAAAATTTACAACTTAACTTCCCAGCCGATACGCGTTGCCGTAGATCAACTTGGACCAACCGATCTGCCGCTGCAGGACCGGCAGGAAGACATGCGCACGTTTATGAGTGCCGGCTATCGGCAACAAAGTCATTATCTGGATACCAGCGGTTTTCCTGAGGTGTATCAAACCGCCATGGCCGAATCTGGTGCCAAGCCGGTAAAACTCGGGCTATTTACCGGCCAAAACCGCCTCCTGTGGATCGCCACGTCCAATCGTTTTTTCACCGCCATTGTAAGGCCTCTGCCGTATGGTCCCATTCACTGGGATCCATTGGATAACGGCCAGCAGATTCCGCGCATTACGTACCTTCATTCCGCCTGGGTTAAGCGTATAGGCTCAGAAAACAGCAGTGCCGAACCACGCGGAATTGCCGCGGTGGTGCTGCACGGCGCGCCTTTGCTTATCCCCGCGGGCGGCCACACCGCCATGCCCCTGAGCGTTTATTTTGGCCCGAAAAAGCGTTCCCTGCTCGCCGGATCAGCTCATGCCAAGCCGGGTACCCCCGCCTACGAATACAACCTGTTTCATTACCTGGCGGTCATACAATTTAATCAGGGAAGCTGGTGTTCTTTCCTGACGTTTGCGTGGCTGGCCCTGGCCATTCTCAAAATTTTGACCTGGCTGCACGCCCTGATTCCCAATTACGGCATCGCCATTATGATCTTTGTGCTGCTGATCCGTCTGCTGCTGCACCCCTTGACGCGCTACGGGCAGGTCACCATGACTAAAACCCAGCGGAAAATGGCGGCGCTGGCCCCCGATCTGGAACGCCTGCGCACCAAATACGCCAAGGACAAGGCCCGTCTTCAGCAGGAAACAATGGCGTTATACAAAGAACGCAACGTGAATCCGGCCAGCAGCATACTGGGTTGTTTGCCCATGCTGCTGCAAATGCCCATCTGGATAGCTCTGTATTCAGGCCTGGCTGTGGACATAGACCTGCGCCAAGCGGGCTTTATTCCGGGCTGGATTACGAATTTATCCAACCCCGATACCATCTTCAGCCATCAGATCGGCTTTCATATACCCATTCTCGGCTACCAGTTTGAAGGACATAATTTCATCGCGTTTAATCTGCTGCCCCTGCTTTTAGGCGTGGTTTTCTATCTGCAGATGAAAATGCAGATGAAACTGGCTCCACCCCCAACCGACCCCCAGCAGCGGCAGACACAAATGATCTCGCAGTACATGATTCTGCTGTTTCCGCTGTTTTTGTACAACGCTCCCTCCGGGTTAAACCTGTACATCTGCGCCAGTACACTGGGAGGACTGGTGGATTCCTGGCTGGTGCGACGTCACTTGCGTAAGATGGACGCTGCGGCAGCCCTGGCCGGTGCCAAATGATGTGTTGATGGGGCCACAGCCCTTCGCGAGCCATCATGATTACCACAGATACCATTGTCGCCGTCAGCTCGCCACCCGGTCGTGGAACCAGGGGAATTATCCGCCTCAGCGGCCCGGACTCTCATCGCCTGGCGATGCAGGTCGTAGAAATTCTGCAACCTTTGAACACCGGCTTTTGGCTTGCGGCGCAGGTGCGCAGTGTCAAGGCCCCGGCGGGCGTTATTTTTCTGGAAAAACCGCGAAGTTTCACCGGCCAGGCGATGGTCGAACTTCATCTGCCTGGATCCCCCGTATTACTCCAGATGGTTATGGCGGAACTGCTCCTGGCCGGCGGCCGGAGCGCTCAACCCGGGGAATTCACAGCCCGGGCATTTTGCGGCGGCAAATTTGACTTGACGCGTGCCGAGGGTATTGCCGCGACCATCGCCGCCCGCAATCGTCGACAACTCCGCGCCGCTGAAAACCTGCGAAGCGGAGAATTGTTTCGTTGGACGCATAACCTGGCGGACCAACTGGCGGAGCTTTTGGCGCTCGTGGAGGCCAATATTGATTTTACCGAAGAGCCCGATGTCAGTTTCATCTCCGCTGCAGCCCTGCACCGGCAGTTGGAAGCTCTGGGTGATAAAATCGCCGCACTGGTGGATAGCGCCGGCCGGTGGGAAGATTCTGATTGCCAACCGTCGGTGGTCATGCTGGGCCGACCCAATGTCGGCAAAAGCTCACTTTTGAACGCCCTGCGCGGCGAACACCGGGCCATTGTTTCAGACCTGGCCGGCACCACACGCGACGCGATCTCGGTGAGCCTCTGCCACAAGGGGCTGCACTTTCGCCTGACCGATGTTGCCGGCACAAGTGATCACCCATCCCCGTTGGGGCTGCAAATGGACATGGCTCGCGAGCAATGTCTGCAGACTGCCGATGTCATTTTACTGGTAACAGCTCCACCGGAAGATCCACGGTTGGCCGCGAAAGCCCTGGCCGACACTATGGAAAAATACAGCGTACCGCTCATTTTGGTGCAAAACAAGGCTGATCTTCCTGCATTTTCTGCCGTAGATGCCCATCATTTACCCTGGCCGACTATCAACGTTTCTGCCCGCACCGGCCAGAATATCGATCCGCTCCAAGACCTGATAACCAGTGCCATCAACCAGGGACCTGCGTTGACCGGCGACCATATCGCGCTGAATGCCCGTCATCGCGTGGTGCTGCAGCAGGCACTTGGCTCCATGCGGGAAGCGGAAAAACTCTGCTCCACCACCGCTGGTGATACCATGCCGGAACTGCTGGCCGGAGAACTGCGGCAGGCCTTGCAGGCCCTGGGCGAAATTTCCGGGGCCATCAGCGCCGATGACCTGCTGGGTAAAATTTTCGGCCGATTCTGCATCGGCAAATAACGCCTCTCTATGCCACCGCGGCCAGGGAAATTACCTGCTCGCACAAAGCGGACACCGTGTATTGCCGGGCCAGATCGATCGCCACCACCGCACCGTGATTGTGCGACGAATCAATCAGAAACAAACGCTCGGCCATATCACCAAACCCCTTTTCCCGGGGTTGATGTCCACAGATAAAAATCTCTGCAAACCACAGGCGGGAAAGTTCCCGGAGCACCCCCACAGTCTGATGGCGCCCCCAAATCATGCGGTAAACCGAGCCCATCCGGGCATAATCACCGGCGCCAAGCGGGCGCGTGAGAATGCCGGGGTCGAAATGGGCCATATCCGTCGGCCCGGGCAGCGAATGACTGACCAAAATACCATTCACCGTAATACAGGCCAGCGGTAAACTCAGCACAAACGCCCGAAACGCCGCCGCCACCTCCGCCGCCCGCGAGCCGAAATGCACACTTATCGCCCGGTTAAAGCGATCCGTCAGGTCGTATCCATCCTTGAGAATAGGCATGCCGAAAATCTGCGCCCAGTCGTGATTAGACAAGATAAAATGCACGCGTCCGGGAAACTTCAGGGACCAGGCAATGGCTTCCATAAGTAAATCCAGACTGTTGTCCTCGCCGTGCGCCCCCAAGGCTCCACCATGAATTAATTCCTGCAGCACAACATGCCGTTGGGTGAAAGAGTCTAAAGCAGAAAGCGTGACGATCCGCTCAAAATTGCGGCGGTGATTGTGCAGATCGCCGGTGACTATCAACTCACCTTCTGCAGGTAAATGCAAAAGCTGGCTGTTTCGCAGCGGGTTGCCCACGGCCTGTCGGGCTGCCTGCATCAATAAATCAATCGTGTGACTGGTCTTCATATAAAGCGTCCGCCGCGAGAGTGCTTCAGGTGTTTTATACTACCAACCTGGTTTATCGCCAACATCCATCCCGCCTGGCCGCACCCGGGTTGACACTTTTTTAGTTACGTAACCGTATCGTCCTTATTGCCGGTAGCGGCCGGGCTGGTACCGCCCAAGCCGAGGGTATCATCCAGGCGCAGGGTGGAGCTTAAGCTTAATACCAGTTCCAACCGGGAAATCACCTCATCCATACTGGCCGGGCGATCCGATGGACGATTTTCAATACATTCCAAAATGAGTTTGGAAAATGACACGGGAATACGCGGATTGATTTCATGCGGAGAAACCAATTCGCGCGAGGATACCGCGGCCAATCCCTGCCGGCGCTTGGGAATGACCGTGGGAACGTGCCGATCGGTGACGCACCAGTAAAAGGTGGCCCCGAAATTGAAAACGTCGGTGGCCGGGGTCAGCGGGCCCAAGGCCACCTGTTCCGGGGCGATATAATCCGGAGTTCCCTGGATGCGGGATTTGACCGTACCGATGGTACAACTCTGGCCGAAATCAATGATCTTGCAGTGGCCATCCGGGTTGACTAGAATGTTGTTAGGTTTGATATCTGCATGTACATAGCCCAACTTATGCATGGCCCCCAGCCCGCGCGCGACCTGGCAGGCGATGGACAGCAAATCCCGTAAATTGGCCGGCCTTTCGGAGTCCAGCGAGGTGCCATCCACCAGATCCATCAGCAAATGCAATTCAACGGTGGTCAGCAGTTTGCGTTTTTTAATCAGCCGGTGGCTTTTACGCAGGGCTGGATGGTCAAACTGGCTACTGATCTGATATTCCTGGCTGGCCTGTTCCAGGAATCTATCATCTTCGGCACTGCGGCGTATAACCCTTTTGAGAGCATAGACCTGGCCCGTCCGGTTTTCGCACACGGCATAAATAGTGCTTCTTGCTCCGTAGCCGAGACACGAAAGCACTTCAAAATCTGATATTTCCGGTAACGGTTCCATTAAATTTAATCAGGTCCTTTTTCCGTCAGGGCGGCGCCCCCATAATCCATCGGCCAAAAACAACCGGTAACATGCCGATAATTACCAACATCCAGGCCAATAGAGCAACGCGGCAGAGCTATGAGCATTGCCGCGGCGTCAAGGTCTGGATATGCCAGACCTGTTTAACGGCCCAACAACCCATTGAATTGGCTGGAGAGAGATGCTTCCTGCGGGGTGGAATCGCTGGCAATATCCCATTGAAACTTCACCCGTGAATCCGGAACATTGTACTTGCGCTGAAGCTGCTGAACCAGGCGCTGCAAAGTCGCCACCTGATTCCGCGAAAAAGGCTGGACATTTACATTACCTATAAGACAAATACCAATGGCTTGCTTATAAACGGTATAATGATGATAGCGAGGATCGGGCCACTGGCAATAGGGTGCGGCGAACTCCTGATGCAGCCAAGTTGTTCCAATTTCAACATTTCCATCCGCCTTGTCGGCGCTGTTGTGCCCATTGTCAATTACAAAATGAAAATCAGCAGGTACCTCCTGAAGCACCCGGCCGCCGGCGACACCGGGACCATGGGTATCTTCCAACAAACGTCCACGCTCCAGCTCCGCCGCATCACCCGCGGAACTATGCGACTGATAAATAACGATGTATTTCCACCGCCGCGCCGGCACCAAGGGGGCCAGATGCCGCAAAGTCAGGTAATCAAGGTTGACGCGATTGCTTGCAGCCAGCAGGTTATACCGGCTGACTCCGGCAATCGGATGACCTTCCAGCAACAGCAGCATGCCGGCACACAACGACAGACTGAACACCAGACTGACCAGCACTGCAAAAACACGGCTGTAAGTTACCGGCTGTTTGCGTGATCGACTTTTACCAGTACTGGCGGCCATGGACCAAACCTTATGAAATCCCTAAACCCCACTATCGGACAATCAAGGGCATATTCATCAATTTATCACAGCAACGTGATTAAATCCAGTCTCATGGCCTCCGGTCCGACTTATTTGTTAATCCGACCGGCGGATAAATTTCGATATGCTATTGACCAAAGACGTCCGGATGTCTACCATATGTGTGTTTGGCATTTCTGGGTGAGAAAGCCGGATGACGCTATGGGTGCTTCCGGGGTTTAGTTGGTCTTAAAAAAGTTCCCCGCTGGCAAAGCAGTTGCGGATGCTGTGGAATTCAGCAAGCGGTACAATAGAGACAGGAGTATGAATTATGAACGTCGAAGCCGCCCTTCTCCACGCCAAACGAGTTCTGTTTGTATTCTTGAGTCTGGGTCTTTTAATCCTGATACTGGGCATTGTCTGCCTGGCCATTACGCTCAAAGAAACCGCTGTACACGTGGGCGGCTGGCAGGCGTTTGACCAGGCCGCGCCCAGTCTGGCCATTATGCTGTTCGGCCTGATGATTACCATTACCGTCGGCTTCATCGAGCCGCTGCTGGCCATTCGACTGCAACAGACCGCCGCCGAGCACTGGCGCTATGAACAGATCCGCGGAGCCATGGAAAGTCAGCGTCAGCAACTGGAAGCCATCCGCGAAAGTGTTTCGCTTTCTGATGCGGCCAAACAGGTGGCCTACCGCCATAAGGATCGCGAGGCCCTCCGCCATGCGATCCGTGAGGATATTGATAAAAATGACTACGAAGCGGCCTATTGGCTGACCAGCGAAATGGAACGCCGCTTCGGCAGCAAGCAGGAAGCAACCCAATTGCGCGACATGATCGAAAGCGCTCGCCGCAAATTCATCGAAACTGAAGTGCGCGAATCGCTGGTACATTTTGATCAACTGCTCAAACGCTACGACTGGGCGTCCTGTTACCGGGAAATGGAACAACTCATGCGCATGTTTTCATCGCATCCTGATATCCAGCGGCTGCCCGAGCGACTCCAGGCCTCCCGTGAAGCCCACAAACGATCTCTGCTGCGGGAATGGAAGGATTCCGTTTCCAAGGATGATGTGGATCGGAGTGTGGAACTCCTCAAGCAGTTGGATCAATACCTTACCCCGGGTGAAGCGGAAGGTTACAAGGAAATAGCGCGTGATGTATTTAAAAAGAAACTCCAGCAGCTTGGTGTACAGTTTGCCCTGCACGTCAATGATAAAAACTGGCCCGACGCTCTTCGCATCGGCCAGCAGATTATCGACGAATTTCCCAACGCCCGCATCGCCTCGGAAGTGCGCGACCGGATGCCCATTATCAAGGAAAAAGTCCAGCCGACCCAGCCGTCGCTTGCCATCTGAAATAGCAGTGCCTATGCCGTCGGACCGGTCGGGGACAATTGCGCCATGGCCATGGAACGGCGCGCCGGGAGTTGCTCTCGGATGAACATTGTCTTTCTGTCTTCCGGTGCTTTTGGCATTCCCACCCTGAAGCTTCTGCTTGGCGGCCGCCATCGGATACTGGAGGTGATTTCGCAACCAGACCGACCGGCCGGCCGCGGGCGGCATTTTACACCCACCCCCGTGGCGGAATTTGCACGGGACCATGGTCTGCCCGTCACCACCGCCGCCAATATTAACGATCCGGAATCGCTTTCCCGAATGGCCGATCTGGCGGCAAACGTCATGGTGGTTATAGCGTTTGGACAGAAGCTATCGGATCACCTGCTGGCACTGGCACCCCACGGAGGAATTAACCTGCACGCATCGGTGCTGCCGGATTTTCGCGGAGCCGCCCCGATTAACCGAGCCATACTGGCCGGACTCACGCACACCGGAGTATCGGTGATTCGAGTTAGCAGTCGCATGGATGCCGGCGATATTCTCGGGGTTTGCCATACACCAATTGGAGATACCGAAACCGCTGGCGAATTGCATGACCGCCTGGCCGTACTGGGGGCCCCCCTGCTGGTGCAGGTTTTGGACCAGTTGGAAAGTGGAGCCTTGATCCCGGCCACCCCGCAGGATGAATCCCGCGCTTCCGCGGCACCCAAACTCAGCCGCGCCATGGGCTGGGTTGATTTTACGCGCCCCGCCACCGTAGTTTCCGCAAGAATCCGCGGCTTGTCGCCATGGCCCGGCTGTGCAGTAGACGTTTTCACCACCGAAGCGAAACTGCGCACCGGGGCCATCGTCCACAAGTGCCGCGCCAACGCCGATGCACCGGTACCGTCCGGTACAGCCCCCGGAACCGTATTGCCGGACCTCACCATAGCCTGTGGTACGGGCACACTTTCCATCCTCACCCTGCAACCCGCCGGCCGCAAAATGATGGATCTACCCTCATTCATCAACGGCTACGGCCTGGCAGCCGGTTACCAGCTCCAATCATTGCCGCCCACTGGCTGAATTTCGCCAATGACGTTATTTTATTGTCCATGAGTCGCGAAAATTCCATCCGGGTTCTGATTGTTGATGACGAAGTGGATCATGCGGATGCCATCAGCGAGGCCATTGCCCGTATCGGCTTGCCGGTCAAACAGGCTCACAATCTAGTCGATGCGAAGCGTTTTTTTACCGAGGATGAATTTGATCTGGTCATCACCGATTTGCGCATGGACAGTCTCCGCGACGGTTTTGATCTGCTGGAATTCGTCCGCCGCACGCGCCCCGGCACCGAAGTCATTGTGGTAACCGCACATGGAGATGTTTCTACGGCGGTGGAGGCAATGCGTAACGGAGCTTGGGATTTTATTCAAAAACCGCTGGATCTGGATATCATCCGGGCCCAGGTGCGGCGGGCGGCCGAAAAGATCCGCCTCCACAAACAAAATTCCCAGTTTCAGATCGCCCTGGATCAGAAATTCGGCATGCAGGGAATTATCGGTAACAGCGAACCCATGCGCCGCGCCCTGCAGATGGTGCGGCAAATAGCCCCTACGGATATCAGCGTGCTGATTCTGGGTGAATCCGGCACAGGCAAGGAACTCATCGCCCGGGCCATTCACCAGAATTCCCGACGCAGCGCCGGCAGGTTCGTAGCCCTCAATTGCGCCGGCCTCAACGAAAGCACCCTGGAAGATGAACTGTTCGGTCATATCCGCGGGGCCTTTACCGACGCCCGCGGAGATCGCGAAGGCCGCTTTGAATATGCCGACGGCGGCACCCTTTTCCTCGATGAAATCGGCGATATGCCCCTGACCATGCAGGCCAAGCTGCTGCGGGTTCTGCAGGATCGCCAGATTGTGCGCATCGGTTCCAATGACCCCATTGATGTGGATGTGCGTTTTGTGGCCGCCACCAACAAAGACCTTGAGCACGCCATACGTATCAAGGAATTCCGTGACGATCTTTATTTTCGCATCAAAGGGGCGACCATTCACCTGCTGCCGCTGCGTCTGCGCCGTGAGGATATCCCACCCCTCATCAACCACGTCATCGAGAAAAGCGCACAACGCCTCGGCAAGAGCATTCGCGGCATTGAACCCGAAGCCCGCAAAACGATGGTGGCCTACGACTGGCCCGGCAATGTCCGGCAACTGGAAAATGTCATTGATAACATGATTGCCCTGGCTACCGGTCCGCTGTTGACCATGGCCGATGTGCCGGCGGAAATTGTCGGTCCCTATTCGGTGGAAACTCTGTCCACCACGGCGCTGGTGCCCGTGAATCACCTGGATACCGGCCCAGGCTCGGCCATCACCAACGTGGTCGGCATGACGCTGGCGGATCTGGAAAAGCAGGCCATCGACAAAACGCTTAAAATGTTCAATGGCAATCGGGAACAGGCCGCCCGGGCACTGGGTATCGGCGAAAGAACTCTTTACCGCAAAATCAAAGAATACGGCATTAACGAATAGGCTTTTTATGCATGAATATCGCGTTGGCCTCGGCTACGACCTGCACCGCACCCAGGGCGATCGCCCACTGGTCTTGGCCAATATCTCCATACCCCATGAAACGGGCCTGGTTGGCCATTCCGATGCCGACGTGGTGATCCACGCTCTTATTGACGCTATCACCGGTGCCGCCGCCCTGCCTGATGTCGGCGAAATGTTTCCCAATACCGATGCGCGGTATCAGGGGATTAACTCCGCGAACCTGCTGGACGCCGTGATGATGGAATTGGCTAAAACCCGCTGGCGTCTGGTTAACGTTGATATTGTTGTCATTGCCCAACGCCCCAAACTTGCGCCGCACAAACCCGCCATGCGCAACCGTCTTGCCGAACTGCTGAAAATTCCGCTAAATTGCGTCAACATCAAAGGCAAAACCAATGAGCGGATGGATGCCATCGGAGAGGAAAAAGCCATTGCCTGCCATTGCGTAGCCCTGCTGGCAACCGCGTAACCCCCTGCCATGGAGCGGCACATGCGAATTCTTGGCATTGACCCCGGCTTGCATCTCACCGGCTATGCACTGCTGACGCTGCACCCCCGTGGCCCGGCCCTGGAAGAAGCCGGAGTTTTACGCATTGGCACCAAAGAACCTCTGCCCAACCGTCTGCATCAACTGCACCTCCAGATGTCCCAATTACTGATCGAATATCCCTGCGATCACATGGCTGTGGAGCAATTATACGCCCACTACAAACATCCGCGTACAGCCATTCTCATGGGCCATGCCCGCGGCGCGATACTGCTGGCCGCCGCCCAGGCCAATATCCCCATCACCAGCCTGTCCAGCACGCTGGTAAAAAAAATGGTCACCGGCAACGGCCACGCCACAAAGCGGCAGATGCAATTAGCCGTGGCTGCTTTGTACCGGCTGGCCCGACCACCTTCGCCCCCCGATGTTGCCGACGCCATCGCCATCGCCTGGACCCTGGCCGCCAAGCTCCAACAACACCGCTGACTTATGAATCAGCCATCACGTCTACATCTCCTACGGGCCGGTGCCCGGGCCAACATCATTTCACTGCCGGCCAAGGTAAGTGTCGTCTCTATAACCCCGGCTACCATTCGTAATTGCACCATGAGAATCTGCTGCCGCCGCTAGCAAAAGTACAAAGCGATGGTATTGGAATTCACTCCAGCCACTTATCCCCCGATGGGTGGATAAACCAGCGGCGTTGGCCCATAATACCCAGCATGCTGCTGAATCCCATCCTTACCGGCACTGCCTTATTTGTACTTGGGGCGTGCATCGGCAGCTTTTTGAACGTGATAATCTGGCGATCAGCTTACCTGGGTCAACCGGTAACGTTTGGTGGCAAAACCGCCGGCCTTAGCCTAAGCTGGCCGCCATCGCATTGTCCGCATTGCAACTGTGCAATTCGCTGGTATCAGAATATACCGGTGTTGGCGTGGGTGTGGCTGCGGGGACGGTGCGCGAAGTGCCAGGCCAAAATTCCCGTCCGCTATCCACTGGTGGAACTGGCAACGGGGCTGGCCTTTGCAGCATTGTACGTAGCCTATTTTCATACCGGATGGGGCCACCAGCCGGTGGGCTTGGCTGGTGCCGGGATATGGCACATGGTCGCAGCCGTTTTTGGAAACGGTGCAGGCAATCAGCAATTCAGGAGCATGTTCAACGGTGGCATTACGTTGGGGCTGGATATGTTTTTGGTAGCGGTGCTTTTTGCCGCCTCCGGTATTGACGCAGATTGGTACGAAATTCCCACAGCTTTAACGAATATTCTTATCGCAGCAGCTTTGCTCACGTCGCTGTTTGGTTTACAGCCCGGTTTGCCGGCTCTAAATCCATCCGGTATGGGGGGGCGCATGGCGGTGGGCGGCACGGCGGGACTGCTGGTATCGCTGGGTCTGTTATGGCGGGGCATTTTGCCGCGAAGTTTTTCGCAGGTTGTCTTTGTCCACGCTACGGACACTGCCGCAGCCGACAGCCATATACCCCAGCGCTCCATTGCTCCCATGCCTGGGCCGCAGAAAAGCTGGCCGTCCGTGGTTGGCACTGTTCTGATTCTGCTGGCGGTGGCGGCAAGCTGGCTTTGGACCTCCGGCCGCGCCGCTGCGCTGCTAACGCTGATGGCCGCGCTGGTCATTTTTCTGCTGGGTGTGCTGCCTCGCTCCAGCGAAGCGCCGGATGAATCTGCGCAGGTGCTGGAAGAATCGGCTGCGCCCAACGTGCGAGTGGAAATTCTCAAGGAATTGCTTTTTCTCATGCCGCCGGTGGTGCTGGCACTGGTAGCGGCATCTATTCCATTTTCGCTGCCTCATCCGGCGTGGTTGCAGCGGCTGCTGGGTGTGCTGCTGGGGCTGCTTTTTGGTGGTGGCTTGATCTGGCTGACCAGGATTTCAGGCTCGCTGGCGTTTAACAGGGTGGCCATGGGTTTGGGAGATGTGCATCTGATGGCCGCCATCGGCGCGGTGGTGGGAGCCAGACTGGTGCTGCCCATATTTTTTATAGCTCCGGTGCTGGGATTGCTGTGGGCAATTGTGTTGAAATTTATGGGCAAACGTAATGTGTTGCCTTATGGCCCCTGGCTAAGCATGGCCGCCATTCTGGCCTTGCTGGTTGGCTGGCCGATTGAGCATTGGTACCTGTTAAAGATATCAGGCTCGTCCACGGCGCCCGTTACCATTCCGATGCATTGGCCGGGGACACCGTAAACCAGATGGTGCCGCGAGAGAACATTGCCGGCCGGCGATTACCAAAAAGCTTCTTATGGTTTGGAATGCGACCTGGCCGCAGGCAAAGGCAGAGGATCCAACAAGGCTGCGGTCTGGCCGGTAAGTTTGGCATAATACCATCCGGCTACGGCGCGAAAGCCATCACTGCGATCCACATTGCCAAGGGCTACATGAGCCAGAAGTGGCACAGCCTGTTTTGATCCTTCCCGGCCCAGAATAATTGCAGCACATTGGCCAATACGGCGATCGCGATTTCTTAACAGCGACGGAAGCACCGACAGAATAAGCGGAGAAAAATGGTGCTGCCGGCTGCGCAGCATACCGACCAGGACAGCTTCTACAATGCCTCGCTGCGGGGATTTCAAAAATCCGGCCAGCAGGTGGCGATCGGCGGGCGTATCGGTCTGAGCCAGTTGCTGCACAGCCAATACTGCCCGACCATAATCCTGGGTACGATCACCATCAACAATAGTAGACAATTTCACCAGTGCGGCCAGCAATGCAGTTTTGTGGGCTGTGGTCGGCTCACTGCAATAACTAAGAACCCAGTTGAGAAATATCGGCTGTCCTTGATTGATCAGGTGTAACAGAGCCGGGGTAGGATTTTTTTTAGACGCTACAATGATGGCGGTTTTGGCAATATCCCGGAGCAAGGGCGAACGCGTTTTTTCCAATGGGGCAATATCCGCGGCTTTGATCAGGTGCCCATATTGAATGGCGGCCAGGCCTGCTTCGATGCGATCGACCACACCCCTGGCATCCCGGACGGCCTGACCGAGCAGTATCGCACCTGCAGGATCATTCATCTTCAAGAGTGCCCGGATGGCGCTAAGCCTGGTGCCAAATTCGCTGCGCGGATTTTTGGCAATAAGCTGCAACCATGGAATGGCAGGGTGAATTTTTTCGCTGGCAACACGCAACAGCAGCAACCGCTTGATGCGCCGCATGCGAGGGCTATGGTGGCCGGCCAATTCCGCCAAAACCTCCAGACCTTTGCGAATCTGGGCTGGATTGGGTGTTTGCAATAACGTAAGGGCGGCATAATAACGAACGCTGGGGCGGCTGCTGGCCAGTGTCTGATCAAGTATGGGCAACACCAGTTTGGGATGCTTCTTGACCAGCACTGCCGCGGCCATCATGCGCTGGGCTGGCTCGGGAGCTTTGGTCAGCAGATGCTGGAGTTGGGCCGGTGATAATTTTCCATCCTGCATGGCCTCGGCCAGGGCCGGGGTAATAAGCCGGGTATCCACATTTGCCAGCAACTTTCTCAGGTGCAGCAGCTTGGGATTTTGCGTTACATAATTGGCATCCACCAGCCCCAGCAGTTGCAACTGGGGGTCCTTGGAAGCACTAAGCCTTAGAAAAAAGGGAGCCAAAGCGGGATCGCGCGTGGAGCGCAGATTCAACAGTATCTGGGCACCAGAGACATTAAAGGTAAAGGCCTCATTAAACAACTTTTGGGTTTGCAGAATAACCGGGTCGGTAGTCTTAGCAACGGGCGGCAAGGCCCAAGCACAGCCGCACCACAGCATGGCCCCGGCCGCAATCAACAGTCGCACAGCCGTGATGCGATTCCACGGCCTGCAAATTGTTTTCCGGTCATTTGTTTGGTTGGGTGTTGCCAGGATGTTCACGAGCGATTCTCCTATAAGCCGAACAGAGAATTGTCCCCGTGAACCGGCCGCACCGCAACTACCGGCTCCCGCAGCGGGCCGGTAGTTGTGTTATGAACATCCCATGGAATTACCACAGTTCAGGCACTTGTAACAACTGCCGTTGCGCACCGTAATGCTGCCGCACGTACACGTCGGCGCATCACCCATCAACGTGGCCATTTGTTGCGAAAGTACCGCCGCCGCCGTGGTGGACTCCGGAAAAGTAATCCGGGAATTAGAAGCCATCACGGTTGCAGAGACTTGTGCCTGTCCGCCGGCACTGGTTTTGCCGGCCCCGGGATGGCCATCTTTGGAGCCATGACCGTTGCCGTTGCCATGGCCATTTTGGGCATCCGTTGCCGATGCCGCGGCGGCTGCGATACGGTTGGCCGTCGCAGCATCCTGCGCCAGGGTCTTTTCGTCGCCATTGCCGTTGTCATGACCGGCACCGTTACCGTCGCGGGAAGCTGGGGTTGAATCGGCAGCCGGGGCATGATCGCGCTGCGGTGCATTAGCCGCGCGGTACCCTGACATAAACTGCATGCCCAGCCAGCGCACCAGATAATCTATGGGGCTTTTGGCAAAGGGCATATCGGGATTGGCCGTCATACCGGATGGTTCAAAACGCATGTGTTCAAACTTGCGCACGATGGCTTCCAGCGGCACGCCGTATTGCAAATTCAAAGACACCAGGGTGGCAATGGTATCCATCAATCCACCGACGGTGCTACCCTGCTTGGCCATAGTGATAAACACCTCGCCCGGACTGCCATCTTCAAACAAACCGCAGGTGAGATAACCTTCGTGGCGATCAATGCTGAATTTGTGGGTAATGCTGGGCCGGGTATCAGGCAAGCGCCGGCGCATGGGGCGATAAACCACCTTTTCCACGACGCGTTCCACGGTGGTTGCACCGTGTAGGGCGGTGGCTTTAGTGCCCAAAGTTTCGGCACCGCCCACGGGAATGGTTCCGTCACCGAGCAAACTCGGAGCAGGGTCGCCACAGACCGCGCAAGCGGCGACGGCTTCCACTTTCAGCGCGTCAATTTCCGCATCATCCGCGGCATCATCATCGGCGGTACTGTTCAGCGGCTGGCTGAGCTTGGACCCATCGCGGTAAAGGGCTACCGCCTTCAACCCCAGCTTCCAGCTTTCGCGGTAGGCTTCCTCAATGTCGCCGATGCTGACTTCATTGGGCAAGTTGATGGTTTTACTGATGGCCCCGCTGATAAATGGCTGGGCCGCCGCCATCATTTTGATGTGCCCGTGATGATGAATGAATCTTTTACCTTTGCGGCCGCAACGGTTGGCGCAATCGAATACGCTCAGGTGTTCCTCTTTCAGATGCGGTGCGCCTTCCACCGTCTGGCAGCCGCAGATAACATCGTTGGCCTGGCGAATCTGCCGCTTGGTGAACCCCAAGGCCCGCAGCAGATTAAAAGAAGGATTACGCCACTGCTCGACTGCAAAACCCAGGCGGGTCATGGTAGCCTCACCCAGAGAAAATGGAGAAAAGGCGAAGGCCAGCTCGAAAACCGAAGGGAGGCATGCTTCGATTTTAGCCAGTTCGTCATCCGTGAAGCCCTTCGCCTTTAGTGTCTCCTGGTTGATAACCTCGCTGCCTTTGAGGGTCAGCGTACCTAACACGTACGTGAGAATGTCTTTTATCTGTGCGGGTGTGTAGCCCAGATTTTTCAGGGCCGGCTCAATGGACTGGTTGGCAATTTTGAAATAGCCGCCCCCGGCCAGTTTTTTGAATTTCACCAAGGCAAAATCCGGCTCCACGCCGGTGGTGTCGCAGTCCATCAGCAGGCCGATAGTGCCGGTGGGCGCAATGACGGTGGTCTGGGCATTGCGGTAACCATGTTGTTCGCCCAGCGTCACGGCCCGATTCCAGGCTTCCTGGGCGGCTTTGAGCAGCGCTGCGGTGGCGGGTGCGGCATTAAATTGGGCCGCATCAATTTCCACCGGCTTGATCACCAGCTTCTCATACTGGCCGGCGGCCTGAGCCGCTGCCCGGTGATTGTGCATGACGCGCAGCATATCCTGCCGATTGCGGTGATATCCGGGAAACGGCCCGAGTTCACGGGCCATTTCGGCGGAAGCAGCATAACTTTCCGCCGTCATCAATGCCGTGATGGCTCCGCAGATGGCCCGGGCTTTTTCGCTGTCATAGGCAATACCCGCTACCATCAGCATCGTGCCGATGTTGGCATAACCAAGACCCAGCGTGCGGTATTCGTAGCTTAGACGGGCGATTTCCCGGCTCGGATAGGCCGCCATAAGCACCGAAATTTCCAGGACCATCGTCCACAGGCGGCACGCGTGCTGAAACCCGGCGATGTCAAATTCGCGGCTTTCCGAATTGAAAAATTTCATCAGGTTGATGGACGCCAGGTTGCAGGCAGTGTTATCCAGAAACATATATTCGCTGCACGGGTTGCTGGCATTGATGCGGCCGCTTTGCGGACAGGTATGCCATTCGTTGATGGTGTCATCGTATTGCACGCCGGGGTCCGCACAGCGCCAGGCGGCAAAGGCAATCTGCTGCCACAAGTCGCGGGCTTTCATGGTTTTGTGGAGTTTTTTGTCGGTGCGCCGGATTAAATTCCACGAGCCGTCCTTTTCCACCGCATCAATAAAGCGATGGGGCACGCGCACAGAATTGTTGGAATTCTGGCCGGAAACGGTGGCATAGGCTTCACCATTAAAATCATAATCCAGGCGAAGGTGCAGCTTTTCCGCGATCTCCCGCTGCTCTTTGGGCAGGTGCTTGACACCTTCCACCATGGCCGCAACCTTGATCTCTTCCCGCACTTTCCAGTTGATAAAGTCTTCAATGTCCGGATGATCCAGATCCAGGCAGACCATTTTCGCGGCGCGGCGCGTGGTGCCGCCCGATTTAATAGCCCCGGCGGCACGGTCGCCAATTTTTAAAAAGCTCATCAGGCCGGAAGATTTCCCGCCGCCGGACAGAGCTTCATTTTCACCGCGGACCTTGGAAAAGTTGGCTCCGGTCCCGGATCCATACTTAAAAAGCCGGGCTTCGCGAACCCATAAATCCATGATGCCGCCTTCATTGACCAGATCATCATCGACGCTCTGGATAAAGCAGGCGTGCGGCTGCGGATGGGTGTAGGCGTCGGCAGCCTGTTCCAACTGATGGGACTTGGGATTCACGTACCAATGACCCTGGGACGGACCGGTCATGCCGTAGGCAAAATTCAGCCCGGTGTTAAACCATTGCGGCGAATTAGGAGCCGCCATTTGATGCAGCAGCATATGGGCCAGTTCGTCATAAAAACACTGGGCATCTTCGGGCGAATCAAAATAGCCATAATCCCGGCCCCACTGCGTCCAGCAACCCGCCAGGCGATGGACGACCTGCCGGACGGATTTTTCCGGGCCTTTTTTCTGGCGGCCCTGGTCATCGAGAACCGGATCTCCGTTGGAATCCACCTGGGGAACCCCGGCTTTGCGGAGGTATTTGCTGACCATAATGTCGGTAGCCAGTTGCGACCAGTCCGCGGGGACTTCAGCGTCTTTCATTTCAAAGACCACCGATCCATCCACATTGGTGATGCGGCTGGAGCGGCGGGAAAATTCTACTGTGGAATAAACATCCGTGCCGGCTCTGGTAAAACGACGGGAAATTTTCATGGATTGAATCCTTTCACACTAAATCGCTGACTCACTTAATCCACACGTGGGAGAGTCAACCCGGGTTGATCCTGATATTTACCGCTCTTGTCGGCGTAACTGGTTCGACACGTCTTCTCGCCGCGGAGAAAAATGATCTGGGCAATGCCTTCGTTGGCGTAGATTTTTGCGGGCAGCGGGGTGGTGTTCGATATTTCGATGGTGATGCGACCTTTCCATTCCGGCTCCAGCGGGGTCACATTGACAATAATGCCGCAGCGGGCGTAAGTACTTTTGCCTACACAAATAGCCAGCATGTCGCGGGGAATTTCAAAATACTCCACGGTTTCACAAAGGGCAAAACTGTTGGGTGGAATCAGAACATGGCCCACGGTGCCGGCATCCACATCCACAAAACTTCTCGGAGAAAAGTTTTTCGGATCCACCACTTCCGAATTAACATTGGTAAAGATCTTAAAACTAG
The DNA here is from genome assembly GCA_021790385.1 of Planctomycetota bacterium. GTDB lineage: Bacteria > Planctomycetota > Phycisphaerae > WQYP01 > WQYP01 > JABEVA01. Next base: position 77,311 of record JAJYDW010000005.1, read on the forward strand.
GCCCCACCCGCACATCATAGCCGTAGCTGGAAACACCATAGCTGATTTTGCCTGCCCGTTTCACGGCCTGCTCGAACGGCACTATTTTTACCAATTCTTCGATTTGCGTATCGGCGAGAATGCCCATGTTTTTTACCTTCGCTTGATGTTTGGCATTTGTTAGCATATCTTATTTTCACACACGAGGCAAATTTCGGCTAATGACCGACCACCGCCTGTTATCATCCATAGCAACTCTCTAGCCATCGTCCGCAACCATTTTAACGTGCCGCCGGAATTTGTTTACACTCGTACTGGCGAGCACAAGTGTCAGTCTACCACTACAAATTGTGGTGTCAATCACACATCACGCTAATTGTTGTGCAACAGGTTATCCACACTCATAACCCAATTTATTCACAAGACTTGTGGTGTAATAAAAAAAAACCACCAGCCCTTGTGGTTTCCCCACGCAGCGCGTTAACCTACCCGCGTTAAGTATTTTTGATCTTTTAGCCAAGCTTTGGTAAAATTTATTTTTCGGTTGTATCTTAATGCAAAATAAAGACTTACAAAAATACGCTCCAGCTTCATTTAGCCCATCTACGCGCAAAAAAAAATGGTCGCTGCTGCAAAAATCATTGTCAAACCGCCTGATTTCGTGGTTTTCAGCTCACCAACGACCGCTTCCCTGGCGGCAAACCACCGATCCTTATGCCATCTGGGTATCAGAAATTATGCTCCAGCAGACGCAGGTGGCCACTGTTGTGCCCTATTTTCAGCGATTTATGGCCCGTTATCCCACAGTACGTATGCTCGCCGCAGCTCCGCTGGAAGAGGTGCTTTCGCTTTGGGCCGGCCTGGGTTATTACTCCCGGGCCACGCGCCTGCACCGCTGCGCCCAGTTCATCTGTACGTACCGTAACGGGCAGTTTCCGTGTACACGTACTGAGCTTATGGCGCTGCCCGGCATCGGCAGGTATACCGCTGGAGCTGTTGCCAGCATGGCCTTTGGCCAAAGCGTGCCGGTACTGGATGGCAATGTTATACGTGTACTTACCAGATTGCTGGCCATCTCTGACAATATCGCCGCGACCGCCACCCACACGTTGCTCTGGGCCATCGCCGAAACACTCGTCCCCGTTGCCGATGCGGGTACGTATAACCAGGCCATCATGGAATTGGGGGCCACGGTTTGCCTGCCGCGCCATCCGCATTGCAGCCGGTGCCCGGTACAGGACCTTTGCCAAGCCCGTCGGCGGAATCTGCAAAGCACCCTTCCGGTCAAGACTGCCGCGCCCCGGCCCCAGAGGTCTCATTGCCTGGCGGTGGTCATTGAAGCCGCGGGAAAATTCCTTTTGGTCAAACGTCCGCCCGGCGGCCTTTGGTCGAGCCTGTGGGAATTTCCGACTTTCCATACCTCCACCAGGCGCAGCACCGAAAAGCACGTTCTGCGAATCATGGAACGATCCTTGGGGCTAAGGGTAAGCGCAATCCGGGCCATCGGCCCCCTGCGCCATCAACTTACGCATCGCACGTTTGATTATCACATTTTTCACACCCGGATAGATGCCGCACCGCCAGAGCTTCTGCTGCCGGAGTCTGACCGCGGCCGCTACCAGGCCTTTGCCTGGGTCAAGACCATAGCCCAGCGCCCGTGCGGCACGATCACCCGGAAAATCGAACAGGCCATCAAGGCCGGATAGGTTGTGACTGCCCGCGCTCCCAACGGTTCGGCCAACCGGTAATGCCCACTCCCTTAAAGAAGCCCTCGTCGCCGACATCGCCACGCGGTTCTGCCGCAGCCTCGGCGGTTGCCCAAGAGGTGGCAAAGATCACGTGACTGCCCCACGTTGCTGCTGGCACGTCGATTCAGCACGTCGGCCGTTCAGGATCCCGGAATTGTAGCCCCGCTGATTTGCGTTACGCCCGTGCCGACCAGGCGCACAAGTTCATGGGCCGCCGGTTCGCCGTTGACTCCCCGCATCGGAAAGGGACTTACCGGGGGAGAGTCCAAACGTTTAATTCGGCCCCAGCGCAAGCGCCAGGCCCAACCGAAGGTGCGACGAACCGTTTGGACCAGACCCATCATACCGACGATCTGCATTCCGGCGGGTTTAAGCGATACCTTGCTGTTGCTGCGCACCAAAGCCACCGCCAGCCACAGTGGATTGTAAAAGTACAGGTAGCCGGCCAATAAATTAAGCTGCTTGCGCCACGGGCGCTGATGCTTCGAGGCAATCACATAATTGCCATCATACATATAGTTTTGCACCTGCCGTCCCGCGACGTTGTCAAAAACCTGGCCGGAGGTAAATGTTTCGTCGTAGAGTCTGGTTCCCGGTGAAGGTGTGACCATCAAGACTTGCAGCGAAACCGCACCCGCCTGCCGGAGCAGCTTAATTTGATTCAGCAGGCCATAGGAGCTGTGCCGCGAATACAGGGGCTGACCGTCATGATGCATCATCATGGGCATGGGGCAGATACCCACATTTCGCAGGCTGCGGAAGGCTTCGGTGGTTTTGTCCACGCTTTGGCCCTTCTTGACCAGGGTGGCCGTCATGTCCTCCACGCCCAGCCACAAGGCCCGACAACCGGCCGTACGTACCAAGGGCAGATGCTCTTTCATCTGCAGGGTGTCATGCACGGTCACTTCGCTGTACCAACGTACATTTCGGCGCAGCGGCACGCCTTCAAATTCGGCCCGGGCCAGGGTTTCCACAATCTCCAGGGTCCGCCCCTTGTGGTTGAAAAAATTGTCATCCGTGCCGAAAAAGTACCTCAGTCCATAGGTTTTATGGAGCCGCCACATTTCTTCCGCAATGCGTGCCCCGCTTTTTACACGGTGTTGGCGCTGGTTATACCCCGGAATCGGGCAGTAAGGGCACGCAAATTTACAGCCAAAAGTAAGTACCAGCGAACTGATGGGCGAAAGGCGGCGCACCCGCTGGGCCTCCACAGCCCGGGCGGCCAGACCCAGCCCGCGACTTGGTGCCTCCAGCAGCCCGTAACCCAACACCGAATCGGGCAGTTCGTCGAGGTTTCCCACCAGACGCTGCATGCCGGTGTCCACCAATTCACCCGTCGGCTGCCCCCGTTGGTATTGCGGATAAACCAAACCCGGTACCGCGCGGAGTGCTCCGGTTTGCCGGGCGCGATCAAACGCCGCCCGCATGGATTCGCCGGTGCCCCGCAAGGACAAGAGCACCTCCAGCAGGTTTAACAACACGTATTCTTCGCCGGTGACGGCCACATCCGCGCCGCAGGGGCCGTTTAGGCCGGCACGAAATACCTCGTAGGGTTGATACAAATTCAGTGAGCCACCCGCGATAATCAGCGGGCGATGACGCAACTCGATGCGCTGGGTATCGCGAATCAATTCCAGGCACGGGGCCAGATGCATGCCCATGCTGGAAATCATAAAAAGATCCGGTACCCGACCGTCGAGTTGCATCCGGCTCGGACGGAAATGGCGGTTCCACTGCTGCAGCACAATGCGCGTCTTTTCAAAACCCGCATCCACCATGGCCGAACCGATGGCCCGCACGCCGGCCGGAACCATGCGTGTATCGGCAAAGATGAACGGCAACATACGCGTGCGATGGTCAAAGGCACAGGCGATGACCGTGGCGAGATCATGCTTCGGGGCGATCCGCCGTATACGCCGCCGGATATCCGTCAATTCTCCGGGGCGGAGCAATTCGTCGCCGCAATCTCGACGGGGCAGTTCCATAAATGGTTACTCCATACGCGGACCAATCGGCCCGGGCCGTTACGAGTTAAAAAACTCTTCCGCATTGGTGCGATAAATTCTTTCCAGCACCGACGCCGGCAAGTCCAACCCCTTTAACGGTGCAACCCCGCCGGGGGCGTCCGGATCTTCAATTGGCGATGGTCCGTCATAACTGGTTTCCCATAAGTGCTGGTGGACCCAGTAACGGCTGGCATAATGGTCGTAGTTGTATTTATCGCCGACGACCAGATCGCTGCCGAAAAGGATGCGCTGCTGATAGCGTATAAAAAACTCCCGTACCCGCGGCACAGGCTGCTGGGCGATGCCGCGGACCATCCATTTCGTGGCGCTGGAATCGATGCGGTAATGGGGAAATCGATCCAGCCGCTGCTGCAAAGCGTCGAGAGCTTCAACAGAACCACCCATGTGAGCCCCCAAATGGGTGCGCCCCGGATATTGTTCCAGCATCCGATCCAACATGGCGAACTGTTCGGCAAAACTTTTGTGCCCGTCCGATGGTTTATATTTCTTGTCCGGACCGAACCAATCTTTAGGATCCCCCACATGAGTCATAAAATGGAAACCCAAATTCCAGGCGTGTTTCATCACACGCTGCAACTGCGGGTGATCCAGATCCATGCCCATGCGTTTTTGCGTACCTGGGGCGGCGTGAAATTTCATCAGGCGGCTCCCCTTGGCTCGAAACCCATCCAGCCGCCGCAGCCAGTCATCAATAAAACTCTCCTGCGAGCTAAGCTCTTGCCACTTGGGAATGGCGATAAATTCAAACCGCCCCGGAAAGGCCGCCTGCATGGCATCCACATCTTCCAGCGGTGCCATCGTCCAGATTCGGCCGATACTGTAATCATCGGCGGCCTGCAGAAACGCACGCGTCAGATCCACATTGTGGGCATGGGTATGGGCATCGGTGATAAGACCCGCAATTTTCCGTGGCGTAATATTACGGTAATCCAATCCCAACCGATTGTAAGGCGGAGTAGCGCGGATCGGGGTGGCGGCAGTTTCATTCATGGTAAACCTCACACGGCGCGGCATGGTCGCTTGGCTCTTATACCATTTTAGGCGATGATTTTCGAGTGGACATTAGTGCTCGGTCACAGCACTAACCAACGAAAAGGATCTGCCATGACCAATATCACCAGTTCCGCCATTGTCACCGGGTCTTCACGGGGAATCGGCCGCGAAATTGCCACTGCGTTGGGGAGCTTGGGCTTCAATGTGGTGGTGAATTATGCTTCCAGCCAGGCTGCGGCGGAACAGGCCGTGAAGGAGGTGCAAGCGGCGGGCGGCAAGGCGGTGGCCATTCAGGCGGATATAAGTTCCGCTGCGGACCGCCGGCGGCTTCTGGAACACGCCGTGTCCGCTTTCGGCCCTATCCACCTGCTGGTCAACAACGCGGGCATCGCCCCTTGGCAGCGCCGCGACCTACTCGAGGCCGACGAAGAAAGCTTTGATCGGCTCATTGGAACAAACTTGAAAGGGCCGTTTTTTCTTACCCAGGCCTGCGCTAAACAGATGCTCGACAATGTGCCCGATACAACGGGGCGGCGCGGCAACATCATTACCATTTCCAGCATCAGCGCCTACACCGCCAGTGTGAATCGGGCGGATTACTGCATAGCCAAAGCTGGACTGGCCATGATGACCAGTCTGTTTGCCGTTCGGCTGGCCGCTTCCGGCATCAACGTTTACGAAATTCGCCCCGGCATTATCCAGACCGATATGACTGCGGGAGTCAAGGAAAAGTATGATCGCCTCATCGCCAGTGGCCTCACCCCCATTGCCCGCTGGGGGCAACCCAACGATGTCGCCCGGGCTATAACTGCCATCGCCCAGGGTCTGCTGCCGTTTTCCACCGGCGAGGTCATCAATGTGGATGGCGGCTTTCACCTGCGCCAACTGTAGGCCCGCTTGCGAGGCTCATCGTATGGTGAGAATTTCGTGAATATCCACCCGGGGTACCTCCACCGTAAGGATGCCCCGAGCGAAACGAAAATCCACTTCCCTACCACCGGGTTCCAGTCGCACCTGCCGCGGGCAACCCCGATGACGTATGAACAGGCGCAGCGGTCCGACGGGCGCGATATGATCAAACGTGTACACCCCTTCATCCGCATGTGGGCCACCACTGTTCACCAGATGCACCGCCAGCATTTCCCCCTGCCGCATGATGGTAACGTCCACCTCATGCGAGCCTTGCACCCGGACCATCGGCCTGGGCTGGGTCATCGCCAGAACTTGGCCGATAAAGTCGCGCAGTGCCGTGGTCCGTGAATGTCGGTACACCTCGCCCACGGCAAGATAAATGCCCGCCATGGTGCCGCCACCATATTTTTTCATGGACGCGGCAATCTCTCCGTTCCCGCGCTGATTATTTTCCGCAAATACCCGGCCCAGCGGTATCACACCGGGCAGACATTTCACCGGAGCGAATGCGGAATTAATGGGGGCCAACATTCCGCCACCAGCAATGTACCAGCCCGTGGTGCCGAGGGTCTCATCCTGAACAATGCCCAGCTCCGAAGCCAAACCGAGGGTGGTCTCTCGCCCCACCGCCAGCAAGGTGCCTCCCGCCCGCACATAAGCCAGCAACGCGCTGCGAAACGCCGAGGTTAAACACTCACACTCCGGCAAAACGATCAACCCATAATCAGACATGGGCCGCGTTTGAAAATGATGCTCGCTAAGCACATCCACATGACACTGGTTGTCCAGCATGGCATCGAGTATGCCGCGCAAAGCCGTCAACTGGCCTTCCCCTGGCGAAAACAGGCCTCGCGATTTGTGGTAATAATTGGTGGTCGAGTTGAGCAAGGCAATTTGCGGCACGGACTTTGCCCGGTGGGATACGCTCTGGCGGGCCCGGCAGAATTTGGCCACGTCCCCCATCACCTCCATCGTCCAATCATCAATGGCTCCATGGCGATTTTGTTTGAAATAGGTCTGAAAGCCCCCACCCAAGGACACCACCACAGCCGCCTCCTGCTGCAGTTGAATCGCGGTTTTGGTGGCGGCGAACTCCCTTTCCTTCCACCGCGCCGCAAAACCCCAGGCCATGAGATCCCACGGCTTGCCCTGCTGCATTAACACACGGGCTTCAAACCGGGCGGAGCGAAAGCTGTCCATCAGCGGGTAATCACCCGAAAGAAAATCAACCTGGGCCGACACAGCCTCCGGCATATGCGAAGAAAACGCCCAGTTGCTGCAAATCTGAAATTGCGGATCGTGCGCATGCAAGGCGTCGACATAATGACGCAGGTAGCGGCGAAAGCCTTCGCGGCAAAACTCGGCAAATTCAAAATAATGCGGATCTTCCGGCCTGCGCGGAACTTGCTCGATACCCGTGGCAGACCGAAATGCCTCCAACACCCGCGGACCGTAATCACACGCAGCCGCCCAGCAGTCGCCGTCCACCCACACACCATCCACACCATACACGTCGCGCAGTTCCAGCAGTTGCGGAATCATTAACTCATCGACATAGGCACCAAATACCGAGGTTTTATCTTTATCGCGCCGCCCTTTTTCATCCACTCGGGCCCACGATGGATGCCGCTTAACCGCCTGCCCATCCCACACCCCCGAATAATGCATGAACAAGGCCACGCCAAAGCGGGCGGTTATTTTGCGCCACATGGGCAGCGTGTCGCTCTCGAAACCCGGAGCCTGGCATCCCACCTTGGTGCGATAACTGGAAAAGCCCGAATGACCCTTACAATCAATTTGTATATAATCCGGATGAACCTTGCGGATAATGTTTCGCACCATCGCCTGAGTCACACCATGGCCAATACGCGTACAATCCTCACCAGCATGAAAATCAAAATGAACGCCCAGAAAGCTTTCGGAGCGACGAAGGCGAGTCGGCGGCAACATCAAGGAATTCCTTTTTTTCGGACAACCCCTTGGCCTATTCCACATGGCGACAACAACTCCAGCCGTCGTCAGAGGCCATCTTCATGATAGCCCCTTAGCCGCCATTCGGGTAGGACTCCTGGAACTGTTCCGTCAAAGGATTACGACCAATCATGACCTGCGTGACTGGCTTGGTCTTGGCTTGATCCGCTCATACGCCCGGTGCAGAATGGCCGTCACCGCCACAATATCGGAGCGGGTGGTGCTGCGCCCCAGCGACAAACGCACCGCCCCCAGCGCGATCGCCGGCGGGATTCCCATGGCCAGCAGCACGGCCGACGCCTTCTCGTCACCGGCATGGCAGGCCGAGCCTGTGGATGCCGCAACTTCCGGTGCGCCGGCCAACACCGCGTTTACCCGCACCCCAGGAAAACATAGGTTGAGCGTATTGGGCAGGCGCGCCGCGTTGGTCCACACGAGTTTCAATCCGGCAATGTTTTCGTAAAGCAGACCCCAGAGTTGGTCACGCAGCTCTTGTTGACGCCCGGATTCCACGGCGAGTTTTGCCCCAGCCAACTCACAGGCTACTCCCAAACCGACGATGTACGGAACATTTTCAGTCCCGGGCCGCAGGCCGTACTCTTGCCCGGCACCACGTATTACGGGTGCCAAGGCCGTGCCACGTCGGACATACAGGGCACCAATTCCTATGGGAGCGTAGAGCTTATGCCCGGCGATGGACAGCAAATCCACTGCCAGTTTCTTGACGTTCACCGGAATTTTTCCGACAGCCTGCGCGGCATCGGTGTACATGAAGGCTCCACACCCATGGGCCAGAGTTGCGATACGCCCAACCGGCATCAGCACGCCGGTTTCGTTCTACGCCAGCATGATGGTCACCAGGGCGGTATTACAGCGCAAAGCCGTCCGGACCTCATTTTCGTTAATGCAGCCGTGTTGATCGACGGCAACGCGTGTAACCGAAGCGCCTTTGCTTTCCAGCCACGCGCATGGTCGGGCCGTGGCCGGATGTTCCACCGTGGATGTTACGATATGGCGGCGGGCTTTGCTAAGCTCCATGACTCCGCATATCACAAGATTGTTGGCCTCGGTGCCCCCTGAGGTGAAGACAACTTCATCTTCCGCGCAACCTAATAGTTCGGCGACCTGGCCGCGTGCCCGTTCCACCGCAGCGCGGGCGGGCCGCCCATAAGCGTGATCGCTGGACGGATTACCGAATTGCTTACGCAAAAATGGTAGCATGGAATCCAGAACTTCCGGTAATACCGGCGTCGTGGCATTGTAGTCCATGTAGATGGGACGCTTCTATTGGAATGCCATATTATCACCTGCAAAACGCCAAATTCGGAGGTGAGGCTGGCCATTCACTCGAAGGCTTCCATCCCCGAAGAGCAACCTTTTCAGACCAGGCCAAACCAAGCCGGCCCAACCGCATAACCGACGGCCCGCTGCACATCGGCAAAAGTATAGCCGCCTGCCGTTGTCAGCGGAACGCCCCATGACCGGGGCACCCCCTGTGCTAGTTCAGCCGGAATTGGACAATCAGTACCGGCACCTAAGGTACTGTTGGGTTCGGACGGTTGTGTTTTTTTAGGCATGAGGAGAATGCTCTGAATAGCATGTGTTACGCCAAGATTCGGCGTCGTCCTGCCGCCGGCGGCCATGCGTCGCATTTCCAACTGACTATGGTTGGCGAGTTGGACGCCTCCATTGCTCGCTTCCGTTTGATCGGCTGGAGTTATTATGCAATTCATCGTTGCTCCAAGCAAGTCTGTGGCCAGGCCGATTCGTAATTCTCGCGTAGGAGGTCTTGCTCGCCATCGCCGACGGGTATGGCCGGTTGTTGCTTCTGCCATCGCAGACGGCGAAGTTTGCGGTGTCCCGGTCTTTACTCTCATCACGGCGCCCATGGTATCGTCCATTACTGCAATATGCGCCGGCGGTAGCCGATGAACCGTCTTCATCACACCGCTTTACCCTTTCGGGGCGGCCCGCTGTAAGCCTCCGATCCATCCAACATTGAGTGGCCGGTCAATTTCCACAGCAGGGTTAAGCCAGCGTGATGAAAACTGCTGCTCACGGTGACTTATCTCAAACACGGCAATCGAATACAGCCCCTCCAGCCTGCTGGCGGTGTTGGCATGGTCGCTGTGGTATTAAACCGTTGTTGCAATACGGTTCTGTCCCCTGACCAACCCACCTAAACTGGCCGCCAACTCAAGCCTAACTCCAGATTGCCTGCGATGGTTGGAAACGTATAATAAACTAAAAGTGGCGAACTTAACTCCATACGAGAGAAACATGCATCGCACAGAACATTGGGAATCGGTCTATACCAGCAAGGACGATACTCAGGTTGGATGGTATCAACCTGATCCGGAAATATCTTTTCGCCTCATTGAAAAAGCTTGGCCGGGCATGGGAGCCGTGATTGACATCGGCGGCGGAACTTCCCGGCTGCCCGAAAAGCTGCTCAACCACGGATACAAACCGATTGCCGTGCTGGATATTTCCGCCGCGGCGTTGGCCAAAGCCAAAGCTCGACTCGCACAGCGTGCAGACCTTATTCAGTGGATTCTCGGCGATATCACGCAAGTGAAACAGGTCGGCCATTTCGACGTCTGGCACGATCGCGCGGTCTTTCATTTTCTAGGCGCACTCTCCGATCGGCGACGGTATGTTGAATTGGCGGGCCACACGCTACCCAAAGGCGGGCGGTTGATTATCGGCACATTCGCCAAAGACGGCCCGCCGCGCTGCAGTGGGTTGGAGGTTTGCCGGTACGACGCAGCCACTTTGGCTGCCGAATTTGGCCCCGACTTTCGGGCTGTGGATGAAACGTCGCATCTTCACCATACCCCCAGCGGCAAACTGCAGCCTTTCATTTTTCTCACGCTGGAGCGGGTTTAAGCCTTAATTTTCAACTCGTGGCCTCGTCCGCCCCACCCCTGGAAACATCCGGGCGATCTGTAGCGTATAATACAAGCGGCTACAGTCGGCCAATTATTTGCGATCTGGTGCCGAGAAAAGGACGAATTTATGTCGAATCAAAAAAAACAAACGCCGCGCGGTGGAGGAATTGTCTTTGGTGCCTTGGCGTTAGGGGCGGCACTGACGGCTGTATTCATTGGCATCAACTATGGACATAGTCGCGGCCAAGCCGCAGGCTTAAACGCCCCCGCAGCGGGCAGGCACCCAATCACCATTCAAGGCCAAGTGCTCGGAGGAGGTCACTTCAGCACCGCCCAATGGAAGGGTAAGGTGATTATCGTGGATTTCTGGGGCACCTGGTGTCCATGGTGCGTAAAAGAAGCTCCGACCATCGCCAAGCTCTACGCCAAGTACCACCGTCACGGGCTGGAAGTTCTGGGCGTATCGCTTAACGATACCGCTGCCGCCGTTCGCCGCTACCGCAAGGCCAATCCGCAGGAAGCTTGGCCGCAACTTCAGGACATCCATCGCCGCAACGAAGCCATTGCCCAACGTCTTGGCATCCAGGGCCTGCCGACCGAACTGGTGATTGATCGCAAGGGCATGTTGAAATACACCTTGGTGGGTTATTCCCCGCAGCACCTGGTGGCTGTTGTGCAAAAGCTGCTCTCGCCAGCCAAACCGGCACATTGACCTTACGCGTCGTCCAGCGCCCGTCCCAAAGCGTCAACGGACCGGCCCAACGCCGTTCACAAGCTGGGGCCGTGCTGGGCGAGATAATCCGCCACTCCGGCGGCATTGGCTTTCATGCCGGGTTTGCCTTTTTCCCACCCGGCCGGACAAACTTCGCCGTGCTTTTCAAAAAATTGCAGCGCGTCCACCATGCGCATTGTTTCATCGACATTGCGGCCCAACGGCAGATCGTTGATCACAAAATGACGAATTTTGAATTCACGGTCAATGAGAAACGTGCCGCGAAGTGCCACCGCTTCATCGTGGAGCACGCCGTAAGATCGGCCAATGTTTTTATTCAGATCCGCGACCATCGGGTAATGCAGGTTGCCGATGCCCCCCTTGTTCACAGGTGTATTTTTCCAGGCCAGATGGGTGAATTGAGAATCCACGCTCACAGCCACAACGCGGGTATCGCGTTTGGCAAATTCGCCATGCCGGTGGTCAAAGGCCAGAATTTCCGAGGGACAAACAAAGGTGAAGTCCAGCGGATAGAAAAAAACAATGCCGTAATGACCTTCCAGATAACTCCGCAAATGAAATTTGTCGTCAATGCTGTTGTCCGGCATTACGGCGGGAACGGTAAAATCGGGGGCCAAGTGGCCAATTAAAGCCTGCATAAGTTGTATCCTTGTCCAAAATCTTTCTGGCGAAATCGCAACAGCGCGTCCGCGACCGGAAAATCCTATGCCGGATAGCCGTAGAGTCAAGCGACGGCCGCCAAACCAAGCTCATCGAACGCCAATAAACAAATGGCGGCACCGGCTAACCACTTGCAGTGCCGGCCGCGATTGTCGCACCTTTAGGACGCAGCCCCAGACTGATCAGTAAAGACAGCAGCACACCCGCCACACCCATGATCGGAATGCTTTGATATCCAAAGAAACGCACCAGCACTCCGGCCGTGGGCGTGCCAATCACCGTAGCAATGGCGCTGGTGGAATTGTAAAGCCCCTGGGCTGCGCCCTGGCTGATAGGGCTAAGTTCCGAAGCCAACTCCGTTGTGGTAACGCTTATAATGGGCCATGCTATGACGATTACGCCGAAGAACAACAGTGCCAAAGTTGCACTAAGCGGCCCACGGTGGAGCAGCACCAACGCCACCAGCCCGATAAAGCCAGTCAATCTCAACAGCAATCCACCGGAATATACTCTGGACGTACCAAAGTTGCGGGCCAGACGCCCTCCGAGAGTATAAAAAATAATCGCCACTCCCGCCGCCACTGCATACGCCAACGACGTGGCGGCTGGAAGCACCCCAAAACTGTGGTGCAGAAAAATCGGGAAGTAAGCAAACACACCGGACACCCCGAAAAACATGCAGAAGACGGCCAACATTAATTTTCCAAAGCGGGTGGGCAGCAGTTTGGTTATATTTTTGAGGCCCTCAGCGTTCAACGGATGAAAAAACCTCAGCATGCCACCACCCAGAAGTTCCACACGTGAAAATCTCGCCAAGGCGGTAAAATCCAGGTGCAGCCGGGCGGGGCTAAGCGCGTCACTCCCTAATTCCGATTTTTTGGGTAAACCAAAACCACCCAGGAGCAGCGCCGGTATCATCAGGCCCGCACCAATCCACAACCCCAACGGAATGTTGGTGGCAGCAAACACCCCAGCCAGCACCAGGCCAAGCACCTGCCCTACGCCATTAAAAGTTTGCAGCCAGCCAATGCGGGAAGTCCATTCCTCCCGCGGCGAAAACTCCACGATAAACAACGTGGCACAGGTGGAAACGGCGGTGCTGGCAATACCTGCCATTAAGGCCAGCGGCAGCCAGAATCGCAGATGATGGACCAGCGGAAACACGGCGATGGCGGCCATAAGAAAAACAAATCCGGCAAAAAAAATGGGACGGTACATGCGTTTCGATTCGGCCAGAGATCCCAGCATCGGTGAAGCCAGCGAACCCAGGTTAAATGCCCCCATCACATAGCCCACGGTGGAAAGATGCCTGGAGATCGCCACCATCATCAGCGGAATTAAAACCGGAATAAGGCCGGAGGAAAGCACTCCCAACAGCGTATACGCCCCGTACCATGGAGCTATCCAGCGACGCGGCGCGGTAAAAGTTTTCCAGACGATATTGTCAACCGAATTCATGCACGTATTCCATGGCTAGACCGCGGGGCCTCACACACGCTCCCGCAGCCGCGGCTGGAACGCCCCGCGCCAGCGCCTATTCAGGAGTTATCCATTAACACATTCTCCAGGGCATGGCAAGTTGCCCGTAGCCGTGGAATGGCCCCCGGCCGCCGTTGACCACCGCGTCCATCCCCACGCCCGGACTGCGGTTTTCACCACGCGGCGGTGCCGCTAAGATAGGCTCTGATGGAACAGGGCTTTCACATACTGGTTACCGCCGGCCCCACCCGCACCCCGATTGACGATGTGCGTTATTGGGCGAATATATTTACCGGTAACACCGGCCTGCACATTGCCCTGGCCATGCGCGACCTGGGGCACGTAACACTGCTGACATCCAACCAAGATCATCTGGCCCGGTTTGGACCGGGTGGCGCGGACCATGATGCCCGTTTGTCCGTTATTCCATTTGTCACCTTTGGCGATCTGGACCTGACACTGGCAAAAATCGTTTGCAGTCAGAGCTTCACCGCGGTTTTTATGACTGCGGCGGTTTCGGATTACCAATCGGCTGGCGCGTATTGCATCGAAAGCAGCCGTCCCATTCCGGGTTCCAACCCGCTGCGCTTTGAATGGATTGTGCGTGATATTCAAAAGTCGAAAATCGCTTCCAACCATGCCGGCATCGCCTTTGCCGGTACCCGCACGCCCAAACTCATCGACAAGTTTCGCCGGGAATGGAATTTTCGCGGGATGCTGTGCAAATTTAAACTGGAAGCGGGCATCTCGGAAGAAGAATTGATGGCCAAAGCCCAGGCCAGCCGCATACACAGTCAGGCGGACGTTATCGTGGCCAACACCCTGGAAATGGTACAAGGTGCCCATCCGGCGGCGTATATCATCGATGAGGCCGGCTGCCAGCGGGTAACTCGTGAAGCCTTGCCGGAACAACTCCGGGCCTATCTCTCCCGAACACTCGGCCGTTAACCGATGGCACTGGCTTCCCCGCATCCTCCCGTTTCAGGTTCTGCCATCGACCGATACCAACGGCCGCAGATATTCGGGCCAGCTTTTAATGGTCCGACCGAGTATTGCCGCACTGACCACCGCCAGAACCATAAATGGCAACACGACATCCACTGCAAATAAAGGCCCCGGCCGCAGCAGCAGCGGATACATCGAAAGTGCAATCCCCGGCGGATGGTAGATTCTTAACCGGTCCAGCAGCACCAACGTAATAGCCGCCATACAACCGGCATATAACGGTCCATGCACCAGCGGCGAAGCCGCACTACCCATCCCCGCTCCCAGCGTAGATCTAAAAATTACCGGTATCGGTTGGGCGATCGAACTTTGCGGCAGTAACACCAGAATGCTAAGCGTGCCGCAAATGGCGGAACCAGCCATAGATCATTGCCCCACGTATGCGCCCGACTCACAGCGTCCATGGCCACCAATATGCCGATCATTCCTGAAAACCACAGCAAAGCTGGCACGGACATGGTTCGCCCCGAGCGCCACTGCCGCCATGCAGCATGTAAAAATTCCCGGGGCCTGATCATGGCATCGGTTCCCGCTTGAGCATCCAGTCATGCACCCGCTGGAGGCCTTGCCTGCCATGGTAACGCCACGCCTCTCGTCCGATGCCGCCGGCACACCACAGGCCGTGGACTTTCCTCATCCTGGCTCTCCGTAGCCCGGATTCCATGTAACAAACCGGGTATTGGCCGCCAAAAATGTCAGCTTGATCGTGTCGCACGGACCGTTGCGCTGTTTGGCGATGATTAACTGGGCTTCGTTGAGTTTGTCCGGATTGTTGTCCATCCATTCCTGATCGCCGCGATGCATCACGGCTTCGCGATGCAGCAGCATCACCACATCGGCATCCTGTTCAATACTGCCGGATTCGCGCAGATCGCTGGTGCGGGGAAGCCGATTTTCGCTTTCCGACGCCCGATTCAACTGCGACAGGCATATCACGGGGCAGTTGAGTTCGCGGGCCAAAGCTTTGATGCCACGGCTGATCGAACTGATCTGCTGCTGACGATTTTCCTCCCGCGGCGCTTCCATCAACTGCAGATAGTCAATCACCACCATTTCGATGTGATACTCGCGCTGCATTCGACGTGCCTTGGTGCGCAGGTCCAGCACGGTCAGCGCGGGCGTGTCATCAATATAAATTTTTCCCTCCGCCAATTTGCCCACCGCCTCGCTTAAACGATCTCGATCCTGCCGCGAAAGCATATTGCGGCGCAAACTGTGCGAATCCACCCCGCTCCGCGAGCACAGCATGCGCTGGGCCAACTGCTGTTTGGACATTTCCAGCGAAAACACCGCCACCGGTATGCCCAGGTCCACTCCCACATGTTCGACAATGTTCATCGCCAGTGCGGTTTTGCCCACGCTGGGCCGGGCGGCCAGCACAATCATCTCCCCACGCTGCAGTCCGCTGGTCAGATTATCCAACTCGGTAAAACCTGTGGCCATGCCGCTCAAATGCGAACCCGCATTGCGGTCAATCATCTCAAAGGTTTCATGCAGCACTTCAGAAAGCGGCACGATTACGCCCGATACTTTCTGCTGGGCTAAATCAAAGATTCGCTTTTCTCCCCGATCCAGTACTTCCGTGGCACTGTCCGGGCTTTCATAACATTCTTGAATAGTTTCGCCACACGCCCCGATCAGCCGGCGCAGCAGTGCTTTATCACGCACCACCGTGGCATAATATTCCGCATTAACCCCGGTGGGCACCGATTCTATCAGCGTTTTAAGATGGGCGATTCCCCCCGCCTCTTCCAGCACCCCACGATCGGTCAAACGCCCGATCAGGGCCGGCCCATCGATGGGAATGTTTTTTTCAAACATGTCCACCAGGGTCGCAAAGAGCACCCGGTGGCGATGATCAAAAAATATCTCCGGTGCGCTGGAGATCAGGCACACGCTGCCCATTTTTTCCGGCATCAGCAGCAATGAGCCTAAAAGTGCATGTTCGGCATCAGGATCACGGGGAGGCAGCCGCTCCAACCGCCGGGCGGGTGGATCAGATTCCACAGTCGGTGGCCGCGCACGGCCGGTGCGTGGTATTTCTTCCATAGCGGCACTCTAACCAGTTGCCGGATTTCAACGCCCTGACTTATTCCGTAGCGCCGGAGGTAGAGCCGGCGGCGGATTCGTCGGCCGCTGCCGCAGCCTGGGCACCTTCAGATGGTGCCTGGCCCTGGGCATTTTCACGCACCACCCACACCTTGATCTGGGTCTTTAGATCGGCTGCCAGTTGAATCGGCACGGTAAACGTATCAATGCGCCGCAACGGCTCATCAAGCTGCACGTCATCCGGCTGTACTGCAAAGCCCTGTTTCTGAAGCTCTTCGGACAGATCGCGCTGTGAAACCGAGCCGAACAGATGACCATCTTCATTAGAGGCCCGGGCCACCGTTACTTCCACCCCGGTAAGCGAAGCCAGCAGTTTTTCGCGACCTTCACGCAACAACTTCAGCTTGGCCTCATATTCCTTGCGGGCGGCTTGTAAGCGCTCAATGTTGCCCTCGGTGGGTTCAATGGCCAGTTTTTTCGGCAGCAAATAGTTGCGGGCAAAACCATCGCTGACATCAATAACCTCTCCCACTACGCCAATGCGTTCCAGCGTATCGGTTAACAGCACTTTCATTTCATACCTCGTTACTAAAAAATCAACCTACACATAATATCGCCAATGGCCGGTACGCCCGACCTTCCGGCGATTGACCCGGCCGGCGCGGGTTCAAAAAGGAATATCGTCGGTGCTGGGCGGAGGATTTTCTTCATGAGAAGGCTCCACCGGTGCGGCGGCATCCGGCGCAGGCCGGACCGGTGCACGGGCCGCTGGACGCGCCGCCTGGCGCATCGGTGCCCGGGCCGCCGGCTCACTGTCCGGCATTTCGCCATCTGCCCCTCCGACTTCACCTGCGCCGCGCGAATCTATAAACTGGAAGCCCTCCAGCACCACCCGCATTTTGCTGCGCTTGGTGCCATCCTGAGCTTCCCATTGATCCAGCTTCAGCCGGCCTTCAATAAAAACCGGGCGGCCTTTCCGCAGGTACTTGCCCAGGGTTTCCGCCTGCTTGCCGTAGGCCACTATGTCCACAAAACTCACTTCCTCCTTCTGCTGCCCATCCTGGCTGGTCCAGCGACGATTCACCGCCAGCCCTAATTCGCACACTGCCGTCTGGCTTGGCAGATAACTCACCTGCGGATCACGGGTCAAATTGCCCATGAGAAAAACTTTGTTGAAATTGGCCATAAGCTGATCCTCCTGGCAAAAGGTCCGTCACCCGGCACCGGCGCAAAATTCGCCCCTTGCCGCGGAAACCCGGTTTAATTTACTTGATGTCCTCCGGATTCGCGGCCACGGTATCCGTAGCGGCCGGAACCATGTCCCGATCACGGGGCGGACGCTCGCGCCGCATTGCCCTATGATCGTGCTCATCAATAATCGGCTGCTGCGGCACCATGGCCTCCATATCCTTCATGGCCAGATGATCCGCCTTGATAATCAGCACACGCAATATACTTTCCGATATTTGCGCATCGCGCTCGATTCCCGCCACCTTCGTTCCATCGCAACGGAAAAAGGCCAGCACAAACAGTCCGCGCTTGCCACCGCTGATCGGAAACATCAACCGCCGTTCATCCCATTTCTTCAGATGCACGATCTCCGCGCTGGCCCGCTGAAGAATATGTTCCACTTCGGCTTTCGCCGTTTCCCAGTTGCCGCCGGCATGGGTGGCATTAAATAAAAACATCGCTTCGTATTGACGAACATGTGTGGCCATTCAGGCACTCCAAAAACAATCCCCTTGGCGGCGAGCGAAGCAACCAGCTTCACTATGGGATTCACCACCCGGGTAAATTCATACCGGAATATCCGGCACTCTTCCAAAACAACTGTGGCTCTTGCCGCCACGCCAATGCCCGGTCCGCAACCCACGGCATCTTCATCCGGGTTCATCGGCGTTATACCGGTTCATGGCGGGGACAAGCCCTTCCCCGATCCAGCATTTTACCGCTTCTGCCGCGCGATGCAAAGCGGCCTCCAGAATTTTCCACTGGGCCGGTGAAAAATCTTCCAGCACATAAGCCTCCAGAGGCACGCGCCCGGGGGAATCCACACCAATCCGGATCCGCGCAAAATCCCGCCCGCTTTTCTCTTCCTTAACGGCTTGCGCGGCCAGCGACGATTCAATACTGGCCAACCCCCTGTGGCCGCCGGAGGTACCTGCCCCGCGAATCCGCAGCCCGCCACACCGCAACGCCACATCATCCACCACCACCAGCAATTCCGCCAGCGACAGCCGAAAGTACCTTACAGCCTCCGCCACCGATTTACCGCTGAGGTTCATATATGTCATCGGTTTGAGCAGCAGCACTCGCTCCGAACCGATGGCGGCCGGCATGATCAGACCATGGTG
Organism: Planctomycetota bacterium; assembly: GCA_021790385.1. Lineage (GTDB taxonomy): Bacteria > Planctomycetota > Phycisphaerae > WQYP01 > WQYP01 > JABEVA01. The sequence continues at coordinate 96,112 of JAJYDW010000005.1, forward strand.
CGCCGATTGCCAAGAACCCTGGCCGCACTCTACCGCCAAGCGGTCCAGTGCCATAAAACCGGCGTTATGCCGCGTGGCCGCATATTCCTTGCCGGGATTGCCCAGACCGACTACCAGTTTCATGGACCATAACCTCGGACGTCCGATGCATCCTTATGGCGCAGCACCACGGCCACCCTGCCGAAACTGTTACTTTTTCGCAGGAGCTTTCGCAGCCGCCGCCGCAGGCGCACCGGCAGCCGGTGCCTCGGCATCTTCTTCGGCCTTCTTACCGATCACTTCCGGCTCGGTCGCAGCGGCCTCCGTAGCCACCACCGCCACCTCTTCCTTCACGGTGCGCACCTGGGCGATAATCTGATCTGCCGGGTGCAGCAGTTTAGTCCCCGCCGGCAGCGGAATATCCTTGGCGTGCAGTATTTCATGCATATCCAGATTTTCCACGTTCACCCGCAAAACGTCGGGAATCTCCAGCGGCAATACTTCCAGTTCCACCTCCGATATCTGCACCTCCAGAATTCCACCCTGCTTGGTGCCTTTGGGGGTGCCGCGGAAGTCCAGCGGAATTTTAACCTTGACCCGCTGATTCGGGTCAATCCGCAGCAGGTCCACGTGCTCTATCGTGCGCTGTAGATGATCATACTGAACATCCTTGATCAACACGTGCTCCACCTGGCCGTTGACGCTCACATCCACCAGATGGGCCCCGCTGTGAATAGCTATTTCCGCCCGGGGCGCATCCAGCGTTACCGCCACCGTGCCACCCTTGAGGCCGTATATCACCGCAGGCACTTTGCCGCCTGCCCGCAGGGCCTGAGATTGACGACTGCCCCGCCCTTCGCGAATCTCCGCTTGCAGGATATGCCGTTGTTTTTCCGTTGCTGCCACCATTGAGTAAACTCCTTAAATTTCCCAAATTGAGCGAGCCTGTAACCGGTCGCTCTTTTTTCTTTTTTTCATACCCGCCGGCAACACCCCCGTGTCGCCGACACCCTGCAACCCGCAAGCCGGGCCTGCCATACTTTTACGCCGCAATGCCCCATATTGCAAACATTGCCGCACTTTTATTCTTCTATTTTCCGCTCATCGCTTGCCACCGTTGCCGTCTTTGCCAAACAAGATCGACACCGACTGATTCAGGTGAATTCTCCGAATGGCCTCGCCAAACAGGTCCGCGACCGATAATACCGTCAACCGATCGCGAATGGGCGCTATGCGATTATCCATCGGCACCGTATCTGTCACCACGATCCGGCTGATCGGACTTTTTACCAGCCGTTCCACCGCCGGACCCGCAAAAACTCCGTGTGTAGCGGCAATATGAACCGCACGGGCACCGTGATCCATGAGAATGCGGCTGGCCTCCGCCACGGTGCCTCCCGTGGTGATCATGTCATCAAACATCAGCACAGTTTTATCCGCCACATCACCCACAATCGTGGTCATGGCTACCTGCATCCCTGATTGCCGGCGTTTATCAATAAACGCCAGATCCGCACCCAACATTTCCGCGTAGTAACTGGCCGCCTTGAGATTACCCGGATCCGGAGATACCACCGCTATGCGACCAAGTTTCGGCAATTCCGCCCGGTAATACTCGGTGAACACCGGGGACGCCAGCAGATGATCCACCGGGAGATCAAAAAAACCCTGCACCTGCGCCGCGTGAAGATCCATCGTAATCACGCGATCGACACCCGCAGCGGTAATGATATTGGCCACCATCTTGGCCGTAATGGGCGTGCGACCCTCGCTTTTACGATCCTGGCGGGCATAGCCAAAATATGGAATTACCGCGGTAATGCGTTTCGCCGATGCCCGCATAAGGCAATCAATCCAGATCAGCAGTTCCACCAGCGTATCGTTGACCGGCTGACACGTAGGCTGAATGACAAAGCAATCCCGCCCGCGGACATCTTCATCCAGTTTGACAATCAGTTCCCCATCCGGAAAACTTTCGGTCCGCGCGTTGCCCAGCGGAATTCCGACATGGCTGCATACCTTTCTGGCCAGTTCCTGGTTAGCCCGGCCGGCAAATACCTTCAGCGAATCTTTTAATTCCGTCATGCCCGCACCGGCCAAATACCTTCATCCGACTCGACGCTGTGCGCCAAGCCTCACACCGAGTTTGCCTGCCATCATGCTTTGAACCACGCCCGATTATCGCACCCGCGGGAACCCGCTTACCCGCCGCCACGTTCGCCCTGGATACCATCCAGGTAAACGGTTCAAGGCCGCCATTTTGACCGATTTTCGCGAAATATTCAAACCAACTCTTCGCGCCATGGCAAAATAGCCGGCCAAACCCAATGCGACGGTACCAAATTTCGTGCGGCGGCACACGGAATTCCCCGCCATGCGGCATAGTGATACCTTCCGGCCCGCTCGCCATGGAATCGCACCGCCTGAATCATCACAGGCGGTGCCGACTCCGTAAAAACTGGGGGATCTGGATTCGAACCAGAACAAGCAGAACCAAAATCTGCTGTGCTACCGTTACACCATCCCCCAAAGCGCGGTTCATCGGGACCTGCTGCTCTTTTTCCACGCCGTTGACTACATCGCACCCGCAACCCATTCGGGCTTATCACTTTATCCAATCGTTGTACGGCGGTCAAACCCGCACCAACATCCCGCAATTTCTGGGTGTGCCCGTTTTTGTCGGGATGTGAAAAAATGGCATAAATGCAGGATAATACGAGGTGTACTGGCAAGGAAGCTGGTGTTTTTTAAGGAGTTCGGCCATGGAAGGGCTATCGGCAACAGACAAG
>JAJYDW010000092.1 GCA_021790385.1 Planctomycetota bacterium
ATGTGTTATGTTACACCATCCATCAACAGGTTTTGCGGGCAAAGCCCAGGCAAAAGCCTGCCGTTCTCAAACATCCCCCAAGTGCAAAGTTGCCGTCCGCACCTGCAACTCCCGCCAAGTAGCCAGCTCTGCGCACCGGCTGGGATAAATTTTGGGCGGCGGCGGAGGATTAAAGCACCCCGGCAGTACCGGTTTGAATCGGAGTTGTTACGTATTCCCGCGGATCTGTAACCCGGCCGGTTAAGGCACTGGCGGCCACAGTCAAGGGGCTGGCCAGGTACACCGCGGACTGCATGGAACCCATGCGTCCCGGAAAATTACGATTGGTGGTGCTGATGCAGGTTTCGGTGCTGTTAAGCCGGCCAAAGGTATCGGCGGGTCCACCTAAACAAGCGCTACAACCGCTGGGGCCGACCTGGCAGCCGGCATCGAGTAAAATGTCTTCAATGCTTTTTTCGTTGGTGTCTTTGGCCGCACCGCGCAAATTTAATCGCTTCATATCCGCATGCACCTCGGTGGAACCGGGTACCACAAAGGTGGGTACTTTTACGGTATGGCCTTTGAGAATGCTGGCGGCAAAAATCATATCGGTAATTTTGCCACCGGTGCAACTACCGATGTATGCGCGGTCCACCTTAACATGGCGGCAGTTGCGGGCAGTATCGCGGTTGTCGGGAGAATGAGGTTTGGCCACCAGCGGTTCCAGTGTTGACAAATCCCATTCCCGCTCAAAACAATAAGCCGCGCCGGGGTCATCCCGGAAAACTTCCCATTGTTTGACCTGGCTGCGACGGCGTACGTATTGCAATGTTTTTTCATCCACATCACAAACGCCATTTTTGCCGCCAGCCTCGATGGCCATATTGGTGAGGGTCATGCGATCTTCCAGGGTGAGAGATGCCACACCCTGGCCGGCAAAATACATGGTTTTGTAGGTGGCGCCCGCCACGCCGATTTCGCCGATCACCAGCAAAATTAAATCTTTGGCCGTGAGATAAGGCGGTATCTGACCATGAAAAGTAAATTTCATGGTGGGGGGTACCTTCAGCCACGTTTTGCCGGTGCCAAGTGTAAAGGCGGCATCGCTGTTCCCAACTCCGGTGGCAAATTGGCCAAAAGCACCGGCAGTACAGGTGTGGCTGTCGGTACCGAGCAAAATTTCGCCGGGGCGCACATGCCCTTCTTCCGGCAAGGCCTTGTGGCACACGCCTTTGTAAGTAGTTTTTGTGGGGTCTTTATATGGATTAGGCATGCCAGGTTCGTTTTTCACAAATTCCGGATCATAGTAAAACCGCAATCCCTGTTCGCGAACAAAATCGCGAAGAATCTGCACATTGCGATGACACTTCAAATCTGCAGTAAAAATGTAGTGGTCCGGAATGATGACCACGCGATTTTTATCCCAGACTTTGGCATCGCGGCCGAATTTTTCATGAAAAATTCCAATGGTTCCCGGACCACATACATCGTGTGTCATCAGGATGTCCACATCTACCCAGACGTTGTCTCCGGGCTGCACGGTCTGTTGCCCGGAATGTTTGGCGATAATTTTTTCTGTAAGGGTCATTGCGGACATGAATTTGTCTCCTATACGCACGGCGCTGGCCTATTCGGCCATCCGATTAAACTTAATAATTATAGCACGCTGGCTGCATAGCGCCGAGCACCGTGGTCCGAGGATCGACGCCCGCGGGCCACGGCGACGGTGGGCAAATATTGTACCCATCGCCGATCGCAGTCTAAAGCGCCCGGAAACGCTGCTGCATAGGGTTATGGCTTATCAAAAAGATGGTGGGGCTGGAAGTAATCTTGTTGGCTAAAATATCGCAGGGTTTCGTCGATGGTTGAAAAAACCTTGGTGGCAGTCTGGGTGACAAAGGGGCTGGGAGCGACTTTGGGTTTCCAGATCACGTAAACTTCACGAGCGTGGTCGTGGGCATGTTGGAGTTCGCGTTCCACGCCGCTGGAAAGAGCGGGTTTGCCATCCGGCAATTCCGGAATGTAGGAAATGATGAGATCACTCTGGCGGACCATCATAAAGTCGCGGGCATAGATTTGTCCGTTGATGTCGCCGCCAATGGATAGTACATCCTGCGTTTTAAGAGACAGCGGCGGGTTGCCTCCCTGGACGTTAATAACAGAATGGCCATCAGCGGCGGCAGCAAGCGCTTGATCATGCAGGGCTTTTTCGTCGACATCGGCGGGATCAAAGGTTATGAAGTGCCGGCTGATCCTCTGGCGAAAATCATTGATTTCGGCCAGTACGTCCGGCATATCGGCGACATGGCTCATGGGAAAACTGGGATAAACACGGTGCATTTTGGGGCGCAGCAGCAAACGAAACAGAGTTTCGCAGGTGGGTTGCCTGCGGCCGCGGGAAAGCACAAAAAACTTGCCGGGATGGTCAGGGTTGACGCGGGCCAGGATTTCGGTGGCCAGAATTTCCTCTTCACGCCAGACCATCAGGTCTTTTAAATCGTGATCCAGGTTGTGGTCACGCAGCAACCGCTGGTGTACGGTTTCGACGTTGTCCAGCAGGGTTACATATAAATCGGCGGAAAAGGCATTGAGCTGGTCAAAATCGAAGGCGGCGAAAAGGCCGTGCTTCCAGCGAAAGGTGGCGTGGGTATTGATAATGACGTTGGGGTGCCGGCGCGCCTCAACTAAGATATCACGAAAAACGGCGCGGCGCAGGCTGGCCAGACGTGAAAGAGGTAAATCGAGAATGCGGCCCGGTTGTACATCGGGTGCCTCTTTGTACATCAGGTCGCCGACATTGAAAATTTTTATCTTTTCGCCCTGAGCCTGGGCGATGCTGACGACTTGTTCAAGGTAGGCTTGTTTGTCCAGGCCGACCTGTCCAGTGAATAACATGCGCATGAAATCAACTCCTCACTGCATATTTTATAATGGGTTGGCGGTGGCGGATAGTGCGCGGTGAGCGAATTGTCGTGGGTGGGCATAGGCGGCAAGAGTGTAGTGCCGGAAAGCATGGCGATCAGGCAGGTACGGCATTACCTGCTGATTAATTTCAGCCCGCCCATATAGGGTTGCAGGGCATCGGGCACGCGGACGCTGCCCTCTTCAATTTGATACAATTCCAGAATCGGAATCAAAATGCGCGGACTGGCGATAACGGTATTGTTGAGGGTGTGGCAGAATCGGACGCGGCCATCGGTGCCCCGGTAACGCAAATTGCACCGGCGGGCCTGAAAGTCATACAGACGGCTGGCGGAATGGGTTTCGCCATAAGCGTTGCGCGAAGGCATCCAGGTTTCGATGTCAATCATGGATGCGTTTTTCGGCCCCAGATCGCCGGTGCAGCATTGCATAACGCGGTAGGGAAGGTTCAGCCGCTGCAGCACCTCTTCGCTGTTGGCCAGAATCTGTTGATGCCAGCGGATGGATTCTTCCCGGTCATTGCGGCAGATAATAACCTGCTCGACCTTGTCAAACTGGTGGATACGGTATAGGCCGGTGGTGTCTTTGCCATACGTGCCGGCCTCGCGACGAAAGCAGGTGCTGGCAGTAACCAGTTTGACCGGCAACACCACTTCCTCGAGAATTTCATCCATGTAATAGGCGGTCAAAGACACTTCACCGGTACCGGTAAGAAAGCGTTCTTCTTCGGCCTCTTCGGAAGCCTCGCCGACACGATAGGCCTGTTCGCGACCTGCCGGAAAAAAACCGGTGCCGCGCATAGCTACTTCCCGTACCAGGACCGGTACGGTCATGGGATGAAACCCCTTTTCGAACACCATCATGTCCAGCGCCAACCGCAGCACCGCCTGATGCAGCATGGCTCCGATTCCGGTAAGAAAATAACTGCGGGAACCGGCCAGCTTGACCCCCCGCGGAACATCGAACAGCCCCAGCTTTTCTCCCAGTTCAACATGGCTTTTGGGGGTAAAGGTGAAGGTTGGAATGTTACCATGGCGGCGAAGTTCCACATTGTTCTGAGCGGAAGCGCCGCGCGGCACATCTTCATCCGGTGGCAGGGGCAGGGTCAGCAGCAAAGCTTCTATCCGCTGCGGCAGGGATTTGATTTGTTCCTCCAAGGCCGCCCGTTCCAGCTTAATGGCGGTCGGGCGTTGACGCATGGTCGCGGCTTGTTGTTCCAAGGCCTGACGCGTTGCGGGATCCTTTTCGGCCTTGATACGCCCCATCAACGGCCCTATTTCTTTCGACAGGAGGTTCTGTTCTGTCGTTAGATCCTGAAGTTGCTGCTGGGCCTTGCGCAACTGGGCATCCAGATGCAGTAATTCCTCCAGATCGATGCTGATATTTTTAGCCCGGGCACCCTGGCGCACGGCCTCGGGATTTTCACGGACAAACTTAAGATCGAGCATGGATAACCCTTGGGTTAGCAGACGCAATTCAGATGGACTGGCTTGCCATCAGCAACGGTAACTCACCTGGCTGACAATTCAGCGGGCAGGTATTACCAGTTTCTCACCGATACGTATATCGCTCGGATGCGATCCGATTTGCCGACGGTTAGCCTTGTAAATGATCTTCCAGTCGGCGGCGTGATGATATTCCCGGCGGGCGATCTGAATAAGCGTATCACCGCGGCGGACGATGTAGATTTTGCGGCCCCCGGTCGCGTGGCCATGGTACCGGGCCAATCTGCTCCGGCGGTGATGGCTGGTCAAATGTTGAGACAGCCGATGGCGGTGGGGCAGGCGTATTTTCTGGCCTACGCGAAGACGGCGGGGAGCCAATCCCGGGTTGGCCCGTTCAATGGCGCGGACCATGCGGACGTTGCCGAAAATTCGCTTGGCAATGGCGGCCAAAGTATCGCCATGCCGAATAACATAAGTGCCGGCGTGATGGCTGCCGGAGGTTTCGGAAGTGCCGGCGGTGCCATTAAGCCCTGCCAGTGAGCCTGCGTTGCCGGTGGTGTTGTCGGCTGTGTTGCTGTTGTTGAGGTCCGTAGAACCGATGCCATTGTCACTTGGATTCAGATTGTCGGTGGTATCAGCATTGGCCGCAGTAGTTGGGCCATTGGGAAAATTCATCGTAACTTGGCCGCCCGACTGTATTTGCCCCTGCATGGTGGTGGGTGGCAAATTGGCGGCCAGTCCCGCCTGTGTGGTGGTGGAAGTTGCCGGCGGCACTATGCCGGAGGGAGTGGTGGTATCATCGGGGATATTGGCCACGCCGTTGGAATTTGGCGCAGAGGTTTCGGGATTGGTAATGGGTGTCGGTGTGGTGGGTGTGAGCGCCGGCTGTTGGCTGGGCAAGACGTTTTCTGCCGTAATTTGCCGAGAACTGCTTTTCGAATGGTGTACAATGACAAAATATGCCACCACGAAAATAACCACCACTGCCAGACAAATCAGAAAAACTTTTACATCGGATCGCATTGAAATCTCCAACAACAATAGGCGGGTTACAGGCCCGCGGTATATGCACCGTTCCAAAGTTCATCCCCGGTTCCACAAAGCCACTCGGAGGTCCGGGAATACATGCCGGTCATTGTACCGCTGCCTGTGCAAAACGGAAATGGCTGACTTGCGGCTGGAGAACCGCTCCAAAATGGGCCAAGGTGCGGCGGGCGGCTGCTGGAACAAACGGGCACAACGATTGGAGAAAAGTTTATATGATCGGTAGTCAGGGATCCCGCTGGGCTACGGCCGACGATGGCGCAGGAACAAGCGGATGAAAAATAGTGCCCCTTCGTCCATGGCGAGTCTGCTGCGTCCACCGGCGCGCGTGTCAGGTCTAGCGGGTTGGAATAGTTTTACCAAATCCTAACGCCTTGCTGATATGATCTTAGTACAGGTTTTCTATATTAGGGTCGGATTTGGTGCTGTAGTTACGGTCAAATATGTCCGTTGGCTATGTAGCGATGGATTTGGCGAAACCAGGACAGAAAAAGGAGTACTAGTGTAGTGTCCCTAACGCTTCTTTACACTTGGCAACTTTCGCCAAGACTGTGTCGGCATCTTTGGTCCAGGTAAATACTTTCGGGTTGGTGTTGTGGGCGTCAAGGAATCGGTGAATGGCGGTC
>JAJYDW010000093.1 GCA_021790385.1 Planctomycetota bacterium
GTGCTTTGAATTCAATCTGACTCGCACAACCATAGTATCGGGCAACGGCGGAAGCTGGAACACAAAAAGCCGTGGCTGATTTTAGCCCGGTGGAAGCACTTTTTATTCCGTGCGTCCGGAAAACAACAATGGCCGAAAATGCCGCGATTTAACGGGGGGGCGATCCATTATTTTCGGGCCGTCGTCGCCGGAAAAGACCAGAGTCCGGAAAGAAAAATTTTGGATGCCTGTGATTCGACAGCCTATAAGCAAACTATTTTTTCTGGAAGCCTGACTGCGCAGTAGATGCGATAATTGCTGCCAGATGGCGCAGCGTGAAGGAAGACTGGGCCGCATGAGCGTTCACATATTATTGCCGCGGAATGGATAACCGGTAATTGCGTTGGACATTCGAACCTCCATAGTCCGGGTGGATGTGGCCTGCTATGCACGCTGTCCTTGTTGGCCGTATACTCATGGCCGGTTTTGGAACGTAAAAATGGCGTCCACAGAATTGTCTCGACCTCACACCGCACCACCGGTATCGCCGAGTTCACCACAAAGTCGCCCCATTCGTGGCACCGCCCTGCGGCGAAGCCTTTATTATGTCATCTTCAGTTGGTTTTTCGGGGCGTTCTGGATGTTTTCCACCACCGGAGCCACCGTTACCGAATTGGCCAAATATATGGGCGCCAATGATCTGACGTTCGGCTATTTAACGGCGGCGGGATTTTTAGGCTCCATTTTTCAAGTGATCGGCTCGGTTTACACGCAATCCACCGGCCGGGTCAAACGCATTATTCTCTGGTGTGGCACGGGCCAGCGTGCATTTTATATTCCATTGGCTCTATTGCCATGGATATTTCCTGCCTTCCATGGAGCCATGACTCTGGTGGTGCTGGTATTTCTGGCTTCGGCGCTGGGCAACGTGGGTGGTTCACCTTGGGTGTTATGGATGGCCAGACTGGTGCCGCAACGGGTCAGGGGAAAGTACTTCTCCCGCCGTAGCCGGGTGGGTATTGTGGTATCAGCATTGACGGCCATGCTGGTGGGCGTCTTGCTGGATGCCACACAGAATTCCTGGTTGACCCACTGGTTGGGGCCGATAAGCCGACAGGTCCATTTGCCCCCGTTAATCTTGGTTATCAGCGGCATTTTTTTTATCGCGGCCCTGGCCGGTATGACGGAGATTCAGTGTTACCACTGGGTGGAGGAAATCGTGGCCGAGCCTGCTGCTTCCGGCGTGATGCACTCCACGTTTCTCGCGCCGCTGTTTGATGGCGCATTTATGCTTTATCTACTTTATTCCAGCGTGTACACCTTTGCGGTAACATTTTCCGGAACATTTATCTGGGTGATGGTGCTGGATCTGTTAAGTGCCCATGGCGGCCATTCCTGGTTTTTTTTACATCCCTACCTGGCGGCATGCGCGATGATTATGCTCACCACCAATATCGGCCAAATTGCATCCTATGCCATATGGGGGCGTCTGATTGACCGCCTCGGCTGCAAGCCCGTGATCTTTGTGGCGTCAAGCCTGCAAACGCTTACGTGGTTGGCTTTTGTATTTATCTCCAGGAGCACGTTGTCGCTAGGTTTTATCGGGTGTTTTTTCGGCGGCGTATTTGCCAGCGCGCTGGAAATTGCAAACTTCAATATGATTTTGGCTTTTACTCACAAGGGTGGTTCCGGGTATCAGGCAATGGCTGCCGTAATTATCAATATTGCCGGGCTTTTGGCGGGTCTTTGTGCCGGAGGGTTTGCCTACTGGATGGGGAATAGCGGGATCCATGTCAATATCTTCGGCCATGTTTTTTCGCGTTATAACCTGTTGTTCGTTATTGCGGCTGGAATCAAGTGCATTGCGGATTACGGCATCTTGCCCTGGGTTCAGGATAGCCCGGCCAAGCCGATTCGCTTTGCCATTCGCTACATCATGGGCAACGCCTTTGAAATGCTCAATTCACAATTTTTCGGTCCTTTGCGGTCCGCCGTGATCAACGAAGGATTCCGTCCCTGGCGCAGATTCAGGTAATAAATGGTCGACTTTATTGGTCACGCCATTACCGCGGGAAAATGCACGTGGTTGGGTTATATGGGCAATGGATATTGGTGCATCATCTCAAAGGTCCAAAGAACGCGGGCCACGCGGTAGCCGGCTCGGTCCCCCCAGCCGCGGCGAACATCAAGGATGCTGACGGCTGACTGCTGATGGCTGACTGCTGAACGCTTATGGTAGACCGCCGCCCCATTTACCCGCGGGCATTATGCCAACTGCGCCAATCATTGTGCAAGGAGCTTGGCTGCGTTCGGAAAAACGTTGCGAGCCGCCGGGTTTATCCCGGCGGCCACTCTCACCGGGATAAACCTTACGATTACGATCGCGTCCGCATCCCCAATGAGCAGATAATTTTCGGAGCCGCGTTGTTGGGGTCCTCACCAATGTTGCACAACTGATTTTCAGATGTACCATCGGTCCGCACCTCGATCAACTGCCACGAACTCGTGTAATACAAATAGTTGGTTGTACCCGGCGGCATTTGGCTGGTGCCCTGCGGATACGTGGCCGTGCCGCGGCAGCCACGCGAAATTCGACGCAGCCCAGGCTCCGAAGTTGTTTCATTCAACGCTACCATAGTGCGTCCATTATAAACCTGCTCGCCCCGGCATCACAACCCTAATTATCTCCATGCCCGGCCAAACTTAAATAGCGTTCGTTGCCTTAAGATACACTGTTAAGGCATGGACGTTGAAATTCCGATGTCCCGCAGGTCCAACGCCGTTCGGGAGAGCGGCCCATCGGGACTCACCTGCTCAGCTCTCACTTTTCTCGGCGAAGCCGCCGCCTGATACTGCTGCACCAGTTGCCCAGGCCGTTAAAGTTTTAACGCCTGTTAACAATTTATTTACCGGCCAATCGAGTCACGTCCCCGTTTCGCTCCCCCCGAGGGACGTCACCATTTCGTCTCATTTATTCCTCCGGGCTGGGGAGGTAAGGGCTTGACGCAAAAAGGATGGAACGCCGCGCCAGCTCTTGCGTCACCCGATTTAGCAACGGCCGATCACTTGATACCCAGTAGACATACAAGTCATAATCTAATCCGAGCATCAGTGGCAGGTTCTGGCAAATCATTTCCACTGGCCAGCGATGAAATAGGTGCGAGTAGTCGAGAAACTGCTCAATAAATGGCAGTGGGTTTCCCTCCAACAGAAAGCCACCGACCCAGGTTGTCAGGTCAACATCCGCCCCATGCCGGCTCAAGAAGGCCATTTTCGCGGCGGCCCAGCTTTCCGCAACATGTTCTGCACTAAACCAGCGCTGCGGATTGCCCTTGTGTTTGACTACGAATCCGTTTGCGCCCAATAAATCAAGCACCTCGGCTGCGCCGACAGCCGTACGCCTGATATGGGCCGGATTCCAGACCGCTCGCCCTAGAACGTTCCACTGCGATCGGGGACGCTCATCAATGACACCGCCGTCCACATAGAGGTACTCAGGCTGGGGAAGAAGCTCTTCTTCCGCCGCCCGTGTGCCTTCATCCCAAAACCGGCGGTACAAAAACGGCGAGATTTCAAGGGCACCTGCAAGTTCTTTGGGGTCTAGCGCTAAGATTCTCATATTACAAATTCCATATTGCCACCACATCAACACCTCAGGCAGGCCATCGCGTTGCGCCCTCCGAATCCCTTCCTGTCCGGTGTGGCATCGCCTCAATACCCCACTGGCGGAAACACCCTGACATAGCCTCTGCCCGGGATTTGGACGTCCCAATGCGGCTGCTGCGTTCCGCCGTGCGCATCGGACATCCAGACATTCCCGTATTCGTCGGGCCAACCGTGGTTCGGCCCGTTGGGATTGGGCACCTTCCGCCCATTCCATCCTTTAGGAGGCTTGTATCCAGCCTCCTCAGGGGGCGGCTCACGCCTCATCCTCGCAGCCTGTTGTCGCCACTTTTCCGGGTCTTTTCCCGGCTTCTGCGGGCTGCCCGACGCAGAGCAACTTTCGCCACGGGCACCGGCGTTCGGCTTCGCACCGGAATTATTCTTCGCGGCGGCCATCGCGTGCAACAATGCCAACCTTGCCGCGAGTTGAGCCGCCTTTATCGCGTTCTCCTGCGCTAGTTGTGCTGGGCCGCCTCCTGCGCCGCGGCTTGCTGCGCGATCTGTTCAGCCGTCAAATCGGCCGCGGCTCCGCCGGCAAATTCGTCACCAGCCACTACGCCGGCATCAGCCAAGCCCGCCCCTACATCCACCGCCACGTCGACGCCGGGCAGGAACTGGACCGCGACGAACGCACCGCCCGCAACCCAGTAATACCAAGCGAGCAGCCCCGTCGGATCCGCTCGGTCCACCGGATTCCCCATCACAAACTGATACGTATCCGCACCGTTGATATAACCGGCGGGGTCCTGGCTGATCCAGGTGCCCAGCGACGGCGAATACCAGCGGGCACGTTCATAATAAAGGCCGGTTACGGGGTCCAGCGGCATACCTTGGTAGAGATTGTTAACCATCGGAACTGTGCCGGAGGGGGCCGTCGTGAAATCTGGATTCAGAATAGTGATGTTGCCGTAGGGGCTATAAACAAACCGCTGCACCACGCCCCAGGTCTGGGTGGCGGAATCGTAACCAATCACTGCCGTGGTATCCCAATTAGCGTCTTGCGTGAAGTAAAGCCGACTGTTCGGCTGAACAACGCCGGCAGAGTACGTATCCTGCAAGACCGGAGTATTGATATAAGCCGCGGACCAGACGGTCTGCTGAACGACGTTTCTATTGGCAGTGCCGCCACTGCGGACTTCGATTAACTGCCACGAACTCGTGTAGTACAGATAATTGGTGGTTCCGGCCGGCAATTGGCTGGTGCCCTGCGGATACGTGGCAGTGACCGCGTAGCCTTTGGCGTTGTACGTGTATTGGGCAATCACCGCGCCGGCAGAATTCTTCACCTCCACCAGCCGATTCCAGGCATCATAAATCAGCGTGTCGCCGTTCTGGTCGGCGATCATATTCCCGTTGGCATCGTACGTCGGCGTAGCCGATGTGCCGCTGATGGCCGTAATTTGATTCTGGGCATTGGCCGTCCTGGTCTGCGTGTTGCCATTACTGGTGAAGCTGCTCCAGTTGCCCTGGGAATCGAGGTTCCAGGATTGGTACGATGCTCCGCCACGGGTAACGCTGGTTAACCTGTTGAGCGAATCATACGTGTAGGTTTCGCTGTAGGCGCCATCGAGGGCGTTGCTCTTCGCGGTAACATTCGAGTTGGCGTCATAAGAATACGTGTAGCCGTCCACGGTAGCACCGGAGGAGTTTACCCAATTCTGGTTCACAACGCGGCCGAATTGATCCAACCCAACATATTGATCGCCGCCCGAACCAATGCTGTCGTTACTGCCAATAAGCGTGAGGTTAATCCCGGTTTGCGGGTGATTTCTTGCCACAATAGTCGAAAGGCCAAGATAACTGTATTGCTCCAGCACCGTACCCGCATCGCCGGAGTTGGCGCCGTCCACAATGCCATCCAATCGGCCAATGGCCTGATCCAGCGCGGCGTTAGTGTTGGTCATGCCGGATCCCTGTGCGGGAATATTGCCAAGCCACAGCCCGTCCGATGCCGCTGCGGCAGGGATGCCGTAGTCCCGATGCGGAAGGATCAGCTTATCGGGGTTGGGATAAACCATGCTGGCAAGCCTCGAACCGTTGGACGGATCCGTATAGGTGTATTGTACCACCGGCGTGGTGCCGATGGTAACTGCGCCGAGGCCCGCAGGCCAAACCTAAATAACGTTCGTTTCCTTGGAGTTATTGTCAAATGTTGTGGATTGGCGCAAATCAGGCGGCAATTTGTGTGACTCCGTTTTCGAATTTGATTCCGGCCAATACATCCGGGATTAATTCCGAGCCATTGAGTCTCTGAAAGCCCCG
>JAJYDW010000094.1 GCA_021790385.1 Planctomycetota bacterium
AAAAGTGTCGATCGCACCGGCAGCGGGATAAATCCCGCATACCCCGGCGACCGCCGCCGCGACCATGGCAATCGTCCACTTGCTGTTACTGTTCATAATGCTACTCCTCATTAGAAAACCCGCGGCATAGAATTCAGATTTGAACTCCTGACCGGTCCGCCGACGAAATGCCGACTGTAACAACCGGACTGCTGCTTTCTTATGTAGTAAATGTAGCACCTGGCCCGGCCCGTGTATAGTACATTCTTGTATCACCAAAGGACGATCTTTTATCACCTGATTTAATGCCGTTGTGCTGCTTAACACGCCGGCAACCGTTTCAGCGGCCACGCCCCTTCAATGTTGAAACGGCCTTCCAGGTGGCCTCGACAAAAATCTTTTCCCTGGCCGGAGTCAGCATTTCCTGGGCGCAAAAATAGTACATCAGATGGTCCATCGGCAGCGCGAACGCCCGTTCCAGATTGACCAGATAATCATCCAGGTCTTCATCGCGATGCCGCTGCGCTTCCAAAAGGAACAAGGTTTTCTTACCCGCAGCCCGCAACTGCGGATAATACTTCGTGTAGGCTTCAAAAATCGTCACCTTCATCCGATGCATGAGATGATCCTCACTGCGGATGTGACCATCCGAGCCGATGTAATCGATGTGTTGAGTCTGAAGCAGTTGCCGGAGAAGATCATCCTGATCCGGCTGAACAAATACGCTCACCACCAGGTCCTGGCGTTGGCATTTGGCGTATTGACTGCATTGGTCCAAAAAGGTGGCAAAACGCGACCGATACCAACTTTGCGCCGATGCCGTGTCGCGCTGCGAGTTGCAGTATCGGCAAAAGCAGGGGTCGCTGCCATGTGGTTCATCCCATATCAACCCGTCAAAATCAAACTCAGTCAATAATTGATCTAAGGTTTGCTCAAAATGCGCTCGCACCAGAGGATGGTTGACGCAACTGGGCCTCTCGCAGTTGGGCTTGATGCGTCCCTGGGCATCCTGAATGCGCGTTTCCGGATGATCAACAGTGAAGTCCCCAAATCCATCCATCCAACCCGCCACCAGCCCCGCCCAGCGATTGGGTACCGCGTGCGCCTTCATCCCGTGTGCGTGTATTCGATTCACCACACGTTGAAGGCGTGGGCCGTGCCAATTCCGCAGGTGCGATTCCGCCACACAGACCGATACGATATCGGTGCCCAGTTTGGCCATTAGTTCCAGGTCCCAATCCAAATGATCCGCCAGCAGAGAATGATTGTGCGGTGCATAATAATAACAGTTGATCAACATGGCATCATTGTTCCTTTAATATTGGCCTGTCTGCAATGGGTATTGCTTCTCCACGGCAAACCAGCGGAGCAGTAACTCCCATCGCATCGTCTGCAAGGGTTCCAGATGCGCGGCTTCGCCGCTCATATCCTGCAGTTCTCCGGGATCATTGGCCAGGTCAAATAGTTTTTCCTCACCAGTGCCGGAAACGCAATATTTCCAGTCATGAGTTCGCAGCACCTTCCAGGAAAAGCCAAACGGCATCCTCATTTCGGCGAAAATCGCGCTGCGCCGCTGGTATGTGGCGTTTTCGACCAGCGGCTTCCAGGATCGTCCCTGCATATACGACGGAACCTGCAGGCTGCAGTAATCAAGGATCGTCGGGGCCAGATCCACGGCTTCGATAAGTTCCATCCGCCGGCAGCCACCCGCAAGGCGCCCTTCCCACGCCGCTATCAATGGTACACGAAGACACGTATCGTAACCAGGCGGTCCTTTGGCCACAAGGCTGTGATCGCCCAGATGTTCGCCATGGTCCGACGTAAAAAGGATCAGTGTGTTGTGCTGCAGTCTCTGCTGCTCAATGGCCTCAAGGATGCGGCCGATCTGTTCATCAGTATGCGTGATCAAAGCGTAATAATAGGCTTTGATCTTCTGCCATTGCTGGTCCGAAAGGTCCTGAAAATTCTCATGGCCCTGCAGGCCTTCCTCAAGGCGCTTTCGCGGTAAAGGCAGTGTATCGGGTCGGCACAGCGCGACATGCCGCCGGGGCGGATTGAGCGGATTATGCGGGGCGACAAAACCGGCCATGATAAAAAAAGGCTCGCTGGCATATCGTCTGATCGTGCGGATCGTTTCATCCGCCACGAAACTACTGTGACTGAGATGTTCCGGTCCGGCAAAAGTGTACGGCGTCGTCAAGCCGGCCGGATGTTTTTTCACGGGGCGAACGTGTTCGGCGGGCGGCGTGGAACTCCGGCAATGCTCCACCGCTTCCGGATTCCGATCCTGAACCCACTGCACATAGGCATCATCATAGCCGCCGGGAGATTCAGACAGGGTCAACGTGTCCAGACCGTACATCTTCGGGGCAGAACGGTGGTCCCGATTCGTGTAATTCTGGAAGTGCAGCTTACCAATGCCGGCGGACCGATAGCCGGCGGCCTTGAGAATCGACCATAATGTGGGCGTATCTTCCGGGAGTTCAATCCCGTTCCAGCAGATGCCCAGTGCCGAGGGATACTGTCCTGTGAGCATGCTCATGCGGCTGGGCATACATACAGGGCAATTGCAGAAGGCATTGCGGAACAGCACGCCGCGCCGGGCCAGAGCATCCAGATGGGGTGTGTGAATATGCGGATTATCCGCACAGCCCATGGCGTCGGCCCGCATCTGGTCCGCTGAGATAAGAAGAATGTTCGGACGGTCCAAGGCCACCTCCGCAGCGTTCAAGTTTATTGATATCCAAGTTCAAAGAAAGGAGTCGGCCCACCGGATAAAGTGCCGGTGTTAATGACCGCCGTGACTTCATCATGCCCGATCACCTTGAGGGGAATCTGTGCCATCCGGGTGCCGTTAAAAGCCAGGGCCCATAGCATCAGACGGCGCGGATGGCTGTGCCGGATGCGCAGGGTTAAATGGACAATGCGTGCCAGCACCGGCATGTGGCCAAGCCGCACTAAAATCTGGCCGTGGCTGCGAAGTTTCATGTCGGAGTTGGCGGCATTTGCCGCCACAATCAGCAGCAGCTTCGAGCTTTGTTGGAGCTGTTGGCGGTCCAGCGCACCGAGAAATACCGCCGCGGGTGTGCCATCATTCTGCACCCATAAGCCGGGCAGGTGCATCCGCGCGTGGCGGAGCACCGTACCGCCTTCGCTGGTGGCAGTAACCACCTGAATATGGTTGTGCCGGGTGTCAATGAAAATCTGTCCGGTATCACTTTCATATTTCCCTTTTTTTACATCGGTGCGATTCTTTCTGGATAGTATTTTTTGATGCTTAAGATATTTTACCACAGCCTCAAGGCGACCGAGGCCACCGCCGTTTGCCATGACATTGGAGGCCTGTACACTTAACGCCACGTTGCTTCCGCCTGCCGGTGTCAGCACCAGATATGGATGAAACACAGCGACGGCTGCGGCTTTGGGATCGTGGGTAACGTTGCAGCCAAAGCCGGCCAGCAAGGCCAGTCGCGCAAGGTAAGTGGAAACGCCGTTGTTTCCCTGGCCATCTTGAATGATTTTCGGGCGGTTCAGGCGCATTTCAATGCGGTGCGGTGAAGGCCTTACGTCGCCGCGCAGGTACAGCAGGGCGGCCATGTACTGGGCCGCCCGGTTGGGTGGATCAAGGCCGACTAGAAATGGTTGAAGCGGATGACAGCGGGGATTGTGAGTATTCAACAGCACCGCCTGTCCAAACTGAGATACCATGTTCCATCCCTGCAAAGCGGCCATAGCCGGCCAGCACAGGCCGGATTCAAACCGCCATTTGTTCCAGAATGGTTCACCCGTTTCACTGACGGTGAAGGGTTTGCCCCATTGGCGCGCACCGGCCAGCGTGCATAAATATCCCATCGGGTCCTGAGGATTTATCGCGCTCAATCCCAATTGATACGAGCCTGGCGAAGCATACGCGCTGGGATGTTCATGGTAGCAGTGCATATCCACCAGCGGCAGTACATCACGCGTAAAGGTCAGGTCGTAACTGGGAATGTAGTTAAAATCAGTCGCGGGTACTCTGGCTCCCAGCCGTTTGAGCACGCCCTGCATCCACCGGAACAGGTTCTGATCCGTATCAATGCAGAACCGCTGAAAATCCTTTGCGGCCGGTCCGCGATAGATGTTGGTCGGGAACTGAACGTTTCCCAGTTTCTGGTGCAGCGGCAGATAGCACGTGGCCGCGTGGTGGCGGCGGACCGTCCAGGCTTGACGCAGCGCCACGGTGGATCCATAGCGTTTCTTCAGCCACTGGTTAAACAGCTTACACAGGCCTGGATGTGGCCGGGCGTGATTAATCACCAGAAACTTAAATAGCGTGGATTCATTGCGGGTTTGCAGCACCACGACCTGCGGATTGTTTTTCAGAGCCAGACCGGTATACGGGTTCACGTGGTCCAATAATTCAGTTACGCCTTTTACCCACACCCGACGCACATAGGGATCCCAATAGATGCGCGTGTCGAAGTGCCGCCTGGCACCTCCGCCAATCCAGATGTTGTCCTTGTTGAATAATGAATATGTGGTCAGGTCCAGGAACAAATAAATACCCCGTTTTTTCAAGGCCGCCGAGAAGTAATCCCATAATTTGAGTTGTCCGGCGTCCAACACCCCATCGCGAGTCGATCCATCCATCAGAAATGCGTCGAGATTATGCGGCCGTAGCGCGTTGATGCCCATACGGGCTTCCTGCTGTGCGAACTCATTCATTGTGGTTTTCGTGAATGGTGCCAGCGTGTCTTGAATCACCGCCATGTTATACGGATCGCAGATAAACCGCACCGGTTGCGCCGATCGATCGGTGAACACCAGTTGCCCATGGCGGTTTACCCGCACAAAACCATATCGGCCTGCGGGCTTGGGCACCAAAAAAGAAAGATCCAGTGCCGTGTCGCGTTTGACCAGCAAATTGTTGAGGTTCACAGGTTTCCATTGCGGGCCGGCTCGAATTACCTGCGCCTGGCCAACCATGTGAACATTCTTGGTAGACAAGCTCGCCGCCATCACAATCCACACCGGCCCTTTGGCGGTTTGAAGAGTAATGCTGCGCGGCCGTCCCCAGCCTGCCGGCAGAGTAAAACGCGAAACATACACACCTACCATGGCCGAGCCATTGTTTTCGGTGTACGCCACGCGGGCATTGGATTGATCGCCGGGGTTCCACCAATCGGCGATATCCCGCCCGGTGCGAACATGAAAGATCGCGCCTGGACCACGGGCGTAGCGAACATGAATGGTGCCCACCAAACGACCCGCGGGGCCGCTTGCCCAACATGCCGTATGCAGCAGGTATAAATTCAGAGGCTTGTTTGAAGTGTTAACTTTTTCAGAAACCGGAATCACAGCTTTGAACAGGCGGCTGTGGCTGGCGGCACCGTCAAAAGTCAGCACGGCCGCCCCATGATTCGTCTTCGGGTTAATAATGCCAAACGGAATTCCGGAGAAAATCTTCAATCCCGGCTTCATGCCATGGAGCGAATTCTGCGGCCCCTGGGCAGACCAGCCCCTTCGACCGTGACCAGTCCCATGGTCCACAAACGCCCGATTGGCAAAAGGTGCCAGGTTCAGCGGCCAATCCGCGGCCATCGCCGGTTGGCCCAAAAGTCCCGTAAAAATTATGGTAACTATTGTTATGGCCAGATGTTTTGTCATAAAAAATCCTGTTAATCAACGCTGATTCGCCTGGCCGCTTGGCCGCATGGAACTAAATTAATTTTTGATGGTTGTGGTAATTCTCTTTTGTTAATTAATTTGGGCCGTTGCTAATGGCCGGTCCAGAACATCACGGCCCGGGCACTGGCTGTACCCCAGGGTGGGCCATCCTGCGGAATGGACACGGTGGGTATGGATGCGGCCGGTAAGGTTGCCGCATGAAAATCTGCAAATAGTACATT
>JAJYDW010000095.1 GCA_021790385.1 Planctomycetota bacterium
TCAGCCATAACGCCGCCCCCAAGGCGTTCGTGTGGACGGCCAAAGTGGAGAATATTCTCGATAAAATCCGCCGAGCAAGAAATACTTTGGATAAGATACCATCTGCTTGAGACACTACACTAGTTTCAATGTTTTTCACATTCGTTACGGTAACTATTGCCCAAAGATCACCGCCGTGTGCTACTACAATCTGGTCAACGGCATTTGCATCAAAAAGGCTATTGCATCGAGAATCTATCCGGGTCAGATTCACGATGTGTTATTTAAGGATATTCACAACCATTGCCTTCAGATTATCTGGAAAAGCCGGGGGCAAAAGGCTAAGTTCATTCCATTGACTGATGTTGACGCAGTCCGGGTTATTCACATTGACGGCAGCGTGGATCATTTAAATGCCCGGCATCGGGGTATTACAATTAACGCGGGGATGTTTCCCGTGCTGCTGCTATACACCGGCACGGGTACCAGCCTGCCTGCGTCACTTGGGGCCCCGGCGATCTCGTTGGCCGCCCCTCCGGCACCGATAGTTAAGGGTGGATACACCACGATCTCGCTGACTCTTCATGGGGTATCTCCGGAGGACGTCCAGATTACACCACCGCCGTTCTGGCGGGTATCGTCGGCCGCACGCCCCGGCACCTGGCTTGTACATGCGCCCAGACATACAACGGCGCGCCAAGCTCGCATCACCATATCCTTAAAAAACGGCGCTGGCGAATTATATTTTGGAATTCCGGTGGCCGGCCAGATTGTTGCGACGCTGTTGCCTAAGGCCAAGACTAGTCCGACTGCTGCGGGTATTAAACTGATTCTGCGCAACAATGACATCACCGCACAAACTTATCTCTGGCATATCTCGATCATCCGTCAATACCCGATGATTAATGGCGGATTCAAGTTTCCCCATCATATCCCCGTTTCTGCGTATTTTGGTGCCATCAACAGTGGCCGCATTACAGTGCCCGGCCACAGCGGCAGAGTGCTGACGCTGCCCGTGGAGGCTTTGTCGCCACAGACGATTTATCGCGTTCGGGCCGTCGTGCGCAATGCCTCGGGGCAAAGTCTCATGGTGCAACGCGTGATGAGCGGATTTGTTGGCGTGCCATATGTATCGGGGCCGGTGCCCCTGCACGGCCGACTTAATGCGGCAGTTTGGGCCAAAAGCGCGGTGCTGCACATCGACCAGGCCAATCAATTTTTCTCTTTTAGTGCGGCCCGTCGCTGGCATGGACCGCAGGATCTATCCGGCAGCCTGCGTCTGTTGTGGAGCAAAAAGTATTTGTACGTAGGCGTACATGTCACCGACCGGTTATTTTCCAACCCTGCCAGCGGCGCGAATCTCTGGCAGGGCGATGGTTTGCAATTTTTGGTGGATCCGGTCCGGGCCATGATGAAAAAAATTGGATATTATGATTACAGCATGGGGGTAGGCAGCCAGGGACCGCAAGCCTGGTGTAACTCTTCCGCAGACAGTTCCGCTCCGATCGGCAACGCCGCCGATATTGTTGTGAGTTACCATCGGCTTCATAAGGCCAATGGCGACATGACCTATGTGTTGGCCATACCATGGTCAAGGTTGGCACCATTCAGGCCGGCGATCGGTGCGGACCTGGGACTTTCCATGATTCTAAACGATGCCAATACGCATGGCCGCAACTGCTATATGGGCTGGTATGCCGGAGTCAGCTCAAAAGCGATCCTGCATGTAGGCGATCTGATTTTGGAAAAATAGCGGACGTCCAAAACGGTTGCCCTGCATTGCGGAACGTGGCTGGAGGGCCAAAATTCTGGCGGCGACATCGTTAATTCATTCGCCGACAGTATGGTGCGGTTGCATGCAAGTCGTCTATCGGATGAAATACCGGGGGCATGGAATGCCATGGCCACCGTGAGGCTTTTCCCTTGGCGCGTGGGTAAAAAATGCGCCAAATCTGCGGCCTTGGTCCCATCGATGTTGCGGCGTCTCCTTTTGCCCTCTTACAGGCTCAACCGGCGGTGTTGTGCGACGGGTTTTGGCGTTCGCGTCAACAAATCAATGCCGTAATTGGCTTAGCCGGATGCGTGGTATGTTATGTGGCCTGGCGCGAAACGCAGCGGCGGAACATATAATCGTCTCAGCGTCCATCTTGGCGCAGACGTAATGCACGCAGAGCAATCATGGCCTCCACACCCCGGCGGCTCCAGAACTGCTCGGTCCCCTTCACCCGCTTGTTGACGAGATTGACGCCGGATTCGGTCCCCCCGGAACCAATCGGCCAGCCTTTGCTGCGATAGCACGGGGAATACATCTGTTTTTGATGGTTCTTGAAGAATCGGATGTTCTCGGCAAGCACCCGCCGAGGATGATTCTCAGGATCGCTCGTCTTGACCGGCCCCACACGCTGCAACTGCAACCAACATTGTAACCTATTCTGTCGCGATCACTTTTTTATAGACCATTCTTGGGCATAATCCGCCAGAACGCGCACATTGCGGTGCGGGGTGTCGCGTGGAATTTCGCAGCCGGCCCCTATGATATACTTATTTCCGGCTTGCCGATGACACTCCGCAATGGCCGCTCGAATACCTTCCGGCGTGCCGTTGCGCAACACACGTACGGTATCGATATTTCCCAACAGAATTGGCTGTGGCCCCAAATCAGCCCGAGCCTGGCGCAGAGGCACCAGTGAGTCTATATCCACAATTTCGCAGCCCAGGCGGCCCACCTGGCTAAGTATTGAGGTGATGTTGCCGCAGATGTGCATGCGCACGGTGGTACCCATGGCGTGGAGGCTTTCCACCATCCGCTTTTCGGCGGGAAAAATGAATTCCTCATAAATTTCCGGCCCCACCAGCGAGGCTGCGGCATCGCCGATGCCGATCTGGTCCGCCCCGGCGGCAATCTGGGCTTGGGCATATTGCAGTTCCATGGGCACTACGAAGGCAAAGAGATCATGAACAAACCGCGGATCATCGATAAAATCCAGCATCAGCCGGTTGATGCCGCGCAAGTCCGCCCCTTGGGCGCAGGGGCCTTCCACCCAGCCCAACACCAATTTTTCCGTGCCAACGCGATCTTTGAGCAGTCTTTCCGCCCGTAGACATTCACTCATCCGGCGACCGGTGGTAGGATTGGGCATGCGCAAATGCAGCAAAGCCGCCTTGTCGGTCAGGAGCGCATGATCTTCATCAATGGCGGGCGGCTGATTTTCAAAAAATCGGATGGTCGCGCCGCAGTCCGCGGCTTCGCGGCATGGATCCGACATACACGAAACATGATCAAAATCAAAATGTTCCGCAGTACGGATCTGTCCTTCCGCCATCACCCGATGGTCCAGCACATAATCGCGGTATTTTGCGCCAATGAAGTCGCTGGCAAACATCATGTTGACCGGCATCAGCGGGGAGCGATCCACCGCTTGGCCGGCCATAATCGCAAAGGCGCGTTCACGTCCATTCATGACGAACCTCGAAATGGGGCGTAGTTGCGCCGGCCACCGATTCCATTATATCTGATGGCGCGATTCCAGTGGTATATTTCCGCGGCGGGCCGGGTGCGGGTGGTAGGCGGGAGACCAGTATCTGGTATTTTCATCAGGTCGTTCCGCGTCAACCTCACTTTTCCGGACGAGCCAAAGTTTTGGCGACGCGGGCTTTTTTCCAGAAGTCGGCCAGATTCGTCTGGGCGGTGCTGAGACTCATGCGCTCGGCCGCCGACATTTGCCGCAACTTCTGCAGTTGCACTTCCTGCCGTTGCAGGTCTGCCGCCATGGCATTATACACGTTACTGGCCTTGTTGAGGGCCAGCAGGTTTTCCCGCAGGTGCGCCTGATAGGCCATGACACGGTTTCCGTCGCTGCCCGTGGCATTGACGGCGGCTTGCTTCTGATGCACAATTTTCCTTAAGGCCACAGCTTGCTTGAGTACGGTGACGACCGCCACAGGCAGGTGCGGCGTTTGGATCAGTTGCAGCAACGCGGGGCGCTTCAAAGCGGTGAGAGGCGAGAGCTGCCTTTGCGCTTGCGTGCGCACAATGGGCAGCTTGACAGTGGCGTTGGTGGGGAGCGTCAACTCAAACTGATCCATGCCATGACGGGCCGCTGGGTGCCTGGCCGGGGTAACAATTTTCCAGCCTGGCATTTGATTTTGTCGCACCAACACGGTGCGGGCGGTGGCGGCACGATTCACCAGCAGATAACCCGATTGATGGGTGCTGTCCCGTATGACAATCAACGTAGCGTCTTTGATTTCCGCGCTGATGAGTACACTGGTATTTTTCTGCGGCATGGGGCGCACGTTGACACTTTGATCCACAGCAAAGCTGATGATGCGTTTTTGTCCGCGGCCCAGACTGGGAAGTTGTACGTCGCCGCCATAGCTGCCCTGCCGCACTACGCTTAGCGGTCCTGCCAATAGATATTTACCCGTCGTATTGGTCAATTGCATGCTTTGCAGCGGGTGGCCGGCATAGCCACGATCCACGTACAGGTCCAGCAGCCGCCCTTGAATGGGTGCCACCAGAATGGGAACCATCGCCGATTGCTGACGTGGAATGCTGACGTCGCTGACGCGATAATCGAAGGCGGGATGCGTTCGCCCGGTTTGGGCCATCGCCTGCACCCCTTGCAGTGGATTGAAGGGAGCCAGTCTCCCGGCTTGATTTTGCAGGGCATCTATTTCGAGGCGGTGTTGTTCAGCGATTCCGGCTTTTGCGGTGGCGAATCGCAGCGCGAATTGCGGCTCGACCCCAGGAGCGCTGCTCCCGCGCAATGGCAGCACGGGTCCCCAAGAATTACCATAGGTTTGCGGCCTAAAAGAAACACCCGATGGCAGCGGTGCCACCGACCGCGGCAAATACAAGGGCCGATACAAATCATCAATAAACGATATCGGCTTGCCGCCGAGCAAATGCAAACGGAGGTGCCGCCAATTCATATCCGTCTGGTTGGATACTATAGCAAAGGCCTGCAACACCGGTTCCGAGAGCATCTTTGCTTTGGGTACGACTTTGCCGCTGGGAATGACCAGCCGATAGGTAATCCGCCATAGCGGCGTTTCCAACAAATAGGCAAATCGCACCAGGCGACTGGATGTTCCGTGGAACCACAGGGTAATCTCGCGCTTGTGTGGATTGGGCTGACGGGCTAACGCATTTAAGGCCCGGTCAAAAGACCGCTGCAACCGCGGGTTATCCAAGTGAATCGCGGCCACGTTCGCCAGCGTTATGCCGTGAATATGGCCATGCGAAAATAGATTGATGCACCATGCTGGTCCCGTTGGGGCCTGCATCAGGTTGGCTGCCTGCCATGGCACGGGCCTTGGCTGCGGCTGGAACGGCAGGTTGGCTTGATGCACATCAATAATGCGGCCGGAAATGGTCTTATGTCGTGGCTTGATAATTGTCAGGGTCACCCAATCCCCACGAAATTGCCCCAGTATGGCCGCCAAGGACGGATTTCCATCCAGGTTTACCGACAAGCCATGCAGCGTCACCGATAGCGGCTCTTGGGATGGAAAGGTCGCCTCGCCGACGCGTCCGCCTCTGGTATCCTGAAATACCAGCGAAGCCAACACATCGTTAATCTGACCGGAGCGAAAATAGAGCTTTTGACTGGCGTTGCCGTCCACCGTACCCTGATATTCAAAAAAGCCCACGCCATTTGGGAATAAATCCACCTGCGTCAACTGGGCATGAGCTTGCTTGCCACCGGCCCCCAGGGCGAACGCATACTCATTGGGAGATAAGTCGCAGGAGGTAATTGTTGTCCCAGCCGGCGAGCAGGCGTTTGTTCTTTACGCCGAGTTTGACGCTCTTTTCCCGTTTAAGCAGGTTCAGGGCAAT
>JAJYDW010000006.1 GCA_021790385.1 Planctomycetota bacterium
AGCGGAACAATCAGCACGGGAATCAACAGCGAAACGCTGGTGCTGTCAGGGTCGGGTACGCTATCGAGCGCGAATGTAGGCAGCCCGACACTGACCCTGAATACATTGACATTAAGTAATGGCACGGGGCTTGCCGGTAATTACACGCTGACCGGTGGAACGGATAGTTACACCATTACTCCTGCGGTGATTAATCTTAGCGGTACACGCGATTATGACAGTACCATGATTGCGGCGGCTTCCACTTTTGGCAGCAGCGGAACAATCAGCACGGGAATCAACAGCGAAACGCTGGTGCTGTCAGGGTCGGGTACGCTATCGAGCGCGAATGTAGGCAGCCCGACACTGACCCTGAATACCTTGACATTAAGTAATGGCACGGGGCTTGCCAATAATTATACGTTGACCGGTGGAACGGATAGTTACACCATTACTCCTGCGGTGATCAATCTTAGCGGTACACGCGATTATGACAGTACCACGATTGCGGCGGCTTCCACTTTTGGCAGCAGCGGAACAATCAGCACGGGAATCAACAGCGAAACGCTGGTGCTGTCAGGGTCGGGTACGCTATCGAGCGCGAATGTAGGCAGCCCGACACTGACCCTGAATACCTTGACATTAAGCAATGGCACGGGGCTTGCCAATAATTATACGTTGACCGGGGGCACGGATACCTACACCATCAATCCGTATCAACTCTCCATCACCGGCGTAACTGCCAACAACAAAGTGTATGATGGTACTACCACTGCTACGCTCACCAGCATTGGCACCCTTAGTGCAACGGTGGGTGGCCAGACGTTGACGCTTCATGGCCCCACGGCGGTGAATTACTCGCAGGCGGATGTTGGCAACAACCTTACAGTAACGGCCAGCGGCTACAGCCTGGCCAATGGCACCGGCAGCAATGCCGGCTTGGCTTCCAATTACACGCTTAATGGCATCACCAGTGCTGCCACAACGGCCAACATCACCCCTGCCATACTCACCATCACCGGCGTAACTGCCAACAACAAGGTGTATGATGGCACTACTACCGCGACGCTTAATTCATCGGGTGCGGCGCTCGGCGGGCTGGTGGCCGCCGATGTCGGCCATGTTAGCTTGGCCAGCGGCACGGGTGTATTTGCCACGTCTAATGTGGGCAATAACATTGCGGTAACGGTAACTGGTTTGAATTTAAGCGGTGCTGACGCAGGTGATTATATTTTGCCAACAGCCAATTATCCCCGCGGATTAACCGCGGATATCACAGCTCCATTTCCAGTTGTGCCTTTGAATGCCAGCTTGATTGGCTATTGGTTTACCCCGTATTATTCCTCTGTTATGGACAACGCGGAGGAATCGCAGAATCAGAATAAAGTTACGGTTCCCGCCATGTCGGACCGAGTTCTTAGCAACCCCATTACCACCCGCTCATTTGGCAATCGCGTGTTTATCTATGAAAAAGTCGAAGGCCGCTTGATGCTTATTGATTCGATTCTCTTGTCCAACCACCACAACGGTAAATCTCAAGGAACTACAATAGCTATCACCAGGGATGAAGTAGTCCGTTTGTTGGCTGGCGGCGGCGGTGGAAATCTGCAATTAAAGCCGCGAATTGTCTCTCCCCATGGACATTAAAATACTGAATTTCACCCGTATCCTTCTATCCAAGGAATAAAATATGCAGCAAAATATCCGCCGATGGTCCCTATTCTTGTGCGTCATCATTATCGGAACCGTGTTTACTGGTCAGACGGTTCATGCCCAAGCCTATCGGCGTATTGCACCCCAAAAGCCAGGGCCAGTTGCGCCGGGGAAAATTGTAACGCCGGCAACCCAGCAGCCTTCCGCCACCACCCAGCCTAATAAAGTAATTTTGCAAAAACTCCGTGGCCTGGTGTTTATTGATAATATCAAGGCTCTGGTCCGTACCGGCTACACCGGCGCGTTACCGGCCAATGGAATTGTGATGAAAAATCTACCGCTGCTGAACCGCACCCGGTTCATTGGGCAATTAATGCCCCGAATCGGCAAACCGTTAACACTTTCCGACATTCAAAACCTGTCCAGGCTGGTAACGCAATGGTACATCCGCCACGGTCGCCCCCTGATGCAGGTAACGGTTCCCCCTCAGAATATCAGTTCCGGCATCGTACAAGTGGTGGTAACCGTCTACAAAGTGGGCCAGGTGCAGGTAACGGGCAACAAGTGGTTTTCCAGCCAACTGCTGCGGTTTGAAAGCGGCATTCAGACAGGCAAGCCCCTCACGTTACATACCCTGCAGGTAGATTTGAACTGGCTAAACAGCAACCCATTTCGGCGGGTCAATGCGGTATTCAGCCCCGGGCAGCAATTTGGAGAAACGGATGTGAATCTGCAAACCCGTGATCAATTTCCCCTGCGGGTTTACAGCGGCTATGACAACGAGGGTGTACCAAGCCTGGGCCGCAGCGAATACAACGTCGGTTTTAATTGGGGTAACGCCTTTGGATTGGACCAGCAGTTATCCTATCAGTTTACCCGCAGTTTCAGCGGCAACTATACTGCCCATTCTATAGATTGGGTTATTCCGCTTCCGTGGCGGGACCGGGTGATGATCTTTGGGTCTTATGAGCAGGAAAAGGCGGGACTTAACTCGGCGTTTTCGTCCCTGGGTGAAAGCGGGCAGGCCAGCATCCGGTACCTGCATCCATTGCCGGCACCGAGTTGGCTTAGCCAGTCTGTGGGTGTAGGTTACGATTTTAAGACCAGCAACAACAATCTGGAATTTGGCGGCACGCAGGTGAGCAATGCCCAGAACAGCTTAAATCAGATGCTGTTTATTTATAATGCAGTGGAAACCGATCG
Source organism: Planctomycetota bacterium (assembly GCA_021790385.1). Lineage (GTDB taxonomy): Bacteria > Planctomycetota > Phycisphaerae > WQYP01 > WQYP01 > JABEVA01. The sequence goes on from JAJYDW010000006.1 coordinate 2,836, forward strand.
CTTCGGCAGCACCGCTTTGAACAACCAGTTGGTAGCCAGTTTCGGGGCCTTCACCGGGATGAACAATTCCAACCCACCGCCCAATGAAGCGGGTTTGGACTATCCGGCCAATTACCTCTACGACCAGGTGGAACTCAAACGCATCACACAGTTGCCATGGGGGCTTTCTTCGGTAACCCGATTTGTAGGCCAAATTGCAGATCATAACCTACCGGACAGTGAACAATTGGATGCCGGCGGTGTAGGCAGTGTACGTGGTTACAATCCGGAAACGGCGTTAGGCAGTGAAGGGGAACTTATCAGTGAAGAAATACTTGGCCCGGCGTTTGATCCGGCGGGGTTTTTACATCCCCCGGCACAATGGCATTCGGCGGCACAGTTGGGGGTATTTATTGATTATGCGGATGTGTATCAGGTGCAAAATAGTGTCAGTGCCGGTGGCCGGGCGGATTTGGCCAGTGCCGGCGTAGAGATTACTTATAATTTAAGAAATAACCTTTCCATCGATATGGATTATGGCCAGCAATTGCGTCGCGCTCCAGGTGCCACCAACAAAGGCGGCCAATTCGATATTGCCGTTGTTGTGGGATTTTAGGGTCCGCGCAAGCATAAATTCACCCTTTTTGTCTGGTTCTGCCCATTGGGGTATCGCTTGTCGCTTTATACTGACCCAACGGCTGGGTATGTGCGTCGCTTGCGCTTTGTCGGCGGCTAAAACACCTGTGGCGTCAAACATGAATCTATCTTTGCGCTGTAACTATGGCATTGCATGCAGGTAACCATCGGGCCAACGGCGCAGCCAGGCCGGACCGATGGAGCGGGTGGGAATGGCTCCCGGAGCCTGAATGTGGCATCGTTCCAGCAGCGAACCTTCCTGCAGATACAGGGTATCAAGTGCGTCCAGATAGGCCACCACAGCCTGGGCTTGGGCGAGCTGCGCGGAAAGCAAGTTTGCCTGAGCTTGGGAAACTTGCAAGGAGGTGCTTTCTCCGACGCGAAATTCACCCTCGGTAGCGGCGAGGGTTTCCTGCTGGGCGCGGGTGGTTGCCGCGGTGGCGGTGATCTGGCGGCGATCAGTGACGGCTTGAATGTAGGCGGTGCGCACACTGAGTTCCACGCTGCGGACGGTATTGGCGAAGGCCGCTTCTTCCTGGTCCCGGCTAAGTACCGCGCTTTGGTAATTGGCTGTTGGCGTACGGTTGAACAACGGATAGTTGAAAGACAAACCGCCGATGAGTTGATAGTCGTCACCGTTTAAATTAGCGGCGGCGGGACCGAAGGATTCGGCGTAGCCGGTTTTACCCATGGTGATAAAAGCATTGAGAACGGGCAAAAGGCCGTTGCGAGTTTGTATGACGGCCAAATCTCCCTGTTGAATTTGCAGACGCGTTTGATTGAGAATAGGGCTTAACCGCAGGGCGAGGCTGGTATGTGCAGCCAGCGGGGCTTGTGGGCCGCCAGAAATATACGGCGGCGTAGTAAGCACGATCTGATGTTTCCAAAATGGTTTGCCGGAAGGCACCAGCAGACTCAGCAGGTTGAGCCGGGCGATTTTTTGTGCGCCCAAAGCACTGACCAGTTGCTCGCGGGTGACCGCGGTTTGGGCGATGGAAGCGGACAACTGCGATGGGGCAGTGCGTCCGACACGGATGAGTTCGCGGGTTTGCTGTTCCTGTTGCCGGGCGACGGACAAAGCCTGCTCAAGGATTTGCACATTTTGACGGGCCAGAACGGTTTGCCAATAGGCCTGTACAATATCGTCGGTAATGGTAAGAGCTTCGCCGCGCAGTTGGTAATCCGAGATTTTCTTGCCGAGTTGAGCTTCGTGAATGGTGGCCAGGTTGGCCTGCAGGTTTCCGCCTTGCAGAAGAGCCTGGGTGACGGTGAGAGAAAACCCGGTGTTGGTGGCCTGGCCGCCGCTGGCTTCGCTGTCGCTGAGGTTGGCATTGATGCCGGCCTTGATGGATGTTCCTGTGGGCAGGTTTTCCGACACGCCAAGGTTGGCGGTCCCGGAATCGGTGGTGGTACTGCCGCCGGCCGCCCGGTTATAGCCGCCGCTGGAGGTGACGTAGCCACCACTGCTGGGGACGCGGTTTTTGGAGGCCTGAACGCCGGCGGAAACCGTCGGATCGAACGCTCCGCGGTCGGCAATGACCTGCTGCTGTGCTATGGCTGGGGCATAGCGTTGTACCAGCAGCGATGGATTATTCCGCAGACCAATCACCAGGGCATCGGCCAACGAAAGATGGTGAAGATGCGAAGTGGAGATGGTAGCGGCGGATTTGGTGCCGGCTGGAAGGGCGGATGCCAGGTGATCGGAGGCTGTGCCAGTGGCGATATCCTGCTGGTGAGCCAGAGCCGCGGCCTGATAGTTTTCGTATCCGCCGGAATCAATGCTGCTGCATGCGGATATACCGGCCACCGCACCTAGTAAGGCACAGGCTCGCAGTGTGGTGGAGACGGCATGGGCGAGGCGCATTTTATTTTCTGAAGTGGCGGAATATCGTAGCGGGGTGGATGAAACAATTGCTGACTCCCGCGGGGAAAGCGGTAGATCATTCATAACGTAAAGCCTCAATGGGATTCAGCGCCGCAGCCCGGCGCGCCGGATAATAACCGAAAAAAATGCCGATAGCTGCGGAGATAGACAGGGCCAAAAATACCATAGGCGGTTCTACGTGGCCGGAAAAACTGCGGAACTTCACGTAGTGGGCCGCGATGATGCCCACACCTACGCCCATCAGGCCCCCGAGCAGGCTGATAATCATGGATTCGATGAGAAACTGGCGGAGAATATCCCGGCGACGAGCACCAATGGCTTTGCGAATGCCGATTTCACGGGTGCGTTCGGTGACGGTAACCAGCATGATGTTCATAATGCCGATGCCTCCGACCAGAAGGGAGATGCCCGCCACAGATCCTAAAAACATCGTAAAGGCTCCACCAATGCGGTTGGCCATTTTCAGCATTTGAACCTGGTTGGCAATCCAGAAATCATCTTCATCTCCATAGATGAGTGAATGGCGCACTCGCAGGAGTGTCTGGCAGGCGGCCTGTACGCTGGTGAGGTTGGCGGCGTGATCAACCTGCAAGTCGATATGATTGAGGGCGACCTGGCGCCCCATGAGATCCGTCATGGCTGTTGTGTACGGCAACAGAACCTGATTGTCCGGATCAAACCATCCATGGCGGCCCTTGGGTACCAGCACTCCCACCACCTTAAATCGCACGGTAGACACCGTAATGGTGCGGCCGATAGGATCTTGAGAGCCAAAAAGCCTTTCCGCGGTCTCCGGGCCAATCACTGCCACGGACGTCATGTCGAGGCAATCGTAATCGGTAAACATGGTGCCGCTTTGGATTTTAAAATCATGGATTTTGATATAAGTAGGAGCGCAGCCAATGATGTTACAGGTGGTAAAATTGCCCCCCCATTTTACCGGATCGAACGCGACGACTACTGGTGAGACGTAGGTTACGTGCGGCACTTGTAGTACTGCATCCGCATCGCCCAAAGTTAGGGGATCCGCAGAACCATTAAGAACCGGGGAAATTTTAGGGTTATGGGGAAAAATCGTGATGGCATTTTTCCCCATCCTGGACACCCAGCCAAGAATACGTTTTTTGGCCCCATTGCCCAGGGCCAGCATGGCAATGACCGCAGCCACGCCGATAATCATGCCCAGCATGGTCAAAACGGCCCGCAATTTGTTAGCCATCATGCTCCGAATTGCAATTTTAATGGTGGTCCAGATTAACATTTTGTTGCTTCCCAAGAGGGTGTGGCCTGTTTTTCGGCTAATGGTGCCCCGGTGTCCACATGCTGGAAAGATCGCCCAAATGTAGCACCACTTTTTGGCCCGCCTTCAATCCTGCAACCACCTGCCAATCCGTATCGTTACGTTGGCCAAGCGTAACGCCTTTACTAACTTCCTTGCCGTCCGGTGTTACCACGGTGACGGTATCTTCATGGTGCCGGATGACCACCGCCTGGAGTGGAATATAGAGTACATCTGGCAACTTGTCCGCAAAGATGGTGACATTGGCGGTCATGCCGGGCTTGAGCATTTCCTTATTTTTACCCAGCACTTCAATTTTAGCCTGAAAGGTGACAATGTTACTGGTGGAGGTACTGCCGGAGGTTTGATCCTGAATCGATTCCGGAGCCATAAGGACCACACGGCCGGGAAAGACCAAGCCTGGTGCACCGGCGGCGGTAATTTGCGACACATCGCCGATTTTGACGTGATTGATATCGCTTTCATTGATGGTGGCATTAATGTATATGTGCGATGTATCCACCAGAGTCATCACGGTAGTGCCGCCGCCGACATTGGTGGTTGCCGATGCAATCACCTGCCCCTGCTGAACATCCACGTTCGCCACAGCGCCGTTGATGGGGGCGGTGACGGTACAATAACCCAGATTGGTCTGAGCATTTTTAAGGTTGGCGTGCTGGATCAGAACCGCAACGCGATCCAGGTGAACGTTTAGTTTCTGCAGCTTGACCTGCAGGGCCTGAGTTTTGAGCTGCATCAACTGCACCTCGGCCAGCCGCAGGGACTGCTGATCACGCACCAGGGTGGTTTTGTCATTGTCATAGGTTTGCTGAGGGGCGAGCTTTTCCTGCAGCAGGGTTGCGTCGCGCTGCACATTTAACTGGTCGTTTTTTACCTGGGCTTGGGCGGAAAGTAAATTAGCCTCATCGGTCTGCCGGGTGGTGATCAGATTTTCCTTGGCAATCTGGTAATTCACCTGGGCAGATTGCAACGTCAACTCCGCCTGCTGCAGATTCTGCTGGGCGATGGCCAAGGCTTGTTCTTCCAGGGTGGGGTCTACCTGCAGAACGACTTCACCTTTTTTAACGGTGTCACCAATCTGAAAGGGCAGAGATGTAATTTCACCACCAGCTTGACATTTGATGTCCACCGTTCGGTTGGCCTGCACATTGCCGGTGGCATACACATGCACACTTAGTGTGCCACGTTTGACGATGGCTGTGTGGGGCGGTGCGGGCTTGTTGGCATCGGCGGCGGCCATGTGGTATTTGTATGCCCCATACGCTCCACCTGCCAGGATCAAGATGACCAGAATAATCCAGAATTTTTTCATAGATAATTCGCTGGCCGCAAAGCACGTCCGAAGATTCCGGAATCAAGCTGCGGCCGTTGCCTCCTTGGTTGTGGATGGTTGATGCTGCGACGCATGTTGGACTTCCGCGACAATGCGGCCATCGCGCAATTGTACTTCCCGGCGACAATGTCGGGCAACTTCATGATCATGGGTGACAATGATGATAGTACTTCCGGCCTGGTTAAGCCGGTGGAATATATCCAGAATATCGCGGCCCACGTGGGAATCGAGATTGCCGGTAGGTTCATCGGCGAGAATAATGGCAGGATCGGTTACCAGTGCCCGGGCTATGGCCACACGTTGGCGCTGGCCGCCGGAAAGCTGATTGGGTTCATGGTGGGTGCGGTCCGCCAGGCCTACCGTGGTAAGCGCGGCACGGGCTTGGGCTTTGGCATCGTGGCGACTGGCATAGAGCAGAGGCAATTCGACATTTTCGAGGGCGGAAAGCCGCGGCAGTAAATTAAAATTCTGAAAGACAAAGCCGATACGCCGGTTGCGTATAGCTGCGAGTTGATCTCCGACGAGCTTGGAAACATCTTCGCCAGCGAGCCGGTAGGAACCGGAGTCTGCCGTATCCAAACAACCCAGGATATTCATAAGCGTGGATTTGCCGCTGCCGGATGGTCCGGTAATGGCCAGCATTTCTCCACGTGAAATGACCAGATTCACCGCATCAAGCGCCAACACCTCGGCATCACCGATGCGATAACGCTTGGTGAGATTGGTCATTTCCAGGAGATTTTGTGGGTCCATGCTGTATACCGTAGCCTTTGCCGCTTTTTTTATAACGTTGGTTCCCCATCGCTATTGCAAAGTATATACACTATAAAAAAAAATGGCGACAGGATGACCGCAGATACGGTGAAGGGCTGCCAGCGGCGAATTTGCGGCGGTGCGGTCGGTGGCAGCGGGCAGGAGAGTTGCAACCTCGTGCGGGGCACATAAAAATCGTTATGATGTGCCTCCATGACTGTGCTGCTGGACATCTGTTATTTTCTGGGGCTGCTGCTGGCGCTGCCTGTGCTGGTGTACAAAAGCTGGCGAACCGGCAAATACCGCAAAGACTGGCCGGCCCGTCTGGGCCGAGTTCCACCAGACCAGTTGCAGTGGCTGAAGGCTGCGCCGCGTGAAGGGCGAATTTTGCTGCATTGCGTGAGTGTGGGCGAATTGCTTTCCACGCGGCTGCTGGTGGAGGAACTCTGCCGGAGCAGGCCGGATCAGCGCATCATCATTACCACTACTACGGATACCGGTACTGCGCGGGCAAGGGCTATGTATGGCAGCGGTCCATTGGCCGAACAGGTGTGCACGTTAAGATATCCGCTGGATTTTTCCTGGGCGGTGCGCCGCTTCTTAAACGCGGTGCAGCCCTCCATGGTGGTACTGGTGGAACTGGAAACCTGGCCGAATTTTATCCGCTTCTCCCGTCAGAGCAACATTTCTGTCCGTATCATCAATGGTCGCCTGACAGAAAGATCGTTCCGGCGTTACCGGCTGATTCGCCCGCTTATTGCGGGCATGTTTCGTTCCATCGATAGTTTTGGGGTGCAAACGCCGGCCATTGCCGCCCGATTTGTCGCTTTAGGAGCGGCGCCGGATCGCATGGAGGTGTTGCCGACCATGAAGTTTGATACCGCGGAAATGGTGGATCAAGAGACGGGAGCGGATGCCTTAGCAAAGGCGGTGGGTCTTGGACCGCAATTGCGTGTGCTGGTGGGAGGATCCATCGGTCCGGGCGAACAGGATACTCTGATTGCCACGTACCTGGCATTGCGGCAGGAATTTGCCAATTTGCGTCTGGCGATAGCCCCACGCAAGCCGGAAATTGTGCCGCAGGTGCTTTTGTCGTTGCAGCGTGCCGGACTGGAAGCGGTGCGGCGGTCAACTAGACCAGATGGCGGCGTGGCACCTTTGCTGCGGGCGGATCAGGTGCTAGTTCTGGACACCTTGGGCGAACTCAAAAAACTTTATAGCCTGGCAATGGGGGTATTTTCCGGAAGGTCCCTGATTCCGCTGGGTGGCAGCGACATGATTGAAGTAGCGGCTTTGGCCAAACCCTGCTGCTTCGGGCCGCATACGTATAATTTTACCGATGTGGTAGAGTTGCTGTTGCAGGAAGGTGGAGCGGTGGTGGTGCATGATGCCGGGGATTTGCAAAGGCAAGTGAAACTCTGGCTGGAAGACGCGACGACGGCCCGGACGATGGGATTGAAAGCTCGGCAGTGTATTGTGACCCGGCGTGGTTCATCACAGCGGTATGCCATGGAATTACTGCAGCGCTGCCAAGGCCCGGGGTGAGAACATCACACGACAGACCGGGATGCTACGTGGCTGCAACGACACTGCAATGGACCACAACCGCCAAGGTTACTGGTGCCGGCACGGCAGCGGGCCGATTTTCATGGGCTGGAGTTTTCGCAAAAAAGCATTGTGTGCGGCGATAACTGCATTTTGCTGCTGCAGCCGCGCAAGTTGTCTTTGCGAGGTTACCACCACAGCAGGGCCGCTGTGGGGTGGGGCATCGGTGTTGGCCAACGCCATGGGCAAGCCGATAAAGGCTGCCATTGCGACGAACAATCTCGGCGGGAATAACAGATCTTTCGCCATTGGCAGCGACCCTCAATTGCGAACAGGGCTACACCCGGTGGATCATACGCCTTTTGCGTGTGCGCGCCAATCCGCGAGCCGTGGCTTTCGGTGCGTTCCGAGTCGGGTTGTACCCACGAGCCGGATATGCGAAAATTGAGCGATGGTGAAACCGGGCCGGCTTTGATGGTGCCGGCGGTATAGCGTCAAACGGAGGTGATCATGCCACGATGTCCAGGTTGTTTTGCCTTGTTGACGTATGTGAAGGAAGGGCCGATGGTCGTCCGAAAAACATGCCCCAGTTGCTTTGGGGTTTGGATAGAACGCATACAGTTTCTGCGGCTGGCTCGCAGCCAACCGGGGGTGGCGATGGAGGGTGCCGCGGGTCAGACAAATTCCGCTGCTTCGGCTAATGTCGGCCAGGCCGCCGATTTGCGAGATCTTGTGGAGGTCGTGGTGGAATCGGACACCAAGACACCATTGGACTGTCCCGATTGCCACGCCACCATGGAAATTCAGCGGCTGCATCCGCTGATTCCCGTGAACATTCAAAGTTGTCGGTCATGCGCCAGCGATTGGCTGGATGTGGGCAAATTGGAACTGATCAACCGCCTGTATTGGGAACTGCTTAACAGCAGCGATCCCAAAATTGTGAACATACGCGAGAAATATGCATTGGCCAGCTTGGGGCTGGAACAGCTTAGAGAACGTGATGAAGCCTCTATGCAAAACCTGGGTCGCTTCGGCCAGTTGCTGGATGCAAGCTTGGGTTTGCCTGAAGGTAGCGGGGGGTTATGGTCACTGGAGGGTCTTGTGACGGCGTTGGCTAGTCGCTGACGCGGTGATACGGTGCCGCGTCAGACACTGGGCTGTTGAATGATTTGGATTTATCCCATGCTTTTGTTAACATGAATAAAGTGCGTCCCGGGAGTTGTGGTACTATGAGCGAATGGCAAGAAGCTGAACAGCGGGTCCAACGGGCGCACGAGCTTTACGAAAAAGGTCGCTGGGAAGAAGCCTTGACCGAACTGCGGGCTGCCATTGAAATAAACCCCAACAACAGTGCGTGGTATTTTAACCTGGGTTTGACGCTGGACATGATGGAGCGTTTTGAAGAAGCCGTAGCCGCTTACAATAAAGCCCTGGAAATAGACCCGCAAGACATGGAAATTCTCAACTCGGCGGGAGCTGATTGCATCAGGCTGGCGCGCTATCCGCAAGCCATAGCCCATTTTGAACGCATCGAAAAACTAGACCCGTCTTTTGAAGCGGCCTATTGCCCGCGCATCCTGGCGTACAGCGAACTGGGCGATCATCAACGGGCGGAGGAAATATTTTATCTGGCCCGGCAATATAAAGAAAAATGCCCAGCCTGTTTTTATAACATGGGGGCATCGCTTCTGGCTCGGGGCCGGTATGATCGGGCGCTCTGGTGTTGGCAGCAGGTTTTGGATGCGGAACCGGATTACCCGCAGGTGCACGCGCGCATGGCCGACGCCCATTGGGCCAAGGGGCAGTTGCAGGAAGCCCGCCGGCATTTGCTGGAGGAATTGCGATCGGATCCGGGCAATGTGGATACCTTGCTGGATCTGGGTGAATTGTTACTGGAAATAGGTCCGCCGGAGGCGGCTGCGGAAAAGTTCCGGCAGGTACTGGACTTGGAGCCGGAAGAATGTACCGCTCATTTTCATTTAGGGGCGCTGGCCCAGGCTGACGGTGATTACCCGCTGGCGCTGGAGCGTTTTCGCTTTGTGTTAAGGCACGATCCAAAATTCGTCGGTGCGCACATAAAAATGGCACGTATACACTGGCAGCTTAAAAACCGCACTGAATCGCTCTATCACGCCAATTGCGAATTGGCGCAAAGCGAGTATGACGAGGCCACCCTGATGGATCTGGGGGCTTTGTTCATGGATATGCAGGTGTATGACGGCGCGGAAACTACGTTTCGGCGCGTGCTGGGTGTGGACAGTCAACACGTGGATGCCTGCCATGGATTAGCGGTGACCATGCTGTTTTCGGGGCGCGTGGACGAAGGTATTGCGCAGTGTCGGGCTACGCTTCACCTGCAACCCAAGTACATGCTGGCCATGTCCAATCTGGCGTTAGCTTATGCCCAGCGGGGAGACTTGGCGCGGGCCGGTTATTGGCTCAGCGAAGCGCTGGATATCGCCCCGGAGGATCCACAGTTGCGCCATTTGTCCAACCGACTCAAGGTGCTAAGTGTATGGCATTTTGTGCGGCGATTGTCGGCACCGGTGCGGCGCTGGCTGGGTTGGGGTCGGCGATAAATTGGAATTACCGCTGTCCGGGGGAGGAACGGGTAAGGTGGCGGCTGGCCAGAAAGCCGGCCCATAAACCCAGGGGCAAGGGGGCCAGCCACCAGATCATGGCATAAAAATCGCCGGAATGACCGGGGGATGGCATGAGGGAAGAATAGCGGAAATATTCCAACAGACCGCGCACGACTACCAGTGGAATCATCACTGCCGTACCGATACGCATGGCCACACGCAGGGGCATGGCCAACTGTTGATTCAAAATCATCACGCCCGGTGCAATAAGCACCGTCATAATGAGAGACCACCCCAGAAATTTCACCACATTTAACCCGAAAAGAAGCAGACTCATGGCCAGGATCAGCGCGGGCCGCAGATAATTGAGCAGTAATTTGAGACTTTTTGAATCGACGGTTACATCCCGCAGTTTATTTATCGGTACGTGCAGCATGGCGGTATTACCGGAGGCCAGAAGAAAATAACGTTGCACCCGGCTCAGCGGCAGGGTTTGTCTGGCGGAAAGCACTTTGGTGTAGAGGTTATGTTTGGTCACCAGAAGGCCCATGGGCTGGTGCAAATCAGCCGGGGTTTTGTGGCCCGTCAGATCCACCCGCAACTCGTAGTCCGGCTGATTCAGACGAAGGATTTTTTTACCTGGCGCTGGAAGTATCGTCAGCGTTCCGTGGCTCAGCAGCATCGGTCTGAAATAGAGATCGTATTGTCCCACCGCGGTATCTTCCACGTCAACCAGCTTTCCGGCAAAGTGCACCGCCAGGGGTATGGACATCACCAGAATGATAAAAAGCAGCGGCCACAAAACGTAGCGGTAGGGAAATAGAGCCGATTCTGCCCATTGTTCGGGTCGAAGCAGCAACAGCCCCAATCGCTTAAAAAATCGCGGTGGTTTGGGCCGCGGCGGACCCGCTGAACTGCCGCCCTGCTTGGAGCCGGGATTGGTGGTAGCGGGCGGCATGGGCTTATCGGGAAACTTGGACATGGTTTCACCAGGGAATTCAAATGTGGCGCAAGATTAGTGCGGCTGACACATAACGCTGCGGATAGAACCGGCGGCTAATCATTGACCCGGCCCAGGTATTCACCGGTGCGGGTATCCACCCGGACAATGGTCCCCTTGGTAATAAAGTCCGGCAGATTGATCACCAAGCCGGTTTCCAAGGTCGCATCTTTGCCGACATTACTAACTGTAGCCCCTTTAATACTGGGCGGACAATCTTTCACTTCCAGTTCTACTGTATTCGGCAGTTCCACGGAAAACGGCTTGCCCTGGTACATCGTAATTTGCACCTGGGTGTTGGGTTTGAGATACTGCACGGCATCGCCGACCACATCTCCGGAAAGTTCCAACTGTTCAAAATCGGTCATGTCCATGAAGTGGTGTGTGTTGCCATCAGAATAAAGATACTCTACCGCTTTTTGTTCAAGAAAGGCCTGTTCCAAGGTATCGTCTACGCGAAAACGCTGCTCAATAATGCTGCCGGTCTGCGTATCCTTTAGCTTGACCTGCATGAAGGATCGCCAATTACCCTTGGACACTTTGGCAAAATCATGCACCACGTAAAGTTTGTTATTGTATTCCACCGCAATACCGCGGCGAAGATCAATTGCGCGAATGCCCATGAAAACCTCAACTATACCAAGCGGAAAAACCGGGCCACCAAAAACCAATTTTCAGCTACCCACCGCCGCGCATCCCGCTGCTATGCGACACGGATTTCAGGCTATCGCCAAGCCGGCCGGCGTCTGCCGCGGGCCCGTCGTGACGAAGCCTTCAACTGCCCTCATGGGGATTCGAACCCCAGTTACAGGCGTGAAAAGCCCGTGTCCTAGGCCTCTAGACGATGAGGGCAACAGGGCCAAGAAGTATAAACAAAGTTTGGGGTTTCGACAAATGCCCGCCCGGCGATGGGGCCGGTGGCCGGTACTCAAGGTGGTTTGCGGCCCAGTGGGGTTTGTGGCAGGGGTTCCCTGGCCCGCAGCGCTGCCTCGCTCATCGCTCGAAAACGATTTTGGCGTGGACTTGGGCTGGAATCGGGTTGCGGCTGTTCATCGGCAGCCACATTTAGCCCGTCGGTAGAAAAAAAACAAGTCGGAAAAGATCGTGCTAACCGACATTGGCCAGAGCGACGGCATCGCCAAAGTCGCGGGTGATTATTTGCCGGATCATGGCGTGTTCAGGAAGAATCAGGTGGGGATCGGCCGTGACTAAGGCCAGGGCATCCGCACGTGCCATGGCCAGGAGTTTGGCATCAAAAAGCAATTCGGCAAATCGCAGGTCGGTACGGCCGCTTTGGCGCGTGCCGACAATTTCGCCCATACCGCGGATTTTAAGATCTTCCTCGGCAATATCGAATCCACCGGGGTATTTGCACAAAGCCGCCATGCGGGCTTTGGCCGTATCGGTGGATGCCTGCGCCAGCAGCAAACACGATGAGGCCGCAGTGCCGCGACCTACCCGTCCGCGTAATTGATGGAGTTGAGAAAGACCAAACTGCTGGGCATGTTCGATGACCATGACGCAGGCATTGGGCACATCCACTCCGACTTCAATGACAGTGGTGGCCACCAGCACGTCGATCTGGTGCCGACGGAAAGCTTCCATAACCTGTTGACGCTCTTCTCTGGGCATCCGGCCATGGACCAGGCCGATGCGGAAATCTTTGAGCACCCCGGCGGCAAGCTCATCGCGGCACTGGACGGCGTTGGCCAATTCACGAGCATTTTCGTCAATGGCCGGTAGCACGATATACGCCTGGCGACACGCCTTAAGCTGGCCGGCCACGAATTGGTACGCCTTCTCGCGCTCATTTTCGGGAACCAGCCGGGTATCAATGGGCTGGCGACCGGGCGGCAACGCATCGATCACGGAAATATCCAGATCGCCGAAAATAGTCATGGCCAAGGTTCGTGGAATAGGAGTGGCGGTCATTACCAGGGTATGGACTCCAGGATGTTTCGAGCGAATAATCGCCCTTTGCCGCACGCCGAATTTATGCTGTTCATCCACCACCAGCACTCGCAAATGCTTGAACTGAACCGCATCGCTGAGCAGGGCATGGGTGGCGACGGCAATACCAATGGAACCGTCCTGAATGCCGCGGATGGTGGATTCCCGCTCGGTTGGCGACTGTCCACCGGTCAGCAGGGCCATCTTCACGCGGCTGGAGGAAAGATAACGCTGCAAAGTGTCAAAATGCTGCTCCGCGAGAATTTCAGTGGGAGCCATAAACGCGGCCTGCCCTCCGGAGGCTACGGCAAACAGCATTGCAAATAAAGCGATGATGGTTTTGCCGCTGCCGACATCGCCCTGAAGCAGACGATTCATGGGGCGAGTCTGGGCCAGGTCATGCTGAATTTCGGCCACAACGCGGTCCTGAGCTCCAGTAAGCTGAAAACTCAATAATGCCCGGATACGTGCTTCTACTGTTTTGTCAACTCGAAGTGCGGCGGCGGCCTGATGGGTGTGGTGATGATAGCGGCGAACAGCGATGGCTGTCTGCTGGATAAAAAATTCATGGTAGGCCAGGCTGCGGCGGGCCTGATACGCCTGGTTCAGCGACAAGGGGCGATGAATAGCCGAGAAAGCGTCCTGTCGCGTCAGCAGTGCTCGCTGGTGCAATTGAGCGGGGCTGAACCATTCCGTCACCTGGCTGAGAAGCTCATTCATATTAGCGTGGATGATGCGAGCGAGAACGACGCTGGAAAGTTCCTTGTTCGCGGGGTACACAGGTTCCAGCGCCGCTGCTGGCCCGGGCGGGGCCGCCGGGCCGATGAGTTGATATTGCGGCTGCACCATCTGGTAGCGGCCTTTGTAGAGTTGAATTTTCCCGGTAGCTCGCAGGCGCGTGCCGGGCTGAATTTTCTCTTCCATGTTCCAGCGGTTAAACCACACCAGAATACATCGACCGGAGTTATCATCCAGCAGAGCCTCAAAACGCCGTGGTCGTCGCGGAAAGCTGCGGGTTTGCAGAATATCGCCTTCCACCGTGGCATTCTTCAGGGGTTGAATCTGAGCAATGGTTCGCTGGCCATGAAATTCTACGTAATCGCGCGGGAAATATTCCAACAGGTCCGCACAGGTGCCAACGCCTAAATCGCGAAGCTGCCAGGCTCGCCGCGGCCCGACTCCGTGGGCCAGCTCAATGGGGCTTTCTAAACAGATGGCTGGCGGTGTGTTGATATCATGTAGGGCCGGCTGGCTGGAATCCATGGGTATCTCCATGCAGTGCCGGTGACCGGCGCTGACTTATTGTTCTATTGCGGTCGATTGGGTGCGGGCCAACCTTGTTGGCCGACCAACGGCACAAAGCGGCAGGCAAGGACTTCGCGGCGGGAGAAACCATTGCTGGTGTGCTCCAGAACCATGAGTGTCTGCTGTGATTCATCTCCAATGGGAATTACCAATTTGCCGCCGATGACCAACTGCCTCAGCAGTGCCACGGGATAATCTGGAGCACCGGCAGTTACCAGTATCCGCTGAAAACGAAGTTCGCCGGGCCAGCCCATGGATCCGTCGCCGATGCGATAATGGATGTTGGTCAGGCCCAATTGCCGCAAGCGCCGTTGTGCTGCCACGCTCAGGCTTGCCAGTCGCTCGACGGTGAAAACCTCATGAGCCAGCCGGGCGAGAATGGCGGTTTGATATCCAGTGCCGGTACCAATTTCCAACACCTGATGATCGCGGTGAATATCCAGACGCTCGGTCATCAGCGCGACCATGTAGGGCTGGCTGATGGTTTGTCCGGCACTCACTTCCAGCGCACTGTCCGCATAAGCCTGTGCGTGCAACGCAGCATCAACAAAATAATGTCGCGGCACGCCGGCCATGGCGCGCACGACCCGGGCGGATTTAACCCCGCGGGCAATAACCTGCTGTCGCAGCATTTGATGCCGCATGCGGCGGTCCAGGGGCGTATCAGCATACGCAACCGGAATTGGCGCTACCTCAGAGACAGCATCCGGAAAAATTGGCCCGTGTGCGGGTTGGTCCTTCATGGGGGTATTATAATGGGTTTGGGCAGATTAGGCTGGCTTGATCTGCTCAAGACCATGCTCCCGATGCCGCTGGCGACACCAAGCCGGTTGGTATTATAATGAATTAGCCATGGACTATAAAAATCTGACCGACGAGCAGCTTATTGACTGGGACCGACGGTTTGTCTGGCATCCCTTTACGCCCATGAAATCCTGGATGGAGAAGACCGATCCGGTCATTATTGTCCGTGGGCAAGATGAATTTCTGTTTGACAGCCGCGGACGTCGTTATATCGACGGCGTTTCTTCACTTTGGTGCAATGTACATGGTCATGGCATAAAAAAACTTGATGATGCCGTACGAACTCAGTTGAATGCCGTTGCCCACAGCACACTTTTAGGCCTTTGTAACGTTCCGAGCATTGTGCTGGCCAAACGGCTTGTGGACATCGCCCCTCCTGGTCTGACGCGTGTTTTTTATTCTGACGATGGTAGCACAGCAGTGGAAGTGGCCTGCAAAATGGCGTTTCAGTATTGGAGAAATGCGGGTCAGCCGGATCGCACCCGTTTCATCGCCTTTCATGACGCCTATCATGGAGACACTCTTGGCGCGGTTTCCCTGGGGGGAATTCCCACGTTTCATCAGGTGTATCAGCCTCTTTGTTTCCCGGTGGATCGTGTGGACTCGCCGCGGATTGCGGCCTTCGCCGGTCTTAATGCTGCGGTCCAGGAGACACCCCTAGCACAGAAGACTTTGGTTCCCGCATGGTTGCAGCAGATGGAATCACTGCTGGCGGCCTACCCCGGCCAATACGTGGGCATTGTGGTGGAGCCGGTGGTACAGGGTGCAGGTGGGATGGTCATGCATCCACCGGGCACGTTGAAGCGTCTGCGGGAGTTTGCGGACGCGCACGATCTGCTGCTGATCTGCGATGAAGTATTGACGGGGTTTGGCCGGACGGGACGGATGTTTGCCTGCGAGCACGAAAACATCACTCCAGATCTGATGTGTCTTTCCAAGGGGCTGACCGCCGGTTACATGCCGCTCGGTGCCACGCTGGCGACGGATCGCATTTTTGCATCCTTTTACGCGGATCCGAAATTAGGAAAAACCTTTTACCATGGGCATACCTTCACGGGCCATCCGTTAGCGTGTGCGGTGGCTATTGCATCGTTGGATTTGTTTGCGGAGAACCGGCTGCTGGACCATGTGGCGACACTCGCTCCGGTTCTGTGGGAGCAACTCAAAGTGCTGGGTGATCATCGGCAGGTAGTGGATGTGCGTCAGACAGGTTTGGTTGCGGCTATTGATATTGTGCGGGATCGCCGAACCAGAGAGCGCTTTCCACCGCACTGGCGCGTCGGAGGTGCCTTATGTGCGGCCATGCGCCGTCGCGGCGTGCTGCTGCGTCCATTGGCGGATACTCTGGTCCTGATACCCCCCCTGGCCATCGGCGTTGAATCGCTTGTTCATCTGGCCAAGGCAGTTGTAGAATCTGTACAACTGGTGGAAGAGGTAATCCGGCATTGCGAGGAAAATATAACTTGAAAATTCGCTTACGTTCTCCAAAAGCGGTTTCGCCCTGGGAACTACTGAAGGCTTACAATCGACCTGGGATTTTCATTACAGCCACCAATACTGACATCGGAAAAACGACGGTTACATCCGCCTTGGCGGCGGCGTTAACCCGGCTGGGTATTAGGGTGGGGGTGTGCAAGCCGGTGGCCTCAGGTTGCCCGAAAAGAGGTGATCGCGGAGTGTTTGGGCGGCTGGTGGATGAGGATATGTTATCGCCGGATGGAGAATGTATAGGCCGGGGGGCCGGGTTGGATGTGGCCGATGACGCCCTGATGGCACGCATCAGTCCGATTCGGCTGGCTGCCCCCATTTCACCGCATGCCGCTGCACGGCTTGAAGGACGGCGTCTGGACTGGAAACGGGTGGCCCGCGCCCTGGATTACTGGAAGGATCAGTGCGATTTTCTACTGGTGGAAGGTGCCGGCGGCTGGCTAACACCGTTGGCTGAAAAGCCGGTATGCACTGTGGCCGATCTGGCCGCCATTTTGGCTTTGCCATGCCTGGTGGTGGGTGGGCCGCACCTGGGTACCATCAACCATACGTGGCTGACGGTGAATGCGGTTGTGCAGCGCCACCTCAATGTAGCCGGAGTGGTATTCAATGCCGTACCCCAGCCGCCCGATGTTGCAGCCATCACCGCGATTGAAGATTTTCCACTGCTGTCCGGCGTACCCGTTGTGGCGACCCTTCCAAAGGTTAAATTGAACGCCAGGCGACCAATGTCCAGTGAACTGGTCGACTTAGTAATGCCATTGGCCGAAAGTCTGTGGAAACAATTCGGCAAGCCCGGACAAAATGGTTAAACTATCATCAGGTTGGAGGTGGCTTGGGGCGGCGTGGATGAATAATTTCCATGAAACCAGGATCAATGGAATGGAATGGAATTGAATATCGGTGGTGGCCGCCACCGGATCCAAAGGAGGCTATATGCCGCAGTTCGCAAATCGTATGTTCAAACTTGGACTATTTAGCTTGGCGGTTGTCACACTGCTTGCGGCGGGAGTATCGCTGGGCGGGTGTTCCAACGGGCGATCGGGCAAAACGCCGCCCGTAGCCCAGCAAGACCTTTTGCCGCGGCCTGCACTGTATTCGGCCTTACATGGCACAATTAAATCCTTCGCGGCGGTGGCTTCCGCCAACCCGGTGCTGGTGCGCGGCTACGGCATTGTGGCGGGGTTGCCCAATACCGGCAGCGGCGAGATGCCGCCGGAAATTCGCAACATGATGATGAATCGGCTGCTCAAAAACAATATCGGCTTTTTGTCGCATGGCACCGCCCAGTACGATCCGTCCAAGATTCTGCGTTCACGCCAGATTGCCGCGGTATTTGTGGAGGGTGTAATTCCGCCGCTGGCGATGCGTGGAACCACGTTTGATCTGAAAGTAATCGCCATGCCCAATACGCAGACCACAAGCCTGGCCAATGGCTTGCTTTGGACCACGCCGCTGCGCGTGCACGTGGGACTTAATAATTTGAGCCGGGTGCTGGCGCGTGGCCGCGGCCCGGTGTTTTGCGATCCGCTGCACGCTTCAGCTTCCAGGTTGGTCAAAGCGGGAACGATTTTGCGCACAGGGCGGGTGATGGCGGGTGGAATTGTCTCCATCAAAATTCCGGTGATTCTGGAACTTTACACGCCGTCCTATCGTATTTCTTATCTGATTCAACAGATCATCAATCAACGTTATGGCGGCAATCCTCCGGTGGCGGCTGCTGAAAATGACCGTATCGTGCAGTTGCGGGTGCCGCGGCGTTATCAGCATAATCCGGCGGAGTTTGTGGACATGGTAATGCATCTGTACCTGGAGCAAAATATTCCGGGTTTTACTCAGGTGCAGGCCAAACGTCTGCTCAAGGCACTTTCGGATCCCACGGCTCCGTTTAATCAAATTAGTATGGCGCTGGCACAACTGGGGCGCACGGTTTTGCCGGATATTGAACCGTATTATAACTCGCCTGATCCGCGTGTGGCGTTTTACGCCGCGCGAGCGGGTACGATCATCGGCGATGAAGATGCGGTTACCGTGCTTAAAAAGATTGTTACCGAGGGCCGCGGACCGTACCTGATGGATGCGGTGAAAACTCTGGAACACAGCCACGATGCCGTGCGGGCATCACTGGCTTTTCAACACCTGTTGCAGTCTCCGGATCCGCGCACGCGATTGTTGGGCTATAAAGCTTTGCTCAAAATTCATTCGTCGGAGATTTACTCGCAAGGAGTGGGGGCGAAGTTCATGCTGGATATTCTTCCCTCATCAGGCCCCACCTTAATCTATGCCACCCGTACCGGCAATCCGCGCGTGGCGATCATCGGCCGCGTACCTAAATTGATACCCGGATCGCTTTACGTCAGCCAGGGTAATGCCATTACCGTCAATTATCCGCTGCCGACCGTACCCCAAAAAAACCAGGCAATTTCCTCTCACCAACACCATCAATCGGCCACGCTGCCGGTGCAGTTGTACTATCGTGACCCGTTGAGCCATCAAATGGTGCAGATGTCCTGCGATCCAGAGCTGCCGAATGTGATTACAGCTCTGGCCCAAGCTCCTGATCCATTTTCTCCCAGATACAATCCGCGAGCACCTTACATCGCCGCTTCCTATCAACGTATCGTGGCGATGCTTTTTACACTGTGCCACAATAAAAATATCATCGCCACCTTTATGATGCAGCATAAGTCTCCGCCGTCCATGGCCCTGTACGCCTCGCTGAACCAGCCGCGCCCCAGCGGTCATACGTTGGGTGTTTACCGTCACGGCAACGGCTGGACCGCTACGCCCACCACTCAGCCAAACCATGGCGTCTCGCCGTTTAGTTCAACGTTACCGGGCGAAAAACCGGGAAATTAAGGCCGCGGGGGCTGTGGAGGAAAGCCGGGCGGTGGCCGTAAAGTAACCAGGACCGTGATGATTCTTCCATGTCGAGCCAGGCGGATTGATACCTGCTCGGGATCGGCGTGAATTTTTTTGGCGATCCGGCTGAAGTCGGATAATCCGATGCCGTCGATGCCAAAGATGATGTCACCGGGGCGAATTCCAGCCTGTTGGGCAGGAGAATGGGGATATACGCCAAGTACTTGAATGGCGCGTTGGTGTCCCAGCCGGGGAACCTTTCGCCTTAAGGGTGAATTGCCGGGCACCAAGGTGTAGCGGATACCAAATCGGACCTGTTCGATCTGCCCATATTCAATAAAATTGCGAATGTAGGATTTCTTGCCAGCTACCCCGAGCGCCTTTCTCCATGTAGTAACACCCGCCAGTTTTCCGGTTGGCGTAAAGATGAAAGCTGGATGTGGAGCGGTTCGCAAAAAAACCATGAGCGGAGCATGAGTTGTGCGGCGGCTTGCAAAACCCGGGCCATGAATGGGCACCAGCCAGCGCACTGCCGGCTGGTCCGCGGCCACGGCCAGCAGCAGTGTCGGTCGCTGTGGCAATTGCCGCACCATACGCACTGGAGGCAGTTTGGCGGTGGGGGGCAACTGCAGCACGCTCATATTGAGAAAATAATTGGTTGCGTATACGTGGGCGACGGCAGCTTTGCCATCCGGTAAAATCACTCGGACTGTGGCGGTGGTGCCCGGTGAAGCCAGAGCTTCCAGCACCAGAATGCGACGTGGCTTGCCCGTGGCCAGGCCATAAACGGTCTGATTGTGGTGCTGCTCCATTTCCCGCAGGCGCATCAAAATGCCATGTAAAATAGGCCAGGGCAGATCGGTCCGGCCGGGTCCGTGCCGAAACAAAAAGTGCCTTAGAAGAAAGACTTCCACGTGCGGATCATCGGCGATCTTATTTAGTTCCTGTCGTTGCTGTGGCGTTAGATGCATGGGGGGGTGATGATGGTAAGGTTTTTCGTGCAGCGGCTCTATAAGCACGGTTGGAACGGAACGGCGGCCCGGATGAAAATTCCAGCCATGAATTTTCAGGTGGTGGTGTTGAACCCAGCGAAGCTTCCATTGATCAAATTTTGTTCGCATATTGGGCGGGAGGAGCGCATCAGGATCTCGACTTGGCTTGATTATGACCAATGACTGGCAAATGCGATTGTAAAGAGACTGTGTTTCTTGCGACATTTCCCGTAAAACCAAGCGGGATACCCTGTCGCCACCGATTTGTTCCGCGGTGGATGATGGAGTCTTGCCGACGGCTGCCTGTGCCAACCACAAGTTCACCACGGATGCCAGAACCAGGCTTAGTGCTAGCGCCACGACCCGGATCCTGTTCTGCAAGGTTCGGCCGGCTGTTCCTGGCCAGCCAGTGCTCCCGGAGCGAAATCGAAAAGTCACATTCATCCAATATCCATCCGATGCTCATCCAACCTGTGCCGGAGTATCCAAATCTGGTTCCAACTGCAATCAAGCCGCCGCAGTTCAGTGAGCGCATCGTCAAATCGACACCGCTTAGAATACACCGTGGGGCTGCAAGGCTGCAACCTGCCGGATTTCATTTTGTGCGGCGCTGGCATGATCGGCCACATAACTCCGGGCAAACTTTTGTGCCGCGGCATAGTCCGTAAAAGTTTGACTGACGGATTCTCCCCCCGGCATTTCGATACGGACCACGTACTGGGTGGACCGGCCGGCGTTTGGGGCCGTGGTGGCGGTTCCGGCGGAGGTCCGTCCAGCCACATAACCGCCCACGCCAATAAGCAGGCAAGCTGCCGCCAAGGCCAGGCGTCGCAACTGACGGAGCGTGCCCGGTAAAGCAAAAGAAACTTTCAACGGTGCGTTCGCCTGATCATGCAGTTGCGCCAGGCAATCAGTGGCCATTTGATTGGCCTCCCGTTTTGTAGGGAGATAACTTTCCCAGACCTGCCGACGCAAAGATTGCTCCTGCTGCAACTGATGAACCAAGGCCGCCAGCGCCGGGTCGCTTGCGATTTGCGCTTCCACTTGCGCCCTCGCTTGGGCGGATAATTCACCGTCCAGATACTCGTGCAGAGTTTCGAGATTCACTGACATATGACACCACCTTATCGGCCCTAAGGCCATTTCTAAAACACAATTGCCGGAACCATCCGGTCAATTGGGCTCACACCGCCCTTAACCACCACCGTCCGCGTGGATCTTCGCCACACGATTGCGAGCCCGATGCAGCCAGGTTTTCACTTGCGACTCGGTAGCCTGCATCATGCCGGCAATTTCCCGGTAAGCCATTCCCTGCTGCTCCCGCAGAACCAGTGCCTGTCGCCAGGCGTCCGGGAGCGATTCAATAGCCTTGCGCAAAGATGCCGCCGTTTCACCCATCGTTACCTCTGCGGATGGATCGGCATCGTCACCCAGTGTTTCCAGCAGCACGGCATCGGCATCCAGCGACTGGCCCACCTTGCGCCGCCGGCAACTGATCACATTCCGCGCGACTGCCTTGGCCATCAGCGACCAGCCGCCACCAGACCAATCGTAGCCATCACGATGGCGAAAGAGATTCAGAAGAGCCTCCTGAACCAAGTCTTCAGGCTGCTTGCCATCGCGCATCGGTACGCCAAGCATAGCCCGGGCCAATGCCAGAAGTCGTCCAAAGTTGGCGTTTACAGCGGCTTCAAATTGCCTATCGGCCATCGTCTGGGCTGCCATCATGCGTCCCGGCTTCAAGAGTTACCACGTACCACAGGGGTATTGGTTGCAAAATCCACATTATTTGAGCACCCCTGTAGAGTCATCAGCCAGACATTATATCGGCCTTGAATGCCTTGGACATCCTTGGCGATACTTAGCTTGATTTTACGCATTAACGCCCAGGCTGGAAAGGGCCGATTGGGCCATGCGTAAGATGCAACATCCGCATGTAGTCACACGGCCAGAAGTTAGCTCCAAGAAAAGATTTCACCCACCCACATCGTATTAACGAATTTTTTTGTCAACGTAACCGAATTCTGGTTATCGGAGCTTGTAATAGAATGGACTGGCGAGTTTTATTCGCCTTAGACCTGTAACCCTGCCGAAAGTTATAGGTGTGGTTTTGCCCAACGCGTGAATTGGGCTATACTTAAATGTGTCCCCCGGCTAATGGGGGATGAGAGTCGAGGTTGGCGGAGCCGGCCGTAGCAAAGGAACCGATAAAGAATTATCGGATCAGTGCGGGTTATATGCTCACTGCCAATCCATGTCTTGCACCGGCGGCCGTTTCCGGGTTTATGTATGGTTGCCAGATATTGCAGCCCTACATGCCGATTTTTTTTGTTTCCTTTTTGGTCACTTTGGTGCTTACTCCACTGATGCGGCATTTGGCCCTGAAGCATGGAGTGGTGGATGAACCGGACTTCGGCAGAAAAATCCATGCTCATCCGGTGGCCTACCTGGGCGGAGTAGCCACATTCCTGGGATGGCTGGCGGGTGTGGTGGTTTCGCTGCTTATTGTGCTGCCCAAAGGGTCTGGTGGCGGTTCGATGATTTCGGTGCAGATGCCACCGGGGGTTATTTTAGGGGCAGGGGCGGTGGTCCTTTTCGGCTTGCTCGACGATGTTTATAGTTTACCACCGCGTTTCAAGATTTTTGGTCAATTTTTGGGTGGAATGGCTTTTTTTTTCCTGGCTATTGATGCGCACGGGTTTTTGGGCGTGCGACTGGACATGGCCAAGATGTTTATTTTTCCGCTGGAGCGATATGGATGGCTTCCCATGCTGCAACTGCATCATCCCATGGCTTTTGCCACGTTTGCCACGATGTTTAGTGCTATAGTAGTGGTGTTTATTATTGTTGCGGCCTGCAATGCCACGAATCTGCTTGATGGCCTTGATGGACTGTGCAGCGGCGTCACCGGCATCATGGCCATGGGTTATCTCATCCTGGCGGTTTTTCTGGCCACGCAGAATCTGGTAGCTCCTGGCATTGCCTCCGTGGATCCTACACGTATTGCCTTGAGTTTGGCGCTGCTGGGATCGGTCCTGGGCTTCCTGCCGTTTAATTTCAATCCAGCCACTATTTTCATGGGCGATACCGGCAGTATGTTTCTGGGCTTCAACTGCGGCACCATGATTATTCTGTTTGCTAATGATGGCATCTTCCGCTGGTTTTTGGGGGCATTGGTGATTTTCGGCTTACCCATGCTGGATACGTTTTTGGCCATCATCCGTCGAAAGATCAACGGTCGTCCTGTATTTTCGCCGGATTCCGGCCACTTTCACCATTTCCTGATCAAACGTGGGTTGTCCGTGCGCCAGGCGGTGCTGGTCAGCTACGCTCTTACAGCAGTGTTCGTGAGCTTTGCTCTGGTGATTGTGATTATTCCCACCGGTTTGGCTCTGGGCATTTATCTTGTGCTGTTCGGCTGGCTGGTAGTGGCGGCGTTCAAGATGGGCATGATTTTCCAGGAAGGATTGCCACCACGCAAAAAGCCGGTTGCACCTTCGATCAGTACTGCAGCCGCGCCGCCAGCTACGCCTGCCGGCCCGCAGGCCCTCACCTTCACGGCGGAAAAGCGACTGAACTGACCACCTTCACAGTACCGGGCATTATGGTGCTATCACCTTGTCTTGCGACCGGACCAATCCCAGTTGATCCATCGTCGTATGATGCAGCCAGGCTTTGGACCAGTTTGTGTTGATAGCGGCTAAATCGAGAATAAACAGCACAGATAACGCCACGTGCAAGCGTGGGTGAGGCCATTGGTCTGCGCTGAGTTTATCCGTTTTTACAGATTCACCGGCGCGGGCCAGTTCCTGCAGTAATAGGGCTGCGGTCCCGGCATCCGCCTTTTTGACATATCGGTACACCTGCCATTGCAGCCATACGCGCACCAGCAGACCGGCCCAAATGCTGGGCAAGCGGATCAACCAGTGCGGCGGCACATCATCGTGCATCAGGTCTGATCCCAATGGTATATAATAGAGCGGTACTGTTGTTCCTGGTGGACAAAATTCTTCAGGCGGTTTTTTTTGGCTGCTTTTATAGTAATAGCTTCGGATGGTTTTTTCCCGCTTCCACGCAAAAAAAAACAGTACAGCATAAATCAGTAAGAATGCAAAAAATGCGGTCACGCCCATGTGTTCTGCAGTCACATCTTTGTTAAGCAGCACCAGAATCACAATATAAAACATCATGAGCAAGGCTATCAGCCCCAACAACACCGGGGTAAGAACTGTGCCAATGACCCCACCCGCAGCCTGTAGCAGAATAAGTCCGCGCTGCCTGCGCAAGGCTTTGTGTACCAGTGCCAAGCAGGCCACATAATCAATGGATCGGGCGGGATGGCTGGGAGTGTTCATTGCAATGAGTATAACGTAATCCGGGAAATCATGGCGTAGCGGCTGTCGAACAGGGACAAGGGGAACAAATATTGCGGCCTCGCTTAGTCGTTGGCCGCCAGCCGAATCCGCTGTTGATCTCTCATAAGTAAGTTCTTTATTTCGTCTGGCATACTTTACCAGGTTTCAAGGGTGACACCTCTTATCCGGCCAACAGGTAACACATCGACTTCGGTACAACACGGAACACGATGCACATGTTGACCTGCTGACGGGTATGGGGTAAATTAACCCATGCGGAATCGCATGGGGGCATAGCTCAGTTGGGAGAGCGTCTCGATGGCATCGAGAAGGTCAGGGGTTCGAGTCCCCTTGCCTCCATTGTTCCGCCTGGGCTGACCGGCACGCTGAGGTTGGGTCTGCGGGCAGGTTAAGACAAATCTATGGTCATGCAATCAAAGACGATCTGGTCGATCGGCACACTGTTGCAGTGGACAAGTGATTTTTTTGCCGGGCATCAGATCGACGAGCCTCGGCTTTCCGCGGAACTGCTGCTTTCGCATGTCTTGAACTGCAGCCGCATGGAACTGTACACACACTTTGAAAAAGTGCCTGGGCCGGCAGAAATTCAAAAATTCCGCGAACTGGTTAAAAAACGCCGGGAGCATACGCCCGTGGCTTATCTCATCGGGAAGAACTGGTTCTTTTCGATGGAGTTTGCGGTGTCGCCGGATGTTTTGATTCCTCGGCCAGATACTGAGACGTTGGTAGAAACCGCCATTCGTTCCGTACGGCTGGCGACTACCTGGGAAAAGCCGGAAATTCTGGACTTGGGCGTGGGCAGCGGCTGCATATCTATTGCTCTGGCCAAACATCTGGTGGAAGCACAAATTGTGGCAACGGATATAAGCGACGCGGCGCTGGTCGTGGCCGCGGCCAATGCTCGTAACGCCGGCGTGTTGGACCGGGTGCGATTGGAGCGTGGCGATTTGTATGAGGCGTTGGGCGGGATGCTGGTTCGGCCAAGGTTTCATCTGATTGTGTCCAATCCGCCGTATATTCCAACCAGCCGGATTGCAGCACTGATGCCGGAAGTAAAGGATCATGAACCGCGACTGGCTTTGGATGGCGGTGAAACCGGCCTGGCGTTTTACCATCGCATTGTGGCCGGCGCGCCGGAATACCTGCTGCCAACGGGCATCTTGCTGGTAGAGACCGGTTTTGATCAGGCTGCGAGCGTGAGTGCACTGCTGAGTGCGTCGGGGAAATTTTCTGAGCCGCGGATTATTCGTGATGCCGCCGGACACCAGCGTTGTGTGATGGCGACATTGCGATAACCACGATTAAGTGCCGAGGCTGCCAAGACTCGCCGTCCACGTCGAAATTCCCCGGCAATCCAATATTCAACTTCGCCCCACAATGGCAATAATCGCGTTACGTAGCGGTGGCCAATGCTGCCAGCACCTCTTGGTGATGTTGATCCACCTTGACCTTCGCGAAGATGCGATGAATTTTACCCGTGGAGTCGATAACGAAAGTGGTTCTTTCAATGCCCATGTACTTTTTGCCGTACATGGACTTTTCTTTCCACACGCCATATTTTTCAGCCAGGGTATGGTTGGTATCAGATAGCAGGACAAAGGGCAGCTTGAATTTGGTTTGAAAATTTTTATGGCTTTCCAGATCATCAGGACTTACACCGAGCACTATGGCCTTGTGCTTTTGAAAATCCTGGATGGAATCGCGGAAATTGCAGGCTTCCACGGTACAGCCGGGGGTATCGTCCTTGGGATAAAAATAGAGAACAATTTTTTTCCCTTTGAGGCTGGTGAGCGAGATCTTGCCGCCATCGGTGGATGGCAGGCTGAAATCCGGAGCGGGTGATCCTTCGGAGATTGGCATGGTAACTCCTCTTGATATACATGATTAAGCTGCCGCAGTGTGCATCGGTCCACATGCGAATGATGAGAATAAACCAATCAACCCCGCAAGGCAAATGGGGGCCAATTTCCAGGACGCAAGCGCGTGGTAATTTGTTCCGGTTGCGTATTGGATTCACTGTAATCGCGGCCGGTTGGTCAGGCAATGGATTTCACTGGAGTGCGGACAAAGTAGGAAGACGGCAGATACTTTCAGGGCGGTTGGGACAAATTTTCCGAATATTGCTTAGGACCCATGGCGGTCTGGCGCGGTGGAGCCGGGGCCACGATAGACGCAATGGCTGGTACAGGTTTCGTGCACGAGCACTTCACACAGCAAGGGTAGTTCCGGGGCCAGACGCTGCCATATCCACCGGGCCAGATTCTCGCTGGTGGGGTTGTCCAGGCCGGGAATTTCATTGAGATAATGGTGATCAAGTTCGGCCACCAGCGGGGCAAAAGCGGCTTTCAAGTCGCCGAAATCCTGAAGCCAGCCGGTCTGCGGATTCACCGGTCCGCGGATAGTTACCTGGACGCGAAAAGAATGTCCATGCAACCGAAAGCATTTGTGGTCGGCGGGTGCCTGTGGCAGACGATGCGCAGCTTCGAAACGAAACTCCTTGGTGATATCCACGATAAAAGTAGCATCATCAGGCATAGATGGCAATCTCAATTCGAGCACGAGCTAAGTGATGTGTTAACGGCTTTCTTTGGCGCGCAGGTCCGCGAGACGTTGACGGGCATCGCGAAAAGTAATATCCCATTGGGTGATGCGGCTATAGATTTTTTCGGCCTCGGCGATATTTCCGCTGGCTTCCTGTGAACGGGCCAGCCAGTAATGCATGTCTTTGCTTTTGGTGTCGCCGGTGTCTGCGAGTTCATAGCTTTCGACAGCTCTGCCAAATGTTTCGACGGCTTCGCGTTTCATGCCTTGTTCCAGAAAGCAGCGTCCGAGCAGATATAAAGCGTCCGCGCGATGACGAGGATGATTCTGGGCCAACTGCAGAGCCTGGAGGGCTTCATCGAGGCGGCGCGCACGATAGAGACGATAGCCGTACTCATAAAGAATGCCCATATCCGTCGGAAACTGTTTAACTCGCTGGGCAAATTCTTCAATTTCGAAATCGAGCCGTGCCTTTTCCTGTTCCTGCAGGTCATTTTGCAGAGTCGCATCGTCGGGATGTGCTTTAACGGCAGCGGCAAGAACGCGGATATCCCGACGAAACTGTTTCATCCGGATGTCGCCGATGATCATTTTATAGCGATAAACCTTGGTCTTTTCATAGGCGTTGTGCAGAACATCAATGGCCGTGGCTTCATAATCCGGCGAGTCAAGATCAATCAAAGCTTTGACATATTTACTTATAACTTGATGTTCCAGAGGATCCTTTTCGTAGTTGACTTTGGCTTCGCCCAGCACTTTAAGCTTGAATTCCTCTGATTTGTTGAGATTATCCTGCTGAATAAGCTCCTGGGTCTGCTCCTTGTCCTTGAGGGACTCTTTGAAGTCGCCGGCATTTTCATATTGCCCTTTCTGGAGCGTTTCCCGGGCCGCAAGTTCCTTAACGCGGTTGGCGAGGTCCCCATCGTTGGGCAGCATCTGCAGGGCTAGTTGCACGGCTTCCGCGGCCGCCTGAAAAGATCCGATTCCCTCATATAAGTCCGCGAGTTCCAGGTAATAGCGGGGATGCGGAGCTTTTTGGGTGCGATTGGCGTGCAGCATGACTGGGCCAAACCAGTGGATGATTTCCTTGTAGTCGGCGGCATACGCGTGCTTGAGCAGTGTGCTCATGTGAGAAATATTCCCCGGATCTTTGGCCAAAAACCATTCCGCATTGAGCATTTGTTCTTTAGGCGTTTTGCCTTTGAAACGGGGTTTGGCACCCAGGAATCCAGAAGCCGGTTTTCCACCTTTGACCTTTCTGCGTAAAGAAATATCGCGCAGGGCTTCGTGCTCCGGAATGTTCAATGGTTCGCGGAAAAGACCTTCAATGTACATATCGATAGCATAGTCATAGTTGCCGGTGTCTGCGACGGTTTTAGCCCGGTCAAAATAGGCTTTGCCTTTGCCAGGCCCCTCCATCGATGCGGGTGTTGCCTCTAAAGCCATGGTATGGGTACTCTTTTCGTTAAAACGGCACCGAAACACTATGCCAGATGGGCTACTACCGTCTGGGTTTGTTGTGGAACGGGCCTGCCAAAATCACAACCAAGCGCTAAATGTTGTCCCCGACGGCCATTCGGAACAGCGCTACACATTTGACGCTACCAAATGTATCGCGTATGTCAAGCGTCCATTGGTTGACTGAACAATTGTTCTGGCGTTTTAGTTGAAACTCCGCAATGTTACAATAACCTTCGCGGTGAACGATTGAAAGGCGCAAAACACAGTTGCCCGAATTTTGCTCCCCTTTTTCAGCAGCGGCTATGGTACCTGTGATAAAACAATTGAAGATGGTTCGACCGGAATCGCCGGAATTAATTCAGCGCGGCCTGCAATGCCTGCTGGGGGGGCCGGCGGCGGCCAATGGAGCGGCGGTGTCTCCGCTGCTGCAACGGCGCATGGAAGCATTCCGCCATTATGGTCAACTTCAGCATGTGGATTTGCATCGGCTGGTTTTGACGGTTTCGGAGGATGCCATTCTTGGCGCGTGCCTCTGGGTAGCTAACCCGGGGAAGGTGGCATCGTTGTATATCACAGATCCGCGTGAATATCCACAGGCCATTGCGGCGCTGCCCCTGTGTATCGAAGGTGCTGCCCGCGACGCGGGTACGGCAGGCCTGTGTCTGGTGCAGGCCATTGTGGAAGAGCAGGATCATCTTTCGGCCCAGGCTTATCGGAATGGAGGCTGCGAGTACCTGGCAACATTGCTCTACCTGGAGAGATCCGATCCGTGGTTGTCGCCGCGGCCTGTATTTCCGCCGGGCGTGAGTCTGGAAACATATTCCGCAGAAAACCATGCGCAATTTTGCCGGGCAATTGAAGAGAGTTATGTGGGAACCTTGGATTGCCCACGTTTAACCGGCCTGCGTTCCCTGGAAGATGTGGTGCGCGGGCACAAGGCGGTGGGACGCTTTCGTGAGAATTTGTGGTTTTTACTGGTTTGCGATCAAAAGCCCGCCGGCGTGTTGCTCCTGGCGGAGGTGGAAGCCCGGGAGGCACTGGAACTGGTATACCTGGGATTGGCCCGGGAAATGCGGGGCCGCGGCCTGGGTACGGCGCTGATGCAACTGGCCCTGCGGCAACTTGCCGCATATTCACTGCGTGTGTGCACTGTGGCGGTGGACGCCAAAAACACTCCCGCCATGGCCTTGTACCGCAAGATGCGTTTTCGTTCCAAAGATTCGCGAGTTGTTTATATCAAAGCGCTGCATCCGGCGGGGGTAGCGACCCAGCCTGATTCATGACAGCACCCGCTGGCGTATTTCCTGGCCCAGACGCGTGAGGAAGTCATCCAAGGGAACGCTGCCCAGGTCCTCGTCTTTTCGCGTGCGCACGGCAACTGAATTGGTTTGTTCTTCGCGGGCACCGACCACAAGGAGGTAGGGAATTTTCTGTTCGCGGGCGCGGCGGATTTTGGCTCCGATTTTGTCATGATCGATGTCAAGTTCGCAGCGGATTCCTGCCGCGCGCAGCCGACTATGGACTTGGCTCGCGTAAGCGACGAATTTTTCGCTGATGGAAAGCACCATGGTCTGCACAGGGCTTAGCCACAGGGGAAAGGCCCCGGCAAAGTGTTCGATTAAGATGCCGGTGAAACGCTCCATCGACCCGAAAGGTGCGCGGTGGATCATCACCGGCTGATGGCGGTTGTTATCGCTGCCGATGTATTCGAGTTTGAAGCGCTCGGGTAGTACGTAATCAAGCTGTACTGTACCAAGCTGCCAACTGCGACCGATGACATCCTTAACCAGAAAATCGAGTTTGGGGCCATAAAATGCAGCTTCACCCGGAGCTTCCTGGGATGAAATACCCACCTCTTGTACCACCCTGCGCAGGGTATCTTCGGCCCGCTGCCACAAAGCTGGATCGCCGGCATACTTGTCGGAGCCGGGGCTGCGCAGGGATACGCGGCAATGATAATTGTCGAAGCCCAACGTCTTAAAAGTCAGCAACACCATTTCCACGGTGGAACGCAGTTCCGCCTCGACTTGCTCGGGTGTACAGAAAATATGGGCATCATCCTGGGTAAAACCGCGCACGCGGGTAAGCCCGGAAAGTTCGCCGGACTGCTCAAATCGGTAGACGGTGCCAAATTCGGCCAGACGAATGGGTAAATCGCGGTAGCTATGGGGTTCAGCGGCATAAATCTGAATATGATGTGGGCAATTCATGGGCTTGAGCAGGTATTCACTTTCATCGCCGCTGTCGCGTTCTTTCATTTTGATGGTGGGAAACTGCGAATCTTTGTAATAAGGATAATGGCCGCTGGTTTTGTAAAGGTTGATATTGCCAATGTGCGGGGAGTAGACGGCACTGTAGCCGCGCTTATCTAGTTCCTGTCGCATGAAGGATTCCAGCTCCTGGCGTACGATTCCGCCCTTGGGCATCCACAAGATCAAACCGCTGCCGACCAGGGGTGAAATGGTGAAAAGCCCCAGGCTTTTGCCGATGGTTCGGTGGTCGCGTTTTTTCGCCTCTTCCAGACGGGTTAAATGCTCCTGCAACTCTGCAGGAGTGAAAAAGGCCAGCCCGTAGACCCGTTGCAATTGTTGCTTGGAGGCATCTCCATGCCAATAGGCTCCGGCGACGCTGGTTACCTTCACTGCCCCTATGCGGCCGGTTGATGGCAGATGTGGACCACGGCAGAGATCTTCCCAATTCTTGCCGGGAGTGCCGGTGGCGTAAAAGCTTAAAGGAACGGTGGCATCATGGTTTAAGGCTCGCAGGGCATTATCCAGTTTGTAGGGATTATTTTCAGATTCAAGTTTTTTCAGGGCTTGGGCGGATGCAAGTTCATACCGGATAAAGGGCCGATTTTCAGCGACAATTTTTGCCATTTCCGCTTCAATACGGGGAAAATCATCCTCCCGAATCGGTTCGGCAAGTTCCATGTCGTAGTAAAAACCTTCCTCCACCGGTGGGCCGTAGGCGAGTTTAACACCTGGAAACAGGCGGGTGATGGCTTCAGCCATGACATGGGCGGTCGAATGGCGCAGCAGATACATGGCATGCGGGTCCGAGGATTTGGCGGTGACAATAGCTAGATTGCAATCGCGCGTAATGGGAGTGATGAGATCGCAAAGGGTGCCGTCGAGAATCGCTCCAATGGCATCGCGTGCCAGCCTTGGACCGATGGATTGAGCCACCGCCGCGGGGGTAATGACCGGTGTATCAAATTGTTTTTGTGCGCCATTGGGCAATGTTATGGTGATCATAAAATTCATTCCAGTACTGGGGAAAGCTCGCCAGGGTCAGTTCGAGGGCATGTTATCGGTGAGGGGCAGACATTTCAAGACGGAAGGGTTGGCATGCAAAGTTCATCTATAGACGCAACTTGCTGCAGGAACGAGTGCGGCGTGCATGGCGGGCACGGTCTAAGTCGTCTCAGTTGGAAATCCGCTGGGCGGCTTGGCTGGCAAACCACCGGACTGTCTGTTCCAGACCTTGCGGAAACCATACTGCCGGTTCGTAGCCGAGAAGAGTGTGCGCCAAGGTGATGTCTGCCAGGGAATCACGCACATCACCAGGTCGAGCCGGCAGGTAATGTCGCTGGACCTTTTTTTGGAGAAGCCCTTCCATCTTTTCGAGCATGGCGTTGAGGCTGATATTTTCACCGCATGCGATATTGGCCACTTCTCCGGCCAGATTTCTGGTGGCAATGCCGGCTAGCATATTGGCGCGCACGACATTGGCCACGTGGCAAAAATCACGCGTTTGTTCCCCGTCGCCGTAGATCGTGGGTGGATCATTTCGCAAAATGGCGGTTATAAAGGCAGGAATTACAGCGGCATACTGGCTTTTGGGATTTTGCCGCGGGCCGAAAACATTGAAGTAACGCAGGGATATGGTGGAAAGACCATAGACCTGCGAATAGACGCGAGCGTAATATTCCCCGGTAAGTTTGCCCACGGCATAAGGACTTTTCGGGGCCGGGAGCATAGTTTCAATTTTGGGTAGCGTGGGGCTGTCGCCGTAGGCGGCGCTGCTGGCGGAATAGACGAAGCGTCGAGCGCCGGCCTGCCGGGCGGCCTGGAGCATGTTCAGCGTACCTGTGATATTGACCTGGTTGTACTTGACGGGGGCATCCACCGAACCCGGGACGCTGCCCAAAGCGGCCAGATGAAAAACGATGGCCCGGTCAGCGGCGGCATGGTTGCAATCGGATGGATTGGTGATATCGCCTTCAATAAGGGTGATTGCAGGCAGGATTTCCTGCAGATTGGAGCGAAACCCGGCGCTAAAGTTATCCAGCACGGCGACTTTGGCTTGAGCCTCCAACAGTCCACGGACGAGATGTGAACCAATAAAGCCCGCCCCGCCCGTGACTAAAACCGGCAAATTTTTATAGGCAGAAAAATCACCACTGGCCATGAACATGATCCTTAAAATACAAGATGATACTCCGTTTCAGCCGGCGCTGATAACGCCCACGCTGCCTTGCCGCCCTTTGCCCGGCTTTATTTCAGGCCGGCCGATGGCGTAATAGTGCAGCCCGGCGGCGGCCACCCGCCCGCTGGCCAGACAGTTGCGGCCGTCAAATATGTGCAAGCCGCGCAACCACTGTTTGACGTTATGCCAGTCGACGGTGACAAATTCCGGCCAGTCGGTAATCAGGGCCACGGCATCGGCTTCACGTGTGCATTGTTCAAGGTTATCGCACCAGCGGACAGTGTCTTTGAGAACCGCGCGACTGTTGGGCATGGCCTGCGGATCGTAGACGCTGATGGTGGCATGGCCGGCGAGCAGTGCGCGGATGATTTCAAAGGCGGGGGCTTCACGTACATCATCTGTATCCGCCTTAAAGGCTAGACCCCACACCGCAATATGCGGATTTTTAACATTGCCCAGCACATGCAGAATTCTTCGGGAAAAGGCTACTTTTTGTCGCTGGTTGGCCTTTTCAATTCCTTCCAGCAGATACGGCTCAAGTGAAAGGCGGCGCATCTGATAGACGAGAGCGGAGACATCTTTAGGAAAGCAGGAACCACCATAACCAACGCCAGCCTTCAGGAATGCAGGGCCGATGCGTTTATCGGAACCAATGCCCATACGGACCGACTCAATGTCCGCTCCGACGGCGGAAGCCAGTTGGGATAGCTCATTGATGAAACTGATGCGCATGGCGAGCATGGCGTTAGCGGCAAATTTGGTCAGCTCCGCGCTTTGCCGACCCATGGAAAAGATGCTGTATCCCCGGTCGATAAGGGGTTGATAAATTTCTCGCAGGACAGAGAGTCCCTGGTTGGAACCGGCTCCGAAAATAATGCGGTCCGGCTGCATAAAGTCTTGAATGGCTGTGCCTTCACGCAGAAATTCGGGATTGTTAGCTACTTCCATGGGATAAGCGGCGGATTTTACCAGCGCCTCGACCTGGTCTCCGGTGCCAGGCGGCACCGTGCTTTTAATGACGAGTGTTTTCGGGCCGTTGGCGGCCGCAGCCACGGATTTGGCCGCGGCAAAGAGCATGGTCATATCGTAGCCGCCTTCCGGGGCAGGAGGCGTGCCGACGGCAATAAATATGGTTTCGGAAGCAGCGACGGCGGCCGCGGTATCGGTGGTGAAAGAGAGGCGGCCATTTTTTACTTCCGCCTGTATCAGTTCTGAGAGTCCGGGTTCATAGATGGGGACCTTGCCTTGGCGCAGGCTTTCCACGCGGGCTTTGTCCACGTCTACGGCGATAATGCGATGACCGAGCGCGGACAAACATGTGCCGGACACCAGACCGACATAACCACAACCAATAACCGTTATATTCATAATTTGCACCCCATTTTAATCAGATCAAGCGTCACAACCGCTTGGCCTTTACTCACGTTGATGGTAAAAACTTCACTGTCGCGTATGTCCGCTAACGCGGTAACTTGTATATATTCGGTTATTGGTCATGTTGCGGTTGAATACATTATCCACACAGATCCCGGCGGCCAAGCCGGAAGAAATTGGATTATAAGCCAGAAGGCGGCTTTAGTCGCGTGTGATGGTGAAACCCGAACGTGAGCCGGTATAATTTGCCGGTTCGTTGGACGGAAGGGAATGCTGGGCGGCGTGGTGCTCCTGATGGGTGGGAACCGGGGCATGAGGATTTAACGATGTCATCTGGTCACATGATTTTGTTGGTATTTATTGGCCCCATTGCCGCCTACCTGCTGGGCGCTATTCCTTTTGGCCTGTTGTTGGGACTGGCCAAAGGAGTGGACATTCGCAAGCACGGCAGCGGAAACATTGGTGCGACCAACGCCGGGCGGGTACTGGGATTGAAATATTTTTTTTACGCTTTTGCTCTGGATTTTCTAAAGGGTCTTTTGCCGGTGTTGGGCAGCGATCTATTGACCCAGCGGTGGCATGCATCCATGTATCTTCCGCTGTTGACAGCCGGTGCCACAGTTTGTGGACATGTGTTTCCTATTTATCTGCATTTTCGCGGAGGCAAAGGCGTGGCAACGAGTTTTGGGGCGGTGCTGGGCATTTGGCCGGTGTTTACGCTGGCGGGCATTGTAGCGGGGCTGATGTTTCTGCTGGTGTTTCTGACGTGGCGCATTATTTCCGCTGCGTCGTTGGTGGCTACGGTTGTATTTATGCTCATGGTGCCATTTTGGGGGCGGATCGCCCCCGAGTTTTCACATCTCTTAAGCATTACACCGTGGTCACAACTTTGGCCGTTGCTGGCGGCAAGTTGGATTTTAGGCCTTACGCTGGTGATAAAACATCGGAGTAACATTCGGCGACTTCTGGCGGGCACGGAACCACATGCAGTCAAGACGATGAAATAGCCGCTTGGGCCCCATTTCTGGAGCCGTTTGGCATGTGTCTGCAGACGCAATAGTTAATTGCCGCGCACCTGCCATGGTTTGGGCTGGTGCGGGGTATTTCGCGGGGCAATTTGTGCGGATCACCTGGGCAGGTAATCAGTACTTATTGCAACGCCAAGCCCTGCCATATCTTTGATATTGTCTCAGGCAGATTGGGCCTATGCCTACACCGCAGGCAAACCCTGCACGCGCCGCCAGGTGGAGAGTTGTCCGGCATGGTAACCCTCATGCCAGGTTCCATACATAAATATGGTATGGCCGATGGTGGGAAATCGCTCTTTTCGGGCGGGATCGGGATGAGGCTTATCTAAATCCGCAGCGGTCAGTTTTGGCAACTGTTCCAAAATCTGCTTTCGCACCTGAGCCATGTGCTCCAAGTACCAGGCCTTGGATTTGTATTTGCTCCGGTCAGCCACGGGTGTGCTGCCACCCGCATAAATTTCCTTCCAATTGGCTTCCAGTTCTGGTGCTTTGCCGCCGATTAAAGTCAGAAAATTACAATCGACCATATACAGATGTCCCAGGACCCAAGCTGGATGATTGGTTTTTGGTGCCGGCTGCAAAACTAACTGGGCGTCCGTTAAATCGGCCACCAGCTTAAGGGTGGCGGAACGGGTCAGGTTGAGGGTGCCGATAAAGGCTTGGATCATGGAACTACTCCTTAAAAAGTAAAACAACTTAATTTATGCCAGTCTGGCTATTTTGCCGGAACTGCCTGTTGGCCCAGCATCGCTGTCAGGCACCAACATATTTAGCATAAACGGCTCGACCAACCGCAACATCGTTAGTCCCTTTTATAATAGCACGTCCGTCGGCAAAAACAGTTATATCAAAATTCCGTGCCCGTTCGCCCTGGCCTTCACGGATGGAACACTTCAGCATGAATTTATTGAACGTGGGGTTGCCCACAGTTCGCAAGCCACGGGAAATTTGCTCAAAATCGACTTTTCCCACGGCCGGGTTATTGACCTGTACGGCGTTTCGGCCGCAGAGGGAGATTGTGGAACTGCTGAAGTCTCCGGTCAAGAATTCATATTTTTGATGCTTGCACACCGGGCAATCGGCAATTTCCCGGGCCTTGGAAATATTCAACTGCTGATAGCGGTTGTCCCACAGATCAAAACTAAACAAGGCTTTGCTTACTGCATCTATATTGCCGGTCAGCATTTTGATGGCCTCCATGGCTTGCCAACTGGCCACTACATTAACCGTGGGGCCAAGTACCCCGGCGGTATCGCAGGTGGGGTTCATGCCCGGCGGCGGAGCACTTTCAAAGATGCAGCGTAAGCATGGCGTAATGCCGGGACGAACCACCATGGCCAATCCCATGGCACTGATGCACGCACCATAAATCCACGGAATGTTGAGCTTGGCTGAAACATCGTTGATTAAAAAGCGTGTTTCAAAATTATCCGTGCCGTCCAGCAGCAAATCCTGTCCTTGGGCAAACTGGGCAATATTTTTGAAATTAATATCGGAAACCACCGCATCCACCTGCACGGTGGAATTAATTTTGGCGATTTTTCGTTTGGCTGCTTCCGCCTTGGGCAATTGCTCGGCAATATCTGTTTCGTCAAATAGTACCTGCCGCTGCAGATTGTTGATTTCAATAAAATCCCGATCAGCAATGGTCAAATAACCCACACCGGCTCGGGCTAATGTATTAGCAAGTACGGTACCTAAGGCCCCACAGCCCACCATAAAAACGCGGGCTTGTTTGAGTTTTCTCTGCCCTTCCACGCCGATGGGGGCCCAAAGCATCTGCCGGTTGTAGCGGGCCAGCGTTGGATCGGCTTGTTCAAGTTGTTCAGCAAGTTCAGATAGTGCCATATTTTAGTTTATCCTTCGACTACGCTTTTTTCAATGGGTTCTACGGTTACGCCTTGTTCCTGTAAAAAGGTCATGGCTGCCTGCACCTGCGGCTGCGGGCCTTCCAGAAGCACGGCCATGATGCCGATTTCCGCAGTCACGCTGGCCTGGCGGATATCAAAACTTACATCCGGAAATTTGCAGGCCATGCGCCAGAGTGCAGGCGTTTCCACCATGCGGCGGGAGCCAAAGGTAAGCCAAACTCTTTTCTTTATTGTTTCACCAGTCGTCATCTTCAACCTCCCGCAATTGCAGGAACCACACTGACATCATCACCAGGTTTGATTTTGGTGTGTAAATTGTCCAGAAAGCGGATATCCTCTTCGTTGACATAAATGTTCACAAATCGGTTGAGTTCGCCGGGCTGCTTGAAAAGGCGTTTTTCCATGCCTTCATACCTGGCGCACAGTGCCAAAAGCAGCTCGTTCACATCGCTGCCATCAACTTCCACGGATTCCGCGCCGCTGGTGATTTGACGCAAAGGAGTGGGAATTCTGATTTTTACTGCCATACGTATAATCTCCTGTTACAGGTATTCTCAGATTGCTGGGTTTCCGGTCATCAGCGGCTCTAATTCACGCGTGCCGCCGGTATTGTCCAATTCTGCAATAAAAGCATCAAACGCCTCGAGTTTTGCAGGAATAGACGTGGGCATGGCCAATTGATCTGCGACCACTTCGGTGGTCTTCAGGCCATTGCCCGTAATGCACACGCAAATACTTTCGTCGCGCGGAATGCGGCCGGCTTCAATGAGTTTAATAGTCGCGGCCAGCGTGGTCCCGCCGGCGGGTTCGGTCCATATTCCTTCCGCTCTGGCCAGCAGCTTGATGGCCTCAATAATTTCCGGATCGGTGGCATCCATGGCCCAGCCGCCGCTTTGTCGCACCGCCTGCACTACGTAAAATCCATCCGCGGGGTTGCCGATGGCAATACTCTTGGCGATGGTTTTAGGTTTCTGTGGCTTAATTAAATCTCGTCCGGCGCGAATGGCTTCCACCACCGGATTACAGCCTGCGGCCTGCGCAGAATAAATTTTAGGGGCGTTATCTTCTGCCAGTCCCAAGTCGATCAATTCCTGATAAGCCTTATGAATTTTGGGCAAAATTGTACCGCCGGCAGTGGGGCACACCGTGTGTTGAGGAAATTTCCAACCCAGTTGCTCGGCGATCTCATAACCGAAAGTTTTAGCCCCTTCCGTGTAAAACGGGCGTAAGTTCACATTCACAATAGCCCATTTGTATTTGTCGGCAATTTCTGAGCACAGACGGTTCACATCATCATAATTGCCTTGGATACGGACCATGGTTGGGCCGAAAACAAGGGAGCCTAGCACTTTGCCCTGTTCCAGGTCATGAGGAATCATCACAAACGCCTTCATCCCTGCCACCGCAGCATGGGCCGCCACACTGTTGGCCAGGTTGCCTGTGCTGGCACAACCCACGGTGTGATAGCCGAGTTCCAGTGCCTTGGTAATCGCCACGGATACTACACGCTCTTTGTAGCTCCAGGTGGGGTAGTTGGCGGAATCGTCCTTGATGTAAAGCTCACGGACGTTCAGAATTTTTTCCAGATGATGCGCCCGCCGCAAAGGCGTATAGCCGGAATAAAGCCCGGCCCGCGGCTCGCCGTTAATAGGCAACAGATCGCGATAACGCCACAGGCTGCGCGGTCCGCGTTCAATAGATTCCCGTGTAACTTTGCCCTTCATCCGCGCGTAATCATATTGCACTTCCAGCGGCCCGAAACAGACTTCGCAAACATGCACGCCTTTTTGCGGATATTCTTTGCCGCATTCGCGGCACCGCAGACCAATGACATAAGCCATAAAAAAACTCCAACCAAGGCCCGGGGCAAGGCAGTCCCCTGGCATCCATCGGCCCGATTATCCGGCGGCCTTTTTGCCGGTGCACAAACGAATACGGCCTCTTATCGGGAATGGCCACTGCATGTGTCTGGATGCCGATTCCTGATAAGAGGCCGCTTTCAACTTGCCGCGGATATTTTTAATGGTTTTTAATCCGGTGTAAAGCTGCTTCACTTATCTATCCCCAGATTCGCCCCGGTTTTCACCGAATGCGAGCGGGAGGGAATTAGCACCCGCTTCCGGCGGCTAGTACATTCGCCGCCCGGATGGGTTGCTGTGCCTTCGACGGGCCCGTCCCTCAGGCACTCTTGATAAGATCCGTATTCACTTGTCAGCGTAACATGTTAGCCGTAACGGGTGGGCAAAGTCAAGCAGATCCGTGGAATATGCAGGCTGCATGGAAGACGCTTTAATCTTTTTTCATCTCGTGTTACTATTTTTGCATGGCTACCCTGCATGAAAAACCTATGACAGCGCGTGGACGCGATACACCTTGTGTGCGACAGGTCTCGGTGTTTGTTGAAAATCGCGTAGGAATGTTGGCTACGCTGGTAGGCATCTTTGAAGGTACAGATATCCAGGTACATGCGTTGACGGTCCTGCAAGGCTTTGATTGCGCTATTGTCCGTTTTGTTTTTAACGATACTGATACAGCAGCACGCATTTTACGAGAATCTAATTACCACTATTCCGTTTGCGAACTGGTAGCGGTGGAAATGCCGGCCACCCATTCCGGTAATGGGCTTGGCAGTATAGGCAAAGCACTGCTTAGTGCGGAAATCGACATTCATTATGTTTATGGACTGATATCCACCCCTCATGGGCGAGCGGCCGTCGTTATTCATGTGGATAATCCGGAATCCGCCAGCCGGGTTCTGGAAGAAAAGAATTTTGTGTTGTTGGATGAAACTGATTTGCGGTAGGGTCTGGACCAGGCACCCTCATCAACAGATATTCAATCAATCAGGTGGAGTCAAGGCCAATCGTTTAGCGTTGGCGTGGCGGCAGAATTTCTATAATAAAGCGTTCGGCTTGAGCGGGCATGACGATACCTTTCGTCATATTCCGTCGGCGTAAAGTTGCGTGTTCCTGCCGGGCCTGTTTTTGCAGGGCAATGTTGGTGGCCGGTGGCCCGCCTTTTTTCGCCGCTCGTTCATTGGCGAGGTGGAATCCCAAAGCGGCAGTTGCTTTTTCTTGATTTTGTGCGCGCCGGCTTTGTGCCGGAGCCAGCACCTGCACCACTTTAAATTGGGAGCGAAGTAATTGAACCTGCGTCGGCTGAAGAATCAAAAGCAAGTCCCCGGCGGGTATGGCGCGAATCGCGTGTTGTCTGCCGGCCAGGGCATGCGTTTGCGGTGACGGGATGACCTGAGTGGTTGGAGTAGGGGCTTGCCGTGGCAAGGGCAACTGTTGGGCTGCGGCGGCCATCCTGGAATGATGAACCGCTTGGCCTTGGAAGGTGGTCTGAAGCCGCCTGTTTTGCCGGGCAAACTTTGCCAGCAGAGCACCAAGTTGGCGGTTCTGGGCGGAATTATTTACGGCGATGATCAACGTCCAAGGTGCAGAGGCACCACTCCGGGGCTGTCTTGCCAATGGCCCGGGTCTTACTGGTGCTCCAGCGACAGACGCCGCTAAGACTGGTGCACTCCTTATCACCGCCACTTGGTTGACATGGGAGGATGGCAAAATTGGAGAATGTGACGGCAAGCCTTCGCTGCTTGTGGAGGAAATAGCCAGCATGTGGGGCCCGGACCTGATGTTGGAAGACGCCGGCCAGATGATTCTGAAACTTATGGCACTGGCCAGTAGCAATGCTGCCACCGCCATGGCTCCATAGCGAATTCTGGCCCAGGCGTCCTGCTGACGGCGTTGGCGTTGTATCCACTTCAGAAGGGCTTGCTTCGATTGCCACGCCTGCGGCATGGCGACATGCGGAGACTCTTGAAGTTGCAGGCGATCAGCCATCATCCCCAGAACCTGCACCTGCAAGACCGGATCACTTTGCAGCCGTTTTTCCAACGTCTGCCGCTGTTGCTCCGATTCCCGGTTTTCCACGTAGGCGAGCAGCGCTTCTTCCAGATCCGTCAGCATCGGTTCGGTCATTTTTTACCTGCCTTGGATGTGGCATTTACCACCATGCCCATGCCAGTTACTGCCGATGATTTCGGAGATTCTTCCAGCAGGCTTCTAAGTGCCTGGCGAGCCCGAAACAGCCGCGACTTAACGGTACCGACCGGTAAATCGGTGATTTTTGCAATTTGGTCATAACCACATTCCTCCACATCCCGCAGCACCAAAAGTGTTCTAAATTCCACCGGCATACCGGCCATGGCCGTCATCACGCGATGGTGATCCAGCTTTATTTCCGCCTGGCCGGCCGGGTCGCTGTCGGGACCGGCGCACGGCTCGGGCCTCATGGTAGTCATGTTGTCGCCGGTGTCGTCTTGGGCCAGTGATATCGTTCGGCGCAGCTTCCCTTTGCGGCAATGGCTTAGAGCTTGGTTGGTGGTGATGCGAAAAACCCAGGTATACAGCGATGATTGGCCGGAAAATTGATCAATATGCTGTAGCATCTGCATGAGCGCCTCTTGTGTAATATCCGCAGCATCATCGTGGTTAGCTACAATCCTTAACACCGCGTTGAACAGTCGATCCTGATAGCAGTTCAGGAATCTTTCCATTGCGGATGGCTCACCGGCGCGCAACGCTCGGATGAACTCGGGGGAATCGAGATCGCCAGTCACCTGACTACTGGAGGTTGGACTGTCCAACGCTGCTTCCTTAGACGCATGAACCAGTGGGTGGGTTCCACTCACTTAAAAATCTCAGCAGGCCACTGAGCCTGGGCCACATTTTATCCGTTGCCGCCGATGGCTCAAACCAACGTTCATTAATGCGTAGCCTGGAACCTGTCAATCGAGTTCCATGTTGCGAGTTGCACCTGCCGGGACATTTGAGCGTGGCTGAAAGGAGGCTTGACCCGCGGGAGGGGCTGGGGCAATGGTCGGCCACACTTGGTTTTGCGCTGGCCGACTTTTTCCTTTTTGTGGCGAGTCGGTTATCATATAGTAGCACGCTCCGACCACGGTCGGGCCCGATGCACGGGTCAACTGTGAAACTGGTCAGGTCCGGAAGGAAGCAGCCATAAGCATGTTTTGGTCCGGTGCCGTCGGTAGCCCGACCTTGGACGGAGCGTACCTTTTGGTTATGACGCGCATGTGGCGGTGATCCACGGTGCAATGTGGAATCGCATAAATTTCGGACTCGTGGAGGTGCCATGATTGCCCCACCAGTCGCACCGATGACCAAACTCAGGATTCCACTTGATCTGGGTCAGTTTATTATAAAGTCGTGCATCTTCCTTAAGCTGTTGCGGTATGACAAAACCAGAATGGCCGCAGGACACACAAAATTTTCGGTCCGCAGTACCAAATACACGGGTTCCAAGATTTAAAATAACAAAGTCACGTTGGGAATAGGTATTCAGAATGCCCTTACGGGTGCGGCGGAGCACTCCGCGCAGATCATAATTATTGGAAGCGGCTCCAGCTAATATCACCAATCCATCGATGGGCCTGTCCATGGGAAGTTCCTCTATCGCAAACAGGGCTGGTCCGACGCCGCCACTGTTGGCAATCAGATGAATGGGCGATTTTGGGAAGCGGTTTTGATGGTTTAAAATAGTTTGTGCCAACTCCGTTCCCTTGGTTCGGTTGCGCCGCACATCAAGCAAATTGGGGAAATATCCTTCTGGAAACGCTCGCCCCCAGTAAAAAACTTGAATGGATCCCTGTACATTTCCAGCGGCCAAGCCGTCGTGCATGTCCTGAACATACGGGCCGGAAGCTTCGATGCCAGGGAGAATGATGGTCAACCCGCGAGCGAGTTCCCTCTCTGAATGGCTGGGCTGATCCATGATGGGTTGACCCATG
Source organism: Planctomycetota bacterium (assembly GCA_021790385.1). Classification (GTDB taxonomy): domain Bacteria; phylum Planctomycetota; class Phycisphaerae; order WQYP01; family WQYP01; genus JABEVA01. The sequence continues at coordinate 46,141 of JAJYDW010000006.1, forward strand.
GCTCGCTTGACCATCATCGCGGTAAATCGCACATGGTGGTGTCCCATGACGGCGGCCCGCCGCACAAATGGCGGTACGGGCGATCGCATTTTGGCGGTCGCGGTTGCAGCCTTGACAACGGCACCCCGGGGCGGTGCATCCCAGTTATTGCGGTTGAACATGGTCAAACCTCATCAACACTATCAAACGCCGTAAATTACGACCTTGTAAACATTATACAAAGCTTTTGTTAAGACCAACCGCGGGTGAAATCTTTATCGGCATGGTCCCGCAGCTTCAATCATGCGGTCATGACGGAATTACGCGGTAGAAAGGGAAAGCCGACGAAGTTTTGTGGCAGACCCGCTTGCGCCGCTGGGGGGGGGCTGATAGATAGTGTCACCAGGATCATGGCGTTATCGTCGGATGAAACTGATGGAACCAGATTTCCAGCATCAGCAGGGCAAAGAGGCGATGGGTGTGATCCCGGTGTCGTGCAAGATGTTGATTTACAAGTTGTTCGACGCCGGCCGCCGATAAATAATTGCGGCAAAACCCCGCGGGATCCCTTAGTCGGTCCAACAGAGGCTCCTTAAGCAGGCCGCAAAACCATTGACCGATCGGCACCGCGAAGCCATGTTTTTTTCGCGTAAAGACGCTGTCCGGAAGCAGCGGTCCAAAAGCCTGGCGAAGCAGCAATTTTCCCCGACGGCGATTTAAGATAAGTGAGTCTGGCAAGGCGTTGGCGAACTCGACCACGCGATGATCCAGAAACGGTGATCGCACTTCCAGGGCGTTGGCCATGGATGCTGCATCCACTTTCCACAGCACATCGCCGGGCAGATAGCGATGTTGATCCAGCAGCATGGTCTTTCGCCAGTGGGAATGTAAGGTGAAAAGTGGCAATGAAGCCGCAAGGGTCGCAGCCATTTGCCGGGCGGCATCGGGCAAAATCATCCGCATGTCGGAAGGTGAAAAAATATCGGTCAGGCCGGCGTATTGGCCCTGCCAATCGTGGCTGACGCAAGCGGATTTCAATCGCCGCCATCGCTGGGGGCGGTTCAGTTCCGGCAGCCAAGCCGCCATCCTGGCCAGCCGGGGCCATTGAGTGATGAGATGCATGGCTCGATATCGATCATAACCGCCGAAACATTCGTCCGCACCATCTCCGCTGAGAGCTACGGGTGCTAAACCGCGGGCCGCATTGGCCAGATGATACGTGGGCAAAAGTGATGAATCGGCAAATGGCTGGCCCAAAGCATGGCACATCAACCAGTCCAGCGTGGGTATGGCATCATCCCGCAAGGACAGATGAATGGTTTGATGCCGTGAACCGATGTGCCGGGCGATGTCGGCGGCAAAAGTGGATTCATCAAAACCAGATTCAGCAAAGCCGACGGAAAGCGTGGTGATGGCGTTGCCGCCAACAACCCGTTGACGCTGCTGGACTAGAGCGGCAATGATGGAGGAGTCCACACCTCCGGAAAGGAAGCAAGTCAGCGGTACATCCGCGAGAAGCTGGCTTTCCACGGCGGTGGCGAGCAAGGTTCGCAGTTGTTCCACTGGCTCGCCCTGCGGTGGTGCGCCAATGGCCGTCGCAGGCTGCCAAGGGGCGTTAAGTTGCCAGTATGAGATGTCGCGTCGGGTGCCATCCGTGAACAGTGCGGCCGTGCCTGGTGCCAGAGCCTCGATTTCCGGATAAATGGTTTGCGGCGGTGTGGTATACCCGGCGGTCAAATAAGCGGCAATGCGTGCCATCGGCACCGGAGGGGGGGGGCCATGAGCAACCACCAGGGCGTTGATCGTGCTGGCAAAGGCGATGCCTTCACTGGTGGGCATGAAAAACAGCGGCTTTTGGCCCAGGCGATCACGACACAGAAAAAGCGCATTGGTGTGCATATCCCAAACAGCGAAACTGAACATGCCCAGCAGATGAGCGGGCAAATCAGTCTGCCATTGTTCCCAGCCATGCACCAATACCTCGGTATCGCTATGGTCCGTACGGAACGTGTGGCCGGCAGCGCGAAGCTGATTGCGGAGTTCCTGATGGTTGTATATTTCTCCATTAAATACTACCTGCACCAGTTGATCTTCGTTGGCCATCGGTTGTGTGCCGTCGGGCAAATCGATAATGGGCAATCGGGCGTGAAGCAGAACGGAGGCATGGGTGCGTGGGTCGATCCATAGACCCTGTGCATTGGGACCACGGTGGGTAATGGCCGCCAACATAAGATTCCAGTGACGCACATCTTCCGGATCGACATCGCGGGTTTGTTGGTGCCAGCGAATTAGTCCTGCAATGCCGCACATAAATTGCCCGTTGCCGTTACTGCCAAACCCCGAGTCCGAAGCGCTCGGCCCGGTGCCAATTCTACCGTGAATGGGCGGTTACGGAGAGGTCTCCGCTTAGGGGCCGTCAGGAAATATAGTGTATGAATACGGCGAAGGCATTTTAGCGGCCGGCGAGGCGCGAGCGGCACACATACTCCGCCAGCCGTCGTAGCCGGCTGGGTCCCTCCAGCCGAGGCTCCTCTCAATCCGACACCAACCACCAACGCCCGTTGAAAGCTGATCGCTGACCACTGTCCAAAGCCCGCGGCCAAAAGAACCCGCCGGATGGTACAGGTTATTTCCTGACCACCCCTTAAGGCCGGGTTGTCGGACCGGCGGGGGTATGTCGGGGTGGCTTACGGGGAAGCCATCGTGTGGGCAATTTGGCCCGGTGAAAAAATCTCACCAGTACCCGCCGTTGTCGGTGGTGAATACGAAAAGCAGGAAAATTCAGATTCGAATCCGCTCGAGACTGAATTCGCATTCGCATGGCTGGCAATCGCAGAAACACCAGTGCCCGGCGAGCACTGATGGTGACGGCGAAGCGGAAAATCAACAGATGCCATACACGCCCGCCTACCTTTATCGGGCGAAAGGCATGCAGCGGAATAACGGTGCGACCGGCTGGACCAACCGCAAGCAACTCGGCACGTCGGGTATGTTCCCAGCGCAAAATAAATTGTTGGAAGGCCAGGCCTATCCGGTGTTCCTGTGGAATTTCAAAAGAGAGCCGCACCAAGGGCGTACCACGATGATTTTTTGCCGCAGTCAGCGAGATGGTGGAGAATTCATACTGCCGGACCCAACGGTAGCGGGCGAACCAGCCGCTGGAGGGATCGCGCCAGCGGTGAGCGGCCTGATCAAAAACCCGGGGCAGTACCAGCCCCTTCAACGTTACCTGGTCGGTGCCTCCAAAACTGTCGGCCCGGCGGACAAGTACCTGCGGATATAACCGCACGATACGTCCGCCCTCCAAACCGCCGCCAAAACAATTGTAACGCGTCGGCCTGGGGTAACCGAAAACTACGCCCGACGTCAGAATAACGGCGCATGCGGCCAATACCCGGGACCAGAGAAAACGCGTCTTCATAAACCCACCCATCAGTTAAGCCCGCACCCATGACTTTCGGCTGTCATGTTGGCCTTGTTTCGAAATCGCTGGTTACGTCATATTGTCCGTTCGCGAGCGGCGTTGCTGTCAGAACGTCATTTTCAGTGTCGGCACAGTAGAGGAATCATCACCGCGTTGTTTTTGCGGCGCGTTTCCGCTTCTCTGTTTGGGCTGCTACTCGATCTGCAGCCATTTCTTCCGGCACTAATTCCCTTACAAAATGATGCGCCAGGATGCACATGCCTTCCCGCAGATAAAACCGATGAGCGCCAAATCGTTGCACGCCCGAATCTAAGCTCAGGTGACGGCAACGCTGGCGTAGTGCCTCGGTCGCCAGCCAGTGCAACATAGTTTGGCCTATTCCCCGCGAGCGCAACACCACATCAGTAACCAGATCATCGACATATAAATTGCGCCCCCGCGATAGGCATTCAAATACCCGGTAGCCTGCAACGCCGCACACCCGTCCCGCCTCCAGAGCGGCTACTATCTGATAGCCGTTCTTTTCCTGTCGGCGAACGCTCGCGACAAAAGTATCACGCCGCAAGTGCGGCCGAAGCTGGACCATCACGTCAAAACAAGCGTGAATCTGTCGGTCGGTCGTCATTTTTTTGATATTCATGGTCGTTCTTGGATTTTGTGCATAAGCGAGCTTGACTGATGGCTTTGTTTACGGCAAATGTGCCTTGACTGTGTTCTATAGAATGGCAATGCGGCTCCACTTTGCGGCAGCATCCTGCGTCAAGCCGGAACGTGAATGTAACTGATTTTTCCCCGGGCGCCAATAAGTTTTGTATGAATTCCCCATGTGTGGCCGGTCTTTGTGCCGTAACCTTCTCACCCACTGCCTGAACATTTAACAGCCCCTGAGAGCCGCCAATTCCGTACTGGCCCGGGAGTGGATCGTGCGCCGAAGACCTCTTCCAGATATAAAACGATCTCCAATAATCGGACGTAAACTTCCTTGGCGGCGCGGCGCTTTGATACCCGGTTTAGCCCGTGGTCTGATGGCCGGTGGATGCTTGGCAATCCACTTCGGCAATGCCATCCGGCGTAGCCAGGAACAACTGCTGCGACAGGGGGTGGGTCGCGTGCGAATACTTCAGTCGAACCTGATTACGCATCCAGTCAAGGACGGCTTCATCTTCCGTAGCAAAGGCCAGCAGCACATCGCGATCGGGAATGGCAATATAAAATGTTGTGCCAAGATGTTCACGCAGGTTGCGGTACAAAATTGGCAGTAGAATTCGCGAGGAATTAAACGCATTGGTGCGGGTGAAATTAAAGAGAGTGTAGCGCTCATACTTTCCGCCGTTCATCTGCATATTGCGCGTGGCCCGCAAAAGATTATTCATAGCCTGTTGCTGTAGTTCTTCCGCATCGATGCCCCAGCGGCGGCAATCGGCGCAGCTAATGGGTACATTGGCTCCGGGAATTTCGAAATGTATTTTCATGCCGGCCAGCCAATCCTCCTGAACCACCTGCAGATCCAGGCGGTTGGCCACTGCGGCAGGCAGCAATACCGGCATGACCTGTCGGCCCAGGTTTTCCCAGTTATCGTTGCCGGTGACGGATTCCGCGGCGTTGCGAACCAGCAGCTTGTCAAAAAAGTGATGAACGTTGTCATCAAGCTTATCAGGCTGCTGTTGATATTGGTGTTGCAGTGCATCAATACGGATTTTCATACCGCCAACATTCAGGGTTTCATTGTCAATGACGCTGATTTCCTCCGGGGAGAAATGCTGCCGTCCAAGTTCCACCACTATTTCCACAAAGGGTTTGTCAGCGCGGCTGTCGGCTGAATGAATTTCCAGGGAGCAGATGATGGCTTCCATCACCGGAGCCAGAAACTGCATGGCCTCGCATGTACCAACGCACCGGGCCAACACGATTTTATCGCCGTCAAACACCGCCCAGAAACGCCAGCAATCCGGCATGTTTCGCTGAATCATATCCTTTATTCGACCTAGCGCGGTTTCGGTACGGGACAGACCTTCGGCTGTGCAGGTCATGTGGTTGGAGCCGAGAATCTGCCGCGGCGGAGTCAGTGGCCGTACGTTAGAAAAGCCGGTGATCCAACGCTGCAGGATCGCCTGGGCTTCGCGGGGGTTGATGGCTGAGACAGACTCCGGCGTGGTGGCATTGGCCTGTGGACGGCCGCCGACACCGCGTAATTCCGGACCGGCATGTTGCAAGGTCATGGCAACACTGGAAGATGGATCGGTAATCGTGAGTTGGCCGTTGGCATCTTCGCGGCAAGTCCACGGTTTGGGCATTTCAATTGTGAACGATGCAGTGTGATGTAAAATCCACTCTTTCATGATAACTCCCTCTGGTAAGATCCCTCGCGTCTATACGGGAGCTGATGTCAAATTCCACCCCACAGTGGGGTGCAACAGTCAGCCTACGGTAACCCGTAAGAGGCAAATCCGACTTTTCAATCCCTTCGGCCAAGTGCTTGAGATACTGCTGCACAGAACCGAGTATTACATGACAAGTATTGCTATCGCATTAACCGTATGGAAATAATCAAGAAAATTGGCAAATTGCCCTTCTAGGACGCAGCGGAACCGCAAGACGACCCCGGACGCCAGTTTACCGGTCCTCAACATGATCAGTGCCTTGGCCCCGATGATCCCACAGAGCACTAACGCGCCAGCGGTACCATAATCAGGATGGTCTGGCGCGGGGGGATATGGGTGGTGTCGCTTAAAAACTGGGCTCCCATGGAAAATGGATGTTGGCGGGCATGCCACGGACAAAGGACCAAAAATCTGCCGGGAGGAATATCGGCTTTGATCTGCAGATTGGCGAAGGCGTGCAAATCCGGATGTGTTCCCGCCGTAAGCCCCATGGCATGCGGTCCGCGACGGAAACTCACCGTACCGACATTCACTGCGGGTTGCAGTTCCACTACGGTGCTCTTGGTTTTGGTATTAATATGCATGGCCAGCACAAAGATGTTGTCACAATCGTGGTAGCTGCGCAGAACTGCGCGTCCATTGAGCTGGTGATAGAAAATAAGCTCCCGACGGATATCTTTTCTTACGGTAACCAGCAATTTAGCCAGACCGCTGGTCTGGCAATAGGAGGTCGACGTGGTGGCTCCTGAGGCATTGTGAATCAATTTATAGATTTTGTGCCAGGCGGGAATTTGGGCCTGTCCAGCCCGGATCCCATTGGCATGGAGCAGGGCGATGGCTCCACGTGAGCCGACCGCGGGATGCAGAATTTTCCATATCTTGTTGTTGCTGAAAGTGCCAATGGGCAACCGAATCTGATATATGGCTACCACAGCCGGTGGCCTGTATCCCTTTGGGTATTGGTAATGAACCACTGATGATGGCTTGCTACTCTGATTGATCCCCACCGGGTGCATGGGTGTAATGACTATTTCTTTTCGATAGGTACAGCCCGCCAGCACAGACAGTGCCAGGACGAGAGCTAATCGATCGGCACGAAAGATAAAATTGATCTGACTTCTTAACATTCGGCCATGATATGCCAATTGCCCAAACGATTCCAGCCAAGGCATCATTTTTTGTCCGTCGGTTCACGCGACATTGGACCAACCTTAGCTCATTCGGCGGTGGGCGGCCAGCAGGTCACTCCGGGTGAGAATCCCGACGATGAGTTTTGGATTGTCGTCCGGTACCACTATCAGCCGGCCAATCTTATGACGGGCCATGAGCATGTCCGCCTCGCGCAGTGAACGCCGTCCACTGATAACCACCGGCGGCGTGGTGGCCACATCTTGAACCCATTGAAAATCAGAAATATCGGGGCGAACTAAATCGCGCGTGGTTACAAAGCCAACCAATTGTTGTTGTTCATCCACGACCGGAAAACCATGATGCTTGAGCGGTTGATCAGGAGAGAAAAAACGCTTGCGAACCGCACCGATTTTATCCTTGGCGGAAAGGCAAGTAACATGCGGATTAGCCGCGTCACGGACCAGGAGCTGGTCCATGAAATCCACACTGTATTGTGTTTGCGCGGTAATTCCGCGACGGGCGATTTTTTCGGTCATAATGGTGTGGCGCATCAACAGACACGACACCCAAAACGCGGTGGTACACCCTGCCAGTAATGGCAGCAGGCCCATGGGTTGAAGTGTGGTTTCAAACGCAAATACCACGGCGGTGAGGAACGCACGTGAACAGCCGGTAAATAATGCGGCCATACCCACCAGCGCCGCTACGCGAACATTGACCCCGCAATGTGGAAACATGGCCACAATGGCCCCACCGGCAACCGCCCCAAGTGAACTACCAATCGTAAATAGTGGTGCCAGCGTGCCACCGGAGGTACCGCTGCTTAGAGAAACAGTCCAGGATAGCCACTTCATCACCGCCAGTACGGCCAGCGCTGTTAGGGGAAGCTCACTGGAAAGGGCTGCTGAAATATTGTCATATCCCACGCCCAGGGTGCGTGGCACAAAATAACCGCAAAGGCCCACCACTACAGCGCCCATCGCCGGCCACCACATCCAATGCACGTGTACGTTCTTTTCAAAAAGATCTTCCACCAGATACACGGCCCGTGTAACGCCCACTGCTAAAATGCCAAACAAGGCTCCAATCAAGGCGTAAATGGGTAAGGCCCAGCCTGTGGGAGCGGAAACATGAGGCATCGCAAATATGGGTGTGGAACCCATCACCAGTAGCCGCAGGCCGGCCGCCGTGGCACTGGCTAATGCCACGGGTACCAGCGAGCGCGGCCGGAATTCAAACAACAGCAGTTCCACCGCCAGAAGCACCGACGAGACAGGACTGCCAAACGTGGCGGCCATACCGGCAGCAGCACCGGAGGCCAGCAGTATTTTGCGTTCCGCGGGATCTGTTTTTACCCATTGGCCAACCAGAGATCCAAAGGCACCGCCTGTGGCAATAATCGGACCTTCCGCGCCGAATGGACCTCCGGTACCGATGCTGACGGCTGCTGAAATTGGTTTCAGCAGCGTAACGCGAGCCGGAATTTTGCTTTCATTAACCAGGACGGTTTCCATAGCCTCCGGAATACCGTGGCCACGGATGGCCTTGGATCCGTAGCGGGCCATAACCCCCACCACCAAGGCGCCGATGATGGGCACCCATACCACCCACAGGCCTAACAGATGAGTGTTCGGATTGCTGAAAGCAAACGAGAATCGGCCATAAAAGCAAAGGTTTGTGATCAGACCGATGAGGTGCATAAGTAACTGGGCTGCCAGAAAGCCAAATACCCCCAGACCGATGGCCAGCAGGCATATCATTCCGGTGCGATTGTCGAGCAATGTGCGCTGCGACTCCAGACCGTGCTGTTCCAAAACCGGCCCCAGTGATACCGCCAGAGGCAGGCCATCTGTGGTGGAGTTCTCGCTTAGTGGAGTGTTATCCATTCTTAAATCCGAATGGTGGTTCACTTAGTTATCAAATGGCCTTAGCATCTCGCTCTGCATGGGCCGACAGGCACAGCAGTCCTGCCCAGGCAAATGTAATTTATAAGCCTTGGCATAAAAAGCAAGCTCTGCGCATGCTATCAACACTGTCCGGGCGATGGTGGCGACGGTACTGGGGTTTTCGCCTGGTTGCTCTTCGGATAAATTGGCGATAGCCTTTGAATTTCATAAGGGTTTTATCAGGAGTTTCAATGAATATTTCAATTGCGGTGTTACCAGGCGACGGTATTGGAGTGGAAGTAATTAAGGCTGCGATGCGCGTCGTAGACGATATTGCCAGACGCTTTGGCCACAAAATTACCGCTAATTATGCGGATGTCGGATGGGCAGCTATTGATAAGTGCGGTACCGCATTGCCGGCGGAAACGCGGCAGGTATGTCTGGCCAGTCAGGCGATTTTTTTTGGGGCAGTTGGTCTTCCGGATCGCGATAAAACTCTGCCCCAGGCGCAACGCCCCGAACGGGTGGCACTGCTGGAGCTGCGTAAGGGGCTTTTTGCCAATTTACGCCATGTGGTGTTGCCGCCGGGGCTGGCCGGCCGGTGCCCATTAAAAAATGAGCTTATAAAAAACGGCATCGATATCATGATTATTCGTGAACTTACCGGGGGGTTGTATTATGGCCAGCCGCAGGGGATTCAAGGCCGTTCGCCGGATCGCACCGCAGTGGATACCATGGCCTACAGCGAGCACGAAATTCGGCGAATTTTAAAAGTCGGCTTTGAAACTGCGCGCAAGCGTAAAAAGAAACTGCTGAGTGTAGACAAGGCCAATATTCTGGCTACCAGCCAACTGTGGCGTGAAACCGCCACTGTCATGAGCAAGGATTATCCGGATATTCAACTGGAGCATATTTATGTGGATAACGCCTCCATGCAATTGTTGCGGCGGGCCAGTGAATTTGATGTGATTGTTACCGAGAACACCTTTGGCGACATTCTTAGCGATGAAGCTTCCATGTTGGCCGGTTCCATTGGGCTGGTCCCCTCCGCCTGCTTCGGTGAGCCAGATGCGCACGGTAAGTACGCCGTGCCGTTTTACGAGCCAATCCACGGCAGCGCCCCGGATATTGCCGGACTCAACAAGGCCAATCCGGTAGGGTCCATTTTAACCGCTGCCATGATGCTGCGATATACGTTCGGCCTTGCGGCGGAAGCCAACGCCATTGAAAAGGCGACTTATGCGGTACTCAATGAAGGCCGCGCTTTAACCGGCGATCTGGGTGGCACGGCCAGTTGTTCTGCTGTGGCGGACGCAGTGATAGCCGCCATCTGTTCCTGACGCAACGGCAGATTAAAGTTCATGCGTATCATTGCCGGAGAATTTCGTCACCGGGTTTTGGTTTCGCCCCCAACGCGAACCACCCGGCCCATTACGGATAGAGCCAAACAATCTTTGTTCGACGCCTTAACCGTGGCCGTGGATTTAGGCGGAGGTGCGGTACTGGATTGTTTTTCAGGTACCGGTTCGATGGGGTTGGAATGCCTTTCACGCGGAGCGGGGCGAGCAATTTTTGTAGAGCGTGACCGCGATGCACTGGCGGGTTTACGCAAGAATATCGATACCTTGGGCGTTGTAACTCAATGCCGGGTGCTGGCCATGGATGCCTACCGTGTAGGGCACGCCACGACGGCGTTACCGCAGGACTGGGGTGATCTGCGTGTGGCGTTTGTGGATCCGCCTTATGCCCATTTGCAGGAGCCGCCGACGCGAGTGCTATTGGATGGCTTGGTGGAAACACTGGCCCATGAGAGGGTAACGGCGGGGGGGCTGATCATATTACGCCATGCGGCGGCAACAGATCTGCAGGATCTGGTGCTGGCTCGGCGGATTGTGCGTCGGTTACAATACGGCAGCATGGCAATCACCTGGCTGAGAAGCGGTGTGTTGCCGGGAATTTAATTGTGTACGCAAAAATATCGAGGCGGTCGCTTCGCCATTAAAGGAAATTCATGGCCTTGCAGGAGTACAAATACTTTCGTCCGGTGCAGGCGGCTCAACTGCGCCGGCTTGAAATGACGGTGCGCGGCGTGGTGGAGGGCGTGTACGCGGGTTTGCACAAAAGTCCGCATAAAGGCTTTTCCATTGAATTCGCCGAGCATCGGGAATATGTTCCGGGCGATGAAATCAGGCATTTGGACTGGACGGTGCTGGCTAAAACCGATCGCTACTACATCAAGCAGTATGAACAGGAAACGAATCTCCGGGCCACGATCTGTCTGGATGTTTCCAACTCCATGCGTTACGGCACCGCGTCTTTCAAGGGGCCCAGCGGTGGTACGCTCACGAATGTAACAAAATTTGAATATGGTGCCACGCTGGCGGCATCGCTGGCGTTTATGCTCTCCAATCAGCAGGATATGGTGGGGCTGCTGGCGTTTGATAATAACTTTCGGCTGGAAATACCGCAGGGCAACGGCCCCTCTCATCTGCACCAGATGTTTGTGAGTATGGAGAAGCTTACCCCCGGTAAAACGACGGACATTTCCGGCGTGTTGCATCTGCTGGCCAATAAAATTCCGCGGCGTGGACTGGTGATTGTCATCAGCGATTTTTTTGATGATCCGGACAAGCTGCTGACGGCCCTGCAGCATCTGCGTCACGCCCGGCATCAACTGGTGCTGATACAGATTCTGGATCGTGGAGAAACGGAACTGAATTACAATCGCCCCATCACGTTTCAGGATATGGAAGATGGTTCGCGTTTACAGATTGATCCGAAGCTGATACGTGATGAATACCGGCGGGAAGTGCAGGCTTTTCTGGACATGATGAAACAACGCTGCGGTCAATTCAGAATTGATTATGTAACAGCGTTTACTGATGTTCCATGGGATGTTCAGATCCGCGAGCTTTTAAGCCGCACCAGCCGCCGTAAATAGGGTTGCACCCAGGCCCCGTGTGGTGGGCGGGTTTGCTGTTGGAGAAAACCTCTTGCTGATGACACTGGCAGCACTCAATTTTTCTGATCCTATCATGCTCATCGGCCTGCTGGCGGCGGGTATTCCGGTATTGCTGCATTTGCTTAACCGGGTGCGTTCGCCGGTGGTGCAATTTCCTACGCTGCGCTTTCTGCGCCTGACGGCCCAGAAAACCTCGCGACGCCGCCAGGTGCAGCATTTTCTGCTGTTGCTGATGCGCATGGCGGTGTTTGCTCTGATTGCCATGGCTATTGCCGGACCCCTGGTGCATGGCGGCAGTCCACTGTTGGCGTACGGCATGTTATCGCTGCTGTTGGTGGGGCTGACTGTGATGGCGATTATGGCAGTCCTGTTGGTGTCGGCGCTGGAACGGCCGAAGGTACCAGTCTCGCAGGCCTTCGCCGATAGAATCACGCCGACAGTATCCCAGGCTTTCAGCCAGGCACTAAAGCCGCAAAACCGCCTGAGGCAAATGGGTCTTCCGGCGCTGGTATTTATTCTGGCCCTTCTGGCCGCGATGAGTGGGCTTTTCGGCCTGAGCACTAACCAATTCTTTCCAGCGATGGGGGGCAGCTATAACGGTGCGTCCACCGCATGCGTGATTATCTTGGATAATTCGCAATCCATGCTGGCCCTCGATGGCAATCAAACCCGTCTGGCACATGCCGTGCGCCAAGCCCGAGCATTACTCAACCATGTCATTCGGCCGGTGCAGATGGCGATACTGCTGACCAACCCTGGCTCGAAACCCATTCCGGAATCACTCTCGGCCAATCGTCTGGGGGTACTGACGGGATTGCTGCATATAACAAGCACGGGCAAGGCCCTTCCGATGCGGGAGCTTGTGGCGCGGGCGGTGACATTGCTGGATCAAAGCAAAGAGCCTGACAAAATGGTGCTGATTTTATCCGATTTTGCCGGGCCATCCTCTTCGGATGTGCAGGCCTTTGCGCCGCTCAAGCAAAATCCATCCATTGCGCTCGTGTTGATGCCTCAGGAGTTTAGCCGCCCGGATGATGTGGCGATTTCCGACATAAAAATTCTCTCCGGCCAGCCGGTGATGGGAAGCCGGATATATATTGGTGGCAGGATTATTAACAACGGTGAAACCGCGGTGGTTCCTCGTTTGCATCTGCTGGTGGATGCTATCCCCGCAGCACACTGCCATGCCAAAGTTGAACTCGGTCCGGCCGGCAGTCAAGACTCGCGGAGAACCATTAAAATTGCACACCTGCTGACGAAAGCCGGTTATCACGTGTTTACACTGGCCTTGCAGCACCCCAGCCATGTCTTGGCGTGGGCGGATCAGCGCAGTGTTTCGTTGAACGTGGCCAAACAGGTCAACGCGCTGGTGATCGGAGCGTCGCCGACGTTGCAGGTGGATTCCACCGCATTTTACGTGGATGCGGCGCTGGCACCTTTCACAGGATCGGGGAATGCGGGTTTAGGCCATCCCATATGGAGCATCGTGCCAACCTATGCGGCAGCGAATACCGTTGCCACGATCCCTTTGGCCCGCTATGGGGCTGTTTTTATATGTGACGTTCCGCGCCTGAGCATGGCCCTGGCTGATAAACTGTCGAGATACGTGCGATCTGGCGGAAGGATATGCTGGTTGCTGGGATCGGCGGTGGACAGCGTTGAATATAACCGCGTAATCTGGAAAACACGGCATTTGCTGCCGGCACCACTTGTCGGGCCGGTGGTACGCCAGACCAGTTCGCGTGTTGATTGGATCGACATTCGCAGCCATATTTTTGCGAATCTGTTTAAAAATCAGGATCCGTTTCGGCGTATTGTGGTGGTAGGACGGTGGGGGCTTGGCACCGATGGTATTCCGCTGGGACACGTGCTTTCAAAACTGGAAAATAACGCAACGTTTCTCGTACAACATCGGCTGGGCAATGGACGAATTTACACCTTTGCAAGCTCGCCCGGCGGTGGCTGGACCAACTTGGCCGACACGTCGCTATTTTTACCGATGATGGTACGTATAGCCCTGGGCAATGCTTCAGATTTAGCTGACACCACCAGCTTTGGCCCGGGACAGGCGGTTGCGATTCCCATGCCCGCCGTCGCCGCCGGCACTTCTGTGGAAGTCGATATACCCCACAATGCGGGGCCGGTGAATGTGGCTTGCTCGCAAACCCCGGCTGGTCTGCCGCAATGGATATTTACGCACACCCGGCGTACCGGGATATATCATTGGCATAGTTTCAATTATCAATATGCCGGTGAATTTGTAGTCAACCCGCCGGGAGATGAAGCCAACTTGCTGCCGGTGCCGGCAGACAATTTGGCCAAAGAAGCGCCGAAAGGGCAGCCGGTGTTTATTGCCTCGTCGGTGACGGAGTTGCTTAAAGAGTTAGCTAAAATAAGCCAGGGGACTTCCCTGATGCCGGGAGTTTTGGCCATCGTGCTGATTCTGGCGGTGCTGGAGGCTCTTTTTGCCAACCGCTACAAGCCTGCTGTCGATAATATCGGGGCGGAGTTAAACCGATCGTCTGCCGATCTGTCCGCGGTGTCGCAGTAGTTGCGGGTCAAGTGGAAAGATAATTCATGAAAACACCGGACCCATTGCCTCCACCGTCAGACTGGGATCACGTTGCCGGCTGGTATGACCAGCAATTGCAGGCCGATGGCCCAACGCATCACAGTAAGGTTATTATTCCGGGCGTGTTACGGCTCCTTGATTGTGCGGTTGGGCGGCGCATATTGGATATTGCTTGCGGACAGGGTGTGGTGTGCCGGGCCATGGCGGAAACGGGAGCGACTGTTGTGGGAGTCGATGCCTCGGAAAATCTTATTGAGATGGCCAGGCAGCGGTGCCGCTATCCAGACCGGGAATCGTACCTTTGCGGCGACGCCCGCAAGCTTGCAGATATACCGGTGCTTTCGCCGCAGAGTTTCGATGCCGCAGTTTGTATTCTGGCCATTCAGAATATGACTCCGTTGTCTCCGGTGTGGCAGGGCTGCCGACGTCTGCTCAAAGCCGGCGGCCATTTGCTGGTGGTGATGATGCACCCATGCTTTCGCGTGCCGCGCAAAAGCTCCTGGCAATGGGATCAGCAGAACTCTTCGCAGTACCGCCGTATTGATACCTATTTGACTTCAGAAAAAATACCAATTGTGATGCATCCTGGCAGCAGCCCGGACATCACCACTATGACCTTCCATCGGCCGCTCCAGGCGTATGTCAATACGCTTGCTTCCGCCGGCTTGCTGGTGGATCACGTGGATGAATGGGTGAGCCGTAAACCGCCTCCGGCCGGCAAACGCTTCGACGCGCTGGATCGCAGCCGCCGGGAAATTCCACTTTTCCTGGCACTGCGATCCCGGGCGGTGTAGACACAGCCGTGCATGACAGAAATGTCGGCCCAGGGTGCGAAGTAAAAAGCACTGCGCTGTCTCATGTTGGCATTTCCGTGGGCGTTGGTTCCCTTATTATTTATTCTGGTGCCAGCCGCCGCCAAGGGCTTGATAAAGAGACACCAAGTCGATGGACAGCGCCAGTCTGCTAAGCACCAGCGAATTTTGGGCGGCATAAAGCGATTGCTGCGCCTGAAGCACGTTGAGAAAATCCGTGAGTCCGGCCTTATAAAGCTCCAGAGAAAGTTTGGTGGCCTGTTGGCTGGCTTTCACCGCCGCCTCAAGGGCTTTTTCGTGCTGTTGTTCATGGGTATAAGAGGCAAGGGCGGAATCCACCTGCTGCAGGGCGGTCAGCACGCTTTGGCGGTAGGCCAGGTAATACTCATCGCGTATGGCTTCATTTTGATGGATGGTAGATTCAATTTGTCCGGAACTGAAAATTGCCCATGACACGCTGGGGCCGATCCCCCAGTTTAGGGAATTAGAATCAAACCAATTGGCGGCACTTTGCGAGGAAAACCCAAGATTGCCGTTAATTACAAAGGTTGGATAAAGCTCGGCGGTGGCTACGCCGATTTCGGCAGTGGCGGCTGCTAGTTGACTTTCAGCGGTCCGAACGTCAGGCCGGCGCAGCAGCAATTGGGCTGGCAGGCCGATAGGCACGCTGGAGGGAACGGGTGGAATCGGCCGGGGTGTGGAAAGCTCTCGCTCCAGGGCGGCGGGTGGTTGGCCAAGCAGCACGCTTAGGCTGTAGATCAACTGCTGTTGCTGGGTCTGCAGCGGGGCAATCTGGCTTTCAGTGGTGGCTAATTGCGATTCGGCGTCAGCCAGGGCCAATTCCGTATTCAGGCCGTTTTTGAATTGACGGCGTGTAAGTGCTACCGTCTGTTGCTGTAGATGTATGTTGGTGCGGGCAACAAACAATTGCTGCTGCACGCCGCGCAGGGTGATGTAATCAGTGGCCACTTCGCTAAGCAGGGTGATCATGACGGTGTGGGAGTTTTCATCGGCGGCAGCGAGATTATAGTTGGCCGCTTGAACCGCCCGCTTGACTCCGCCGAAAATATCCAGCTCCCACGATGCATTTAAGCCGCTTTGAAACAAATTGCCGGTGGAGCGGGTACCACCATCTTTGGTTAAGTTATTGCTGGTACCGCTACGCTGAAAAGAAGCGTTGGCGTTGACAAACGGGCCAAGATTGGCAGCAGCGATGTCACGGGCATAACGGGCCTGCCGAATAGCGACTTGGGCCTGCAGGATGGTGAGGTTACGGGTCGCGGCCTGCTGAATCAGGGCTGTAAGTTCCGGATCGTGAAAATTTGTCCACCACGTAGCCAGATGGGCACGTTGGGTGGTAATAGTGCTTTGAGCTTTGGTAACTACGGAAGCCGGCTGAGTGGTGGTGAAGGCGGCCTTTATCATTCCGCCGGACCATTGTTTAGGCATCGTTACTTTCGGTGAATGAAAGTTAGGCCCGACGGTGCAGCCGCCAAACAGTAAGCCCAAGGTGGCTCCAGCTAGGAGAATCGTTATTTGCTTTAATTTCTTAAGGAACATAGGGCGTATCTCCTGATAGCGGTTGGCGATAGACGGCCGCGGCGGTTACCGTGGTTATTCGTAACGTAAAGCGTCAATGGGATCAAGCCGTGAGGCTTTCCATGCGGGATAATAACCAAAAATAAGGCCAACGGCCGCGGAAACGGCCACCGATGCAATCATGGCCGGCATGGAAAGTTCAATGGGCCAATGAAGCAGATGTTGCACTCCGCTGGAAAGTGCCTGGCCAGTGAGAATTCCCAGGGCACCGCCAAACAGGCACAGCACAATAGCTTCAAGTATAAACTGACTTAAGATGTCGCGTGGCTTAGCACCCACGGCCATGCGCAGGCCGATTTCACGGGTGCGTTCAGTTACGCTCACCAGCATAATGTTCATAATTCCCACCCCGCCAACCAAGAGGGATATAAGGGCCACACCGGTAAGCAAATTGGTCATCATACGGGAAGTGGATCCCAAGGCGCTAGAAATTTCCGCCATATTGCGAATGTTAAAATCGTCCGGCTGGCCCGGTTGCAGGTGATGGCGCTGGCGCAGCAGGGCTGTGATTTCGGCAATGGCCTGCGGAATCTGGGACGTGGATGGAACAGCTACGAGAATGGAATTTATGTTTGGAAAACTGACTGGCTGTGGAGTGTCAGTCTGTTCGGAGGTGGAGGGAACCGGGTAGAGACTTTGTGCGGTTTCAGGGTAAAGCTGGTCGGTAGTGGTGGTGGAAGCGGTGGCCGTGCTTTGATTCTGATTT
The DNA here is from genome assembly GCA_021790385.1 of Planctomycetota bacterium. GTDB lineage: Bacteria > Planctomycetota > Phycisphaerae > WQYP01 > WQYP01 > JABEVA01. Next base: position 63,593 of record JAJYDW010000006.1, read on the forward strand.
TGCAGGGCCTTGGCGGAGATGCGGAACTTCAGTGTGGTCCAGGGCAGAACCAGGATATCATCTTGATCCATGCCCATCATGTTGGCACCCTTTTTGGCCAACACCCCGATAACTTTAAGCGGGACATTTTGTACCAGAATGGTTTTGCCAATAGGTTTCCCGCTGGGAAAAAGTTCTTTCACCACGGTTTGGCCCAGATCACAGACCTGGTTGACTCCCAGCACATCGCTGTTGTTAAACGCTCGTCCTTCGACGACGGGCCAATCACGTATGGTGAAATATGCCGGTGAGGTGCCCGCGATAAATTGTGGGACCCAGTTCTGGCTGCCGCGCACCAGTTGCATACGCCCGTTGACCTGCGGTGCTGCGGCCAAAACCGAAGGACAATCGCGGGCGACTGCAGCCGCATCCTGAGAGGTAAGGGTAACGGCACTGCCGCCGCCAAAACTTACCCCGGCGCTGACCGCCTGTCCGGGAAAAACAATGAGCGTGTTAGCCCCCATGTTTTCGATGGTTTGTTTGATGGCCGCGGAAGATCCTTCACCTATTTGCACCATGGAAATGACCGCGGCAATGCCGATGATAATGCCCAGGGTGGTAAGGGCTGACCGCATGGGATTACGCCGCAACGCCCTAAGGGCGGTTTTTAAGGTAGTTGCCAGTTTCCGCATGGATTACCTCTTTTTACCGGTGGTTGCATCAGGCGCAGGACCAGCCCCGACAGCCGTGGTCGCTGGTGGTGCTGCGAAGGCTCCGACTTCAATCAGGCCATCACGAATATGAATGATACGCTGTGCGTGGCTGGCCACGGTCGGGTCGTGAGTTACCAACAGAATGGTAATGCCCTCTTCGCGATTAAGTTTCTCGAAACTTTGCAGCACATCTTCACTGGTGTGGGAATCTAAATTTCCGGTTGGCTCATCGGCCAGCACCAACCGCGGGTTATTCACCAGCGAACGGGCGATAGCCACGCGCTGCTGTTGGCCACCGGAAAGCTGCGATGGTTCATGATGCATGCGATCACCCAGGCCCACGCGGTCTAAGAGTGCTTTGGCCCGTTTGTGCTGGTCCTTAGTGGAAAGACCGTTTTCGGCATAGGTGGTGGGCAGCAGAACATTATCCAGGGCGGAGGTGCGGGCCAGCAAATTAAAATTTTGAAAGACAAAACCGATTTTGGTATTGCGCACGATAGCGCGTTGATTGGCGGACATCCGGGAAATTTCTTCGCCATCCAAGATATACCTGCCCGAAGTGGGACGATCCAGGCAGCCAAGAATGTTCATCAGTGTGGTTTTTCCAGAACCAGAGGCTCCCATTAAAGCCACCATCTCACCGGTTTGAATGGCCATGGAAACCCCCTTTAGTACCTGAACATCGGAACTGCCCAAGTGGTAGGTTTTAACGATATTTTCAACGGTGATTAAATTCATGCTGGTAATCCGTGAAACCCGCGCTTTTCAGGAGGCCTTTTTGTTGTGGGCAAAGGGGTGTGGAATAAAGGGATTGGTGCCGGTCGAGGAGGCAGATCCGGCCTGCCGCTCGCCAACCACCACCTCCATGCCCGGTTTTATCTGGCTGGAGATCACCTGAGTGTCGTAGTCGTTAGCCAGACCGACGTCAACATTGACCGGGCGTACAAAAGCACCATCCACTACCCAGAGTGTGCCGCGGCCTGTTGCGCCTTTGGCGATGGGAGAGGGTTTGGCGGTGGCGGCAGCCGTTGGCAGAATCTGTGATTTCAGTGGAACCCAGCGCAAGGCCGCATTGGGAACCATGAGGACATTTTTTCGTTGCGCTACAAGAAAATCGGTTTGGGCAGTCAGGTACGGTAGCAGTTTGCCGCCGGGATTGGCGGTATCCACCACAACAGTATAAGTAACCACATTTTGAACCATGGTGGCATTAAGGCGGACTTGGTAAACTGTGCCATGAAAAGTCTGATTCGGATAGGCATTGATGGTAAAGCTGACCGGGTCGCCGATTTTAATGCTCCCGATGTCGGCCTCGTTCACCGATGCCCACACCTGAATGCGATCAAGATTTTCGGCGATGAGAAAGAGGCTCGGCGTGCTAAAGCTGGAGGCCACCGTCTGGCCGATATTCACGCGGCGATCAATGACCACGCCGTTGACGGGCGAGGTGATGGTACAATACGCCAGATTGATTTTGGCCGTGGTCAAAGCAGCCTCAGCGGCCTGAACCGCCGCACGCGCTGCCACCAGTGATGCTTGGCCATAGACCACGGTAGCTTTCGCTTGATCGGCGGTGGATTGGTAGGCGTCGTACTGCGTAATCGATAAAGCCCCGTTAGCGGTGCCGATTTTTTGGGCCCGCTGCCAGTCTGCTGATGCATCCACGTAAGCGGCTTGGTATCCTTCGAGCTTGGCCTGAGCCACCTTGATGTTGGCTTGAGATTGGGCCAGATTGGCGTTCGCCTGTGCCACGGCGGCAGCAAACAGGGCTGGATCAATGTGCGCCAGCACCGTTCCTTTACGTACCGGTGAGTCATAATCCACTTCGTGGCCGGCGGCATCTTTTCCAAAGGAAATAATAGTTCCACTGACCTCAGCTCCGACATCCACCACTTCGCGTGGCTCAAGAGTTCCGGTGGCGCTGACTGTGGCCAGTAGAGTACCTCTGCGCACTGGCGCAGTCTTAAACAAGGTATGCGACTTGGCCTTACCGGTCCACCAATGCCAGCCGAAATAGCCGATTGCGGCCACGATCACAAGCATGAGTAACCATTTGAGAGCTGCTTTCATAATTTTCCCCGAGCTTTAGTAAAAAATAATCTTAAATATGACGTTTTCCCTTTTTCCAGAAGATTCCTTACTTCGGTTGTCGTTCAAATAGCGGTCGCAACGTTTCCACAGCGCACAGGATAAAGGATCGTTCAGGTGGCGTTAAAGGTTCAAGCAGGTTGGCTAGATGCTCGCGGGCTGCCTTAGAAACGGTTTCCAGTGCCGATGCGCCGTGGGCCGTCAGCGACAGCAGCACCCGTCTGCGATCCGTGGTGTCGGGGTGTCGGGCCAGCAATTTTTGTTGGGTGAGTTCGTCCACAATTTTGGAGGTTGTCGGGACCGTAAGTCCTATCAAATCAGCGGCTTGGGTGATGGATACTTGATGATGTGCCTGAATGATCATCAGCAGGCGAAATTGTCCACCGCGAATTTCCAGACCATCGGCGGATCGCAGATGTTGCCGCAGGGTGGCCATCATCCGGGGGATAAGGGTCAGCAGAGCTATAGCCACATCTTCGGGTGTGGTACCTGTTATTGACGACCTTATTTGGCTGGAAACCAGTTTCATAACCAAAGTATATCCGCTGATGCCTTTTTCTAATTCCATGGTGCAAGTCAAACGACAGGCACCTCATAAGCAAGCGGTCGATGTTCTTGAACATGCGTTGCCGCACTTCAATGCTTTACGCAACACTTGTTAGATAGTTGCAAAGTTGAAGTATATGCCCCGCCCGTCCGCCGGTCACTGGTGGATACCGATAGTTGACGTTGATCTCTAGTGGGCCTTATAGTTTGGCCGATGGCAGGCGTGGATTTGTCATTTCGATTACCGGGATTACAGTCTGCGCAGCCTGACTTGGAGCATTCACATGGCGAAAATTAGAATGGGTATTGTAGGCTGCGGTGGCATGGCGGGGGCACATGCCGCGCGCTATTTAAGAAATCCGGAGGTGAGCATTGTGGCGTGCTGTGATCTGACGACGGCGATTGCTGAAAAGTTCATCGCCGCCCATCTATCGCAGTTGGACCCCAAGCCGGCCGTTTATACCGATACGGCCAGCATGTACCGCCATAGCCAACTGGATGCGGTTACTATTGTCACGCCGCATACGCTGCATTTTGCCCAGGGGATGGAGGCGCTGGACGCTAGTTGTCATGTGCTGATGGAAAAGCCGATGGTGACGGCGGCGGATCAGGCCCATCAATTGGATGCCAAAGCCAAGGCATCAAAAAAGATATTCGTGATTGGTTATAACACGCCTTGCACGCCGGAGTTTGCCTACCTGCGGGAGCAGATTCGGACCAAGAGCCTGGGGCGGCTGGAATTGGTTTCCGGCTACTTAAGCCAGAACTGGCTGCGCGGTACCGTGGGTAAGTGGCGGCAGGATCCGGCGCTTTCCGGCGGTGGCCAGGCGTATGATTCAGGGGCTCATCTGCTCAATAGCCTGGTCTGGTCGGTGGAATCCGGCATAGCGGAGGTGTTTGCCTTTGTGGACAACCATGGCACACGCGTGGACATCAACTCCTCCATCAATATCCGCTTTGATAACGGGGTGATGGCCAGCCTTATTGTCAGTGGCAATTGTCCTGCCGATGGGGCTTCGATGCACTTTATCTTTGACGAAGGTCGCATTGATGTGGATGGCTGGGGCGGTTCCTGGATTAATGTCTTTAAGGGACGTGACAGGGTTAAATATCCGCCTATTGCCGGTACCGCCAGCACCCCTGACGACAATTTTGTCGATGCCATCCTGGGACGGGCGGAGCCGCGCACTTCCACAGCCAACGGCATCGCCCAGAGTGAATTGATGGATGCTATTTACGAATCGGCCCGCACGGGACGTCCGGCCCGTCCGGCGTCCCGGCGCTAAACTCGGGGGTCTGAACCGGCGGACGAAAAGGCGAACCTCGATACGGCAAAAATTGCCGGCCGGTTGAGATATAACCCAAATGAAAGGCTTATAGTACGTGTCTCGAAGCTCACAATTACCCTATTTTCCGCTGTCACTGTATGGGTGGAAAATCTGGCTGCCGATTCTGGCGGTGGGTGCCGCGGCGGGCTTGATTTTTTATGTCCTTTACTGGCCACTGATGTTTGTGGATGCTGGCATAATTTTGGCGCTGCTGGCATTTTTCAGAGATATTCCGCGAAGCATCCCGGAAAAGGTGGGAATCATGGTGGCACCCGCGGATGGCAAAATAACGGAAATTACACGGGTAGATCATCTGCCATGGTTTGGTGGACCGGCGTTAAAAATAGGTATTTTTTTAAGCGTGCTGGATGTGCATATCAACCGCAGTCCCTGTGATGGAACCGTGATTTCCACCAGGTTTGAGCACGGGTTATTCCTAGATGCCCGTCATCCGGAATCAGGAAAGAAAAACCAATCCAACACGATCTTGCTTACCGGGCCGGGAAAAACGACCTCTGATGCGCCGGTTGCCGTGGTGCGGCAGGTGGCGGGAGCCATCGCCCGCCGTATTATTTGCCCGCTGCATCAGGGAGAATCGGTGGCCCGGGGGCAGCGCATCGGCATGATAGCCTTTGGCAGCCGTACAGAACTCATCGTTCCGCATCCCGATCAATGGCAAACCATGGTTCAGGTGGGAATGAGCGTGAAAGGTGGATCGAGCGTATTATTGCAATTACGGGATTGATCTGTCAGGTCGATTCAGGGCCCCGCGGCATAGCAGGAGCGGGATGAATTTTGTGATGTGGCTCAGATGACGCAACTTGGTACTGGGGCTTTGGGATGAATCAGAATGTTGCCATGGACTTGGATGCGCAGGTGGAATTTCTGCTCTCGGATGTGGATCATGTCTATTCGGCCGTTGAACTCAAAGATCGGATCAAAGCTGCAGCGTCCGCCCGGCGGCCATTGCGGGTGAAACTGGGAATGGACCCCACCGCGCCGGATTTGCATCTGGGCCATGCAGTAGTGCTGCGCAAACTGCGGCAGTTTCAGGACCTCGGACACAAGGCGGTCCTGATTATCGGTGATTTTACCGCCATGATCGGGGATCCGACGGGCAAAGCGAAGACCCGGCCGGTGCTTTCAGCCCGGCAGGTGGACGAGAATTCACGGACCTATTTACAGCAGGCTGGGAAAATTCTCGACACCAGTGCGGACAAACTGGAGATCCGGCGGAACAGCGAATGGCTTTCGAAAATGAACTTTGGAGACGCGCTGCGCTTGGCGCAGCAGATGACGGTGGCGCGGATGCTGGAGCGTGATACCTTCAGCGACCGCTATAAGGCTGGCGAGGCGATCTATATTCACGAGTTTTTATATCCACTGATGCAGGGATGGGATTCGGTTATGGTGGAGGCGGATGTTGAACTCGGCGGCACGGATCAGACGTTTAACAATCTCGTCGGGCGGGATTTGCAGTGCGGTCAGGGAAAAGCGCCGCAAATTGTAATCATCATGGAAATTCTTGTGGGCACGGACGGCCGGCAGAAGATGAGCAAATCTCTGAACAACTACATTGGCCTGGCGGATTCAGCGGTAGATCAATTCGGCAAAGTGATGAGCATTCCGGATGCATTGATGGGGCAGTGGTTTAGGCTCTGCACCCCGCTGCAATCGAATCGTATTGCGTCTCTGCTGGATGCCGGCATTACCCATCCGCGGGAGGCCAAAGATATTTTGGGCCGCGTTATTGTGGAGCAATTCCATTCTGCGGAGGCAGCGGAGGCAGCAGCGGAGGATTTTCGGCGGCGTTTTACGGATGGGGGGTTGCCCGTGGAGGTGGAGGTAAGGACCATCGCTTCCGCGATGCTGCAGAATGGAAAAATCGGTCTTCTGACCTTGATCAAGGAGATAGGGTTTACGAATTCAACATCGGAAGCCCGGCGCATGGTGGAATCGGGTGCAGTCAGTTTCGGCGGGCAGAAGATTTCCGATCCGCGGATACACGTGTCGCTTAATGATGATCCCGTTTTGCAGGTGGGCAAACGCAGGGTGTGCCGTATCCGTGTCGTCTAGCACGAGTAAAAGACTGCAAGCCGGATCGGCACTTTACACATGGGTTATTGTTATGTTGCTCATAAAAACGCTTACGCCGGGCAGTGTGGTTTTGTTTCAGGGAGACTCCATCACCAATGCATTCCGTAAACCGGAGGAAGTGGGCACCAGCTACCGCCTGGGATCGGGCTGGGCGATGATTGTGGCGGCCAATCTTCAGGCGGAATTTCCGGAGATGCAACTTAAGTTTGAGAATAGGGGAGTCAGCGGCAATGGTTTAACCGATTTGTTGGCACGCTGGCAGAAAGATTGTCTGGCGTTAAAACCAGCCATACTCAGCGTGCTCGTGGGGGTCAACGAGGTGTTGCGGGACCGTTTGCGCCCGGCGGTAGATATATCGGCTTTCGAGTCGTATTACCGGCAGTTGCTGGAAATGACACGCCGGAATTTGCCGCAGATTCGATTGGTTTTATGTGAGCCTTTTCTGCTGCCATCCGCGGCAGTGGGGGTAAGTGTGGAGGACCCATCGGCCGTTGCGCCGGAGTTGTGTTCGCGCCTGCGACCTTGCCAGCGCATGGTGCGGCAATTGGCGGAGGAATGGCAGGCGGTTTTTGTGCCGCTGCAGGAACCTCTGGAGCGCGCAGCAGCCACAACCGGTCCGGACTATTGGCTGTTTGACGGCGTGCATCCCAATGCGGCAGGGCAGTGGATTATTGCCCGGGAATGGCTTTCCGCGGTGGCCGGAATAACTTTGTAATTATAACGCTCTATGAGTTAATTGATGGTGTAGCTGGCGAGCAGTTTTTCAAATTGCTGGTGAAAATATTTTCCACCGATGCTCGCACCGTAAAAGGCATGTAGGGATTTCAGTGAAGACCGGGTCGCCTCCTGATTTTTTCCCATGGCCTGATTGCTGCGAATAAGGTAGAGGTAGGCGGACCAAAACAAGGTGGACCCGGGCTTCAATTGCGGAATAATTCGTACGTACAGACTGTGGGCGTAGTTATAGTCGCCCGTGGCATAGGCAGATCGGGCCACACCGATGAAGTTTTCCAGATCCTGCGGTTTTTCATGTTCAAGTTTTTTAAAAATGGCCATGGCTTGGTGGCCGTGACCAGCGCGAATTAACTCTTCGGCTAGAAGCTGCCGGTAAACATAAATCTCTTCCTTCTTTGGCTTAGGGGCTTTTTGCAGATATTGGATCAGCTGCTTCATGAGTGCTGCGGCATCGGCGGCGAGCCTGCGGGACTTGACAGGATTGATGTAGCGGATGTTGCGGCTTTCCCGATCATACTGCCCGATCAGTCCTTCGATAATATCGGTGGCTTTCTGTGAAGATTCTTTGGCATATTGTTCCACCAGGGACAATATGCGGTTGCCGCGATTTTGTAACTGGTATTGCCTGATGCGGTATCGTAAAACGACGCCCTGAAGTCTAGGCGAGAGTGTTGCGCGAATGCGATCGAGATTGGCAAGAGCTTTGGCAGCACGGTTGGGATCCCGCAGCGGATTGAGTGCGGTGCCCGCCTGAATAAGCCAGATGTCGCGCCGATAGCCCTGGGCACGTTTCAAATCGCTCGCAGATACCGCAGATGGTGGATTCCGCAGCAGGGTTAGAAAGTTACTGCAGTTCCTTAAGAGCAGCCGCGCTTGCCGCCGCTGCTGTTCCAGCGGTGCTTTTTTTGAGGCAAGCTGGGCCAGTCGATTGGTGCTAATACGGACCATTTCGTAGCGGGCATCGAGATAAAATTGATCGGATGGCGCAATGGACGCAAACGCATGCATGGCCTGATTCAGGTGTCCGGATTGCTGCATTTGCGTGGCGTAGGCAAAGGCCCATTTCTTTTCATGATAGGTAAAGTAAGCCAGACGCAGGGCTTGAGAAATTAACGAACGGACCTGAGCTGAAGCCTGTGCGGCGGGGCTAAGTTGTTTGATGTCATACAGGGCCAGATTAAGCACATGCGGAGCACGTGGATCTCGGGGATCGGATTTTACGAATTCCAGATTGAGTTTGACTGCGTCCGTGAGGCGACCAAGACGGAAGCTGGAAATGCCTCCGATCAGCAATGCCTCACGTCGAATCGCCGGATTTACATCTTTTTGAGCGAGAATTGCATCCACTGCGATCACCGCCGGAGCATCATTTTTCTTCTGGGCTTGTAGCCAGGCGTAAGCCAGGGATTGCAGCGGGCTTAGCTGGGCAAAGACGGGTTTCGGGGGCAGTGCCCCGGCCAGATGAGAAAATATAAGCTGCTCGTATTGCGGGGCCGTACTGATGATTTTAAGGGCCAGAGTTGCCGCCTCATCGGCCAGCGCGGATTTTTTAACGGGAGGCGTGCTTGCCATGCTGGCCTGGGCATTAAGAATGCGATAACGCAGCAACTGTGCTCCCATAATTGCACCGGGAGTATCGATGGTCTTTTCGGCATGAATCCAGGCTTCGTAGGCATTGAGGGTGGTTGCGGCTTCCCGGGGGTGGCCGGATTTCAGCATGGCCACAACCTGCTGGTAGCGGCTTTGGTATTGAACCCAGAGTGGTCCGGCCGGTACCTGCGCTTTTTGCAGTGTTGCAATGGCGGATCTGTATTCGGCGGCTTGCAGTTGCGCTTTTCCGGCCAGCAGCAGCGCCTGGTAATAGACGCCGGAAGCCGGTCCGGGCTTGATCCACTTGATTGCCAATTTGACGGCTTGATCCAACATTGTTTTGTGGGCGGCGTCGGTCGGTGCCAGAGACAAACCGGTGTAATAATCGGCATAGGCCAGATAATAAGATACTTCCGCCTGGCCGCTGGACGCTAGTTGATAAACAACTTCGTCGGCATGCGTGAAGGTAGTGGCCGTGTTTAGTTTGTGAATAATCTGCGTGTAGTAACCATCGGCATCACTTAAAAGATCGTGCGAGAGCTTGGCTACCGGCGCAAGCTTGGCGCGATCTGCCGCGGTGGAGGACCAGTATTCGATGCGATCGACTATCGGCGGCACAATATAGGCAAACAGAAACTTGGCCTGATTGGTAGCCCAGGTGCCATCCACCATGGTGGCGTTGGAATTGGCGGCAAGGTAAGCCTGCAGATGGGCCACAAACTGCGGAGCCAGGGAGGCCTGCTCTTCCGGATGATGGGCCAGACTGGTCCAGCGAGCGTAAATCAGGCCGGATTGGAACAAAGGTTCTGATGGCGTGCCCCGGTGTTCCTTAACCGCTTGGACGAGCAAATTGACCAGTCCCAGATTTTCCAGATGCATCACGTAACGGGTCTGCAAGGTGGGACCGGGAAAGCTCTGCCCGGCAGATGCAGCCGGCGCAGCGGCAGCGTAGTTGCCGGCATTGGCCAGAATTGCCACGGACATCAAGACAAAAGCCACGACCACGGCTATACGGTTGGTGCATTTTTTAGCATGGAACTGCAACTGCATATTCATGATCATGTCCTTATTTATTATCTCTAAGCCCCGCAAAACACCATTCCATGATTGTGGCTCAGTTTATGGTTGCCTGCCGGATCCCGCTGGATCGCCATGATGCTGCCTGTGGAGGTAGAACCCACGGCGGTGCTTGGCGAAAAGCCGACGCGGGTCTAATTGGTGTACGAAAATGCCACGTGCGTATACTGGGCCTGCACACAATCGCTGTATGTTGTAATAACCTGTTGATAAGGTACGTCATTGGCCGGTGAAATCAGCACCTGGACATTTTTTCCCGCGGCTTTCTTTTTGGCTTTAAGCCATTTTAATAACTGGCCGGATAGGTCTTCAGTCTGAAACGCCGCAATGGAAGCTCGGGTATGGCTGCCGATTTGTGTGAGCTTGATGAGTATCCGCGTGGCAGGCATTTTCTGAACTTTCACATTTTTACTCAGGCCTCCCTTGATGGCCGGCGTGTTGTTGGTCAGATACCAATCCGGAGACGCAAATGAACTGCCCAGCATAAAAAATATGAGAATGACCATGACCACGTCAACCATGGGTGTCATATTCGGGCCGACGTGGGCCGCGGCTCGCATGCGCCGCTTGCCTTTGGGCTGATAAGAACTCATAGCCAAATCCTCTGGTAAATGCGGGGACCAATCATCCGGGCCTGCGGGTCATAAAATGAATGCTGGAGATTCCAACGCTGGCACAGTCGATAAGTACCGGCGCGATATATTTGTATTGGATGGATTTATCCGCTCGAATAACCAGCTTCACCACCGTGTGCGAGTGTTTATATTCGTTGACATACTGCCGCAATTTACCAGGTAACAGGTCGTAACTGACCCGTTCGCCCCAGATAATCACCTTCGGACTGCGTTGCTGGCCGACCACCAACGGCGGTCGCGGCACCAGGTTGATGATCAACTGGCCGCTTTTGCCGGCTAAATCCTTACCATGCTTGGTGGAGGGAATTCTCACCCCCTTGACCTCGGCTTTTTTGGCAATGTGCCCGACCAGAAGAAAAAATATGATCAAACACATAACCACGTCAATCAACGGGGTCACATTGACGTGCTCACTTTGCATGGGTGTAATGCCGCGGCGACTCATTGTGTATGTACTCCATCAATTCAGGTCGCCCCACAAGGTGCCGCCTCTGACAACCCATTGGGCGTATCTTCAAAGGCCTGTCAGGCTTCCTTGGTGGAATCCGCACCGGCACGTCGGGGAACCGGGCGTGCCGCGGGCGTGCGTGACTCAGCGCTGGCTGCGGCTGCAGGCGATGCTTTAGCTTCCGCTGGACGGAGCGTTTCCAGCAGCTCTTCCGAGAGCATGGCCGCTCTGGCGGTGATCTTATCGATCTTGTTGCGGAAAAATCCGAAGGCAATCAGCGATGGGATGGCCACGGCCAAACCACCGAAAGTATGCCACAATGCGGTGGCAATACCGTAGGACAAGTCGGTAACTTTGGCATGTCCGCCCGTATAGTGCAAGGCCATAAATGCCATGATCATACCCAGGACGGTGCCAAGCAGCCCGATCAGCGGTCCGATGTTTCCGATGACGTTGAGCATTTCTACCCGGCGAAACAAGTTGGATGTCTGATCAGCGATTTCGCTTTCCAGCCCATCACGCATGGCCGAATAACCCAGGTGAGCCCGCCGTACCGCCGCGTAAAGGGCCTTGGACACAAAACTTTCATCCGTGGAGGTAAAATCCATGAGATCCTTAAATTGCCGGGCATTGATCAGCGTGCGTACATGTTCGGTGGTTTCCACAGGCAAAATCTTGCTCGCACGGATGTGAATAAGGGCGTCAATAATCAAAGCGATGCTGGCCAGCGAAGCCAGTGCCAGCACTGCAATTACCGTGTAGTCCAGTCCGACGAGAATCGGATTGGGGTGGTAGGCTTTGGTGGCGCTGCCTCCGCCCATCTGGGCAAAGGCGGTATGGCCGAGTGCCAGAACGGAAAAAGCCATCAGCAGGCCAAGCAAGGCCAGTCGAAACTTGGAACTGGAGTAGGTACGAGACATAAAACCTCCTGAAATAGAGATCCGTGGTAAATTAACATTCATTCAAAAATCCAAAAGAAGCACCGCGCAATGTAAAAACCGGCGATCATCTGGAAGCATTTATCCTTTGGTCTGTCAATCGTTGGCCTCCTGCCGGGAAATATATTTGTACTCGCCGCCATTTTCCCGGGCAATTCTTTTGAGGTTTTTGCGGGAAACCGGGTCTTGCAGGGTAAAGGCGTAGGTGTATATATGGACGGCGTGATTTTTATTCAAGCTTTTAATGTACGAAATCAGCTTGGGATCAAAGGCACCCTTGGTGAGAAAGTAAATAATCTGCGGATGCAGGCGAAACGCCGCTTTAAAAGGCCGTGCGAAATAGCGATAGCGATATTGCGCCGCACCGGCGGGTGCTACGGTGCTGAACCGTCTGAAAAATTCCTGCTTATTGCGAAGCGTGGCATGTACCAGTCGACTCGGGCCTAGAATTCTATAATATTTGCGAAACACAATCACTGCAAAGGATTGCAAGGGTACGAGTCCGTCAATGGATTTACGCAGGTGATTCTTGAGAAACTGGAAATTTTCCAGCATGCTGCCTTCATGATCTAGAATATAGACAATACGCGTGGCATTGCCGCCGTTGCCGATGAAGCTGGATTTCGGACCGCTGCCCATGCCGCCGCCCGGCACACCAAAAGGGGCCAGCGTACCGCCGGCGCTGGTGCCTCCCTGTGGTCCCACGGCGATAAAGGCCATGCTGCTGCGGGATGGTGATACCAGTGCGTTGACCTTCGTTGGTGTAACGCTGGTATTCCACGCTTTGGACTCTAGTATCTTTTTCAAATTTTGCCGGGCGCTACGTGCTGGATTATTGTTGCTGCCGGGATGGGGATGGCCGCCGGGGTGGAGTGAAAAATGGGCGTTCCAGTTCTGGGGAATGATGATGGGTTGCGGCTGCTGGTGGACGACGGTTTTAACCACCTGATAAGCAAATAAGAACAGGAGCAGAACCCCGGCATGAATGAGAGCAGATGAGATCCAGGGAATTGCACGATCAATCCATTCCGGCATTTCACCACCGGCGACAATATTTTCATCCTGGTCCGACACTTCCGGTGGCGCGGCCATGGTTTCCTGTGGCTTTTTGGAAGAGGCTTGAGTCATGGTGGAAAACTCCATCCGCCTGACGCCGGTTTTCCAGAGCCGGCGTTAATGTTCCGTTAGCAACGGCAATGCCAGCGGGTAAATATTTTCTGCAATATGCCCGTTTTATGAGCGTTTAGACGCATATTACCGTTTTTTCGGCCGGGAATGGCCGGAAATGGCCTGCAAAAAGATTATATAATCGTGCCAATTTTGTCGCAAACAACAGTGGTGTGTGTCAAAAATGGCACTGTAATTACTGGTTATCGAGAATTCTGCGCGATACATATTCAAATTTTCCGCCGGTTTCTCGTGCGATTCTGCGGAGTCGTTGTTGGAACACCGGATCATGATCGAGAAATGCGAATGTGCATACTTGCACGTGTGCATGCCGGTTCAACCGGGCAACGTATGGAATCAGTCGCTTATCAAAGTGGCCGTCCGTTAAAAAATAGATGACATTGGGATGCATGGCAAAAGCCGCCTGGAAAGGGCGCGTAAAGGGGCGCAGCATATTGTCATTGGTCCCTTCCGCGACAATGGAATTAAGCTTTGTGCCAATACGGTGGCGATAAAATGCCCGGGCCGGCAGTAGGTGCGCCGGCCCTAAAATGTGAAATTCATGAGCAAACACGATCACCGCAAATTTTTGAAATGGTAACAGGCCGCGTAAAGATTTGCGCACCGCCCGTTTCACCAGGTGCAATTTTCCGATCATCGAGCCGGATGTATCAACCAGGTACACAACCCGCTGCGCGCGGGTGGCAACGCCAAAAAAACTGGTCACCGGACCACTGCCGATATGCCCGGAAAGTTTGCCAAATAATGAGCCGGTTCCACTAAATGCCTGGGTGCCTGCGGCCGCACCGGATCCTAAGCCAATTTCCAGGTTTTTCTGATGCTTGGCACTATCGTGCAGCAGGGCGGAAAGCGAACGTGGGGAAACCGCGGCCGACCATGATTTCATCTGCAGTTGCTTTTGCACACGCCGTGCCGCGCGGTTGCCTCTGACATTGCTTTGCAGGTGGCGGGAATTAACGGTACCGCCGAAAAATGCGGCCGGAATAATAATTGGCTGTGGCTGCGGTTTGAAGTGATTCGCAACAACGTGGTAAGCGATGAGAATGGCCATCAGGGCAATCAGGTGGATCATCAGGGAAGTCATCCAGCTAAAAGTCCGTTCCAGCCGCTTGGGGTGGCGGTCCGGCCTTTTTTCCGTGGTCGGTACGAATGTGGAAATTTGTGGTGTGGATTCGGCTTCCAGCAAATCATCAAGATCTGACAGCGAAATCTCGGAGGGCACTGTGGGGGTGGTTTTATTATCGGCCACCAAGTCATCCATTTGAAACTTCCGCTGCTGCAAACGATCCCATTGTACCATTGAGTTGGGCTTTTCCGATGGGGTTCCGGCAAGGCCATTTGGGCGCGACATTCGCCACCTCTCAAGCGAGTATATCATGGTATGGCGGGCAAAGTTAAAACTTAAAAAATCGCCGGTGCCTCGCGCCGGGAACTACCAGAAAATCCTTACCGGCCTGGCCGGAGCGTTAAACGTCCGGCAAATCTTACAACAAAATTATCGGTTCACTCATTGTAATCGCTTGACTTGCGTCCTATAAATTACTATGACGGATAGAGAAGCGGGTTGTTGGGGTGTGATTGTTGCCTTGCCCGACTTGGCTGGCTGCCGTTGTTCGCTGAAATGGCGATTGATATTAGCTGGCACGGTTATTGTAGTTCTGCCCCTTATGATGCGGCCAGAACGTACAACCATAGGACTTCACGAGGTCTCAGATGGATTTTTGATGTGTGATGTAACACTGCCCATTTGAGCTTAATTTACTTTTACGAAGGAGTAATTTTATGGCAATGTACAAAAAAAAATCTGCGGTTGTTTCAACCCCAGCCAAGGCACCTGCGACGGTTCCAGTCAGTCGATCGGAAACCAAGGGTAGCGGCACAGCAATTTTGCCAAAGACAGTGGCAACACCGGTGGCTACGAGTTTTGTGGGCAAAATCACCTACGAGCAGATTTCGGCGCGTGCTTACGAAATTTACCTCAAACGTGGTTTTGGACTAGGCGATGCCCTCTCGGATTGGCTTGAGGCTGAACGTCAGTTAAAAGCAGGCCGCTGAAGCCGTTAAATGTGTCGTCGTTATCGTTGGATGCCAACGGCCGAATTTAATCAGTATGGTTACGTTTATTCGGGCGAATTGGTAGGGGGGGCGGTGTTTTGCGCTGGTGACTTGCCCCCAGATGCAGTGACTGCCTCGGATTTCTGCTGAATTGCGGTAGTGGCTATGGATGTTGGCGCCTTTACCGGGGCCGTCCGTGGGCTGCCGGTGTCCGTGGCGTATGCCTGCACAATGGTTTGCACCAACCGATGGCGCACAATATCGGATTTATCCAGCTCCACAAACGCGATATGGTGTATCCCAGCCAGCTTTTTACGCGCATCAATTAAGCCGCTGGTTTGGCCCGGCTCCAAATCCACTTGTGATGGATCCCCGGTAACAATCATTTTGCTGCCTTCACCCAGGCGCGTAAGAAACATCAGCATTTGCGAAGGTGTGGTGTTTTGCGCTTCATCCAGCAGCACAATAGAGGCATTCAGGGTGCGCCCACGCATATACGCCAGCGGTGCCAGCTCGATAATATCGTTAGCCATAAATCGGCGGATTTGCTCAAAGGGCATCATATCGTGCAGGGCATCAAGCAGCGGCCGTAAATATGGATTGACCTTGGCCTCAAGATCTCCGGGTAGAAAACCCAGTTTCTCTCCGGCTTCCACGGCGGGACGCACCAGTACCATGCGACGGATCAGATTTTTACGCAGCATACTCACGGCCAACGCAACTGCCAAAAAGGTTTTGCCCGTGCCCGCCGGCCCGGCGCAAAACACCAGATCATGCTGCTGCATGGCCTGAAGGTATCTTTTCTGACCATTGGTTTTGGCCTTAACCGGGTGGCCGTCGGCAAGAACATGCAGATCTCCATCGGCGTCGGTTTCGCCTTTGCCCATGGTTTTGGGAGCGGTTTCCCGAATAAGATCAATCAGAGAATCTTGGCTGATTGAGTCATGGCGATGCGCCAGCCGCTTAATTTCTCTAATGGCAGAGGCGGCATGTTCAACCGCAACGGCTTCTCCGCTGATATGCAACAGATGCCCGCGGACGGAAAAGTGCACCGGCAGCAATTCACGCAGCGTTTTCAAATGGAGATCATGCGGACCGAAAACTGCCACCCTGACATTTGGTTCTATATCAATGCTGACCAGCAACGCATGCTCCTGACGGCTTTGCTTTCATCATAAGCCAAACGTACCTGAAAAGCCGATAACAATGCTACCAGCGTCCGCTTTGGCCGAAGCAGCCGAGATCTGTCGGCTGCGGCGATGGTGCTGGGGGCCGCGTGGCCCGGCTTGAAAGCACAACGGCTTGATCAAGATTCCGCACCTGTACGGTGCATAGTATAAGGCAGACTCGGCAAAAATGCCGCTTGAATCCGGAACTTACCCATGAATCATCTGTCAAATTCCGCATCCCCGATCACCGGTACGCTGGAGACACTTCGGCAATGTCGAAAGTTGCTCGAACAAGTCGGCATTACCGAGGATTCTGAGCTGGCCGCGGAACTGATTCAGACCGTGCTGCGCATGGCGGAAGATCGACCTGGCCGTGCCGAAATGAAACTGATCCTCCGCGCGATCAAGGAAATACGCTACGGATTCAAAATGTTTAAACCCTATCGGGGCTGTCGAAAAATCAGCATCTTTGGATCGGCACGCTCGGTCAGCTCCTCGCCCGATTATGCCGCTGCCCGCCAGTTCGGACAGTTGATCAGAGCTGCCGGTTTCATGGTGATTACCGGGGCCGGTGGCGGCATTATGCAGGCCGGCCACGAAGGAGCCGGTTTGAACCAATCCTTTGGCGTGGCCATAAAGCTCCCGTTTGAGCAAAAAGTAAACGCCGTTATCTCCGGCGATCCAAAGTTGGCCTATTTCCGTTACTTTTTCTCGCGCAAACTCATGTTTATCAAAGAATCCAATGCGGTGGCTCTTTTTCCAGGTGGTTTTGGCACACACGATGAAGCCTTCGAAGCGCTGACCCTGGTGCAAACCGGCCGGGCCGACCCCATGCCCATCGTCATGATCGATCATCCCGGAGGAACATACTGGCGGCGTTGGGAAGCTTTTGTGCGGGAGGCCTTGCTGGCGGAAGCTATGATTTCCCCAGTTGATACCAGTTTGTACCTGATTACAGATGATGTAAACACCGCAGTCAGTCATATCACCACGTTTTATCGCAATTATATTTCGCTGCGTTTTGTCGACCGACGACTGGTGTTGCGCCTTCGCCACCCGCCTGCTGCTGACGAACTCGATCGCCTCAATGCTGACTTTCACGATATTCTCGCCGAAGATCGTATTCGCCTTGCTTCCGCCGCGGAAATTGAACCCGTCGACGCTCCCATACCCAACCTGCCCCGTCTGGTGCTGCATTTCAATCGTAATTCACCCGCCAGATTGCGGCAGTTGATTGATCGGCTCAATATCTTGGGCAGTCTGCCGCCGACGTCTGCTTGATCTGCACAGCCTTGTCCGGTCTTGCTGCACCGCTTGGCTGCGGTTTCATTTCACGATAAATCAAAAACTCTGGCGTGGGTAATCATACCATCTCTCCGGAGCGGGTGGCGTTGTGCGCCGGAGGAATGCCGGCACGCGGGCGGTACGGCCAGAGCGGCCAGAGCTTGGGTTGACATACAATCTATGCCTCGATAACCTCTAATATACCCCATAGGGGTATATAAGGGAGTACCGCTTGTGAAACGCATCAGACAAAACGGCAAAAAATCAGCGGAAAGACGCCGGTTGGCCAATGTACGCCCCATGTTCGGTCCGGGCGGCCGGGCTCGGGCAGTAGAACCGGAAATAAAGACCGGCAATCTGAAACGCCTGCGCCGTATTGAAGGGCAGGTGCGTGGATTGCAGCAGATGGTTCAGCAGGAACGCTATTGTGCAGATATTCTGGTGCAGATAGCCGCGGTACAGCAGGCCCTGCGCGCGGTTTCACGGGAATTATGGAAAAATCATCTTCAGCATTGTGTTTCTCACGCGTTGCGGGCGGGTGGCCGGCCGGCCAGGGCAATGTCTGCGGAATTAATACAACTAAGCCACTTGTGCCAATAGCCGCCCGGAAAGGTTGACCATGGAAATGCACACGCATCCCCTAACCAGTACTGAAACACCCACTCATATTGATCCCGTCTGTGGCATGACGGTAAATCCGGCCAAAGGTGTTGGTCCATTGGTACATGCCGGCACTGCCTATTATTTCTGCTGCCAGGGATGCCTGAAAAAGTTTCAAGCTGATCCGGAAAAATACCTCCGCCCCAAGGCTGCTTCCTCCGTTGCTAACACCGCTGCTGCTCCCGCATTGGTCCAGCTTGGTGGTCTGGCTCGTCCCAGGCTGCCGGTGCCAAAAGCAGCCGTACGTTACGTATGCCCGATGGACCCGGATGTTGTAAGCGATAAGCCCGGTCCATGTCCAAAGTGTGGCATGGCTCTGGAGCCGGAATCGCCGGCAGCCGCACGTCCCGGAGTACGCTATACCTGCCCGATGGATCCCGAGGTTGTCAGCGACCAGCCAGGTCCATGCCCCAAGTGCGGTATGGCCTTGGAAGCTATGGATGTTCCTGCAGGGCCAGAGACCGAAAACCCTGAACTTCGCGACATGCTGCGACGCTTTATTGTCGCGGCAATCCTGGCTGTTCCGGTGCTGGTGCTGGCCATGTTGGCGGATTTTCGCGTTGCTGCACTCCACAATGCGGTGTGGGTCAACTGGGTGAATATGCTGCTTTCCGCACCGGTGGTGCTTTGGTGCGGATGGCCATTTTTCGTGCGGGCCTGGCTTTCCGTTAAAACTTGGAATCTCAATATGTTCACGCTCATCGGCCTGGGTGTTGGTGTGGCCTGGGCTTATAGTCTGGTGGCAACGGTGGCCCCCGGCCTGTTTCCCGCCGGTATTCACACGCATTCCGGCCAGGTGGGAACTTATTTTGAAGCCGCCGCCGTCATCACCGCTTTGGTGCTCATGGGCCAGGTGCTCGAATTACAGGCGCGTGGTAAAACCGGTACGGCCATTCGGCAATTGTTGGATCTTGCACCGAAAACTGCACGCCGGATTGACGCCCATCATCAGGAAACGGATGTTTTGGTCGAAGCCATCGCGGTCGGAGACGTCTTGCGAATACGCCCCGGTGAAAAAATTCCTGCAGATGGCATAGTACTGGAAGGTCACAGCGCTGTGGATGAATCCATGATTTCCGGCGAGCCGGTCCCTATTGCCAAAGGTCCAGGGGATCAACTCGTGGGTGCTACCGTAAATGGCACCGGCAGTTTGGTGATGCAGGCCCAAAAAGTTGGTGCAGAAACATTGCTATCCCAAATTGTAGCCATGGTTTCACAGGCCCAGCGCAGCCGCTCTCCCATCCAGAGATTGGCGGATAAGGTTGCAGGCGTATTCGTACCGGTGGTGGTGGCCTGCTCGCTGGTTACATTTGTGGTCTGGGCCTGGCTTGGGCCGGCACCGTCCTTGCCCTACGCTCTGGTAAATGCTGTTGCCGTCATTGTAATTGCCTGCCCATGTGCTTTGGGCTTGGCCACCCCCATGTCAATCATGGTGGGTGTAGGGCGGGCCGCCAAGGCGGGAATCCTGATAAAAAATGCCGAGGTGCTGGAACGCATGGAGCGCATTGACACCATTTGCCTGGATAAAACCGGCACCCTCACGCAAGGCCGCTCGCAGGTGGTGACGATGGAGGCCTCCATAAATGAATCGGTCGATAACATGCTGACCTTGGCTGCCGCGATGGAAAAGGCCAGTGAACATCCACTTTCTGCCGCCATTGTACGTGCCGCTCAGGAAAAGCATCTGACTCTTCCCCCCGCCACCGCGGTAAAAACTATCGGTGGCAAGGGTGTGCTGGGGCAGGTCAATGGTCAAAGCGTAGCTGTCGGTAACACGGCTTTGATGGAACAACTCGGCGTGGCCATTGCTGAATTGCGCGAAAAATATGCCCACCTGCAGACCCAGGGCCACACCGTTATGTTGGTCGCCGCAGATTCTCGGTTGCTAGGTTATATAGCGGCAACGGATCCTCTTCGGCCCGGTGCTGCTGCCATGGTGGCCCGGCTCAAGCAGCAGGGTTTGGCCGTGGTCATGATCACCGGTGACAACCGGGTTGCAGCGCAGGCTCTCGCGGCCAGTGTGGGTATTGATAACGTGGAGGCCGAGGTGTTACCTGAAGGTAAAGATCAGGTGGTGCGGCGCCTGCAACAGCAGGGGCACAAAGTTGCCATGGCCGGCGACGGCATTAACGATGCTCCTGCCCTGGCCCAGGCGGACGTAGGCATTGCCATGGGCACCGGCACCGATGTGGCCATTGCTACCGCCGGTATTACGTTGTTGCATGGCGATTTATCCGGTATTTTACGCGCCCGGACGCTAAGCCTCGCCACCATGCGCAACATCCGACAAAATTTATTTTGGGCCTTCGCGTATAACCTGCTGGGCATTCCGCTGGCGGCGGGCGTTTTATATCCTGTCAGCGGCCTGCTGCTAAGCCCCATGATTGCTGCTGCGGCCATGAGTTTTAGTTCGGTGTTGGTTATTACCAACGCTTTGCGGCTGCGCCATGTTCGCCTTTAGGGGTCTGGCAAAAATAAATTCATATTTTACGGCGCAGAAGTTTTGGCCGCCGGCAAGGTGCCAGCAACGCGCATAACCAGCCCGCCCTGATCTTTATCATTTTTTTGAGGGCGGACATTCTGCTCGCCAAATATAACCGCTGCCCGCTTTGTTCCCCTGACTCCTGTATGCTGTCTCCTGCGTTGCCGCCTCTGCGGCAAATACGTATCTCCCGTCTCCCTACTCCCTACTCGCGGGCCGCAGCCCGCGCCCCCTGACACCCATGGCCCAAAAAATAGCCGGAAAGTGTGAAGTTAGTTTTGCTCGGCCCCTTAGCTTTCCATCTTGTGATGTTCCCATACCAATGCCGCCCCCTGTAACACCAGATCCGGAATCAAAGAATCTACCAGGCCGGTATCCGCCAGCAGCCGCTGGGCATCCCCTCCGGTGGCCACCACGTGCGGCCAGTGGCCAAGCTTATTGGCATAACTCTCCACCAGTTCACGCACGGCCCCACGGGCTCCAGCGTACAGGCCCAGGTTCAGCGCTTCTGCGGTGTTCTGGCCGCACGTCCCTTGAGGCGGATCCAGCGTTGCCAGGGGCAGTTGGGCGGTAAATTCGTGCAAGGCCCTGGCTCCTAGTTGCAGGCCCGGAGCTATAGCCCCCCCCTGAAAAACTCCCTCTGCATCTACGTAATCCACCGTTAAGGCGGTACCCGCACTGATCACCACACACGCCTGCTCGGTATTCACATAAGCGCACAATGCCGCCAGCAGCCGGTCCACCCCCAGCGTGGATTCATCAGTCAAGTTGGTCTTCATGGGAATTATTAAGTCTTTGCCTGCACGCTGCGCATCCAGATGCAGGGTGTCTCTTATTAGTTTCTGCATGGGCTCGGTCAGTTCCGGAACCACACTGGCAATCACCACGCCCTCGGGATAAACCGCCGGCCCGTCGTTGATCTTTTTAGCCTGCCACAGGTCCGTCAGGGCCGCTTTTAATTCGGATTCCCAGTTGTGGTGCATCAGGCGGCGGCCGGGGTCCTCGCTTTTGCCCAGCGAAAAGACTCCCACCCCAATTCGGCTGTTGCCAATATCAATTGCCAGCACGCTCATAAAACAGTAAGCTCCATAGGGTAACCGTGGAAAAACTAAAAGGTTGGCCCGCGTCATTTCAGCGATTTTTTGTAGTAGCGGCCCTTGCGCTGGTCATCCGCTTTAATGGCGGCGATTTCTGCGGCCAGTTCGGTATCGTCATCCGGCGTGTCTTCCGCCAGCCTGGCGGGAGCCTCTGTTGGTGTCACAAATGGCTCGGCCGGCGGTAAATTTTGAACCAGTTGCCAGATCGCTTCCAGCAAAGGTCGTAGACCCGTACCGGTGGCTGCGGAAAGCGCCAAAATGGTCTGGCCGGGCAATGCCGAACGTAGTTGGGCCAGTTGTTCAGATGCTCCGGTTAAATCCATTTTGTTGGCCACCAGAATTTCCGGCTTATTAGCCAGTTTCGGACTATACGCAGCCAGCTCAGCTCGGATGATTTCGTACGATTTCACCGGCGTGCTGCTATCCAGTGGAACCATGTCAATTAAATGCACCAGCACCCGGGTACGTTCGATATGCCGCAAGAAATCCTGCCCCAGGCCCGCGCCGCGATGCGCTCCGGCAATCAGCCCCGGAATGTCCGCCAGCACCAGCCGACGCTCCGCATCCAGTTCCGCAATGCCAAGCTGTGGAGAAAGTGTAGTAAATGGATAATCCGCTACTTTAGGCCGTGCCGCCGAAAGCCGCGACAGCAGCGTCGATTTGCCGGCATTGGGCAAGCCGATCAAGCCCACGTCCGCAATCAGCCGTAGCTGAAGTTTCAGCCGGCGCACTTGACCGGGCTTTCCCGGCTCGGCAAATTCCGGAGCTTGCCGGACGGAGGTGGTAAAGTGCGTATTGCCGCGCCCGCCGCGTCCACCCTTGGCCACCAATACCTCGCGCCCGGCAGGAACCAGATCTGCCAGCAGCACACCCGTGTCACGGTCGTACACCAGTGTGCCCGGTGGCACACGAATGATTAAATCTGTCCCGGCTTTACCATCTTTTTTTTTGCCCATGCCCGGTTCGCCGCTGGGCGCATGCCAATGATGCCGCCCGACCATGTCCAGCAGCGTATCCACCCCGGCTACAGCCTGCAGATAAACACTGCCGCCATTGCCGCCATCGCCGCCGTCCGGCCCGCCGTGCGGAATATATTTTTCCCGTCGCATCGACATGCAGCCATTGCCGCCATCGCCACCGGCCACTTCAATTTCAGCTTCATCAATGAACATAAAATCCAGCACCACCGGAACCGTCTGCCATCGTTTTCCAGCCCTCACCGTGGGCGTTCTACCCACACGCTTTTATTATAGTGCATATTGGCAATACAGTCGCGTAGGGGGCCGCGGACATCCTGTCCGCCAAAGTAACCCCTGGGATCGCGGGCATCCTGCCCGCAAAATTATGATCGCTGATCGTTGAATGCTGATCGCTGGCCGCCGATTACTGACCGCTCTATTCCTTTGCGCACCTTTGTGTCCATTGTGGTGAAATATTGTCTCCTCACTCCTGTATTCTGTCTCTTCCAACAATACGTATCTCCAAACTCCCGACTTGCGGGCCGCCGCCCGCCCCCCCCCTGTGTCCCCTGTGGTGAAAAAAGATGCCGGCCTCTTTCATCGGCATCCGATCAGAAAACTTGAATTCAAGGCCATGGCGTAAAATGCGGGAACCGGTCAAGCGGCTTATGTTGAGCCGTCGGTTTCATCTCTCCGCAGCACCGGGTTCAGGAAATTCGATCGTAGTGCGGCCATCCATGGCCAGATTGGCCAGAGTATCCGCCCGCGAATTATTTTCCCGATACAAATGACTGATGGACCACTTGGGAACCTTCTCCAGTAGCCCCATGGCCTGCTGATAGAGGGGGCGTAGGTCCGGGCTTTTCACCCGGTACTGGCCCTGAATTTGGCGGATCACCAACTCGCTGTCCGCACGAATGACAAGTTCGCTTGCTCCGAGTTTAATGGCTGCAGCTACGCCGCGGATCAGGGCGGTGTATTCGGCAAAGTTGTTGGTGTGATGCCCCAGAAATTCAGCCAGTTCATAGATCGTTTTTCCATCTGGCGTAGTCAGCGTTACCCCTATGCCCGCTGGACCGGGATTGCCGCGTGATCCACCATCAAATTGCAGCAGGAGTTTGCGGGAGCGATTATCATCCATGAATTAGCACCGTCTAAATAGGCAGGCCCTGGAAATTATTTCAGGCTTGTTGCTTGCCGGCGTGATTTTTTCCCAGTTCCAGCGTTTCGGGCAGGTACAAAATCCGATTGCAGGCGTTGCATCGCCGGATCTCATCGCGACCGCGCAATTGATTAACATCTTCCATATTCAGCGCCATGAAGCAGCCCCCGCAACTGATGTTATCCAAATCATCGTCATCAAATTCGACCGGGGCCATGGCATCACCGGGATATTTAAGCCGCAGCCGGTCATATTGCTTAAGAGCCTCAGTCGGTACTTTGGCCGCGCAGTCGCTGCGCAGAGCGTTGAGTCTGGTGATATGGCCGCGGAGTTCCGCAGCGCGAGCTTCACTTTCTCCCTGCGCCGTCGCTAAAAGGCCTTGTTGCAAGGTCAACTGCTGCCGGGTCGCGACGATGGTCGCCTGATCCTTTTCGAGTTTTTCCATATTCTCAAGCATGGCCGCCTCCAGTTTGCTCACTTCGGCCTTGTCCGCCGAGATCTGCACCAGGATGGCCGAGTATTCTTTATTGGTCTTGGTACTATTGAGAGTTTCTCGCATTTTTTCGATATGGGCTTGGCGCGTTTTAAGATCCAGATCCTGGGCCCCAATGGCGGCCTGCAGTTTCATCGCGGACGCCTCCTGTTGGGCAATATCCGCGGCGATGGTCCCGATTTTGGATTCCAACGCCACCTGATCCTTTAAAAGTGCATCCAGAGCCACTTGGTATTCGTGAAGTTCGCGATCAATATGAAATAAAACCAATAAAGATGGAATCGTAACAAAAGACGCCATCATGACACCTCCAGTCTAAAAAGCCATGTTAGCATGGGAGCCTGTTTCACGCCACCGGTGACCGGGTCCTGCGGCGATGGAACGATCAAGACGGTACATTCCGGCCACCTGCACTTGGCATTTACGTTGTGCCAGCGTACCTTACGCATGACTTTCTGGAGAGAATTCCATGTTGGCTAAGGTACACAGTTTCGTCCTGCAGGGCATAGATGCCATCCGCTGCGAAGTAGAGGTCAATCTGGCCCAAAAAGAATATGGCGAACCTTTAATTGTCGGCCTTGCGGATAAAGCCGTCAGCGAATCATTGGACCGTATCCATACCGCTATGGTCAACAGCGGTTACCGTTTTCCGCAGGAACGGTTGCTGGTGAATTTGGCCCCCGCAGATGTCAAAAAAGAAGGCAGCGCCCTGGAATTGCCCATTGCCCTCGGCGTGCTTCATGCTGCCAAAATTGTTCAGGGAGATGGCTATAAAAAATATCTCGTCGCCGGTGAGCTTGCTTTAGATGGTTCGGTCCGGCCTATCAAAGGTGCTCTTTCCATGGCCATGCTGGCGGCGGAATGTAAACTCGCCGGCGTGCTGCTGCCCACCGCCAATGCCCGCGAAGCCGCTGTGGTGCCCAACATTGATGTTTACGCCATCGACAGCCTCACCACGCTGGTTGGCTTTTTTAATGGACAACTGCCGTTGGAGCCGGAACAAGTTGATGAAACTCAAGCCGACCCTGCCCAGGCCAGTTATGAAGTTGACTTTGCCGATGTACGTGGTCAGGAACTGGCCAAGCGCGCACTCACCATTGCCGCTGCGGGGCGGCATAACCTGCTTCTGCTGGGGCCGCCCGGTGCGGGCAAGACCATGCTTTGCCAGCGTCTGCCGACCATTCTGCCGCCGCTGACACGGCAGGAGGCCCTGGAAACCTCACGCGTATATTCTGCCTGCGGCCTCTTACCACGCGGAGCCAGCCTGCTGCACACTCGCCCCGTTCGCATGCCGCACCATACCGCCAGTGGCGCAGCCCTCATCGGCGGTGGCACCATCCCGCGCCCGGGCGAAGTTTCTCTGGCCCATCATGGCGTTTTGTTTTTGGATGAACTGCCGGAATTTTCACGCCATGTTCTCGAAATGCTCCGGCAGCCATTGGAATCCGGAATTGTTACCATTGCCCGGTCTCATTCCAGTGTCAGCTTCCCCGCCAGATTTATGCTGGTAGCGGCGATGAATCCATCGGCCAGCGGAAAGGGCACCCTGGACCGTCGCAATGCCAAAGCCACTGACCTGGCCGCTATGGATCGCTATATGAGCAGGCTTTCCGGTCCATTGCTGGATCGCATTGATATTCACCTGGAAGTTCCCGCCGTCACGTATCGTGATTTAACCAGCAAAACCACCGGCACTTCATCCGCCCAGATGCGTGCCCAGGTCGAAAGCGCCCGCCGCGTTCAGGCCTCAAGATTTGGTGATGACGGCACCATGAGCAACGCCGCCATGAAAACGGCCCAACTCAAGGACTTTTGCGTTTTGGATGATACCTCCCTGCTTTTAATGAAACAGGCGATGGAAGAACTTGGCTTAAGCGCCCGGGCTTTTGACAAGGTCCGGCGTGTTGCCCGCACCATTGCCGACCTGGATGGCCAGCCGAATATTACTCCCACCCATGTAACGGAAGCTATCGGTTTTCGGTTGTTGGACCGCAAGTATTAACATCCTCTCCGCCATGATATCCCTGGGACCGCGACCATCCTGCCCGCATCGTCGTAGCTGGCTGGGTCCCTACAGCCGCGGCGAATAAAAGCAGCCCGCCGCTGGCCCCGTTTTCCCCACCAATCAGCACCGCCCCATTTAGCCGCGGGCATAGTGCCCGCGCAACTGTCATAGGCCCTCCGTGGCCTCTACTCTACAATCTGTGCGGTTCAAAAGTGATTGACAAGGTGACCAGACCGTGAACAGAAACTGTACGGTTACGTATCCAACGTCAAATCGGGAATTTTCGTGAAGGCTATGCGGGTGGGAGCCGAATCCAGAACCCGGTACGTTTCCCCAAAATACACCGTATTGGAACCGAACTTTGCATTCAGCAAATCCATCGCCCGGCATAGTTTCACACGGTTGGCATCCGCTGGAAACAGCGGCAGTGTCACGGCGGCATCGGATGCCAACTGGTATAACGTTACCGCGACCCGAATGGCTTTGCCGGCGGGTTTGGTGGCCCACAAACGGTCAAATACCAATAGCATGGTGACCGTGTCCTGACAGATCCCCAACGCCCCATGGGCTTCCCAATCGGCTGTCTCCATATGCTCCACAAACAGAGCCATGCGATGCGCCCAATACCGCAAATGACGTAGACGCGCCGCCGCCTTATGGATCAGCCGTATCATCACGGCTTTGGTGTCGCGGTCATTACGCAGCTTCGGCGGCAATACATGGCTGTGTCCCACGGTTTGCCGGTGGTGCGGCGGTTCTGGTAATTCTATTCCACGCAACTGATACCACCATCTTTCACCCAGAACTGAATGCCATACGGCACGCAGTTGCTTTTCAGATCGGGCATACATCTGTTCCACGGTTGTGATGCCCGCCTGATGCAACCGCCGCAGCATCTGCCGGCCAATACCGGGAAAATCGTCCAGGGCCAGCGGATATAACTTATGGGGGATGTCTTCAGGACGAATCACCGTTAAACCATCGGGCTTCTGCATATCAGCGGCAATCTTGGCCAGAAATCGGTTGGGCGCCAAACCAATGGAACAGCGCAGAAATTCGCCGACATCGGTTTTGATTTTATTCTTAATCTGATACGCAATGGCCACGGCATTTTCTTCCACACATTCAGTACCCAGCAGGCGGCAGGCCATTTCATCAATGGACAGCACCGCGTCAACGTGCAGACAGGCTTCCACCGCCGCGATAATCTGGTGATGAATCTGCACGTACACAAGAGGCCTGGCTTCCACAATCTGAATTTGCCGGCACAGGCGTTTGGCTTCCCAGACGGCGGTTCCGGTTTTAATGCCCAACGCCTTGGCTTCGTAGCTGGCGGCGATGAAGCAGGTATGGTCCGTCCGTGTCGCCACAATGCCCACGGGTTTATGTCTTAATTCCGGACGCATCTGCTGTTCCACAGAGGCAAAGTAGGCGTTCATATCCACAAATAATACATTCACCATGTTGCACCTGTATGTTTGGCATCTGTTAGGTATTATACCGGTGCGGAACCGCAAGTAAACAGCGCCGCTGAAATGACGCCGCAAGAGCCGTTGTAACCGTTCACGGGTTAAAAACCATAAAACTGGGGGCACTCCTTGTGGTGCAGGCTTCCAGCCTGCCCAGTCGCCCCTTCGTGAACGGTTATGAACCGTTATGGGTCCAAAATATCCGGTGAATTGTAACGCGGATTATTGACCTTCATGGTTATTAGGCGCGTCGTCA
Organism: Planctomycetota bacterium; assembly: GCA_021790385.1. Classification (GTDB taxonomy): domain Bacteria; phylum Planctomycetota; class Phycisphaerae; order WQYP01; family WQYP01; genus JABEVA01. Next base: position 92,046 of record JAJYDW010000006.1, read on the forward strand.
GAGTGTCGGCCGGATATGGCTCAAGGGACATGGGGAGGGAAAGCCATTGTGTGTAATGCTCCGGCAGAAGAATTGCCGGCATACGGTCATGAATTCTTGCCATCTGTGCATTGGACTTCGTGGTAATAATCGTGAAAGAGTGAATCACGCCCGCACGGCCCTGCCAGGTATCCCATAGACCAGCGAAGGCCATGGGAGTTCCATCCGCCTGGGCCATGTAATAGGCCAGTGAATGCTTACCTTCTTTTTTCCATTCATAAAAGCCATTGGCGGGAATGATACACCGCCGCGTCGTCAGAAGTTTTTTGAACGTCGCTTTGACCGCGAGTGTTTCGGCGCGGGCGTTGATCATACGATTACCCACGGACGGATCATCGGCCCATCCGGGAATTAATCCCCACTTGAATAATTCAATGTTTCTGGACGCGGTAACAACCGGCAGCATCTGGGACGGAGCAGCGTTGTACTGCGGCTGCCAATCCATGGATCCCTCAATCCATCGGTGCATGGCGATGAATGGCTGGAGTCTGGAAATATTGTAGCGGCCGCACATACAAGAATTATAACAACGATTCCAGTAACCGTTTACGATCTTTCAGCCTGCCAAACTCCAGGTTAAACGGCGCTTCCTCCTCCCCGTTACTTTCTGTGCCATCCGGAGCGTCGGTGAAACCGTCTGTGTCTTACGAACTGAAAGGAGTTCATCATGGAATGATCCGTTAGCCATGTAGTCAACCAGGCGTTGTCGGGAGCAATCCTTGGCGACGAAGCCTCGGCCCAGGCGCAGACTTGGGCAGTAACGTTAGGTGAACCCAAATCAGCCTCGTTACACCAATCGAGAGTGGCCAAGCATTCGAAGTAGACGAAGCCAGCACCATCGGTGAAGCAACGAATACAAGCAGTCGATGAACTCTCCGGGATCAAATGGGACGGCACATGTCAAAAAAGACAAACGGGATCTGAAGATGTCCGAGCTGGTCGGGGGGCGTACCCCAGCCCCATGCGGGAATCCTCGCCCGCATCGTCGTAGTCGGCTGGCCCCGCGAATCTGCAATTCTGAACTCTGAAATTTCAAATCTCAAATCCAATTCCCCCCGTCGCCCCCTGCTCGCTTGCTCACCTGTTCTACTGTTCACTGGCTACTTGCGGGCCGCAGCCCGCGCCCCCGTTAAAAATGTTGTCATACCAAAGTTGTAATGTCCTGTTTGGCCAAAGTTAAAATGTCCTCTTTTGTAAAAAGGGGAATGTATGTGCCAAGAGGAATTACTAATGATGAGTCAGCGGGATCGGGATCGCGTTCGGGTTATCCATGAGGTATTGGAAGGTCGTCTGTCGCAGGTCGATGGGGCGGAACAATTGGGGCTCAAAGTGCGTCATGTGCGGCGATTGGTGAAGCGATTGGCGAAGCGTGGGGATGGGGGATTGATTCACCAATTGCGTGGCAAGCCGAGCCATAATC
>JAJYDW010000051.1 GCA_021790385.1 Planctomycetota bacterium
CTTTAAGCTGGTCAGTTTTAGGCAAATCTTTCAGGGTGGCCAGCCCGAACACTTCCAGAAAATGCCGGGTGGTCCCGTAGAGCATCGGACGGCCGATTTCTTCAGCCCGGCCTACGATTTTGACCATATTATGCTCCATCAGAGAGCGAATGACTTCACCGCACGCCACGCCGCGGATAGCCTCTACATCCACCCGTAAAATCGGTTGTTTGTAGGCGATAATGGCCAGCGTTTCCAGCGAAGCCGGTGTCAATCGGCCTTCGTCCTTTTTACGCATCAGCCGCTGCACGTATTCCGCATACTGCGGCAGCGTGAGAATCTGGTATCCTCCGGCCCGCTCCTCTATGCGATAAGCGGCTTGGCGTTGTACATAAATCTCGTTAAGTTCCCGGATCGCCTCGACAATGGGGGCGGTAACATCCAATCCCAGCGTCTGGGCCAGCTTGCCCTTGGAAAGAGGCATGTCGCTGGCGAATAAAATGGCTTCAATAACCTGCCGCAGCGGCATCTGGGAGATATCGTCCATGCGCAGATGCAAGGATGCCAAACCTCCCTCGGTCGGCACCTCCTGGCCGGAACTGCCCGAAATAACCGGATCGATGGATATCGCAGGCGTTGGGTTCACCGACAGAGAAGTATCTTCGCGTTTATCATCGGTATGTGGATTGGATGCAACTTCGCTCATGGTCATAAATTTATCGGTTTCTCGGCCATCCGTCCAGCGCTTAGACTGCATCAGTCAAAATTTACTCTGTTTTAGGGCGTTTGTTCTGGGGCGGGAAAAAATAAGAGATAAAGTCCAACTTCACCCGATGAAGGGTTAGGAATTACCGGACCAAGTTCGCCATTTTCCGTTGGCGAGGTGGGCGTTAACCCAAGAAGATTTCCGACGGGCAAGGTGTCGCCGTCAAGATGCCGGCGATTTCACCAGTCCGTTGGACTGATGTATCGTCGTGGGTTGACGACTCCCCCGATGTCGTAAAGCTTACGCGAATCGGGGCGACCGCATCATCTGCAGTCGTGGGCAGGCCTTGCCGCCGTGGTGAAACCGTGCTCGTTAGCTGCGACGAAGCAAGCTCCGTCGTGAGCGTACGGGCAATTCTTGGGGTTCCGTCCGTGGTTGGATCATACATGGCCATGGCGGACTCCTTTTTTCCACGGCGCTGGAGATCATCGCTCACTCCAGTCCACTTAAGTATAGCACTATCGTGTAGGCAAGGGAAGTTGACTTTGCTGGCGGTGGATGTTTTCACGACATAGTTCCGGCAAAAGAGTGTATAAAACGATGCAGGGTGCCTGGCTCGCCAATCGATCCACAAAGGCACCCTCTTTGGATATTTCCAGGGTCAATCTGGAAAATACCATTCCTGTATCATCCATCGGCCGGTTGACCAGCGAATTTGAGAAAATCACCCATATTTTTTGCTTTATCAGAGTCTGGGGATGTATTTCCATAGCTGGAAAGTCGGGACAACAGGCTGATTTTACAGACAACCATTACATTCACCGCTATTCCCCATGCCCGCGCGGAGTATAGGAGCACATTCAATGCGATAACGGTATGGTTTCAGGCATAGGCCAGCGATTTGAGTGAATCCGCCGATGCCCGGTCCGGCGAGTCAAATCTGATTGTGGATTTTGGCCCAAGTTCGCGTGTGGTTAACGCCACCACGAATTGGCCAGTGCGGCCGTTGGCCATTTCGGACAGGATTGCCGCAGATTCCTTTTGATCTGCCGCGATATGGTTTCGGCATTGAATCTGGCTGATAGCACCATCTCCGGAAATGCAGCAAACTTGCAAGCTTAAAGTGTGCGCAGTCGGACTGGTTCGAGGTTGTACCGTCCACGACCATACGCTGGAAAAGGTCGTGTCGGCGAGAGTGCAGTCTGCCTGTCTGTTGGAATTGCAGTCGCTTGGAAAGATCTGGTCAAACGTCCACTCCACCATGGTATCTGCGAGAATGCAATCTGAATCCGTGTTGGTCACGCGTAGCAGCGCCGAGGTTTTGTTTAATTCCAATGAATTCGCGGCGCCATCCTCCATGAAACGAAGCGTAACTGCGTCAGTCACCTTGCCCGCCTGAACTGCGCAGGTCGTCGAACCGCTTGTTGATAGACTGATTTCCACGCGGCCTTGGCGAAAAGCCACCTGCACCGAGTGGACTGAAGATTCCGGGGAAATGCCGTGGCCACGGGAGGCCAGACGAAAGCTGCAAACGCCGTCCTTAGGGCTTCCACCTGAGTTGGCCAGCCCAGCGCAAAGAGCTGTGCAAACCTGCACCATCCGATTTAGCTTTTCATCCACACGCATGTTCTCTCTCCTTTTTTAAAACTATTTACCTGCTGAAATCGAGCCATGCCGTCCATGCTCGCTTTCATCTAAACCCGCTCGCCGGCCACAACGCATAGCCGATGCTTCGCAGATCACAAAATCTTGTTTAGTGGCGATAAATGTTCAAGAAACGTTAGAGCTGCTCGCCACAAAGATCCTCCAGGTGTCGGTTCCATCCAGACATTTTCTTCTTCGGCGAAATGATCGCAAAGAATGAGAAATTAAGCCCATCTGGCGATTCATGCTGCCGATAATGTTTTTCGTCGACTTTTCGTGTGGCTGCCACTTGCCACACTTCCTGACCTTTGTCCATGGCGGCTTTGTGGCTGAATGGGGATTTCTGCGATAAGATACGATTGAAGAGAGCGTGGGAGGCAGCACCGGCCACTTCGGGCCGGCGAAATTTGCGACAGCCGGCCGTTTGGTCTTGGTCATGGCGCGGCTAATGAAAAATCAGCAGGGCCGGCAACGGTCAGACGTTTTTATAAAGGCTAAGGATGTTTGACAATATTTTCAAAGCTTATGACATACGGGGTATTTATCCCGATGAACTCAATGAAGAAATTGCATGGAAAATTGGTTATGCCACAGCTCAATTTTTGCAGATGAACCTGACCGGCCTGGATAAGGCGGATCGGCGGAAAAAAATGATTATCGTCGGTCGGGATATGCGCCCCAGCAGCCAGTCCTTAAGTAAAGCCCTTATGGACGGCATCCTTTCCACCGGATCCAACTGCATTGATATTGGGTTAATCGATACGCCGATGATTTATTTTGCCATCAATCATCTGGGGTGCTGTGGGGGCATACAGACTACGGCTTCGCATAATCCAGCTGACTACAACGGATTTAAAATAAGTGGCCTGCTGGCGAGACCGGTCGGTGTCGATACCGGATTGCAGGAAATAAAACGGATCGCATCCACTCTGCGAAAAAATCCTCCGGTGCTGATGGGCCAGGTGGAATTCCACGATCTGCGGGTTGCTTATCGCACGCATGTGCGCAAGTTTTTGCGGCTTAATCGCAAGCTCCGGGTGGTGGTGGATGCCAGTAACGGCATGGCTGGAAAGTTTATTCCGGAGATATTCATAGGCCATCCAAACCTCGACATCATTCCCTTGAATATGGAAATAACCGGCCGGTTCGCTCATGAGCCTAATCCGCTGGTGGATGCCAACCTGCGGCAACTGCAGGAGTCCGTGCTTTCCAATGCGGCAGATTTGGGCGTGTGTTTTGACGGCGACGCGGACCGCTGCATTTTTGTTGATGAACAAGCCCGGGTTATCCGTTGTGATATTGTTACTGCCCTGCTGGCCCGGGATTTTCTCAAGACCAATCACGGCGCGGCAGTCGTGTATGATTTGCGATCCAGTCGCGTAGTTCGGGAAGAAATTGAGAATGCCGGTGGAGTGCCGCGCCGCGAACGCGTAGGCCATGCGTTTATGAAAAAGGCTCTGGCGGACAGCAAAGGGGTTTTTGGCGGCGAACTTTCCGGTCATTTTTATTTCCGTGACAATTTTAACACCGATTCAGGTGCGATTGCCTTTGCGTGTTTGCTTTCGGTGCTCTCGCGGTACGACAGCCCGGTCAGTCATGTCTTTAAACCGCTGATGCGCTGGCATGGCAGCGGCGAAATAAACTATGAAGTGCAGGACAAGGATAGCACCGTGCGACGGCTGGCGGAGCGCTATAAAGATGCCGCCATTGACTATCTGGATGGAATTACGGTGGAATACGATACATGGTGGTTCAACGTGCGAAAAAGCAACACGGAACCGCTGTTGCGTCTGAATTTAGAGGCCAATACTTCTGACACCCTAAAAAAGAAACTGGAGGAAGTGGGCCAGCAACTGGGTTCCCCGGTGGCTCATTAAGCTGATTTTTCGGACCATTGCCAACTTTTAGGCTGAAGCAATCGTATCAATAAAATTGGGTATTATTTTGTCCTTGCCTGGTGACCAGCGGACTTACCGGTGATAATGTTCGATTTCTTTCATTCACAATGCACCCTTACAAGGAGGTATGCGTGCCTGGATTTCTGAAATTTTCGGTTTATCGTCATCGAGTTGGCGGTATTTTTTTCTGTTGCCTGGCTCTCGCAACTACCGTTGGGCTTTCGGTCAGTGCACCTGCAGCCGTTGCGGCAAGTCTGGCCGACCGTATCGGATATCTCCTGCGGTCTGATCCGGCGCAACTCAACGGCGCGCAGATCAGCATTAGTATCGTACAAATTTCCCACGGCACAGCGATCCCTCTATATGGTTATCATCCCAATCTGCCCCTGATGCCTGGCAGCAACGGAAAATTACTGACCACTTCCGCAGCTTTTGCCAAACTTGGTCCTGACGGCGTACTGCACACTTATTTGTACCGGGTGGGTGATGATTTGGTGATTGTGGGTGGCGGCGACCCGGCGTTGGGTGATCCGGTGTTGTGCCGCCAGGTCGGCTGGACTGTTACAACTGCATTTGATAACTGGGCCGCCTATCTCAAAAGAATCGGGCAAACCCATTTTCATGATGTGGTGGTGGACGACCATATTTTCAACCAGAATTTCTTTAATCGGCAATGGCCCAGGGGGCAATCGCTGGATTGGTACGAAGCCCAGGTTTGCGGGCTGAATTTTTCCGATAACTGTTTGAATTGGCTGCCGATGATTCAATCCAACGGTGCGCCGGGAGTGCGGATATTTCCATCCACGCCCTATACGCCGGTCACGATTCAGGCCCGTCGCGGTTCGGTGCAAAGTGTATGGATGTACCGCCCGCCCAACAGCAATCATTTTTTTCTGCGTGGGCAAATACGTTATTCCGATTCCAATTACCCTTTGCAGGTAACTATCAATAATCCGGCTCTTTATACCGGTGCGGTGCTCAAGCAAAGTTTCCTTGCCCATGGCATCGCCATCAGTGGGGTGGTTCGCAGTGAGGGGCTTACCGCCTTGGCGGCGCATAAAAATGTCAGGCCCGTCCTGCTGGCCTCGTATGGAACGCCGCTGACGGATATTCTCAAGCGAGCGCATATTGACAGTTTTAATTTAATGGCGGAATGTCTATGCAAGTTGCTGGGCCATGATGCTACGGGTCAATCGGGCAGTTGGGCCAATGGTACCGCGGCGGTTAAGGCCTATTTGGGCACCATTGGTGTCAACCCTGCACTTACGCACATGGTTGATGGGTCCGGGCTTTCGCACCATGATCGCGTGGCCACCTCTGCCATTACCACCATATTGGCACACGTTGCTACCGAGCCGCACGGTCAGGTGTTTATCGATACCATGGCCAAGCCGGGACAGGGGACCTTCGTCAATCGCTTAACGCGCTCGCCCGCCCGTGCATTTCTGCATGTCAAAGATGGTCACGTAACCGGGGCATCTACACTCAGTGGCTACCTGACGCTGCCCCATGCTCGGTTTGCTTTCGCCATTTTCGTTAATCATTACCGGGGGAATGTGAACGGCTGGGAAGATCAAGTGGTAAACGCCCTGTATAATTCCGTTCGCTGAATTCCCCGGCGCTGCGCCGGACACCCGGCTCGGGAGCCTTTGGTCATGCCATTCTTTTCGACGGATATGCTGCGAAGGCAAATGTTTGTCGCCGATGCGCTGATGACGCACCCTGGTGAAATAATTGTCCACGCGGGCATGGCAGTTGAACATGGGCGCATTATGGCGGTGGGGCCGGTCGATCAACTCCGATCCCGGTTTTCAGGCATAACAGAGCAGCATTTCCCCGGCCACCTTCTCTGCCCCGGTTTCGTCAACGCCCATACCCACCTGGAATTAAGCTTCTTATGCGGAAAAATCCCTGGGCCGATCGCATTTCCAGACTGGGTGCTGCAATTGTTTGCTCAAATGCCCCATCCTGATGATACCGCAAATGTCATCGCACACGCGGCCAGGCAGGGCGCCGCAGAGTGCATTCGCTTTGGCGTTACGACCGTCGGCGATATTACCCGCTGGCCGGAGTTCACACGGCCCAAGCTGGCCGGCGGTCCGCTGCGCGTGGTCAGTTTTGGTGAAATTACCGCCTTGGGTAAACGCCGCGACCTTCTGCAAGCCCGTCTGGACGCCGCGTTGAGCAGTCAGGCCGCCGATGAATACGTTTCCATCGGTGTTTCTCCGCACGCGCCTTATTCAGTGGAAGGTCCGGCCCTGCGGAAGGTGGTAACTGCGGCGGAAATTCATCAGGTGCCATTGGCCATGCATCTGGCGGAAAACACCGAAGAGGGAGCATTTTTAGCTACCCTGGATGGCCCGCTGGGGCGATCTTGGCCGCTCATGCAAAAGCTCGACATTTTGGATGAGCAAGTGCCGCGCTTTGTCGGTGGACCAATTCGTTGGGGCCGGCAGTATGGATTGCTCTCTCATAAAAACCTGAAAAAATCTGCTGGCTTGCACGCAATTTCCATTGTGTTGGCGCATGTCAATTATGCCGACGATGCCGAACTGAAAATTCTTGCCGACAGCGGTGCCAGTGTGGCCTGGTGCCCACGCACGCACGCTTATTTTGGGCATCATCGGCGGGGAGAACATCCGTGGAAAAAGATGTTGGATCGCTCTATACCTGTGTGCCTGGCTACCGACTCGCTGGCCAGCAATCCAGACCTATCCCTGCTGCGCGAGGCCCGCCATGTGTGGCAGTGCCATCCAGAAATATCGCCGGTGGTGTTGATGGAGATGATTACCACACGCCCGGCCCAGGCCTTGGGACTTTCTGAACATATAGGACGTTTGGCGGCAGGGTTTTCCGCTGATGCGGTGCTGCTGCCACTGGATACTTCCACCGGGATGGACACCTCTGCCATCTGCGCAGCCATGGTACATAACGCTCCGGAACCCGCCGCGGTATGGGTGATGGGGCGCCGGGTGAAATGACCGGAACACTGATTGCGGGACTATTTACATGCTGTTGCTGATGGTACTACTGGGCTGTGTGGTTGGTCCCCACTGCGGGAAGTTTTGGAAATCTTAGAAATGGCAATAATTCAAGGCTGATTTTCTTGCCGATTCCGGGTACTTTTCTTAAATCTCTGATTTTGCGAAAGACGATCACGCCAGGGTGGAGTTTGAGTTGGTGGGTGCGATAGGCAAGAATTCGATCGGCCCGGCCGGATCCAATGCCCGGTAAACGCACGATCGACGCCCAGGTGGCGGTGTTTAAATCAATGCGGTTTTGCAGCACGGCATGGCGCATGTGAGACTGCTTCACCGGCGAGCCTAAGCGAACAGGATGTCGCCAGAGTTGTACTGCTATAAACACCAGCAGACAGAACATGAGCATAGCCAGACCAATCTGATGTCGCCGGGTCCAGCCCCATTCATCTGATGCTTCCGGTGCGGCCGAATGCTGTTGGAGCGTCGCGTCTGCGGGGAAATCGTCAGGATCATCTTGGTGAGAACTCATGATTTCGTGATTCCAGACCGTCTTTGAATTGTGATGCCAACTCAATGAGGCTAGCGCCAAAGTCAGCCGCTGACGGGCTTTGGCTGGTCGCCCGTTTTGACACCGCCCTGGCGTACCACCATGACCGCACGACGCATGGAAATCCAGGTAGCCTGCGCTTTTTTGGGGGTTAAATCCGCATTGCAGAGACCGGAAAATGGAATGGCATTGTCATTCCGATCCATCACATTGCGCCAACAGACGGCTTCTACAAATGGTTTGCTTAAGACGATATTGGTGACGGCCTCCAGCCATTTGGCTTGTAGAGGCTCATTCCAGGGCTGCCGCCATACGCCAGCGGCAGCGGCATCGTCTGCAGTGTGGCTTGGCACTTCTATACGGTTGATGGCCACGGGTTTACCCAGTGCCGCAAAGCGGTCGATAAGTGCACTGATCTGGAACAGATCACGTTGCCAGCATCCATCGCGAGGCACCCCAAATGAAAGGGCCAGTCCAAACATGTCAAATGTCACTCCGCTTTGCACCACCATGTCAGCATAAACCAGCGGTGGTATGCTACGCTGGTTGCGTGCATAGTATTCACCCCACGGCTGTGTGATTTCAATCATGGTTTGGGCGTTGGGCAGTATACGCTTGACCACGCCGATGGCCATGCGCGTAAGGTCCATCAGTTGGTCGAAGGTAAAGGAAAAATGGGCATTGACATGAAGTCCACTAAGCACATTCCATAAAACCACCTGCGCTCCGTAGCGGGTAACCGTGCGCTCTATATGTTCATAAAGTAGTCCGCGAACCTGTTCATAATCGTGTTCCCAGATATAAAGCCAGTCTGGTATGGACAGGTCGGTAAAGGAGACCAGGGGGCCGAACACTACCGGCAGCTTGGCTCTTCGCAGAAATTCCATCCACTCGTCCACCTGGCCCCAGGTGAAAGACTGTTCCTGGGGTTCCACCGTTTTCCAGTGGACCGGCAGCATGACAAAATCAGAACACGCCATCAGTTTCTTGCGGTACTGATCGTTGGTTATTTGCAGATCGACATGACAACCGAATACATTGCGCGGAAACGACCTGGTGGTGATACGCCGCTGCAGAAGCAGTTCCGCATGCACAACAGCCGCCTGTTCAGACAGCGGCATCACCAACGCCAGACATCGGTCAGCCAGCCGGCTGGCCCCAGGTGGATCATCCTGCTGCAGTATAGCTTCTACAAGCAGGTCGCGAGCCTCGTTAAATTTGTCATTTATCCCCTGGGCTTCCGGCAGGTCAAAAAAGCCCCATTCCTCCCGCTTTTGAATCAGTCGCATCATGCGTGAGCGGGCCAATTCCAGATTCAGTATGTAAGGTTCCGGTCGCTCCGGAAGCCGCGTAGTTTCCAGCAGTACTGCGCCGAACCCCTGCACCTCCCAGAGCAGGGCCAACGCCGACGGACCAGCGGCGCGTTTTCGACAGCGTAGCTCTCCACCGGAATAACTAAGATCGCCACGAATGGGAATACTGTCTGCACCCGCCAGATAAGCAGAGGTCAGATCCAACTCTAACGGTGGATCACCTTCGCGAAATACTTGAAATTTCAGCATTTAACCTTCCAGTTTGGTATCGCCACGCCGCCGACATTCGCAGCACATGCCTTTGTGCCTTGTGGGGCCATATCCGCCTCATTCCACGGTGGCGTTTATAGCCAGAGTCAATCCACCGCGTCAACTGACCGGCCACCGAAGACCGCGACTTGGGCCGCCTCCGTTTTTTTTGTTCAGGATCGCCTTTCGCTGGATTCAATTTCTGACAGATAGGCCATGGTTCGTTCCAACTGACCCTGTAAATGTCTGACCCGAAGCAGACTTTTCACGCGTGTAACCAATTCAAGTTTATTGATCGGCTTGGAAAGAAAATCGTCCGTGCCGCTCTCAACCCCTTTTTCAATATCACCGATTTCGTTCAGGGCGGTTACCATCAAAATGGGAATTTCACGCGTTTCTGCTGCCGCCTTGATGCGCCGGCATACCTCAAACCCGCTCATCCGTGGCATCATAATGTCCAAAATTATAAGATCGGGCCTGGCGGCGGCAACTTTTTCTAAAGCCTCCACACCGTCAGCGGCGACGTCCGTGGCGCAATTTAACCCTTCCAGATAGGCTTGAATCAATTCCACATTCTGTGGATTATCATCCACCACCAGGATCATGCTTCGCGTCTGATGGCCTTCGGGGATGGTAGCATTGGGATCGGGCATTGCAACTTCCTTTTAGTTCAACGCTCCGATTATAACCACACTCGAAGAAAATCCGCACCTGTCATCCGGATGATCCGTCTGATGGCGGGGGATGGTTACAAAACATGATTCATTCGGCAAGAACAATTCAGCTTCCAACGATTTCGAAGCAACGATTGTTCCAGACGGAGTCTATGGCCAGAGAAGGCACATATTACCGGGGTTATTCGGCGATCAGCCGAGGCACATCCACCAGCAATCGCTTGGCTTCAAGACGAGCCTGCTTACGATGCTGAAAATGAGCTTTGTTAAAACCGATCTTGTGGGAACGGACCTTCGCGCCTGAGGTTCGACGATGGGCCATAACGAACACTCCTTCTAAAAAAAGGACTCGGTTCAGTGCTCTATGTAAATTCATAACGTCTTTCATCGGTCAATGCAAGAAAATAACTTCCTTTTTTTTATGGAAGGTCTGTACTCTCGCGACCTTGATTACCTGGTCGGCACCAGCCCGCAACGAGTGCATCAGACGTCGCTTTCCCAAGCGACTACGCCTGATATTGATACGATCCAACTCGTTTATGGGTTGGCTGCCGCATTTTTCAGGCGGTGTCTCTGCGACCGCATTGAAAAGAGTGAAGCAAATGTCGGACCAGTTGAGTGTCGATGTAGATTTCCGGATATTTTCGCCGTCGAATGCTGGTTCCGGTGGTGTCATGGGTAATAAGAAGACGGGATTGCCTTGATTTCGGGCATTGCCACGATTCCCAATCGGCCAAACGCCACGAAAGTACGGTCCGGATATAATATCATGTGGTGCGGCACGAGAGGATAGTGGCCTATGTTGGGCCAACAAAGCGGGCGAAGGGATTTGAACCCTCGACATTCACGTTGGCAACGTGACGCTCTACCACTGAGCTACGCCCGCAAACGAATCGTTCAAAATTATACACCATTTTGGCTGGCGTACAACAGGTGATCGGCCCATAGCGGTCGACAAAGAAGCCTTATCGGCAACCATCCAGCGATCACTTCAGCGCCACGCCTGAGCCACAACCCATGCTCCCCCGTGTGGGCCTTCTTTACAGAAACGCCGGTGCGCAGATAATTCATGGAGGTTCGAGTTTTCACCGGGCAGGATAAATTTTATGAATTTAGTCGCCAATCTGCAAGCTGTGAAAGAACAGATTGCCGCTGCAGCCGCGCGAGCCCGACGCAGTCCTGATGAAATTAAACTGGTGGCCGTCGTCAAAAATGCGTTACCGGCTCAGATAGAGGAACTGATTCTAGCGGGCGAAACTCATTTGGCCGACAACCGTACTCAGCAATTGCAGGCTCATGTGGATCAGATTTACAATTGGCGCCAGCAGACCGCCATGAATCCCGGTCGGCCGCGCACGGCGAACGTGACTTGGCACATGATTGGTCACTTGCAACGCAACAAGGTCTTGCAGACTCTATCTTTGGCGGACTACATTCATAGTGTGGATTCTCTGCGGCTGGCCGAAGAAATTAACGAACTTGCCGTTCGTCGTGAGGAACCCGCCCAGATGATGTTACAGGTCAACACCACCGGAGAAGAAAGCAAGTACGGCATTGCTCTGCCGGCCGCCATTCATCTGGCGGAACAAATTGAAACCATGGCCAATCTCTCGCTGGTGGGCTTGATGACGATGGCCCGACAAACAGCCAATCCAGAGGATTCACGTCCGGCTTTTGCGCGATTGCGCGAAATATTTGAGGAAATAAGATTTCATAAAATTGCCGGCCCGCAATTCTGTCATCTTTCCATGGGCATGAGCGGCGATTATCAGGTCGCCATCGAAGAGGGGGCTACCATGGTCCGCATCGGTACGGCCTTGTTTGGCCCGGCGCCCGCTCGTGCGGAAGCGGCTCGTCCGTCGGATGGAAGACCGTTACAATAATTGCCGGGTTCATGCGTGATCGGATCTTAAGTATGGCTTCGGTAAAAATTCATTCAACCACAATTGTTTCCGTGCGTCGCAATGGAATGGTTGCATTGGGCGGTGATGGGCAGGTGACGCTGGGCAATACGAAAGTGAAACAGGATGCCGTAAAAATCCGCCGGCTTTTTGACAATCAGATATTGGCCGGCTTTGCCGGCAGTGCCGCCGATGGTTTAGCTCTGCTGGATCGTTTTGAGGCAAAGCTGCGGGAATTCAAAGGTAACACTAAAAAAGCCGCAGTAGAACTGGCCAAAGATTGGCGGACGGACCGGGCCATGCGTCGCCTGGAAGCCATGTTGGCTGTGGCTGACAAATCCATCTCGCTGCTCCTTTCCGGTACTGGCGATGTCATTGAACCTGATGACGGCATTATCGGCATTGGCAGCGGCAGCCCTTATGCGATTGCTGCCGCCCGGGCCTTGTTGAATCACAGCAGCCTTTCTGCTGCGGAAATTACTCGTGAAGCTCTCTTGATTGCCGGCCAGATTTGTATTTACACCAACTCGCACATCACCTTGGAAACGCTTCCATGAAAGTCAGTCTTTTTATCACGTGTCTTACGGATCTTTATGCACCAACTGTTGGCATGGCGGTAGTTAAGACTCTGGAACATTTTGGTTGTCTGGTAGATTTTCCCGCAGATCAAACCTGCTGCGGCCAACCGGCTTTTAACAATGGCTATCCGGAACACGCCCGCACACTTGCGCAACGCATGATCGAGGTTTTTAAAAATGCGGACTACATTGTTACGCCATCAGGCTCATGCTGCGCCATGATCCGCGACCATTATCCCCACCTCTTTGCCGATGACGAGGTCCACCAGCCGGAAGCGTTGGAATTTGTCGGCCGAACTTATGAATTTATCGAATTTCTCACCAAAATACTCAAAGTCGATCTTGCCCCCTATCGCCTGCCTGAACCTGTTGATTTCACCTATCACTACACCTGCCACCTGCGTGGGTTGGAGATGGCGGGTGACCCCTGCATCGACCTGCTGCGGCAAATCGGCAATTGCCGCTTCGTGCCGCTCGAAAAAGCTGAACAATGCTGCGGCTTCGGCGGCACCTTCGCTACAAAATATCCGGACATCAGCGGGGCCATTGTGCGAGATAAGGTGCAATGCGGCAATCGCACCCGGGCTCAGGTGATGATTGTCAATGATGGCGGTTGTGCCATGAATATTGGAGGCGCGGGCCATCGTTATGGCAGTACCTTTGCCGTACGGCATGCCGCGGAACTCATTGCCGCGGCGTTGGAAGGAGGTAAAGACAATGCCCGCCGCTGAACCGCACAAAAAAGTTGCGCCGCCGCGTCTGGCTCTGCCGGTGTTTGTGCCGGATTTCATGGCCAGCGCCTCCGCCCAATCCGCCAATGATTCGCTGCACACAGCACTCGACAATTCAGTAACTAAAAAGGATTACAGTCGACGAACCATGCTGGCTGCTTTGCCTGACGCCGATGCGTTGCGGGCATTGGCCGGCAACATCAAACGCCACACCCTCGATCACCTTGATTATTATCTGGAACTGTTGGAAAAAAATGTGGTTGCTCATGGCGGTCAGGTGCATTTTGCCGCCGACAGCCAGCAAGCTAATGATTTGGTGATTGCCATCGCCCGCCGCTCCAGCAGCCATTTGATTGTGAAAAGTAAAAGCATGGTCAGCGAAGAGATGGAGTTGAATCATGCGCTGGAAGCGGCCGGCCTGGAAGTGGTTGAAACCGATTTGGGGGAATTCATTCTGCAGGTGGACCAGAGTCACCCATCCCATCTGGTGATGCCGGTCATTCACATGCGGGCCATGGAGATCGGAAAGGTGTTTGCTGCCCACTTCAAAGTTCCTTACACCGACGATCCACCAACCCTCGCGGAAATGGCCCGGGTTTATTTGCGCAACCGCTTTAACGAAGCGGATATGGGCATCAGTGGGGTAAATTATGCCATCGCGGAAACTGGCTCCGTGTGTATTTGCACCAATGAGGGCAATGGCCGGATGTGCACCACGCGCCCACGCATCCACGTGGCCATTATGGGTATGGAGAAGGTCATTCCGGCTATGGAAGATCTTCCCGTTTTCTTAAAGCTGCTGGCTCGGAGCGCCTCCGGCCAGACACTTACGCAATATACCAACATCATCACCGGCCCCAAACGCCCCGACGAACATGACGGACCCGAAGAGTTCCATTTGATTATCATGGACAATGGCCGCTCGCGGATTTTGGCGGGTGACTATCGCGATACTCTCCGATGCATTCGATGCGGAGCTTGTTTGAATGCCTGCCCGATTTATCGCAAAGTGGGGGGGCATACCTATGGCAGTATCTATCCCGGACCTATTGGAGCCTTAATAACCCCGCTCTTCAACGGCCTGGCGAAACACAAACATTTGCCCCACGCGTCGAGCCTGTGCGGGGCCTGCTACGAAGCGTGCCCGGTGAAAATAAACATTCCGGAAATGTTGATTCTGATGCGCCGCGATCAGGTGCGTATGGGCATCGCCTCGCGTGCGGAACGATGGTTTTTTGATTTATGGACGTGGGGACTCCGACACCGATGGTCGTATCGATGGGGCCAGGTTGTGCAGCGACTGGTCCTGCGGAGATTGCCGGCCAAAGATCAGTGGATCGCCAAACTCCCGGGCCCTGTTGCAGGATGGACGCGCGTTCGCGATTTTCCACGCCCGCCCAGACATGATTTTCGATACCTTTGGAAAGAGCATCAGGCGGCCAAACAGGCAACCTCTGGAAGGGGGGCAACGCCATGAGTAACCTGCCAGTGAATCCGCTGCCGTCCATTCAATCCCCTGAGATGCGAACGCAATTTTTATCCAGAGTGCGACAGGCTTTGGGCCATGCCGAAACGACAGTGCCCGGGGGACGTCCGGTACGTTCCGATGCGGTCATCCGCGAGGTATCAGCCAATGATCCGAAGCGAATTGCCCGGTGGATGCAGTATGCCTCCGATAATGGAATGTGTGTACAGCGGGTAAGACCTGATGAGGTCCCGGCAGCCAGCCAAAAAGCACTCGCTGAGCATAACGTCCGCCGCGTTATGCTGAATTGTGCAACCTGGCCGGTGGAACCGTTGGCGAAGTCTTTAAGGGCTGCCGGTGTGCAGGTTCACTGCTGGACAGATACAGGCTGTACGCAAAAGGTCTTTGAATGTGATGCCGCTGTTACTGATTGTCGCTATGGTCTGGCCGATACCGGCTCGCTGATGGTATGGAGCGATTCCGGATTTGGACGGTCTTCCACGCTTACGGTAAATTTGCACGTGGTGATTTTGCCGGTCGATAAAATCATCGGCGATCTGGTGGATGCCATGGCGTTGCTGGCCCGTGATACCGGCCGCAACATGCCCTCGAATGTGGTGATTATCAATGGCCCCAGCAAAACCTCCGATATTGAAATGAACCTGGTCACGGGTGTGCATGGGCCGAAGTTTCTGTCGGTTATGGTGGTGGACCCACAGCCGGCGAGTTTGGCATAATAAAAGCTTCGTGTTCTGTCGGTTGCGCCGGTCCACCCGTCTGGGCTTCCCCTTTGGGGCGCGTTTTCCACCTCCGGTGAATCCACAGGTATTGGGTCGGATCTCGCCTTACCATTTTTTCTATGCCCATCGTGTAACGCTCGGTAATGTAGCGAAGCTCATCAGCCTGATGATGCCAGTCTTCTGGCCGTATAATATCTGCAATATCAATATCAAACTCAAAACGGTCGCCGCGCCGCCGGGCACAGCCCACAATCACCGGAACTCGATGGCGAATCGCCAAAAGACCGATGCTTTTATACGTGCTGGCCAGACGACCAAAAAACGGCACAAACATTCCTTTTGGTCCGGCGTTTTGATCCGCAATAAAACCCAGAATTCCCTTGTTTTCCAGCACCTCCTGGGCCGTGGTGGTAACGCCGCGCTTGGAAAGAATAATTTGTCCCTTGCGCTGACGCACTCCCAGCAGCCAGGTATCGATGTGCGGGTTATCGATGGGGCGGGCCACCGAATAGCTGCGCAGCCCCAGCGTGGCCATGGTGTAGCCCAGCACTTCCCAGTTGCCGTAATGGCCCGTAAGCATGATAGCTCCGCGATTTTCCATCGTGATCCGGATGGTCTCACGCAGGTTTTCCTGGAAATGCACGAATTGATGCCACCGCTGCACGTTGATGGTGCGGGTGGTAAACATAACATCAATCCCGAGCTGGCAAAAATGCTGCATTGAACGCAGGGCGATCTGCTGCGCCTGTTGACGGGATAAATTCGGAAAGCTGCGACCAATATGATCGATGGCCATATTCCGGTGTCGCCGATCCATGGTCCAGAGCAACGATCCAAAAGCCTTGGCTGTTAGCAGGTTGGCGTTTACCGGGAAAAAGCCGAGCATCATCGCCGCCCAGCGGGCAGCAATGTACGTGCTTAAATCCAGAAGCGGGTAATGCTTTCTCATAACAAAGGTATTTTACTCAACGCGCTGTCGCACGGGAAACCCCCGCCGATTCCAGCTATCTTGCCCGCCAAACCGCCTGGACAGCCCCGAGGAGTTAATGAGGCCGCTGGGGATCGAACCCAGGACCCACAGATTAAAAGTCTGTTGCTCTACCAGCTGAGCTACGGCCTCATTGCCCTTGGGAGGGGGAATTTCAATTATTCTAAGGCCGTTGGCCAATTTGGCAAGCGGCAGGGCCTCTACACGCCGACGGG
Source organism: Planctomycetota bacterium (assembly GCA_021790385.1). GTDB lineage: Bacteria > Planctomycetota > Phycisphaerae > WQYP01 > WQYP01 > JABEVA01. The sequence continues at coordinate 16,610 of JAJYDW010000051.1, forward strand.
CCGACGGTTTTGGCGAACCGCCGACGATAATCGCGGGGCGAGATCGCGAAGACCGCCTTGAATCGGCGGGAAAATAAGTTGGCGTCGAGGTAACCGACGGCGGAACCAATGCGCCCGATTGGACCAGATGTTCTCAACAATAATCCAGCCGCATACTCCATACGAACTCGGGTCAGATAAGCCATCGGTGGCAATCCCGTAGACGTCTTGAAAAGTCTAATTAGATATGCCGGGCTGGTGTTGAGTTTTTGTGCCAGACGTGGCAAGGTCCATGTTTCAGTCATTGCGACCGAAAGCCTCTTGACGCCGGCTTCGACCACCAAGTGCGGGCGCGGCCCTGGGGTTAACCCGAATTGATCACCAGAATTGAAAAGATGGCGTCCAACTTGATCAAGCAAAAGCACCAGATAGGCCAACTGTCTTGGCCGATCTCGCATGGGACCAGACTGATTGTTTCCGGAGGTTTGACTAAGAATCTTTAAATATTGCAAGCATAGCAGCGTTGCGGCTTGCGGCAGCGATACGATGATCTGGCCAAAGCGGCCTTCGCTCAACGGCAGTACTCGCAGGAGAGCATTTGTATGCGGGGTCTCAAGAACCCAGGCGAGTTCACGGTTAAGCAGCTCCGCCCCAAAGCAGCAATTAAAAACGCGCAAAGCTCGGCACTCCCGATAACCGTGCCACGCCCCGGGCCGCAGAAATATCAGATCGCCGCGCCGGACCGGGCGTTCTCCAGCCGGCGAGATATGCACGCCGGTACCCGCTAGAATTAGCGCAATTTCCATGAAATCATGATCATGCGCCGACAATTCGCCTTGAACAACCACGGCTCGGGCAAACAACGGGCTGTCCGGCTGATGAAATACCGCCTGTCGATGAAATTGATATGGACGCTGGCCGGGCCATTGACGAATGATGTGGCTGGCGGTAAAAAACTACAAATCGGCGGATCATCGGAGATAAAAATGCAGTCCGGTCTTCAACAGCGGGAACACGTGCCAACGAGAGTTCTATCTTCCGCTCATGATGTCAGTTGCGCAGTTGCCCAGGAAATTGCAGACCTCATTCGTCATCGCGCCAGAGAGAATCGTCCCTGTGTGCTGGGCCTGGCCACTGGTTCCACCCCGGTATCGGTCTATGCAGAATTGGTGCGCATGCACCATCAGGATGGTTTGAGCTTCAAAAATGTATTCACCTTCAATCTCGATGAATACTACCCTATGCAGCCTACCGAACTGCAAAGTTACCGTCGCTTCATGCAGGAACACCTTTTTGATCACATTGACATTCCACCATCGCAGGTGCATATTCCCGATGGCACCATTCCACTGGAAAAAGTGGCAACCTATTGCGAAGCTTACGAAAAAGCGATTGCTGACGCCGGCGGCTTGGATCTGCAACTATTGGGTATCGGTCGCACCGGGCATATCGGTTTCAACGAACCTGGTTCTGGACGCAGCAGCCGAACACGGTTAATCACTCTGGATCGCATTACCAGGCAGGATGCCGCATCTGACTTTTTTGGCGAAGAGTACGTTCCCCGGCGAGCCATTACCATGGGCGTTGGTACTATTCTGGCCGCTCGACGTGTGGTACTCGTGGCCTTTGGCGAAGGTAAGGCCCAAATTGTAGCCGAAGCTGTCGAAGGATCCGTAACCGATACCGTGGCGGCCAGCTTCTTGCAGGAGCACCCCAATGCGCAAATTATGCTGGATGAGGCGGCTGCCAGCCGGTTGACGCGCTGTGTCGCTCCCTGGCTTGTCGGACCTGTAAAGTGGGACAGGGCCTTAATTCGCAAGGCCGTCATCTGGCTCGCCCAGCAATCTAAAAAAGCCATTCTCAAACTCACCGATGAGGACTACAACAGCGGTGGCCTGCAAGATTTACTCGCCGATCATGGCCACGCCTACACGCTTAATATTGAGGTATTTCGTGGCCTCACCGAAACAATCACCGGCTGGCCCGGCGGAAAACCACAGGATCGCAAACGCCCCGGCGATATTAACCGGCCTACCGATGCCATTTTCCCCAAGCGCGTGCTGATTTTTTCACCCCATCCCGATGATGATGTCATTTCCATGGGCGGTACCCTCATTCGACTGGTCGATCAGGGGCATGATGTCCATGTGGCTTATCAAACTTCCGGCAACATTGCAGTCTTTGACGCCGATGCCATTCGCTTTACCGACTTTGCCGTAAATTTTATGCACTTATTCAAGTTTTATGGTGCCCAGGCGACTCAAGTGGAACATGATATTCGCCGAAGTCTGGAAGCCAAGAAACCTGGTCATATCGATTCTGCGCAAGTGCAGCAGATCAAAGCTATGATCCGCCGTGGAGAAGCCCGCTCCGCAGGACAGGTTTGCGGCATTAAACGGGAGAATCTGCATTTTCTTGATATGCCATTTTATGAAACCGGCACCATTCGCAAAAAAGGCTTAAGCCCCGCCGATATTAAAATTATTGTAGACATTCTGGAAAAGCTCCAGCCACACCAGATATACGCCGCCGGAGACCTCTCTGATCCCCATGGCACACACCGCGTATGTCTGGCCGCTATCATGCAGGCAATCGAGCAGGTAAAGTCTCAAAACTGGTTTAAGCATGCAGAGGTGTGGCTGTACCGTGGGGCTTGGCAGGAATGGGAACCTGAACGCATCGATATGGCCGTTCCGCTTTCACCACAGGAACTGATGCGCAAACGCAACGCTATTTTCCGACATCAGTCACAGAAGGATAAAGCGATGTTTCCAGGCACTGACCAACGCGAATTCTGGCAGCGCAGCGAATCACGCAACCGTGCTACCGCCGAAATCTACAACGCCCTTGGCTTGGCTGAATACGAAGCCGTCGAGGGATTTGTACGGGCCTGATCACGTTGCTTGGTTGTATATTTTGGCCGCCAGGGTAGTTTTCTCCACCTCAACAATCACGGCCTTGCTGTCAATGGCCGCACAAAAATCAATATCCTCCTCAAAGCCATTTTCAATCAGGTTAATTCCACCTTGTCCCAGCCGTAAAGCCGCTCCCAGACGGCCTCGCGTGGCGGAATAGGCGTTGTACGCCAGCCACGCAGTATCCGTAAACGGAAGATCCACGCGATAGCTGTCGCCTAAAAGCCTCCAGAGAATCGCCCCGGCACCAATAATATCTTCATGGGCAATGCGGCCATTCGTGCCCGCGGCAACAAAAATCGTATGCAATTTGTCTATCTCTCCCATCAGGGCTTGCGCCGTGACTGACGCATTCAACAGGCTTGCCAGAAATAGTTTCTGCGATTCCCGCGACGCAATCGCGGCACGGGTTCCATTCGTGGTGCTTAGCAGAACCGTTGCTCCGCCGATGCGATCCGTTCGGAACTCTGCCGGAGAATTGCCCAGATCAAAACCGGACACTTTCAGGCAACCACGCTCACCTGCAGTTATCACCGGCGGTGGGGCGGTAACCGCGGCTGCAGACACCTCTTCCACGGTTCCAAACAGCCGTACTTTTTTAGCCCCATGCGCCAAGGCTGTAACCACACTGGATGTCGCTCGCAGTACATCCAGTACCACTACTTGCGATTCGGGCAATATCTTGGCATCCAACATTTCCGGCAACATCACCACATCAATCATAGATTCTCCAGGGCCTTCTGACCTTACGCCACGCCAGTTGTTGATGATAATCGTTAAAGTCGATTTTGTCGGCAAGCTGGAGAAAACTTGATCGGCCTTCTACGGGGTGTCGCGGTGGGGGACTTCGGTGTTGTTCTCTGGCGGAGGATGGCCTTTGCCTTCGGCGATATATTGTCTTCGCCCGGCGGCATATTCATCTGCAGTCAAGTTGAAAGTTATGTCCTCTTTTATTTTATAAATTTTAGGGTCATTTTTAACTGATGTCGTATCTTGTTGATTTTCTTGATTATGTTGCTGCCACCATGGTTTCTGCGGCCCGCAAATGCGGCCGTGAATTTGCTTAAGCATCGGAACACACCAGCCACAGCCAGTCCCGGCAGAGAGACAATCGGAAATTTGCGACGGAGTCCGCGGCTTTTCCACGCGGCAAAATGTTTCTATCTTCCGTAATGGAACATGAAAACAAAAGCAAACGGTGTCGTCGGATTTTAATGCCATAATCCTATTATAGTCGCTCTCCACCGCAACCCAAGCGACCAGACATGCGCTGATATGGAGTGTGCAAGACTTCTTCGACGCGTGCATATTGGTGGAATTTGTTGGATAATCGATACAATTGGCACCGAAACAATGATATAACCTGAACCAAAGACAAAGGATTTTAACATGACCCAGAACCATCAAAAATCACCATTTACCCTGGTAGAACGTGCTGGAAAATTAACCGCCAGTTCCGGCAGCGCATGGGAACCGAAAATTGGCTACAGCCGGGCGGTAAAAAAGGGAAATATGATATTTGTCAGTGGATGCGTGGGTATTAATCCCGATAAAACATTCTCCTCGGATGTAGCCCAGCAAACCCGCAGATCGCTGGCCATTATTCAAAGTGCCCTCGATGCGCTGGGAGCTTCGGTAGCGGATGTCGTCAGTACTCGCATGTACCTGCGGCATATCATGGATTGGGAGAAGGTAGCCACAGTGCATGGAGAAATGTTCGGTGAAATCCGGCCTGCCACAGTCCTGGTGGAAGTGAGCAACCTTATTGATGAAGCGGCAATGATTGAAATTGAAGCCACCGCCATAATCGGATGATCTGATGCGCCCGACAGGGATCGAACCTGCGACCTGCGGTTTAGGAAACCGCCGCTCTATCCAACTGAGCTACGAGCGCGACTTAAATAAAGGATATGCGGAGACGGCTCTCGACGCAATTTTTGCTGTAGTGCCGGGCGTTACCGGCTTTTTTGACAATTTAAATAACGTCCTATAATGTACGTTATGTTAAATTGAGTGCAAGCAGCCGCCAATCGCGAAAATTAACCCATCCTCCAACAGTAGCCTTATATCTCCAAGCCTTCAAACATGGCTGTGCTCAGGTAACGTTCGCCGGTGGAACACATAATTGTCACAATCACCTTGCCCTTCATTTCCGGCCTGGCTGCCACCTGGGCCGCCGCCCACATATTGGCTCCGGAACTGATGCCCGCCAAAATTCCCTCTTCCGCCGCTAAACGCCGCGCCCAGGTGAATGCATCTTCATTCGTGCATTGAATCACCTCATCCACAATATCCATATGTAAGTTCTTGGGAATAAATCCCGCACCGGCACCCTGAATCTTATGCGGGCCAGGCTTAATCGGCTGACCGGATTTCGTCTGTGTTATCACCGGCGAATTCGTTGGTTCCACGGCAATCGCCCGAAATTTTGGATTTCGCTTCTTAATCACCGATGCTACCCCTGAAATTGTTCCTCCAGTACCTACCGCTGATACTACAACGTCCACCTTGCCGTCAGTATCACGCCAGATTTCTTCTGCAGTGGTTTTCTGGTGAATCTCTACATTGGCGGGATTTTCAAACTGCTTCGCAATCAGTGAGTTCTTGTCCTGTTCCGCCGCTTCCGAGCAACGACGAATGGCCCCCGGCATTCCTTCCGTAGCGGGTGTCAATACCAGGTTCGCACCTAAAATTCGCAGCAGCTTGCGCCGCTCCAGCGACATGCTTTCCGGCATGAACAGCGTAAGTTTGTAGCCTTTTGCCGCACACACAAATGCCAAGGCTATTCCGGTGTTGCCGCTGGTAGCCTCCATGATGTGTGTTTCTTTGTTAATTTGCCCCGCCTTTTCCGCTGCCGCAATCATTGCCACGCCAATGCGGTCTTTCACGCTGCCTAACGGATTAAAAAATTCGCATTTGGCGTATACTGTCGCCTGACCGGCAGGTATCAAACGATTGATCCGTACTAAGGGTGTATTGCCCATCGTAGAGGTAATGTCTGGAAAAAGCCGACTCATTTTAATCTCCTTGTTGAAATATAACTTTAGTAGATTATCGCTGCAGCATGGCTATGTCAATTTTATTTTTTGGCTCCGCCCTGCCATTTCCATTGAGAATGGGGTGCTTTGCTTAAAGCCTTGGCCGCTTGATGTAAGCATTCCTGACAAACCACTGCACTGAACTTGGGCTGATTAGTCCACCGTGGCAGCGACGCTGGTATATTATGACGCAGGCACAATGTACATTCGTATTTATCCTCGCCCACTGCGGCCACTTCCAACGCCTTTTTGACGCAATTCAGACAGATGACCGAACCATGATGCCCCTCGACCATTGCGGCCTGGCCATCCCAATCCGTTCCACAAAAGTCGCAGGAAATAATAATCCCGTCCGCCTCATTGCGCTGCATACGAACTCCACAGTTTCTCATAGTGCCCCCCCCACTGCTAAACGCAACCATCTTACTCGCCACCTACTCTCTGACCAAACGTCGTGCCGCATCAGGACCAAGCTGCTTGCTGGTTAGCGGTAGGTAGTTTTCGGGCTTCATGGCCGGACCTCCACGACAGGCACGTTCGGCCCAAGCCCCGCCGCCCGTGCGAATCTGGATGATGCGCGCTGGGGTCAACTCGGCGCCGCCAAACTTGTAGTCCCACACCCAAGTTGGATTCGTCAACGGGCCTTCAACAACATCGAGGCGAATTGATCCACTGAGAGGATCGCCCCCTGGTTGCCACGGAACGCCGTTGATAAAGCGTGCCTCGGCGGTCAACCCCCGATCCCCGAATATGCTCTCTGCGGCGCTGGTGGCCAGCGGGGCCGCATTCACCACCGCTTCCGCCCCGGCCTGTTCACCAGCCCGAATTATACCATTGGCCACGGCGTTGTCTGCCGCAGTGCCAGCCGCCGCCGCCACATTCTCCGCCGCACCCGCCAAACCGGTCGCCGCGCCGTCCGCAGCCGCCGCCGGCACAAATGAACCCGCCACTCTCAGCACCCCCGCCGAAGCCATCGACGCGGCTACGGCGGCTAAAAAAAGAAGCACCGGCACCAGCCAGACGATCATTCGGGAAGGGAAGATTTTTCCCGCAGCCGCGTTCATGGATAACAGTTTAACCATGACACACCACCTTGTCAGGAGGCTGACCAATTCACGCCGCTGCAAGCCATTGCCTCGGACCTTTGAGGCGCTGCGCGATCATGGCCGCTGCTGCGGCCACCACAAATCCTGTCGTCACGGTTGACCTCGCTTCATGCTCGCCTTCCTTCCCGAATTCTTCTTAGCCAGACGCTCGCAATGTTTCAGGGCATCCTTCAGCCGATTGTGTGCGTCCGCGTAACGCGGGTCGGCAATTAATGCCTTGATTTCTTCCACCATGCTTTCATCGCCCACCACCACTAAGGCGTTGGCCAAGGCCCAACGGGCTTGACTGTGCGGTACGGCGGGTGTGCTTTCGAGAAAATCCAGCCGCTGGAGCTTTTCCAGAATCTGCCGCGCCTGCGGGCCACGGGCCTCTTTCATCGTTAGGTCCCGAGCGAGGCATTCCACCACGACTGGGTGCTTAGCCATACGCAGGTGCTTCACCAGGATTGGTATCGCTACAGGATAGTTATCCAGCGTATTTATCAGATTGGAGATTGACCGGACGGGAATCGGTTCCGGACCGGTAATCGTGCCGCCCGACTTCCATTGATCTAACTTGGTCGGATAAAACTTCACCCCGGCGGCCGCGATGTCAGCCAGAAGCGGAGAAACTTCCGGCTCCATTTCTTTTTGCATTTGTGCCACGCTGGCCTTATGCGCCGCCTCATACTCCGCTTGCCTGCGTACCCACTCAGGATCAGCTTGACGACGTGCCATAAACTCTGCGGCTGTTATTGGCTTTCGCTTTTCGCCCATTATTTAGTCCCCGGAATATGAAAAATTTTGATGAGGTTCGCGTTGGCGTCGATGAATTCCTGTAACGGCCCGGAATAGGTCGTCGATGGCCGCACATAAAGGTTGAAGGTTCCCCGTATTTGTTGAATGAACGCAGCATAATCTCGAAGCTGCTGCGTGTAACTTAATTTCGCGATGTTCTTGACCTCTTCCAAAACCCTGGTGTTTGCGTCGAATTGATCCGGAAACCGCATCACGCCTGAAGGCATCTCGACCCCCACTTTTGGGCCCATAATACCGACGGCCCGTTCACCCTCGTTCCCAAGCTGCCGGGCCAATGCTATGCCGGTCAGTGGATTCCCCGCGGCGCTGGTGGCCAGCGGGGCCGCATTCACCACCCCTTCCGCCCCGGCCTGTTCACCAGCTTGGATTATACCATTGTCAACGGCGTTGTCTGCCGCAGTGCCGGCCGCCGCCGCCACATTCTCCGCAGCACCCGCCAACCCAGTTTCCACGCCGCTGGCTGCCGCCGCCGGCACAAATGAACCCGCCACTCTCAGCACCCCCACCGAAAGCGAGCCGCATGCTGCAAAAGATATTCAACTCGCCAAGAACGTGGTCACCTGTCGAGTCTCGCGAGCACTCTCTTGGCCTTGGCGCGTATCCAAGCCTTGGGATGGTTCAAAAACGGCTCCACCACCGGCCGGGCCTTCTGCGCCCCCAACTTGCCAATCGCCATCAAGGTATGACCGGCAACCTCGTCATCGCCCAACAGTTCGATCGCTAAATCGACCGCGCGCGGATCCCTCATATTCCCGATCGCCACGGCAAGCATTTCACGGGCCTTGCCGTGGCGCTTGTCGCGGACAAGCGCCGCCAGATTATCAAAGACACTGTCATCGGCTACGACGGACAGAGCGTTGCCAATGGCCCATTTCAGGCCCGACCCCTGCCCGGGTGCCTTTAGGAATTCCGCAATTAGCGGTTGCGCTGCCACCGGTCTGGCCCACGGAACCGAGAGAGCGCGAACTACGGCTTCCTTGAGCCCCGGATCTGTGATTAGCGGCAACCACGCTATCAATATTGGCACCGCCCTCTCATAATGCACACCGCTACGTCTCAAGCCATCGATCGACGAACAACTCAGCCCGACCGCCGCAAGTTCACGGAGAATTGGCTTACTGAGCCTAGCGAATTCCTCAATACGTGCATCCCGCCGCCGCTCTCTTTCCGCGTGTTTCGCCATGTATGCGTGATCCCCGCGAAGCTCTCGCAGAAGCCGCGCAGTGGAGGGCACGAAAGGATATTTTTCGTCGCTGTTCAAGGGAGCATCCTCAAAATGTTGATGAATCCGCTGTCGATCAACGCCTGCAACGGCGCGGTGAAAGCCGTGCCACCGCCTTGCCGCACGACCAAAACGAAATCATAATTATTTTGCAACGCGTAATAGAGGTAATCCTGAATTTGCCGCGTGAACCCCTGAGTCGCGACGTTTTTGACCTCGCCAACCAACCCTGCGGCGTGGTCGAGGATGTCAGGAACGCGATAATCCGCCGTTCCCGTCAGCGAGTTAATGCGCTCCGTGTTCTTAACGATATCCGCGGCCCGTTCTCCTTCCTGGCCAAGCTGCCGCGCCAGCGCCGTTCCGGTCACTGGATTCTCCGCGGCATTGGTGGTCAGTGGGGCCGCATTCACCACCCCTTCCGCCCCGGCTTGTTCACCAGTCCGAATTATACCATTGGCAACGGCGTTGTCTGCCGCAGTGCCGGCAGCCGCCGCCACATTCTCCGCTGCACCCGCCAACCCGGTCGCCGTGCCGTCCGCAGCCGCCGCCGGCACAAACGAACCCGCCACTCTCAGCACCCCCGCCGAAGCCATCGGCGCGGCTACGGCGGCTAAAAAAAGAAGCACCGGCACCAGCCAGACGATCATTCGGGAAGGGAAGATTTTTCCCGCAGCCGCGTTCATGGATAACAGTTTAACCATGACACACCACCTTGTCAGGAGG
>JAJYDW010000096.1 GCA_021790385.1 Planctomycetota bacterium
GAATTCGACCCCCGCGCCCGTACTGCGCCCAAACACCGTCCCATCGGAGCCTTAAAATGTATGAAAATCTTGATAACCTTGATAATGTTGATAATCTTCCCCCAACCGTTTGCTCATTCCTGCCTTCGCTTCCTCGTGGTTAAAATTGACCGTTCTCTGCGCCCTCCCTGCCTCTGCGGTGAATCCCCGCCGTCGCCGACCGCTGACTGCTGATCGCTCGCGTTCTTTCAATATCTTGCCTGCCGGCACAACTTCCGTTCGCTGCGGCAGCAGAGTCACCGCCGGTTACGACTGCACCCGAGAACGCCCGCACCCTCAGCCGCATGTTGCAAGCCCGGCCGCAAAAGGGTATCCTCAAACCGCTTGTGGAGTTCCAATGGTTCACCAACAAAAGGCCAGTTATGCAGCCGGATTTATCGCGTTTGGGAGAATTGGGAAATACCTCGGTAGTGGGGTTGCAATGGGGTGACGAAGGCAAGGGTAAAATTGTTGATTTACTCACCCAACGCTTCGATTTTGTCATTCGCTGGAACGGTGGCAGCAATGCCGGCCATTCGGTCAAGGTGGGTGAAAAAAAGTATGCCTTTCATCTGCTGCCCAGCGGAGTGCTGCGCCCCGAGTGCGTTTGCGTGCTGGCCAACGGGGTCGTGATTGATCCCATTCAACTTCTGCGGGAGATGGATGATTTGATGAGCAGTGGCCTCGATTTGGGCGAAAACTTCCGAATTTCCTCGGCTGCCCATGTGGTGCTGCCCTATCACAAATTGCAGGATCAGCTTTCCGAAACGCAACTGGCCGGAAAAAAAATCGGCACCACCGCCCGCGGCATCGGCCCATGCTACGCCGACAAGGCCGGGCGCGGCAATGCTATTCGCATGGCCGATCTTATTGTCGAAAATCGCCTGCGGGAAAAACTCCCGCGGATCATCGCCGAAAAAAATCGCCTGCTCTCGGGCTTATACGCGGCCCCGCCCCTGGATTGGGAACCCATTTTTGAACAGTACCGCAGTTGCGGCCAGCAGCTTAAACCTTATGTATGCAACAGCGTGCACTTGCTCCATGAGGCTTTGGCGGCCAAAAAACGCCTGCTTTTTGAAGGGGCCAACGCCGTATTATTGGATCTGGATCATGGTACCTTTCCTTACGTTACCAGCAGTAACTGCGGCAGCGGCTTATCCGCGGGCACCGGCGTGCCCGGATCAGCAGTAAATTCCGTGCTGGGAGTGGTGAAGGCGTACAGTTCAAGGGTGGGTGCAGGACCTTTTCCCACGGAACAGGAAAATGCCATTGGTGAAAAAATTCGCCAGCGCGGGCATGAATTCGGCACCACCACGGGCCGGCCGCGGCGCTGCGGCTGGATCGATCTGGTGGCCGTGCGCTATGCCGCCCGGCTGGCTGGAGCCACCGGCCTGTGCATCACCCTGTTGGATGTGCTTTCCACTTTTGATACCCTGAAGATGTGCGTGGGGTATAAAATCGGCGGCCGGGAACAGGCCGGCTTTGATCCAGATGCCGAAGGCCTGGCCTGCGCGGAGCCGGTATATGAAGAATTACCCGGCTGGCATGAACCGCTGGATCATCTGTCGGATTTGGCCGGCTTGCCGCCCAGCGCCCGGGGGTATCTTAAGCGTATAGCGGAATATGTGGGCGTGCCGCTGAAGCTGGTGAGTGTAGGCCCGGACCGGCGACAAACCCTGGTGGTTTGACGTCCGCGCTGGGACAGCCCGGCTCCAGCGGCTTTACCAATGCACAGGTACTGCCATGACAAGTGATGTGAATACCAAGTCTGGCCCCTCCACCCCGGGCGGATCCTTGCGCATGCCCAGACATGTGGCCATTATCATGGATGGCAATGGGCGTTGGGCCACCAATCGCGGTCTGCCGCGGCCTATGGGCCATCGGGCGGGAGCCAACACGGCCCGCACCACCGTGGAACATGCCGCCCGGCTGCATCTGGAGCAATTAACACTATACAGCTTTTCCATTGAAAACTGGAAGCGCCCGGCCGCAGAGGTCAATCAATTGATGCAGCTTTACCAGGAATATCTGGTCAGCCAGCGCCCGGTGATGATGGAAAACAACATTCGCTTCATCCAGATTGGCCGCCGCGACGGCCTGCCGCCCGCCGTTTGCCGGGAAATTGACCGCACCACTGTGGCCCTGGAAAAAAATACCGGCATGACCCTGTGTTTGGCGGTAAACTACGGTTCGCGCACGGAAATTGTCGATGCGGTGCGCGCCATCGCCGCCAAGGTCCGCGCCGGAACGGTAAACCCGCAGCAAATTGATGAGGCGATGGTGGCCGATCATCTCTATACCGCGGGTATGTCCGATCCGGATTTACTCATCCGAACCGCCGGCGAAATGCGGGTGAGCAATTACCTGCTCTGGCAGATCAGCTATGCAGAACTGTACGTAACCGATGTTTTATGGCCGGAATTTACGGAAGCGGAATTTGACAAGGCTCTGGCCAGCTTTGCATCGCGGGAAAGGCGTTTCGGCGGCACGTCCGACGAAAGCAGTTGCTGCGGACCGTAACAGTCCATCAGCGGTGATCCACACCAAGCGAGGTTTTAATGACATTACCAAAGCGACCAGTTCTTAAAGCCAGACCGGCTGTTGCTCCGTCGCCGGAGAAGATCACGCTGGAAACCCTGCGTCAAATGCGCAGCCGGGCCGAGCCTATCGCCATGCTCACCTGCTACGATTATTCACTGGCCCGTGTTTTAGCCGGCACCGGCATCCATATTTTACTGGTTGGCGATTCGGCGGCGATGACGGTTTTAGGCGAAAATTCCACCATTCACGCCACCATGGATTTCATGTTGACCATCACGCACGCGGTGCGGCTCGGCGCACCCCAATCGTTTGTGCTGGCGGATATGCCCTTTGCCAGTTATGCCACGCCGGATGCCGCCGTGGCCAATGCCGCTCGCCTGCTGACCCATGGCCAGGCAGACGCGGTGAAACTTGAATGTGATGCCGGCCACGCACCGGTTATTGCCGCCATGCATGCCGCTGGCATTCCCACCTGTGCCCATCTGGGGCTGTTGCCGCAAAGGGCCGCGCAAACGGGTGGATACAAAGCCCAGGGGCGGTCGGCCGCAGATGCGGACAAAATCGTCAATGATGCCGTAACCCTGTGGCGGGCCGGTGCGGATATGCTGCTGCTGGAAGCTGTGCCGGATGCTCTTAGCAGTCGGGTGGTGGCGGCTACAGATTGTCCGGTGCTGGGATGTGGAGCCGGACAATCCTGCCACGGTCACGTGGTGGTATTGCACGATTTACTGGGTTTTACGGATAAGCCGCCGCGGTTTGTCGAAAAAATGGCCGACGTACCCGCGGTGATCTTCCAGGCGGTCGAGCGTTATGTAAATGCGGTAAAAAACCGGCAATACCCTATGCCTCGCCATGGGTATACGATGAAAGAGGGGCAGTAGCCGGCCCGTTGGACTCGGGGCCAGGCCATGTGAAAGCCTTTGGGCCTTACGGCAACTAGGTAGGGTGGTCGGACGGCGCGGTGCCGTTGGCCAACCCGCTGCGGCCGGAATGGCTGATAAATCGGCGGATTTAAGCAGCAAGCACTTTAAAACGGAGATTTTTTATGCCCAGTAAAACCAAAAAAAGTCATCTGATTCTGGCGGTTAGCGCCGCGGCCGGCTTGGCCGTGGGTTCAATGTTGGCTGGCATCCGTCCCCAGGGCTGGGGTTTATGGGCGGCTACAGCCAACTCGGCGATGGGTGGCCATCCCACGGCACCGATTGATCCGAGTCTGGTCAGCAGCGCCGAGAGTCTATCCGCCGCATTTCAGGCCGTACATCATTCCATTAAAAATGCAGTGGTCAATATCAATATCATCAAAACCATGCAAGGCCCCATAGGCAATGGCATTGGGCCACTGAACCTTCCGCCGGGCCTGCAGAAAATGCTTCCGCCAGGTGCGTTTCCCCTGATTCCCCAGCAGGGACAACCCTCACCGGCGGAAAAAATCTACGGTACCGGCAGCGGGCTTATCATCAGCCCGAAGGGATATATTGTTACCAATAACCACGTGGTGGCTGGCGCACAGTCCATCAAGGTAACACTGGCCGACGGCCGGGTGTACAAGGCCACGGTGGTAGGTACGGACCCCAAGACCGATCTGGCCGTGGTGAAAATTAACGCTCCGGATCTTACCTATGCCTCCTTCGGCAATTCCCACAACATGAAAGTGGGCGATTGGGTACTGGCGTTTGGCTCGCCCTTTGGCTTCAAACACACCATGACTCAGGGCATCATCTCCGCCAAGGGTCGCAAAAATCTGGATATTATCGGCGCTCACAATCCCGAGCTTCAGGGCCTTACGTATCAGGATTACATTCAGACCGACGCCGCCATCAACCCCGGCAATTCCGGTGGACCGCTGGTAAACATGAAGGGGCATGTCATCGGCATCAACTGTGCCATAGCCACCAATACCGGTTCCTTCAACGGCATCGGCTTTGCCATTCCCTCCAGCGAGGTCAAGTACATAGCCGGGCAGCTTATCAAGCATGGCAAAGTGGTGCGCGGTTACCTGGGTGTCAGCATCGCCGATGTGCGGCACGGACAGGTCCGGAAAGTAGCTGAAAGCTTCCACTTCAAGGGCCACCACGGCGTGCTGGTGGAACAGGTAGATCCTTCCACACCGGCAGCCCATGCTGGTTTACGCCGCGGCGACATCATCATTGCCTTTGACGGAAAAAAAATCCTTTCCATGAACCAACTGCGTGATGAAGTGGCCATGACCCACCCCGGCAAAAAAGTTACGTTGGGGTTGTTTCGCAACGGCAAAAAACTCAACCTGACCTTTGCGGTGGGAACCCAACCCGCCACTCTCGCCCAGGTGGAAATGGGCGGTGGTAATGTTCCCGGCGAACTTCAACATTCCAAGAGTCTGGGCATCACGGTAACATCCGTAACGAACCGTCTGGCACACAGCTATCACATGGCCGCACCGCATGGTGTGCTGATTAAAACTGTAAACCCCAATGGGGTTGCCGCCAGCGTAGGCATTCGTCCTGATGATGTTATTTTAAGCGTGCAGGGACATCGCGTGAATTCACCGGCGGAGTTTGTAAAGGCTTTGCATCAGGTCAATCTGGCCAAAGGCATTCGTCTTTCACTGCGGAGTCCCAGCGGGGTGGAACGTTTTGTGTTTGTCCAAAAAAGCCAATAATTGGCCCTGACCAAGGCCCATGTAGAAAACCTCCTTAATGCTCCCTTGTCCCCCGGATCACCCGCAGGTGATTCGGGGGCTTTTTGTATGGCGGGACTTTCGGCACGGCTCTGTTCACACGTTGAGCCGCGCGCTAACCCGGATATTTCATCAGTTTTAGCCCACGGCGACTTGCGAGCAGGCCTTGCACCGTGTAAAATCAAGGGGTTGATAGAACTTTTCAATTTTGCAAGGAGGCAAGGCCATGTTGACAGACTGTACCAC
>JAJYDW010000052.1 GCA_021790385.1 Planctomycetota bacterium
ATAATCCAAACACCACCCGGATCCGCGGTTGTTACGCCAGAAATTTAACATCTTCCCGCCCGCTCAACAACTCCGCCTCGCCTTCGGCTGTTCCAAGACCACCTATGCCGAGTATGCGTTCGCCCTGGGGTTCGGGGGTTCGGGCAACTTTGCTGAAGATGAAACATCTGGTGTTTTTCTGGCCAGTGCTCTATTGACAGGTCGTTTGCCCGGTCTTTTCATCGGGCACTCCATTGCCAGTTGCGAATTTCCGGCAGGTCCTGTCCGTGCTGGTCAATGTAGCGCTTGTGCTCAACGAATTTGTCACGCACCATTTGCTTGAGATACGCTATCTTGGCACCAAGCTGCGGCAGCCGATCCACCACATCCTGCACCAGATGGAATCGGTCCATATCATTCAGGACGGTCATATCGAAGGGGGTGGTAATGGTCCCTTTTTCCTTGTACCCGCGTACGTGCAGATTGCGGTGATTGGTGCGCCGATAGGTTAACCGGTGAATCAGCCAGGGGTAGCCGTGAAATGCAAAGATGATTGGCTTATCCCGGGTGAAAAGAGAGTCAAAGTCCGAGTCCGGCAGGCCGTGCGGATGTTCGCTACTGGGTTGAAGTTTCATCAGATCGACGACATTGACCACTCGGATTTTCAGATCCGGCAATTCCCGCCGCAGGATGGAAACTGCTCCGAGCACCTCCAGCGTGGGCACATCACCGGCGCAGCCCAGCACCACATCCGGTTCGCTGCCGGCATCGTTGCTGGCCCATTTCCATATCCCAATGCCTTGAGCGCAATGGGCGGCCGCGGCATCTACCGACAGCCACTGCGGGGCGGGATGTTTTCCGGCCACCACCACGTTGACGTACTGCCGGCTGCGCAGGCAATGATCCATCACGGAAAGCAGGCAGTTGGCATCCGGCGGCAGATAAACGCGCACCACGTCCGCTTTTTTATTCATCACCAGATCCAGAAAGCCGGGATCTTGATGGGTAAAACCGTTGTGATCCTGCCGCCATACATGCGAAGAAAGCAGATAATTCAACGAGGCAATATCCGCGCGCCAGGGCAAATCGCGGGTTACCTCCAGCCACTTGGCGTGCTGATTAAACATGGAAGCAACAACATGAGTAAATGCTTCATAGCAGTTGAATACGCCATGCCGCCCGGTAAGCAGATATCCTTCCAGCCAGCCTTCACACTGATGTTCGCTGAGCATGGAATCCAGTACGCCGCCTGCGGGTGCGAGAAATTCATCTTGTGGCATTTCGCGGGCGTCCCATTGGCGATGGGTGGCCTCAAACACCGCCCCAAGTCCATTGGAAAGTGTTTCATCCGGGCCCAGCAGGCGGAAAGTCTGCGGCTGCGCATTGAGCCTGACCACATCGCGCAAAAATGGCCCCAGCACACGTGTATCGCCGATGCCGGTAATGCCGGGCGCGGGAACGGCTACGGCATAATCACGAAAGTCCGGCATCCGCAAATCGCGCAGCAACAAGCCGCCGTTGGCGTGCGGATTGGATCCCATCCGCCGCGTACCTTTTGGTGCAAGGGCGGCGAGTTCCGGCTTGAGACGTCCGGAAGGGTCAAAAAGTTCCTCCGGGTGATAGCTCCTCATCCAGCTTTCCAGCATCTTTAAATGCTCCGGATTATTTGCCGGGTCAGAGAGCGGCACCTGATGGGCGCGAAAAGTGCCTTCCACCGGCAGGCCGTCAATAAACTTGGGACCAGTCCACCCCTTGGGCGACTTAAGCACAATCATGGGCCAGCGTGGGCGCATGATATTATTCTGGCTGCGGGCCTGATGTTGAATTTCTTTGATGCGTTCCACCGCGGCATCCAGCGCAGTGGCCATCGCTTCGTGCATTAGTGCGGGTTCTTCACCTTGCACAAAATAAGGCGTCCAGCCGTAACCGCGCAGCAGTTGCTCCAATTCTTCCGGTTCAATACGGGCCAACACAGTGGGGTTGGAAATTTTATATCCGTTGAGATGCAAAACTGGCAGTACCGCGCCGTCGGTTTTGGGATTTAAGAATTTGTTGGAGTGCCAACTGGTGGCCAGCGGACCGGTTTCCGCCTCGCCATCGCCCACCACGCAGGCGGCGATCAACTCTGGATTATCAAAGACCGCACCAAAGGCGTGGCTAAGGGAATAGCCGAGTTCGCCGCCCTCGTGAATGGAACCTGGAGTTTCCGGCGCGGCATGGCTGGGAATTCCGCCGGGAAAAGAAAACTGCTTGAATAACTTTTTCAGCCCTGCTTCATCCTGGCTTATATTGGGGTATACCTCGCTGTAGGTTCCTTCCAGATACACATTGCCAACCACGGCCGGGCCGCCATGGCCGGGGCCGGAAAGGTAAATCATGTCCAGATCATACTTGTTGATCACGCGGTTGAGGTGCGTGTAAATAAAATTCTGGCCGGGAGTAGTACCCCAGTGGCCCAGCAGCATGGGTTTGATGTGTTCCAGCTTGAGGGTCTTTTTCAACAGGGGATTGTCATAGAGATAAATCTGTCCGACGGAGATGTAGTTGCCGGCCCGCCAGTACGCATCCATTTTGGTGAGCATTTCGGATGTAAGTGTGTTACTGGCCATGGCAGCCCTGCCTTTCGTATTGCCGTTCGTCCTTGATATGCTAGCCATGTGGTGCAGTGCAGGCAAATTGGTTCATGGACCGAGCGCAAAAGACGGCACTACCAATAACGAACTGCTTTTCGCGCAAGTCTTCGTGGACGATTTTGGGGTTGTATGCTGGCCAAATGGAGCCGATTTGGCCCCCGATGCCCTCTATGCGTGCATAACAGAGGCTCGAGAAAAGTCGCTGGTGTAAGACAGGTGGAACGAACTTGCCGGTGCGTAAAAGCAAACCATGGACGCCGCGCCTTATGCAACGGGAATAAGCTCTTGTCCAGCATATTCAGGTAGAGTTGGTCCAACAAACACGGAGGTGTTCCAGTATACAAATGGCCGGTCTGGAGGTTGGTGACGGCGTGGTGGCGATTGTAACGCCACTTTCTCCCGGGCGCGGATCGAATTTAACTGGCAAACACTTCTGTGCCGTAACGTAAGAATTTATTTTTGCGCGATCTTTTTTAAAGCGTCCTCACGACTGCAAGCAGAACACCGACTCAGGTGGCGTCGGCGGCACTGGTTCCGGCTACAGCCGGGGCGTCTGGCAGAGGCTCCGGCGGGGGCGCAGCGGGCACCGATTCAAACCGCAACGAATCGCCATCGCGGTCAATTTTCACCTTGCTGACCTGTTTATATTCGCCGCGGAGGATTGCCTCGGACAGCGGGTCTTCCACGTATTGCTCGATGGCACGGCGGAGAGGCCGGGCACCAAAGTCCGGGTTGTACCCTTTTTCAATGAGGAAATCGTGGGCGGCGGCGGTGGTTTCCAGCCCGACACCCTGTTCCACCAGACGCTTGGTGACCTTGCGGATTTCTATATCGATGATGCGATAGAGATCTTCCTTGCTTAACGGGCGGAAAATGATGGTTTCATCCAGCCGATTGATGAATTCCGGCCGGAAGAACTTTTCAACTTCGCGCAGCAGGCCTTTTTTCATTCCTTCGAAGTCCTGTTCGCTGTCGCGTTTGCCATAGCCGAAACTCTGGATGCCACCACTCTTGATCAGGTCCGCTCCGATGTTGCTGGTCATGATAAGGATGGTATTTTTGAAATCCACCTTGCGACCGACGTTGTCCGTGAGGTGCCCTTCTTCCATGATCTGCAGGAGCATATTGAACACGTCCGGATGGGCTTTTTCAATTTCATCGAGCAGCACCACCGCGTAGGGCCGGCGACGAATGCGTTCAGTGAGCTGTCCGCCTTCTTCGTAACCGACGTAGCCCGGCGGGGCGCCGACGAGCCGGCTGACATTGTGCTTTTCCATGTATTCAGACATGTCAATTTGAATTAGAGATGCCTCATTGCCGAACAGAAATTCCGCAATGGCCTTGGACAGCAAGGTTTTGCCCACGCCGGAAGGCCCTAAAAACAGGAACGTGCCCATGGGCCGGGCGGGATCCTTGAGGCCGGACCGGGCGCGGCGAATAGACCGCGAAATGGATTTAATGGCTTCATCCTGGCTGATCACCCGCTTGTGGAGTTCACTTTCCAGCTCCAGAAGGCGCGACGCCTCGGCCTTTTCGAGCCGGGTGAGCGGAACGCCCGTCATTTTGCTGACCACTTCAGCCACAATTTCCTCATCCACAATACCGTCGACCACCTTGGCCTGCTCACGCCATTTCTTCTGGGCTTCTTCCTTGTTGCGGCGCAAAGCTTCAGCCTGATCGCGCAGCTCGGCGGCGCGTTCATAATCGGCGTTTTTTACAGCCTCCTCCTTGTCCATGGTCAGACGTTCAATTTGCTCATCAATTTCCGTCAGATTCGGCGGCTTGGTCATGCTTTTCAGCCGCACACGGGCCCCGGCCTCGTCAATAATATCGATGGCCTTGTCCGGCAGGCAGCGCCCGGTGATGTAGCGTGTAGAAAGTTCCACCGCACCGCGCAACGCACCGTCGGTAATCTGAACGCGGTGGTGAGCTTCATAACGATCGCGCAGGCCGCGCAAAATATCCAGCGTTTCGTCCTTGTTGGGCGGTTCGACGATAATGGTCTGGAAACGCCGTTCCAGGGCGCTGTCTTTCTCCACGTATTTGCGGTATTCATCAAGGGTGGTGGCCCCGATGCACTGAATTTCGCCGCGGGCCAGGGAAGGCTTGAGCACATTGCTGGCGTCAATAGCACCTTCCGCCCCGCCCGCTCCGACCAGGGTGTGAAGCTCATCAATGAAGAGCACCACATTTTTGGCACGGCGCACTTCGTTCATCACCGCCTTGATGCGTTCTTCAAACTGCCCGCGATACTTGGTGCCGGCCACCATCATCGCCAGATCCAGCACTACAATCCGCTTTTCAAATAAAATTTCCGGAACGTCATTGGCCACAATTTTCTGCGCCAGGCCTTCCACAATGGCCGTTTTGCCCACGCCGGCTTCACCCAGCAGCACTGGATTATTTTTGGTGCGGCGGCACAAAATTTGAATGACCCGTTCGATTTCATTGGTTCGACCGATAACGGGGTCCAAGGCTCCTTCACGGGCCAGTTCGGTAAGATCGCGGCCGAAGGAATCCAGCGCGGGTGTGCGCGATTTGGTTTTAGTCTCCTTGCTTTCGGGGTTGGCTTCGCTTTCGACCCCGGCACCCAGCAAGTTCAGCACTTCTTCGCGCACTTCCTCGAGCTTCAGCCCCAGGTTCATCAGCACCTGGGCCGCAACGCCATCGCGCTCGCGGAGCAGGCCCAGAAGCAGATGTTCCGTACCGACATAGTTGTGGCCCAGATTGCGGGCTTCTTCAATGGCGTATTCAATGACTTTTTTGGCCCGCGGTGTTTGCGGGAGTTTGCCCATGGTGACCATATCCGGTCCGCTTTTGACCAGCTTTTCCACTTCCAGGCGAACCTTGCGCAGGTCAATATCCAGGTTTTTGAGCACGGTGGCACCCACGCCGGACCCTTCTTTCACCAGTCCGAGCAAAATATGTTCGGTACCAATGTATTCATGGTTAAAGCGCTGCGCCTCCTGGTTGGCCAAGGCCATTACCTTGCGGGCACGATCTGTAAATCTCTCGTACATCCAACGCTCCTAAAAGCAGTTTCACGCCATGGGACTTTGCCCATGGTGATTTATTCTAGGCGGGGCCGATTCCAATAATCAAGCCGCGCACGTCAACGCCGGGGGCGACACACCCTTACTGTTTATCGGTCAGTGGAAGTTTAAAATTCACCACTGCCCGCACAAAACAGCTTTGGGCCGGTGGTCACCCCGGCAGGATGGCCATTATACCCGCAATACCGCGCCGCAGCGAAGCTGCAAAGCAGCCAAGGCACGCTGAATCTGCAGGTCCACCTCCTGGGACCGAAGTGTGGCCTGGGGATTGCGAAAAACCAGCGTTAAGGTAACGCTTTTACGTCCGATTCCAACCTGTTTACCGCGAAACACGCCCACAAACTCCACGCTCTGGAGAAATTCCAGCGCCAAGTCCATCAGCAGATCCCGAAGAGTTCCCCAACGCACTGCCTCATCGACCACCACGGATAAATCCCGTCGTACCGCGGGAAAACGCGGAATCGGGCGGGCACCAGGTATCGGCTCAAATAAATGCAGCAACGTGGACCAACGTACCTGGATACCGGCCGCGGCATGTTTTAAATCGTAGTGCGCCTGCACCTTCGGGCTGAACATGCCCACAGAGCCCAGCGCCGTTTCGCCGTGATCGTCCACCGTGACTCGCACCTCGCCGGAGGTGCCGCGGGCAAACATGATAAAATCCTTCGGATGCACCCGCAGTACCGCTTGCCGATTTAATTTATGCACCAGCAATTCCAGAGCACCAGTCATCTGGGACACCGTATCGCCGACCAGGGCCAACTGTGGCTCCTCAAAAGGCTTGTCGCCGGGCTGGCCTGCCGCCTGAAAATAAATGCCGGCAACCTCAAACAAAAAGGCGTTCATCTGGCCATTGGTTTCGTTATGCCGCCGCGAACGCAGCAATCCCGGAAATATGCTGGTCCGCAGGGTGTTGCTCACCTTGCGAACCGCATCGCTTACGCGCAGCGGCCGACCCGCCGTCGGGTCCAGGAACAATTGTGCTTCCACCGCGTCCACAAAACTAAACGTAATCGCCTCGCTGGCACCGGCACCGGCCAGGGTGGTTCTTATCAATCGCCCGGCTTCCTGGGACCGGTCCATCAGCCGCACCGCATGAGAAATTTTTTGCTCCACCGGGATTTTGCCATAACCCCACACCCGGCATATTTCTTCAATCAGGTCAATTTCCCGCGACACATCCAGCCGATGGGAAGGTATCCGACAGACGAAATCCGGGCCATCCGCGCGGGGTGAAAATTCCAATCGGGTGAGAATCTGATGGATTTGCTCCGGAGGAATATCGACTCCGACAATCCGCTTGACCTGCCCCAATCGCAGGCGAACTTCACGGCTGCGGTCAGCCACATTTCCAACTGCGCACACCCCAGAGGCTAAATCTCCACCGGCGACTTCCAGGATTAACTGTGCCGCACGGCCCGAAGCCCATTCGGTGGCTGTGGGATCTATACCGCGTTCAAAGCGATAGGATGATTCACTGCTCAAGGTCAAAGCCCGGGCGGTTTGGCGAATGGTTAATGGATCAAACCTCGCCGATTCCAGCAGCACGTTCACAGTGGCTTCGGTTACGCCGGAAATTTTCCCTCCCATAATGCCCGCCACCGCCACCGGCGACTGCTCATCGGCAATGACCAGCATGGATGGCTGGAGCTCGCGGGTTTGGCTATCAATGGTTACCAGCTTTTCGCCGGCTCTGGCCCGTCGTACCACAATTTGCCGCTTCGCCAATTGATCCAGATCAAAGGCGTGCAGTGGTTGGCCCGTTTCCAGCAGCACATAATTGGTAACATCCACCACATTATTGATGCTGCGCTGGCCCACGGATTCCAATGCCTGTTGAAGCCAGGCCGGAGATGCTCCGACGTGCACATTGTTGATGACCCGGGCCACATAACGCACACAGCCGGCGTCATCTTCGATACGCACCTGGGCCAGTTCGTTTACGGGTCGTCCGGATTCCCGCAATTCTACTTTCGGCAGGTGGAATTTTCGACCCAGCAGCGCCGCCAATTCGCGGGCCATGCCCAGGTGGCACAGGCAGTCACTGCGATTGCTCGTTACCTCCACATCCAGAAGATGGCCGTGCTCGGTCTCCACCACCGATTCAACCGGCAACCCGGCATTGAGCAAAGCGTCGCAGGCTTCTTGCGCCGCAACGCCTTGGTCTAAATATTGAGCGATCCAGTTCAGGGAAATTTTCATGGAAACCTTCCAGCATTGAAGTCTCGCCGGAAAAGTGGTTCCGGCCCGTTTCCGCAAAGATTACAGAAGGCCGCGCCTCCGGGCAAGTGGCAGGCTCGTGAGCCGACGTACGCTCGGCATCGGCGGCCAGAAAGGTTGCTAATGGCCTGCAGTGCCGATTTGGGCCAGAATGTTATCGGAGCCGCGGCTCTGGAGCATATCCAGCAGCGGCTGGAGCAGGGCGTTTAAGCCCGCTGCGGAAGGATTTTCCGTCAGCAGGGTTCCGCGGGCGACATGACGGGCGTCGGGGGTGGCAACAATCGCACGAACGATCCACCCCGGTTGGGCCACGCCATCCACGACACCGCGCTGTTGAGCGCACACGCCGATGGGAGCCATACAGTTGCCGGCCAACGCCCGCACAATGTTGCGTTCAAAATCCAGGGCGGCAAAGGTGGGACGGTGATGAATGGATTTGGCCAGGGTGCAGACTAATTCATCATCCCATCGGGCTTGAATGGCCAAGGTGCCTTGGCCGGCAGCGGGGATGAATTCTTCACAGGGTAAAATCTGGCCTTCCGGCGGTAGCATGTCCGCACGCATCAGCCCTGCCTGCGCCAGCAGCGTACCAGCCACAACGCCATTGCGAACTTTCTTCAACCGTGTGTCTATATTACCCCGCAGCGGCTCCACACGTATGTCGGCCCGACGGGAGAGTATCTGGGCCTGTCGTCGCGGCGAGGAGGTGCCGACGATTGAGCCGGGGGGCAAATCCGCCAAGGCTAAACCACCATGGCCGATCCATACATCGTTGGGTGGCTGGCGGCGGGGCGTGGCGGAAATGACCAGACCGGGCGGAATATCGATGGGCATATCCTTGGCGGAATGAACGGCCAGATCAATGCGGCCCGCCAGCAGTTCGGTCTCGATTTCTTTGATAAACAGCCCCTTGCCGCCGGATTGAGCCAGCGGAGTATCGGTGTTTTTATCTCCGGAAGTGGTGATGATGACCAGTTCGATTCTCCGCCCACCCAGAAATGGCTCCAGCAAGCCGATAACTTGCCGGGCCTGGGTTGTGGCCAGCAGGCTGCCGCGGGAACCAAGTTTAAGTACAGGGCGATCCATGGTCTATAATGGATTGTATCCGAGCACGGCCGGGTTTCCACTGGGCGGTGAAGCTGTGCCGGCGACACGGGCCTGATGGCGGCGTAGGTTGTGGCCTTCGCCTGGGCGTCTGGAGTATCACGGCAATGGTGACCGAAACATTCTTGCCCCAGCCCGGAAAAGACCGGGAAGGAACAAGAGATTGGGGGGCATTCATAGAGTGATTTTGCGCCTCATGGTAAAAATCTGGCCATCCTTTTAAAATTTTTATTTGACTTTCGATTTACCTCAACCTATCATGGTCCGCCACGCTCGCATCCCGCAAAGATTTGCGGGCCGGCGCGCAGGCATGGCGTTTGTCGTGTCACACGATGGCTCTTGGTGGCATTGGTTGGCTGCCAGGTGTTCTCGCCAGTTTAAGTAAGGGAGAGCCTGCCCCCCGCAATTGTTATTTGAGCTTAGAGATATTCTGGAGTAGCTCATGAGTGAAAATGTTTCTTCCACCGAGACCTCGCGGCGTAA
Organism: Planctomycetota bacterium; assembly: GCA_021790385.1. GTDB lineage: Bacteria > Planctomycetota > Phycisphaerae > WQYP01 > WQYP01 > JABEVA01. The sequence goes on from JAJYDW010000052.1 coordinate 9,473, forward strand.
AACCCGTCGCCTTTTGGCTGGCGTACTCGCCGGGGTATTCGTGAGCTTTGCGCCGTGCGTGGGTGCTGCTCCCGCAGCACACCATCCGGCGGCCAGGCTTTCGCGCCGCAATCAAGTTCAGTTGATGTACCAGCACGCCGCCCGTGTCGGTGTCAGCGGCCCAGCGCTTGGCCAGGAGGCTCTTAGCAGTGCCATAGATCAGAGTACCGGGGTCTGTGTGGATCCTCATCATGCCAACGTGCTGCTCATCAATCTTAATGTCGCGATGTCCAGCATGGTTAACGCCGCCCCCCCCGCCTTCTTGAGCCATTCCGTCGCCGATGTGGTGCATGGAGAACATCAGACCACCACGGCTCTGATGCCCGCCATTGGTATTCTAGCAATGAATTTATCGCGTTAAGGACTCGGCTTAATCTTCCCACTGGGCATTGGAATAAACATTTTGTACGTCGTCGTTGTCCTCCAGGGCGTCGATCAGGGCTTGTATCTTGGCCGCCGCTTCGCCGCTGACCGCAATGGTTTGGCTGGGAACTTTTACCAATTCCGCGGACACAATTGGCACGTTGGCGGCGGCCACCGCCTTGCGAACTTTCTCCAGATCCGCCATTTGGGTTTGGATGACATAACCTTCGGGCGAGGTTTGCACATCCTGGGCACCAGCTTCAAGGGCCAGTTCAATCAGGGTGTCTTCGGCTATGGCCGCCTTATCAATGGCGATAATTCCCTGCACTGAGAACATCCAACCCACGGAATTAGCAGCCCCCACGGCCCCGCCGTTTTTGTCGAAAATCATGCGAATTTCGCCGGCGGTGCGGTTGCGGTTATCGGTAAGGGCGTCTACCAGAACCGCCACTCCTCCGGAACCATAACCTTCGTAAATAACGCTTTCGTAGTTAGCGCCGCCCAGTTCGCCCGTGCCGCGTTTGACCGCTTTTTCAATCGTATCATTGGGCATATTGGCGGCGCGGGCTTTGTCCATGGCGTAGCGCAAAGCCAGGTTGTCATCAGGATTTCCGCCACGCTTGGCCGCGATGATGATCAGTCGGGCCAGCTTGCTCCACACTTTGCCACGCCGGGCATCAACGACCGCCTTTTTATGTTTGATCGACTTCCAATGGGAATGTCCGGCCATACCAGAAACCTTTTTTCTTAATAAAAGCCAAGCCGCCATCAAACGCTGATGGGTACCTGGCCATCAGGGCCAGTATCGCGGTGGGTCATCCGACCGCGCATGGTGCAAGGTGTGTATCATAAGGGGGCAGATGATTTTGTGCATCGACAGACCATGCTGTGGCGCGTCATCGCGTCATGGAGAGGCCCTGCGAACGGAGCGGCTCACGTGAACGCCACGTGGAACACAGACTTCAGCGGTCCTTTGGTCCATGTTAATGTGTGACGTCGCGCCAGACCAGTGCATGGACATGGTCATCTCCAGCGGTCGGGCCAGATCGGTCTCTGGCCGGCAGATGTTGAATAATGTTTCGAATATTGCCCGGCAGGTGCATGGAGTTCAATGTGGCTGTGCCGCTGGCACCTTTGGCAATCCACCAGCGGATAACAGCGATCTGCCCCGCAGTAAGCTGGCGGCGACTGCGCGGCGGCATGTGATGTCGCTGCCACAGTGGACGGGCTATCAACCGATACAGCAAGCTTCGGACCGGATTACCGGCAATGACCACCGGCCGGCCCCGGCTGCCATGCCGCAACCACCAGTAGGAATCCAAGCGTAAATGGCCTTTCTGTTTGTCGCGTCCATGACAACGAATGCAATTCTGGGTAAAAATCGGCTGCACGTAACGATGGTAAAAGCTGATCGGGGTGTCCGAGACCGACAGCAGCATCGGGTGTTGCCAAGTGTGATTATGGGCATGGGGGGCCGCAGCGGCCATAGGCTGCGATTGCAACTCGCCGGTGGCGCTGGCCGGAGAGCGTTTTGTCTGCCGATCTCCCAAAAGTGGCTTGAGTAGCGGTGGTGCGTATTTGCTTAAATAGCGGCTGCCAAAAGTCAGCGATCCACCAAAATGGGCGGCAATGGCCATGATGACCAGAGCGGGGAGCAGCACGGAATAGTAAGCAGGTCCAACATTTTTTCGCCATAACCAGATTGCCAGAAGGACGACACTTAACACCGCCACAGTGGTTCCCAGCCAGCGATGCCAGAACAGGATATGGTGGTTGTAGCCGCCGCCGCTGGCCAGCAACCATCCACACGTCGCTGTCACCAAAGCCGCTGGTGCGAGAATTATGAGAATAAACCCACGGGCCGCCGTGATGTGCTGGTATTTTTTGAAGATCGCAACGAGTTCCATCAATCCCAGCAGCACCAGGAAGCCGATGGGTAGATGCACCAGCAGCGGATGAAAATGGCCTAAGAATTTAACCCAATTCGTGGTTGCAAGAATCTCGGTCGGCATCATGTCGAATGTCCTTAAGTAATGTAATTAATTTGGCTCAGTGCCCACCCGTACGCACATTCCGGGCGGTAGTTACACACTGTGGCAATGAAGGCGACATTAACGTTGGCACCACACCTGGCCGGGGCGGTCGTACAAAGTGCCTAAACCATTTAACGCATTGTATGGCCGGAGGTTGCAAGGTTCACGTGCCAGGTGTGGCGGCCGGTGCGGACGTAGCCAAGCTGGATTGAACAACGGCCTGCGTGGCGGCGGGAATATCGGCGATATCTTCCGGCGGTTGACCATCCACATGTCGACGAATGAGCAGATAAATGGCCGAATTAGCACAGAAAAAATAAGAAATGGTATAGGCCCCGATCAGGCTGATGGTTAAAAACAGCCAGAAGTAAAGGGCTTGGGCACCCAGAAATTCCGATCCGCTCATGGCCCACCAGTTGATGTGGGGGCTAAGATGCTCGAAAGTCGGAGTGGGCCAGATGGTATCCAGCTTGCCTTGTCCGGAATACCATCCATGCACATGGCCAAACACATTCATGCCCCATCCGAGAAAAAGATGGGTGGCCGCCAGCAGTAAAAACAAGGAAAAACTTACAAACAGATTGGTGATAACGCCATAAATCAGGCCCAGCAGAGAATAAAAGGCCAGTCGCCACGGTGCCGCATACACGTAACTGAAGCTGCGGCTGATGGCATCAAAAGAATCTGAGTCTTCGGCGGCAATGGTCGGATACATGAGCATGAAACCGCCCAGAAGTCCCAGCAGCATCAGCATGATCAGCAGGCCGCCTAGGAGAAAAACCACGAAAAATACCCCGACGAATATTTCTCCAATGAATGGAATAGCTCCCGGCAGCGCCAGTAAAGTTAAAACCAGGCCGGTGCCCAAAATAGTCAGAAATGGCAGCAGCGGGGTCAGAATAAACGTGAAAAGTTTGCGCCGGGCAAAACGCCAGAGCACAGGCCAATCGGCGTTGCGGCCCGTGGATTGAAGCATGGCGCGGCGACATATAACCGCCCCGGCCAAGGCAATGGCGATGAGGGAAATGGCCAGAAAAGCCACAATGCTCAGCAGGTAAGCCGCGCGATGCAGCCACAGAGACATGCCTGTTTCGCCGGGCATCCGATAAAGCGGCGGTGCGCCGGCCAGCATCCAGACAGGGCCAGCCCACACCATGTCTGCGATGGATCCGACTATGGAAGGTGAGGTGAGCACTGGTTTGCGATATTCGGGCAGTAAATTGCCGGTGATGGCCAGATGGGAGGCGTATCCGGTGGTGCCAGAGTTGCCGGTGGGCACAATAGTCAGCGGATGGAGCGTGTTGGAGCAGAGGGCGGAAAATTGGCGCGTTTCGTAACGCAGCAAGGCGGCAAAGATGCCGGTTCCCACGGTTTGCCGCAGCACCCGTATTTTGCTCAGCAATCGTCCGGAGACGATTCGGCGCTCGGCGGCGGAAATAGGGGGAGTGGCTTGCAAACGGGAAAAGTAACTTTTTTCATAGGCGCTGCATAACCGGGCATAGGCCAGTCGGGGTGATGCGGGCAGAGTTTTGTAATCCGCCAGGCTGAAAGGCACTCCACAGGTTTCCAAGAGTTCGCCCAGTTGCGCCACGCGCGAATCACGATTGGATTGCAGCAATTGCCGGTAATAGGTATGCGGTGCCGATATATAGGCGGTGATTTCACCGGGCAACACCTGCGGCCCCCAGCACAGATCCAGCAGCCGGCCGCTGGCGTAGATAATCGCAATGGCCGCCAGCGCCGCCAGCAGGCATGTGGGCTGGATGGCCTGGCGAAAAGCCTTGAAGATGCGGCTGAATTCAAAAATAGATTCCCACTGGGCCCGGCGCAAAACATATTGTCGCGGCGGCGGTTGATCATTGATGGCGGGGGACGTTGAAGGCATGGATGACATCGATGGCTCCTGCGAGAAAAGTCGGCGGTAGTCAGGACCCGGGGCTGGTGGCCCATTGCAGTTTATTACCCAGCAATTGCCAGTGCGACAGGGTGGGATTTTCCACCAGCTTCAACGATTGCTCCGCCCGCCGGATCAGAACGTAATGATCTGGCCGCAAAGGTTCGAGCACCTGCCCGTCAAAGCAGACTCTCGTACCTTCGTTGACGCGGACCGGTTCAATGCGAACCAGGGCATGATCGGCAATGACAACGGGGCGAAACGACAATGAATGAGCGCAAATGGGGGTAACGACCATGGCGGCTACATCCGGGGAAAGCAGGGGTCCATTGGCTGAAAGGTTGTAGCCGGTGGAACCGGAGGGGGTGGAAACAATCAGACCGTCTCCGCGGAAGGTAGTGGTGTGATGGCCATCGATACGTACTTTTATTTCGATCATGCGGAACGGGGCCCCGGAATTAATGACAATATCGTTGAGGGCCACATGCTCAAAAAGCGGAGCCGGGGATGTTGCGTTGTTGTGGCCGGGGCTGCCTCCGTACGGCCCGTAGATTCCGCCGCGGATCATCAATCGCGAGGTCAGGGGCATACGATTGGCAACAATAGCGGCAATATGAGTTTTGAACTCCTCCATGGAGAATCCAGCCAGATAACCGAGCTTGCCAAAATTGATTCCCAGCACCGGCGCGCCCTGCCCCAGCAGCACGCGCGCGGCTTGCAAAATGGTACCGTCACCGCCCAAGGTTACCACGATATCCGGCTGAAAGTCCGTCAGATTCTGGGCACAGGCTACGGTGAAAAATCGAGTCTGAGTATGGGGCACCTGGCGGGGAATCCAGTCGGCCAGTTCTTGCGCCGCGCTGGCGGCATCGGGTTTATTCATATTGGCGATTAAAGCCATGCGCATGCAGGACAGGATACCCTGAGGAAGCCGTTGCGGCCAGCGTACATCGTTTACAGCAGTTTGCTTCCAATAGTCCACGGGGGGCTGGCTCTTTGGAACCTGACAATGTACACGCTACAATAGGACGTGGACGCAGCGGGTGTTGTTTTCTCCCGGTATAGATCAGTGGAATTTACAGGAGTGCATAATGCTGGACCAGCAACGAGTAGAACGATTTAAAAATATGGTTCTTGCCGATCCAGAAAATGAGTTGGGTTATTTTTCACTCGGGCGAACTTACGTGGATGGTGCGGCCTTTAAGGAAGCAGTGCCGGTGTTGTTGCAGGCCATTAAGCTTAACCCTGGTCTTTCGCAGGGGTATGTTCTTTTGGCCTTGGCCCAGCGCGGCGTTGGTGATACGGAAGGGGCCGTGAATACCTTGACCCAAGGGTATAAAATTGCCCAGGAAAAGGGTGATTTAATGCCGCGCAATCAGATGGCTGATATGCTCAAGGACATGGGGGCCGAAGTACCGGCCGAAAAGGTCGCCCAGTTGACGCCGGAACTGGCTGCGACGGGCAATATCCAATGCCGGCGCTGTGGGCGTGTAACGGCGAAAATGGCGGAAAGGCCGTTTGGCGGGGCGCTGGGAGAGCAAATTTACCAGAGCGTCTGTCATGGCTGTTTTCAAGCATGGATTCGCCAGGGTACGAAAGTTATCAACGAGTTGCGGCTCAATTTAACAGAGCCGGCCGCAGAAGAGATTTATGACCAGCACATGAAACAGTTCCTGGGCTTGGATGAGACGAGGTGATAGCCTGTGGTGGCCGCCCTGAAACATGATGCAAGATGTATCGTTTTAATCAAGAGGTTACGAAATGGAAATGCAACTGCTGACCAAAGAAGAAAAACAGAAACTCCAGGAGCACCTGAAAACCATGATTGATACCCGTCCCTCAATCGCCGCGCGTATTGCCGAGGCGAGAGAAAAGGGGGATCTCAAGGAAAATGCCGACTATCATGCCGCCCGCGAAGAACTGGCGCTGCTGGAGGCCCGCATCAAGGACCTGGAACTGCGGTTGCGTTTTGCCTCCGTGGTGGATCCTAACGATATTCCGGCGGACATGGTATTCCTCGGCAGCACGGTTAAAGTCCGGGATTTGAAAACCAAGGATATGGAACTGTTTCGGCTGGTCGGCGAAATTGGCAAAGGATCCTTTGATGCGGATTCTGATGTCATGGAAGTATCGGCAAAGAGTCCGCTGGGAGAGGCACTGATGCGCGCCAGGGTTGGACAGACCGTGCGTGTGAATGTGCCGCGTGGTGAAATCCGCTATGAGATTATTGCTGTGAGTTAGCAGCTCACGTGGCCGCCGACAGCGCGGCTTGGGGAAGAGCGGAACAACGAACAGAGCTTCCAGATGGATACAGTTGATCACATAGGGTTATCTGAATCGCAAGCGACGGTTCTTGATGAACCGGGCTCTACGGACTGCATCGCTGTTGGATTGCAGGATTCCTTCATGGGAGTGGCGGTTGATGGCGCGGCAATCAATCCCGCTGATCTTGTGGATCATGAACTGGAGCAGCACGTCCGGGTGAAATGGCCGGATACCTTCGGTCTTCCGCCGGAGGTGTTCAATGATATCGCCGCAACCAGCGCCGGCCAACGGATTGTGGTGGTGCACAAACACGATGGCGTGGCGTACTCCACGCTTTTTTCGATATTTGCTGCGCTGCTTTTGGATAGTCTGTTGCTGTGCGGTTTGTACTTTTTAAATCACGTGAAATGGTCCAGGCCGGCAGCCATAACCCAAGACATCGGCGTTACTGTCCATCACGATAGCACGGCTATTGGAGGCATGGTATTGTCCGGTTCACCTCGCCGGGCGAAACCGGCCGACCCGCTGAAGAACTGGCGGATATCGACGTTACCACCGCCTTCCGATCTACTGTCTCTTACCGGTCGCTCCCGGCAATCGTCGGGATCGTTGCTGACCGGAGCCATGGATATTCCACAGAAGCATCTGGTGATTGGGGTGGCCCAAGGCCCCAATTCATGGGCTCAGCCGCGGTTGCCTAAGGTTGCGCAGGTGCCTATCCGTCCGCGGCGGCATCGCGATAAGCACGTGGTCTCTGTGTCCCATCCGAGATCACGAGGTCCGCGCAGCCGCGGACCTCGTCAGCCGGGTGGTCAGGATGATGGTGTAACGTTTAACTTTATGAAAAATTCGGAAGATTTTCCGGGAGCGGGAGGCTCAGCCAAGGGGCGCGGTGGTTGGTCGGCCAATAGTCCGGCAAATCCCAAACAGGATCCGCTGCCGGAATTGCCGTTAAAATACAGGCTTTCAGGCACCAAGGTACAAATTGTGGTACGGGTGTTGGTGCTGCCGGACGGCCGGGTCAAAAAAGTAACCATTGTAAAATCATCAGGCCATCCTACGATTGACCACTTATTTATGGGGGCGATTTTAAATCATTGGAAGTTTGTGCCTGCCCGCAAAAACAATATTCCCATCCGTAGCTACTGGCAGGAGAGCATTAACGTAAGTGCCGGCTGAGCTGCCGGCGCGTCTTGAAGTGATCGGTGGTTCTCTGCGAAAAGCCATTCCCCAATTTGATGTGGCCAAAAAGCTTTCCGGGCGGCCGCTGGAGAGGGTCATGCTGCATCGCGGATTGGCCGGCAAAGCCCTGCGGCAAATGGGGCGGTTAACGCTCACGGCCATGATCTGGCCGCGGTTTGTCGCCCCCTTTCGGTGCCGGGTGGCCCATTACTATATGCCGATTTTGGGGTTGTCGGCCGCCTTTGAAAACTATCGCATCGCTCACATCAGCGATCTGCACACCGGAACCACGCGTCAGCGGTTTCTGCGGCAATTGGCGGAAACAGTATCCGCGGAACAACCGGATATGATCGTGGTAACCGGCGACTGGATTGATTATCACCCGAAATCATTGGACAAACTCGCCGAAATTTTGCCCCTGCTGCGGGCCCGGGATGGCGTAACCGGAATTTTCGGCAATCATGATTACCATGAATATTCCTGGCGGCATGTAGGGGCCAGATCCTCGCACCGAAGCATTCACAAGCGGCTCAGACGGATGTTGCAACAGCATGGTGTGCACCTTCTAGTGGATGAGGCCCGGTCGGTGGAGCGATCGGGTGAGCGTCTCTGGTTTGTAGGACTCGATGAAATGTGGGTGGGTAAATCGAATCCGGAACGCGCTTTTGCGTCTGTGCCGCCGGGGGCGGCTTGCATTTGCCTGCAGCACAATCCGGATGGTTATCCGCGACTTAAAAGTTACCCGTGGCAATGGATGCTCTGCGGACATTCCCACGGCGGGCAAGTGGTGCTGCCCATCATCGGCCCGTTGTTTTTGCCGATGGAGAACCGGCAATGGATTCGCGGGCTATTTTGTTTTCCGGCCGAGGGGCCTGTTGAAAAGCGCATGTTTGTGAACCGGGGCGTGGGCTATAGCACGCCGCTGCGCATGCTGGCAGCTCCGGAAATCGCGTTTTTCTCGCTGCGCACAAGCCCTGGCGTCGCTGCGCCTATCCAGCCGTCGGCGGCGGGAATACAATGAGGATGTGTTGACCAGAACCAGAACAACCTGGCGGCAGGCCTTGGAACGCATTGAAGCCAGGGCCCAGCGCGTTGATGTATCGGCCGCCTGGCCGGCTGCGAATATGGCCGATCTGAAACGTTGTGGCGCTTTGACCTGGGCTGTTCCCCGTGCGTTCGGTGGTACCGGGATGAATGCAGTGCTGTTGCACCGGCGGTATGAAGAACTGGCCCGGCGATGTCTGACCACCGCCTTAATTCTTACTCAGCGTGACTCGGCTGTGGGCTTTTTAGTGTCCGCCGCCCATGCGCCAATTTCGGTGCAACTGCTGCGTTCCATAGCCCGGGGAACAGTTTTCGCTACCATCGGCATTGCCCAGTTGACCACCTCCGGCCGGCATCTGCCGCCAGCGGTGGTGGCCCGCCGAACGTCCGGAGGCTTTGTTGTTTTCGGTCGCATACCATGGGTAACCGGTGCCGAGCCGGCTCATCGCATCATCGTGGGTGCAGCGACGGAAGATGGTCGGCAGATACTTATTGCCTTGCGCAGCCGCCAGCCCCGCGTCGTGGTGGAGAACCGCAAGGATATGGTGGCTCTTAACGCATCCTGCACCGGGGCGGTGCAACTTCAGTACGTATTAGTCCCGGATGCCGATGTATTGGTGCCACCATGCCGCAATGCCCTGGCGCTACGCAGCGGACACAAGTCGTTTGGTTTAAGTACGTGCGTGCTGCCCCTGGGGGTGGCCGGCGGAGCGCTGGCCATGGCCGACGAACTGGCAAGTGCCAGGTTTCAGACCTGTGGCGACGCTGTTACCACATTACGCAGGGAATATACTCATTTGGCCGCACGGGTGTACCGGGTGGGGGCCAATTCGCGGCTTTTGCACAAGCCGGGGATCGGTGCACAATTAAGAGCGCAGAGCAATCATCTTGCGGCGCGCAGCGCGCTGGCAGCGCTGGAATTGGCCAAGGGGCATGGATTTATGTGTGAAAGCCCGGCCCAGCGGCGGGCCAGGGAAGCGTTGTTTTTCTTCGTGTGGTCCAGTCCGATGGCCGTAATCGAGGAAACGCTGGCTTTGCTGGCTGGATCCGTGGCCGGGTAGACGCCGGACCGTACTGGTTGTTATGTCAGGGCCTGATTGAGTGAGAGGTTACTGGTCGAACATGGGTGAAATTGATAAATGTTGTTAACGCACGGCGACGGCGGGCGGGAGGACGGAGGGATGAGGAGACATGGCGGATGGGGCCGGCAGGCATTTGCCAGTGCGCAAAAACTCCGCAAATTCCGCCGCCGGTAAAGGCTTACTGAAAAAGTATCCTTGCATCGACTGGCAACCCAGTAATCTCAGCAGCGTTAACTGTTCCTCTTTTTCCACACCTTCGGCCACGGTGCGCAACTGCAAATTGTCGGCCAGGTCAATAATAGTATCCACCACTGCCAGATCTTTAGGATCATCCATCATGCCGCGTACAAACGAGATGTCGATTTTCAGCGTGTCAATGGGGAATCGTGTCAGGTAGCTTAAGCTGGAATAGCCAATGCCGAAATCATCCAGCGAAAAACGAATGCCGGTTTTTTTGATTTCCACCATCCGATTGCACAGCACATCGGTTTGGGCCATCAGGGTGCCTTCAGTAATTTCCAGTTCCAGCAGCGTTGGATCGATGCCGGAATCCTTAAGAACACGACGTACCGTGTCCGGCAGGCTCGGCTCGCGGCATTGCAGCGCGGAGAGGTTCACGGCCACCGGCACGACGGGCAACCCGGCATCTTGCCAGAGCCGAATCTGATTGCATGCGGTTTTAAGAATCCATTCACCCAGTACGGGCATCAGGCCTTTGTCTTCCGCCAGCGGAATAAACTTAACAGGGGAAATCAAGCCGCGTGTGGGATGCTGCCAGCGCAGCAGGGCCTCTGCGCCGATAATTCGCCCGGAATTTAGATCCACCTGCGGCTGATAGTGCATGGACAGTTCGTTGCGGGCCAGGGCCAGCCGCAGATCATTTTCCATCCAGAGATTTTCCACCGCGGCGGCGTGCAGTTCGGGGGAATGAATGGCCAGGCAGTTCCGCCCGTCCTTTTTGGCCCGGTAGAGGGCTTCATCCGCGTTGCGCAGCAGGTCGCTGCAATCCGTGCCATCGCGGGGAAACAGACTCAGACCCATGCTGCAGGTAACATGGAAGGTGTGGCCGGAAATGACAAATGGTACATTCATGGCCTCCAGAATTTTTTCCGCCACGCGGTTAACTTCCGCCTCGGATGGCACCGCGGGCAACAGTACGACAAATTCATCACCGCCGAGCCGGGCTACCGTGTCGGCTTCGCGCAAACTGGATTTGATGCGCTGCGCCGCCATCTTCAGCAGATCGTCGCCGCTGTCATGGCCGAGTGTATCATTGACATTTTTGAAATTGTCCAGGTCCAGAAAGATCACCCCCACCATCTGGTCATGCCGACGGGCATGGCGAATGGTTTGCCCAAGCCGGTCGTTAAGCAACATCCGATTGGGCAGATCGGTCAGGGCATCATGATAGGCCAGGTAGCGGATGCGGTCTTCCGCGAGTTTGCGTTCGCTGATGTCCCGGAAAATACCCAGAAGGAGGGGGTTCCCCTGAAAAACCACGCGAGATTCCGCCAGCTCCACCGGAAATGTGGTGTTATCCTTCCGCTGCGCCGTGACGGTGGTATTAATACTCTGGCCGCTTTCCAGCACGCTCTTTTGCCGCAGCATGCATTCCTGCCGGATGTCCTGGGGAAACAATATATCGCTGCAAGACTCCAGCATTTCCAATCGCGTATAACCGAATTGTTCGGCAGCACGCCGGTTCAAATCAATAATATGGCCGGTGTCATCCATCAAAATAATGGCATCTCCGGCACTTTCCATAATCAGGTGATACCGCAATTCCGAATCGCGCAGGGCCTGTTCGGTGCTCCGGCGGTGCTTTTCACGTTCCATATCGTCCAGCGCAAAAGAAATCGCGTGCGACATTTCAATGAGCAATCCACTGACCTGCGAATCAAAAAAGTTTTCGGCCAGTGCATACACCGCCAATACTGCGGCGATTTTTCCGTTTCGACTCAATGGAAAGATTCCGGCCGAATTCAGGCCCATGGTTCCAAAGGTGGCCGCCAGATCCACGTCAGAAAGGACCTTGAGGTGATTATTTACCACTGGTTCTTCCATGGTAAAAGCCCGGATTATGGGATTGGCCGGGGAAATTAACTCCGGATGCGAAGTATCCAGAAAATCGCGCAGGTGCTGGCGGAATTCGCCGTGCGCTGCGCCGATGGCAATCTCACCACTGGTCAGATCCTTTTCGGCGATCAGGGCCAGGGCAAAGCCGCCATACTTGACCGCGATTTCACAAATTTGGGTGAAAAGCTTGTCCGGTTCACAATGGCGGGCGATAAGTTCATTGGTCTGGCTAAGGGCGGCATAGAGATTGTTGGCCCGGCGCAGGTTGCGTTCCGCGCCAAGCTGATTGGCCATCGCTGTTTTCATGGAGCGATAAAGGGCCAGAAATAAAAGCAGGACACTCACGGTGACAATGAGAGTAATGGCCAGCGAAACAAAAAAATGCCAGCGCAAATACGTAATGCGATCTTTGACGCTGCTGGCCAGATCCCGGGAGCAGGCCCAGGCCACCCGGCGTGCATTGACTGCGGCAGCCGCCAACTGTTTCAGCAGAGCATTCCGCTGGTGTTGGGCGGCAAATATGTCGGGGGCAGTGCGGCTTTGTTTACGTATCGCGCGAATATTGACCAGCAGCCGGTTCAACCCGCCGGTAAAGTTATGTGGTGACGCCGTCTGCAGGGCCAGCGCATGTACCAGATCACTGCGCATGGTCAGTACCGCTGCATTGATCCGGTCGATCACCTGCCGGAGTTCGCGCAGTCGCGATGGTGAAGCACCATGGCCCGGCGGCAAAGTAAGAAGCAGATTCTGCATGATGGTCAGGCGCACCAGAATGGCCGGAACCCGCATGCGCAGCACATCAATCTGATTCAGTGCAGCAGGATTGCTCTGGGATAGCACCTGGGCGCTATCGGCACCGCGCACGATGGTGGTCCATAAGTTGGTTCGCAGTGCCGCGTAACGCTGTCGCAAAGTGGAATTTGTGAGCGCATTTTTATTGGCGATTATATTCTGCCAATCATGGGTGAAGATATTCCAACGGGCGTTGATATGGAGCTGGGCCGCAAGCTTTTGGTTGATGGGTGTAAAACTCTGGATTCTACGATTGATCCGCGCGGCAACGTGATCCAGGCGCAGGGCGGCGGTCTTATCACCGCTTCGGGCCTGCAACAGGTTGCGCTCATGGAGTTGCAGCAACTGCATCAAGGGGATTAAGGGTCGCACGTAACGATCCCAACTTAATTCGCGTTTGGCAAGTCTTATTTCGCCGGCTTGCGTAAAGTAGTATTGGGTGGCCGGTACTGCAATGGCCAGAGCAATAGCGCACCCGACCAGAAGAACAGCGCGGGATTGAATCAGGCGGTGTTGGAGACCTCTAAGCCATTTTTGCATGTATTCCCAAACCTCACCTGATTTATCGGCACATAGGTAAATAAAACTGAACCTGGAGGAATGGATACCATGGGACTGGCCGGGGAATAGTCATCGAATCAGTGCCGTTGCGGCACCGCCGTTATTATCGGGCGAAAAATGATGTCCGTCGGCGAAACGCCATACGGTTCTGGAGGCTATCGGCCATTTATCTGCTTACGAACTGGTAGTGCAAACTTGAGTCAATATGCGGGCGAGAGGAGTCGAACCTCCACATCTTGCGATACCAGAACCTGAATCTGGCGCGTCTGCCAATTCCGCCACGCCCGCGCGTGCGAGCCAATATAGTAGTCTCAAATGAGGTGAAAATCCACCAGTGGCCCCAGCATCAGCCCGGTGGAGGATGCGGGTCGAAAAATGAGCCATCGGCATCATCGGGATCAATAGAGGCGGTTTTTACGCTGGCCATGCCCTGGAGGATGGCATAAAGGGCCGGCAGGACCAACAGCGGGGTAACGGTGGCAAAGACTAATCCGCCGATGACCGCACGACCGATAGGTGCAGACTGCTTGCCGCTTTCGCCAAGGTCCAGGGCCATGGGCATCATGCCGGCCTCAGGGTAGAGTGTTTTGGGCCAGATGTTCAACGTGCAAAGTCTTACCTTTTAAGCGTCTGAGCTGCGCACAATCTGTGGAAAAGTCCGGAAAGGTACGCGAAAAGCGTTTAATCATCGTCAAAATATCCTGGCAAGTCTGGATCATATTTTGCAGTTCGTTGGCCTCGGGCTGGGTAACACCGCGGGGGGCGGTTCGGTGGCGGAAAAATATCAGAGTATGGGAAGATGTGACGATGGCTTGTATACGCGAATCCATGCTCTTAAGCCCCCGGCTGGTTAATTGCACAATCCGATCGGTGCTGCTATCCACCGCCGCTTGCGCCGGGCGCGAGGCTCGCAACGAATCAGAGTCGTTATCCACAGCTTTGCGGCTGGCGGCGGTTTCCATATCTACAGCTTGACGCAGGGGTAAAAAGAGTCGCAGCAACGGCCCTAATTCCGAGCGGTGCAATGCGGCTTTCAATCGCGGCTTCAGGATGGTCCATTGGTCCCGGTAAAAGGCACGCATGGCTTGCCGTCGCGAACCAGCGGGCAAAATGTTAATGCGCACCGGTCCCAGGCCATGCTCGGAGCGATGCTGTGGGGTGTAGTAGCCAGCGATGCTGTGATCTATCAGCGCCGCAGTAGCCCGGTCTATACGTGTCTGACGAACCGACGGTGCAAGCTTTGCCATGGACCGGTAAGTGTCCGTGGCCGCATCAAAAAGCTTCAGCCGGAGCAGAGCTTCGCCCTTCACCTGCAGCAATTCATAACGACTTACGCCCTGATGCACACGGGCGCTATGACTTAGATTCAGCAGTGCAGAGGCTTGGCTAAGCGCCTGATGATAATGGTGCGAGTTGAGCAAATCAGCCAGCCGCACTGAAGCAGGCGAAGCATCCGCTATCCCGTTACTCCAAGAGGTGCCAATGGCCAACCCTCCGGCTAAAATCAACATCAGCACACAGCGAATCCGCGCTACGAGTGCGTTATCAAGCATACGTTATTCTCCACATAGCTACGATTTACCCGTTGCCACTTTTATTGGCATAAACGCATATATTTCATCGATCTGGGTATTTTATCCGGATACATCAGGTTATTGGCCATTGCCTTGGCTGTGTATGCCCGTGAACCGCCCCTTTTACGCCTCCAGTAACACCTTGTCCACGGCACGTCTGGCCAACCGCCATATTTCCGCCGATCCATGGTACGCAATCCGCCAATATATGCGACGCACATCGGCCACCGATATCGCATGCCTGTCTCCCAGCCATGAATTGGCGGCAATAAAGGCCGGGTATTCCACCTTGTATCGGGCATACATCGCATCCCATCGCTGTCTGAACTCCTTATCGCGGATTTCATCGGCGGCTTGTTGGCTTAGCAGATCGTACACATCCAGAGCCAATGGCAACATTTTGGTCAGGCGCATCAGCTCAGTTCGGGAAGACTCCACATGCCGCAGCGAAGTATCGATGAATTGCCGCTGATAATAAACCATCTCATCCTCCACCAACCGCCAGGTCATCTTCAGTCCGCGGGCAACCCGCAGGATTTCCCGGCGGGTGTCGGTCAGCAGACGCTCGTAGGCAACAACCACCAGGGGTTTTCCAAGGGTGTCTTGCACAGCTTGCACTGTACACTCCAGCCACAAGGCCAGGCCCGTTGCGAGTTTGAGACCTGATGAGACCAAAAGTGACTGGGCCACACTGGCGGGATTGCGCAAGGCGAGCATATAGCGATCTTGATAATTCAAATCCGAAAAGACCCGTTGCCAGAAAAAAAGCAGCCGGTTGGCCCGTGGGTCCTTAAAGGCCCAAATACTGTCATCCGCGAATTTATTCTTTAGTAGATTTTTGGCTTCTTGCAACAATCCGGCGTATTCTTCTGCGGATTCCACCGCTTCTCGCCGGAAAACCGGCCAGCCCAAATGGCGGCCCGCCAGATCCAATAACCTGGTATTGATGCGTTGGGTAGGTACATCTTCCCAAAATCCGGACAGATTATTCAAATTGGGCCTTACCAGGTCGTCGCCAAGCTTAATCCCAAACACCGGCAACATTCTAGTTAGCCCGGATATTTCATCAGTTTTAGCCCACGGCGACTTGCGAGCAGGCCTTGCACCGTGTAAAATCAAGGGGTTGATAGAACTTTTCAATTTTGCAAGGAGGCAAGGCCATGTTGACAGACTGTACCAC
>JAJYDW010000097.1 GCA_021790385.1 Planctomycetota bacterium
CGATCCCGCTGACTCATCATTAGTAATTCCTCTTGGCACATACATTCCCCTTTTTACAAAAGAGGACATTTTAACTTTGGCCAAACAGGACATTACAACTTTGGTATGACAGGCGCTGGCATGCCCGAATTGAATGTGGTTTGTGAATAATATATGCAAAAAGCAGGAGTTTGGGCCGCGATGGGGATATATTCCAAAACGTAATTGGATTAACGAACCTGCCGATACAAATTGTGAGCGTATGCGGCTGAAAGCCAAGGCGCGCGATCGCTTCCCCAGTCCGAGGGGGATGTGCCGCCCCAGACCCACACTGCTGGGCTTGCGGCAAGACACAGACATTATCGTTGGCGTATAGTTTAGATGGCAGCTATTGGCCGCATTTAGATTACGGCTGCCTTTTCAGCCACGCCTATGAGCGTCGCCGGACCACCGACGTCGCCGACGGTGGCCGCCAATGCGATCTCACCGGTGAGGTGAATATCCGCGGAGGAACTGCCGACCATCAACTTTAGCGGACCAGGCTGCAGCACAAATTTCTTCTGAGCTTGATGCCAGTACCAGAGCGCCTGGTCATTGTAGGGGAGCGTGAATGTTACGGTTTTACTTTCGCCGGCGTTGAGTTCCAGCCGCTTAAAGTCCACGAGCTGCTTGACGGGGCGTTTTACCGGCGACGGCGGTGCGGTGATATACAGTTGAGCAACTTCGGTTCCTTCGCGCTCGCCCGTATTGGTAATGCGAGCGCTGATGCGCACCGCTTTGCCCGGGCGCAATGACTTGGCGCTGATTTTCAGGTTGCTGAACTTAAAGCTTGTGTAGCTTAGGCCGTAACCGAAGGGGTACAGCGGCTGGCCTTCAAAATACATGTAGGTGCGACCTTTGGTGATGTCATAATCGTGAAACGGAGGCAGATCTTTGGCAGACTCATACCACGTGCAGCATGTTTTGCCGCTGGGGTTGTAATGGCCGAAGAGCACATCGGCAATTGCCGTACCCTGCGCCTGACCTCCAAAAAACGCCGCCACAATGGCCGGCACGTGCGCCTGCTCCCAATTCACCGCGACGGAGTTGTTGGTGCTCAGCACCAGAATGGTCTTCGGATTGGCCTGCCGGCAGGCTTGAATGAGTTCATGCTGCACCCCCGGTAGCCTGAGGTCTTTGCGGTCGCAGGCCTCACGATCAACGCTTTGATTGATCCCGCACACCAGAATCGCAACATCTGCCTGTCGGGCGGCCTCCACCGCAGCGGCAAACTCATCAGGCTCTTTAGCCCCCATGATGCTGCACCCATGATGAAACAGAATCAAAGGTCGGCCTGGCTGGGGCTGGGGCTGAGCCATCTTCTCCACCGGTCTGAACTCTGCCCACTGGACATTGCAGAGCCAACCGGCCTTACCGGTAAATCGCAGAAAAATTGCATGGCGAGAGCTGACGGCCTTGAGAGGCGCGGTGACGGTTTTCCACGCCAGCCAACTGCCGGTGGGTGGAACTTTGACACTCGCAAGTATTGGTCCGTTCAATGAATCAGCATGCACGTGGATGACGGCGGTGTTACGCGAGTCATTGGCAATACGGAAGGCCACGGAGGTTTTGCCGGTGAGGTCCTGCGGTCTACATTCGATCCAGGATCCCTGGCGGATCTGGCCGACAAAAGTCGCTCCGCTTCCGCTGGAAAAGTTCGTCCGAACGCCTTCGGAGGCCTTGACTACTTGCCCGGGCCACTCTAATCGCGGCGAGAGGCTTAACTGGCCATTGAGCGCCGCGGCGATTCCCTGGAGCGGTGAAATACGAATTGACGGCGAACCGCTGTATCCGCCGAGATGGCACCCCATGGCCAGCGGCCCGATCACGGCCACCTTCTGAAGGTTGTTTTTCTTCAGCGGCAGGGCTGCCGCGTCATTTTTTAAGAGCACAATCGTCTCGCGCGCGGCCTTTACGGCCAAGGCTTGATGCTGCGGTGAGTTTACCACATCAAAACCGATATCGCTGTAGGGTACGCGGGTGGGCGGATCAAATTCACCAAGCAGAAATCTTACCGTCAGGATATGCGTGACTGCATCAGCGATCTGCTGCTTGGATACCAGATGCTTCTCCACGGCGGCCTGCAGGTGCTTCTGTGTCGTAACGCCGCAGTTCAGATCACACCCGGCCCGGATGGCCATGGCGGCTGCGACCGTCGGCGAGGAGGCATAATGGTGCGGACTAAAAATGTTGAAGATGGCATCGCAATCAGACGTGACGTACCCGCGAAAGCCCCAGCGCTGGCGCAAAAGATCGGTCAACAGGAAGTGATCGGCACAGCAGGGCACGCCATTGAGGGCGTTGTACGCGCCCATGACGGTAAAGACATCTCCCTGTATAACCGCGGCACGGAAGGCCCGGGTGTAATACTCCCAGAAGCTGCGCGGATCGACGGACGCCGAAACGCTCATGCGGTCATCGTCGGTATTGTTGCAGATGAAATGCTTGGCGCATGCGGCCGTCTTGAGGTAGCGGGCATCCGTACCCTGCATGCCGCGAATCATCTCAACCGCGAGAGTCCCAAGCAGGCATGGATCTTCACCGGGCACTTCTTCGCAACGGCCCCAACGCGGATCGCGTTGAATATTCAGTGTCGGCGGATCCCAGAAACACAAGTCGCGTCCGAACTTATTATGATAGGCCCGCGCTTCGTCCGAAACTGCCGTGTACATTTGAAAAGCCAGGTCCGGATCCCAGGTGCAGCCCAGCGCCAGCGGTATCGGGAAACTGGTGACCGGGGCAGGGCACACCAGACCGTGCAGGGCTGAGGCCCAGTATTGATAGCGCGGCAGCCCCAGCCTTTTGATGGCCGGCGCCGTATTGCCGGTTTGGCCGATCATCTCAGCAAGAGTCATCTGCGAAACCAGTTCCTTCGCCCGCTGCCGCGCGTGTAAATAGGCATCCGTGGAGATGCCCGCAGCCGCCGGCATGTCGCCGCCATGTGCAGGCCCGCCTTGTGCGATGTCCGCTGCGGACAAATCGGTGAGCAATAAGACCGCCCCCGCTGCCGCCATCCGCCTTAGAAACTCCCGCCGGTCTAATGTACCAACACCTGGCGCATCGCCCGCCCTGCAAGCGTGCGCTGTGGAGCCTTGGGATCGGTCTGGTGGATGATCATGCGTCATTTGGTTGTACTCCTTACAGGCGGCTGGCCCTGGTGAAAAAAGATGGTGACTGTGAGTGTATTGCCGGCTTGTAGATGGGTTGTTGCATCGAGCTTGATCACAACCCGATTCTTGTGTTGGACGAATGCGGCGGCAATCGGTTTTCCGTCGGCGGCGACCTTCCCCCCATGCAGGACCTGCCTGGAGGGGATAGCAAACGCCATCTTCTGAAGCGAAAGAGTGCCCCACTTGAGTTTAATCTCTTCGTGCTGCTGGTCCGCCGTGCGTTGCTGGGCAAAGCTGCCCCAGCCTGCGGCAGCGGTAAAGGCCGCCTTAAAATGCCCCGGCGACAGCCGCGGAGCAAACGCCATGTATCCCAGGGGCCCGTTGTATTGGAAACCGCAGGCCGCCAGAAAAACTCCATAACTGGCCATGGCGCGGGCATAGTGTGTGCCGTATTCAATTTCGTTGTACGGGTTGCGTTTACGGGCGTTGTAGCGGTCGTTAATGGCCCGCTCCACGGCCAGTCCATCGGTTGTTAAACCATCATAAAGCATCAGCGCCGCCAGAGAGTGTTCAAAGCCGCTCATACATTCATTGAAATAGCCGTGCGGATTGGCTCCGCGGAACGGCTGTCCAAATGGAAAGGTAACCATAATCGTCCCGCCTTCCCCCGGCATGGCAAACCACCGTCCGCTGGGGTGGGCCTTGCGGAAGGGTCCGACGTTCAGCGTAAAGTTGTAGCGGTAAATAGACCTAAGCGCTGTGAGCACCTTGGACTGCGGCAACAACCGATTGATGCCGACCTGGTAAGCCCAGCCCTCGCCGAGCAACTGGTCTATATCACAACCCGTGTAAGAACCCGGTGCTTTGAGATATCGGAGATCCGGTATCTGAATAAAATATTGGAAGGGCTTGCACCATAATTCAGAAACAAAGTTTTTTCGCCCGCGGGCGACAATCCTGCGGCAGAGACCTGCGAATTGCGTATCACCTGTTTCATCGGCCATGTGCGCGGTTGCATCCATGGCGGCTAAATAGAGGCTGCTGATCCAGGGTATCTTGCCGACCCAGGTGGAATCGAGCGTGTTGGTTTGTCCTCCCGTCAGGATGCCCTGGTGGTGTGGATCCCAGACTTGGATAATCCGGCGCATCAGCAGACGAACCCGTGGATAGAGCTTTTTCAAGAAATTCAGATTGGTGGACGTCTGGCTGCCCCGATAGACACGCAACACGGCACCGAGCATTCCATCGATGGCCCCCAGGCCAGGCGGCCTTTTTCTGCCAAAGAACAGGCGATCGGCCTCGCCGCGCGTGTCCATTCCCCCGGAGACGTGATTAAACGACGTGCCGAATTCGACGCGGTTCAACCGCTGTTTCTCCAGTTGTGGAAACAGCCGGCCGGGAGCCTGAGCGTACATGTAGACGTGAATGCATGTTCCGGGTGCCGTGCCCATACCTTCCAGACCATAGAAGGTTCCATCGGCAAACCGGTAGCACGTCATGGTGGCGAGGGTAGAAACGTTGGCGAAGGTGCGGTTGAGAAACCACCAGGGCAGGGTGGAATGGTACCATGTATGCACCCACAACATCGTGTCGCCAGCGAGCCGTTTATAGTCGCCCGCTACGTATGCGGCAAAGGCCCGCGCAGATGGCTGAAGGGTGGCGTAGTAGTTGCCCATGTTCTGCCTGGGCGGCGAGACCATGTAGAGATTGGGAAATCGCCAGGCCATGATGAAGCATACATCGGCCTTGCCATGAGCGGGGATTGTCAGGCGGCGTGCGACAACAGCGGCCACAGGCTTGTTGATGGGTGTAATGGCTGTTAAAGGGCCGCTGACGGGTTTGGAGAGGCAAGCGGCGGCCTGATTCGGTGCAATCGCGGGAATGGCAAAATCCCCCGGTCTGGACTGCAACAACCCGATGCCAATCGTGCCGTAATCCGCCCGCTGCGAAAATTCCACCAGATTCCGCGGCGTGTCGGAGAACTCGATTTGATCGCAGGCGATAAATTGA
>JAJYDW010000053.1 GCA_021790385.1 Planctomycetota bacterium
ACCGTTGATGTTCGTCGCGACGATGGAGACATTGCCGGCTACGACCATGCGGGCAGGATGCCCGCGGTCCCAGGGACGCCATCGCTCCACGATACTCCATAAAATCTAAATTTATTTTTGCCAGGTCACTTGCCGGTGTTTGCCATCGGATGTTGCAGTTTGCTCACTCAGGCTTTGCCGTGCAGGAATGCCAATCACGTTCGAGTCGAATCGCCACACCAACATAATGATCGACGCGTGCGATCTCCATGCCACCCTATCAGCCGACGGTCCAGGAAAATTGCCCAAGTCAATATCAACATACGTTGGCAAGCATTTTTGGCGTTCACATTCATGCGTCTTTGCCGCGATGGTTTTGTACCTACCCACTGCGTCGGAGGCTTTATTTGCAGAATGTAAAAATTGACAAAGCTCCGAGCCGCCGTTGACGACCTGGACTATTGCGCATACACTGATGTTTTTGGCGGATCCTGTTCACAAGGTGATACTGACCCGCTGAAAAAAGTTGTATAGAGGGGCGAAAAACCGAGAAGATACAATAATGGTACGGTGGATTTAGCTCAGCTGGCTAGAGCACGAGGTTGTGGTCCTCGGGGTCGCGGGTTCGAATCCCGTAATCCACCCTTATTCGCCCCTCCGCCCGGTGACCTGCAGAAAGACTCTTGCAGCCACTGCGGCAAAGCGGTAAACTGGCTTGTCTTTCCCGGTAATGCCGGGATTGCGGTCCGGGTGGTGCCAGGGTGATGGCTTGCAAAATTGCGGATTGCGGGTGCAATTGCCGCACTTGGCTGATGGTTTCGGACCGGCTAAGATTACCGGGCACCGGCGGTAACGCTGCTGTAGCTCAGTTGGTAGAGCGCGTCCTTGGTAAGGACGAGGTCATGGGTTCAAGTCCCATCAGTAGCTTGATGGGCTTGCCGGTGCGATAGTGGAGACACCACCGTTCAAGACCATCCAAGGTTGAATGCGGTGAGTTAAACGTGTTGTAGGCGGGTGTAATCCGTTGTTCGTGATCATACCCTTCGTATATTTTTTTTCTGTAGGAGTTATTTTCCATGGCTAAAGGCGTATTTGAACGTAAGAAACCTCACGTAAACGTCGGCACGATCGGACATATCGATCACGGCAAGACTACACTCACCGCAGCGCTGACCACCGTGCTGGCCCAAAAAGGCCTGGCCACGGCAGTAGCCTATGACACTGTCGCCAAGGCGTCGGAAAAGCAGGGACGACGTGATCCAAGTAAGATCGTCACCATTGCTGTTTCTCACGTGGAATACGAGTCAGACAAGCGGCACTATGCACACATTGACTGCCCGGGACACGCCGATTTCGTCAAAAATATGATCACCGGCGCAGCCCAGATGGATGGTGCCATCCTCGTGGTTTCCGCGGCGGACGGTCCCATGCCGCAAACCCGCGAACACGTGCTGCTGGCTCGGCAGGTCAACGTGCCGCGAATTGTGGTATTCCTCAACAAGGTCGATCTTGTTGATGATCCGGAACTGCTGGAACTGGTGGAACTGGAAATTCGCGAATTGCTCAACAAGTACAAATTCCCCGGCGACGAGATCCCGATCATTCGCGGGGCGGCAGTCAATGCCCTTAAGAACCCCACGGATGCCAAGGCCATCGAGCCGATCCTTAAACTGGTGGAAGCTCTCGACAGCTACATACCGGAACCCGTGCGCGAAACGGACAAGCCGTTCCTCATGCCGGTTGAAGACGTATTCTCCATTAAGGGCCGTGGCACGGTCGGTACGGGCCGCGTGGAACGTGGTACGGTCAAAGTGGGCGATGAACTGGAAATTGTCGGCCTGAAAAAAGACTCCCAGAAAACGGTGGTTACTGGCGTCGAAATGTTCCAGAAAACTCTGGATTCCGCAATTCCAGGCGACAACGTAGGCCTTTTGCTGCGTGGTGTCGAAAAAGAACAACTGGAGCGCGGCCAAGTGCTGGCCAAACCCGGGTCCATCACGCCGCACACCAAGTTTGAAGCGGAAATTTATGTTCTTACCAAAGAAGAAGGTGGCCGACATACCGCATTTTTCAAGGGCTATCGTCCGCAGTTTTATTTCAGGACGACTGATGTTACCGGATCTCTGGACTTGCCGACCGGCACAGAGATGGTCATGCCTGGCGACAACGTGAAAATCACCGTCGACTTGGGCGAATGTCCCATTGCCATGGAACAGGGCGTGCGGTTTGCCATCCGTGAAGGCGGTCGCACGGTTGGAGCCGGTGTGGTTACCAAAATTATCGCCTGACCCGGAACAGAGAACTTTTCAACGACGGAGTATTAACCATGGCTCGCGAATGGGTTTGGCTGCAATGTACGCAGACGCAGGATCTGAATTATCGGATGAGCATTAATCCGAAGGAAATGGACACCAAAAAGTTGTTCCACAAATTCTCTCCGCGATTGCGAAAACATACGGAACATAAGATAAAGAAGGGCAAGTAATTCGTCAGCCCGCCGGATTTGGAGTACCCGTTGATTTGGCAGGATTTTGCGTAAACGCTATTTCGAATCCGAAGCCTGTGGCTGCGATGAGCGGATGATACGACAGTAGCTCAATTGGCAGAGCACCGGTCTCCAAAACCGGGGGTTGCAGGTTCGACTCCTGCCTGTCGTGGTGATCAGGCAGGTGCGTACCACAATTTAGAAAATCGGGGGCTAATCAGAAGAATTTTAGCACGATTGAGCTGAAAGCCCCCGCGGCCGCACGAAAAACAAAAAGAGGACTGCCATTGTCGGTGTTTAACATTTACAAAAAAGGACAGGGTAAATACGTGCGCATGGGCACGGTGGCTGGAATAGCCATTATTTTGCTTTTGGGCATACGTTGGGTCGACCACCGCATCATCGCACTGCAACCCAGTTACATCAAGGCTATTGTTTCGCTCATTTTGGCGGCGTCCGGAGCTATCTTCTCCTTTTGGATCGTCAACAAGCCCAAGTTCGCCGATTTTATGATTCTCACCGAAAGCGAAATGCGTAAAGTGGCTTGGCCACTGCCGCGAGTGGTGGTTACGGCCACCAAACTCGTGGTCCTGATGGTATTTCTGCTGGCTGGAATGCTGTGGCTGGTGGACTTTGGCTTTGTTTGGCTCTTTCAGGCCATTCATGTGCTATCATAAAGGTGAACCAAGGCGTCGGAGGATACGGCGCAATCCGCAATGTGTACCGGATGGTCCATGGATACACGCGAGTCGGACGGGTTATAATAAATGAAATTTTTGGAGTTTTTGTGACAACTTCAACAAAACAATGGTTTGTGCTTAAAGTGGCGTCAAATCGGGAAGATTCCGTCCGCGAAGCGCTGGAGCGAAAAATCAAGATCGAAAATCTTGGAGATCTGATTGGCCGCGTTCTGGTCCCGAAAGAACGGGTCAAGCACGTCAAGGGTGGACAGCAGAAACTGGCCGATCGCAAGCTATATCCCGGCTATGTGTTTATCGAGATGGATTTGGCTTCTGATGGAACTATCCGTGAGCCGGCCTATTACCTTTTTAAGGAAACCCAGGGGGTAGGAGACTTCATCGGCCACAAAAATAAGCCCTTGCCGATGACGGAAAAAGAAGTGGAAAAAATACTCGCCGAAGCGGAAAAACCCGAAGCCGGCCCGGCGGTCAAGGTGGATTTCCTTAAGGGCGATGCGGTTAAAATTAAAGAAGGGCCTTTCGAGAGCTTCGAAGGCAATGTCGACGAAATCTTCCCGGACAAGGGTGTCGTCCGCGTCATCGTTACCATTTTCGGCCGTGCCACGCCGCTGGAACTTGAATACTGGCAGCTTGAAAAGGTGCAATGAACATTGCGGTGCCGTAGCAGGCATACGCCGTATTGGGACTTGGTTTTAAAATGATTAAATTAGTGGCATATCATGGCTTTGGGCAATCAGTTGAGCCGTCTCGTCGAAGATGGACGTTGCCGTATGCGTTGCGCGTGGTGCTGACACTGATTGTTGGAACCGCCACTTTTATCGCCGCTTTCTTTTTCCTTTTTATAGTCGTTTGTGTGTTGTTGGGTTTGGCGGTTTTCGCTATTGCGGCTTACTCGGTGCGGCGTTTTATTTCTCAGACCCGGTCCAGGCTGCAGCAACGCGGACATCGCGTTACACATATCAGCGTGCTGCATGAATCGCCATCCGAATCGGTCGGAGAACGGGAAGTATATTGGTCCAATGAGGAAAGACATTCCAGCACCTGAAAGGCTGCAGTCCTTTTACAGTTTTGCCTGGAAAAGAGTTTACGTTTTTACAGAAAGTTGAGGCATTCGATGGCCAAGGCCAAGGAAATAGTTAAACGTTTCAAAATGCAGGCCCCGGGCGGTACGGCCACGCCCGCTCCACCGCTGGGTCCCGTGCTCGGTGCCAATGGCGTCAACCCCGGACAATTCATTCAGCGTTTTAATGCCGCTACTGCTGCGCTTAAGGGCAAAGTGGTGGGCGTAGAGGTTACTGTCTACAATGACAAATCCTTTGACTTCGTGATCAAAACCCCACCCGCATCGGTCATGATTAAAGATGTGCTGGGTCTGGAAAAAGGCAGCGGCGAGCCGAATAAAAATAAGATCGGCAAGCTGACGAAGGCCCAATTGCGCAAGATCGCCCAGGAAAAATATCCCGATCTGGTGGCTTCAGACGTTGCCGCAGCCGAACGTGTCATTGCGGGAACCGCCCGGTCGATGGGTGTGGATATTGCCGATTAACATGGTAAAATTCGCCTTTTCAACCAATGCCTATAAAAAGCATTCCCTGGAGGACGCCATCAGCAGCATTGCCGCTCTGGGGTATGCAGGGGTTGAAATTATGGCTGATGTACCCCATGCGTACCCGCCTCATATATCTCCGGTGCGCATTCAATCCTTGAAGAGTTTGCTGGAGAAATTTAAACTCGGAATCTCCAATGTCAACGCCTTCACCCTGTTTGCCCTGGGCGATACGTACCATCCATCCTGGATCGAAGCAGATTCCGCTTTGCGACGGCAGCGCATCACACATACCCTTAACTGCATCGAGATGGCCGCCGCATTAGGAGCCAAATCCATTTCGCTTCAGCCCGGCGGTCCTTTGGGCACTGATGACCGGACCACAGGCCTCGATCGTTACGAAGCGGGCTTGCGCGAAGTGCTGCCGGCCGCGCAAAAGCATCACATCATTCTGATGGTTGAACCTGAGCCTGGCCTGCTGATTGAAACCAGCACGCAGTGCATCGAGCTTCTTTACCGCATGAATCATCCGAACCTCAAAATGAACTGCGATCTTGGACATTTTTTCTGTGTTGGCGAAGACCCGGCCCGCGTGCTGGAGAACGCACAGCCCTGGATTGCCCACATTCATCTGGAGGACATCCGGGAAGACCGCATTCATCAGCATCTCATTCCCGGCCGCGGAGCCATGAACTGGCCCGCAATTTTTAAAGCCATCCGTACGATTCAATACACCGGCTGGGTAACCGTGGAATTATATCCTTACGAAAGTACCGCGGAGGAAGCAGCGAGGGCTGCTATCGATTTTCTCCAGAAGTTCGCTTAATCATCGGCCTAATCCGGTGTCGGTAGTAACACCACGGCCTCTAACCTCCTGCATGCACGAAAGCGCACACCATGGATCATTTCATATATCGTGACGGACAACTTTACTGCCAGCAGGTGCCGGTGGAGGAAATTGTTCGTCAAGTTGGCACTCCAGCCTACATCTACTCTTTGGCCACGCTGCAAACGCACTATCAGCGTATCGCCGAAGCCTTTGCCCCCCTGCACCCACTGATCTGCTATTCCGTTAAAAGCTGCGGCAATCTGGCTATCCTTGCTGCGCTGCGGGCTTGCGGCAGCGGGTTTGATGTAGTTTCCGGCGGCGAACTCTTTCGCGCCCGCCGCGCCGGTGCAGATCCGTCCAAAATAGTTTTTGCCGGCGTAGGCAAAACCGATCCGGAAATAAACGACGCTCTGGACGCCGGCATCGGCTGGTTTAATATCGAAAGTGAAGAAGAATTCTGGAACCTGGAACGACTCGCGGCCCAAAAATCCATCCACACCAAGGCCGCACTCCGCGTTAATCCGGACGTTACCAGCCACGGAACTCACGTCAAAACGCTCACGGGAAAGAAGGATACTAAATTCGGCGTCGATATTGACCGGGCTGAAGAATTTTATGTGCAGGCTGCTGCCGCCACACATGTCCGACTCAATGCTTTGCACCTGCACATCGGCTCACCCATTAAAACCCCTCAACCCTACGTCGATGCCATCGGTAAGGCTCTCCAACTGATTCAACGCCTCAGGCAACGCGGCATCCGGGTGGATACCATTGATATCGGCGGTGGATTCGCCGCGTTTTATGAAGGTAACGAAGCCCCCCCTGCTGAAATCTACGCCGCGGCCATTGTGCCCCTGCTGCAAAATACCGGCTTGAAGGTACTCCTGGAACCGGGCCGGTCCATTTCCTGCAATGCCGGTATTCTTGTGTCCCGCGTTCAATACGTGAAACAGGGCGGACGCCGCAAGTTTATTATCGTGGATGCCGCCATGAACGACCTCATTCGCCCCACCCTTTACGAGAGCTACCATTTTATATGGCCAACGGCACCCACCCACCCACCCGCAAGCCGGCTTAGCACGCAGCGAAGTCCAGATGATGAACTTGTGGATGTGGTCGGACCCATCTGCGAAAGCGGCGATTATTTCGCCAAAGATCGTTACCTTCCGCCGCTGCACCGCGGTGATCTCCTAGCCCTGTTTTCCGCCGGAGCTTACGGCTTTGCCATGAGCAGCCAATACAATGCCCGCCCCCGGGCGGTGGAAATTCTGGTGGATGGTTCCAATTGGCGTATCATCCGCAAGCGGGAATGCTATGAAGATCTTATCCGCGGAGAGGAATGAACCACCATGACCAGCCGCTACATGGACTCTGTCCCTTATCTGCAAAGCCGACAATTGATCGAAGGCTATATCTGGGCCATCGTGGCGACACGGGAATTTCCATCCGACACAGCATTATCCCTTGATCCCGCCCATATTTATGTGGGCACCCTGCCGGACGGCACGAGACTGGTGGCATCTCCACCGGATACGCCTTTGCACCTGCCGGGTGCCATCGTCCGCCCCTGGACCGTGCAATTGTACAATGATGCAGCGCAAAGCATTCCGCTGGCGTTCCTGGAGGAAAACAGCGGACGCTACGTGCAACTTGAATCTTTTGGCGTTGGTATTGACGGCGAACCGGTGGTCGGCCGGCCTTCACACTGTAAATTTCTGATCGGCATCACGAACGCTCAAACCCGCCTGTGCCC
Source organism: Planctomycetota bacterium (assembly GCA_021790385.1). Lineage (GTDB taxonomy): Bacteria > Planctomycetota > Phycisphaerae > WQYP01 > WQYP01 > JABEVA01. Next base: position 7,294 of record JAJYDW010000053.1, read on the forward strand.
AGAATAATCTCAATCATTCCCGACATCATTCCACATGACCCAGCACTTCGGTTTTCAGAGGGCTTACCATGCGATAGCGAATTCCCCGCCAGGTCATGCGCCGTCCAACGCCCGCCGCAACCAGTGTCAGCAGCATCCAGGCCTGCACCAGTGGAAAGCCCAACGCATACCACCACCACACCCGATTTAACGCTGCAGCATGGCTCGGCAGCAGCCGACGGCCGCCGCGCAGCAACATCAGTCCGCGCAAGATGCTCAACACGTACAACACAACCAACACTGCCAGTGATCCCGCCGCCCCACCCCATTGGTGCAGGTAAAAACCGGATATGGCAAAATAAAGTGCAGAAAAAAAAGTCAGCAGGTATAGTCCTGATCCCGCTGTAGCGCTCGCCCATAAGTGCCACGCACTTATCCGGGTGATGCGAAACTGCCTGGTCATAAATTCAAAGAGGCTGCCAAAACAATAATCCGCGGAGGAGGCCACCAGGCACTGCGGTACAAAATGAATTTTCACACCCGCTTTTTTTCGCACACACCAGGAAAGCGTAAAATCGTCACTAAGAGCGTACTTCCACGCTGCGTCCACCCCATACCCATAAAAATCCGCCCGCCGAATGGCCATGGAGCCGCCCCACGCCACCGTGCGCCGGTAGGGACCAAACAAACTTGCCACAATCGCATTGGATATCGAAACGATGGCATTAGCCGCATGCGAATTGACCGGTATGTAAAACCTGTAGCCCGTCGTCGCACCGATATGCGGGCCATATCCCAATGGCCCGATCAAAGCCTGCAAACACTGTGGACCCAGATTGGCGTCGCCATCCACAAACGCTAACACTTCGTCCTGGTCCGTCGTCGCCGCAACCGCTTTTAACGCGTTTTGCACCTTCTGCCCTCTTTCCACCGCCCGGCCGGCAACGACAAGATCCAGCTTGCCCGGAGGCAACTTCTTTTGCAGTTCACGAATCACTTCGCACACCGGATCATCGGAGCTTTCCACCGTGGCAATGACCCGGTAGTGCTGATAGGCTTGATGCAGCACTGCCTCCAAATTCGCATGAGTACCCGATTCTACTCCCTTGATAGGTAAAATGACTGCCACCATCGGGGACCAGTCAGTAACGGGTCGAGCCGCAACTTTCGGCATTCTATAGCTGAAAAACTGGGCAATCCGCAGGCCCCACACAGCCAGCAGCAACTCTATGCCCCAAAGCACCAGGAAAAACAGCGTTTGCAAAGTCACCTCTAGTCCAACCTACCATCATCATACCCTCGAATTTACATGGCGTGAATTAAGCCATAGCACCAGAACCAGTCAACTCTTCTCAGTTCGTCCGGTTGGGAAGGGCAGGACATCCCCCAAAAAAATGGCACCCGGCAGGAGAGGCTAGACACTGAGGCCGAAATCGACGGGTGGATAGCTTTCGACAACTGAAATATCCACACCGCTTCGACCGACCGGAGTGAACGGATCACAAATGCGGTGAAATCTGGAAATTGTCCTGTTCTTAATGATGATTTGAACTGATACTCTCTTGACTTCATCGGTAGGAAGTTTATGATTCCCAATATGAATAGCAACCGGATTATTGGTTTCATGCGGACCTTGGGGGCCATTCTCATTTATGCCGCGTTGGCAACGGCACCAGAAGCAGCCCAAGCACAACTGAGGAAGGTTCCGCCTATGATTCCGCGGATCAGCCAGGCTCATGGATCGATGTTCGCTTATGTTATCTCCGGCTTGGCACTGGTGATGATCACGGTGGTAGCGTTTCGTAGCGCCCATCGCCGCAAATCGTAACATTTGGAATCGCTGGAGCGCGAAGTGCAAGAATGGCGAACAACAAAAGAAGACGTATGCATGGTGATTTTCATCAGTTCATAGCTGCGTTTTTTCATGGAGATGGCATCGGAACGCTTTTTTATAAGGAGGTGTCTTATGACACGAACCAAATGGTTGATTACAGGGCTTGTGGCACTCAATCTGGCCCTGTTGGCGGGAATCGCCCAACAAATGCACACACCTGCTGCGCGCGGCCAGGTGGCCGGTGCCGGAGGCTATTTATTTGCCTCAGGGCAGGCCAACGTCGGTGGTGTGGTCTATGTGCTTAACACCAGCACTGGGGTGATATCCGGCATTATTTCGCAAGGCAATAGCCTGCAGAATCCTCTTTTCATCGCACCGCACAGCGTCAGTGCGGACGTAAGACGCATTGTCAAACGGTAAATTTCTGTTGCGTTGGCCGCAACCTCCAATGAGAATGGCCCTCCGCCGACGCGGGCCGGCCATACTAAAAATAGTAAGACACCCCAAAACACGGAGTATCAACATGAAACGTGATTCCATTCTGATCGGCGCGCTTCTCATCACCGCTTTGGTGATGAGTGTGGCTTGGCTTTTGCCCAATAACCGCCCATCCGCACGCGCGGACATCCTGACCACCGGTGGTGATTACACCATGCTGACATGGGGCACCGGCGGTATGAACGCCAATTTTCTGACCGTATATGACCAGCGGCACAAGCTGATGCTTTCTTATGTGCTTGATGGCCGGGTACTGAAACTGCAAAGCTATGTGTCTCTGCGGCGACGGTTCCACCCGCAGCCCCTGCGGTAAGAAACGCAGCACCAGCAAGCGACGTTAAAATTTTCCCCTTTTCGGCCTCGGTGGCTGGAAAGCCGGGAATGAATGCCGCACCTACACTGTAAGTCTAAGGAGAATTTCGTGCTGCAACTGGTTGAATCCCTGGCTCAAAAAGCCTTGGCAGGAGGAATGCTTTCCCGCGACGACGCCAGAGCGCTCATCGGTGTAAGTGGTGATGATGTCTATGATCTGTTCTACTGGGCCAACAAAATCCGCATCCATTTCAAAGGCCGGGACGTACGGTTTTGCGCCATTGTGGCGGCCAAGGTCGGCGGATGCTCAGAAGATTGCAAGTTTTGCGCCCAGTCATCCCACTATCAGACCGCGGTACAGGGCCAGGCTAAATTAACCGATCAGCAGGTACTTGATAGCGCCACTCATGCCGCTGCAGTCGGAGCCGACAGTTTCGGCATTGTCAACAGCGGTCGCGGACCAACCCGCGGCGAACTGGAAAACTGGCTGGCACCGCTGCTGCAAAAAATCGCCGTCTCCGGCAAAACCCGCGCCTGCGCCACCCTTGGAGCGCTGACGCCGGAAACCGCCCGCTACCTTTATGACAACGGCGTTCGGCGCGTCAATCATAATCTTGAAACAAGCCGCAATTTTTATCCGACCATTGTTTCCACCCACCCTTATGAAGAGCGCCTCAACACCCTCAAAATCGCCAAGAGCGCCGGGCTTTCACTTTGTTCCGGCGGTATTTTCGGCATGGGTGAAACTTGGGAGGATCGCCTGGATATGGTCTTCACCCTGCGTGATATCGGCGTGGATGTGATGCCGCTGAACTTTCTCAACGCCATTGCCGGCACTCCGTTGGAAGAGTTGCCCAAACTGCCGCCGATGGAATGCCTTAAAATTATCAGTCTGTGCCGCTTTATTTATCCTGGCGTAGAACTCAAGGTGGCGGGTGGCCGCGAGGTTTGTCTGCGGGATCTGCAAAGCTGGATATTTTTCGCCGGGGCGGACAGCACCATGATCGGAAATTACCTGACCACTTACGGCCGCAGCCCGGCGGCCGATCACCAAATGGTTCGTGATCTTGACCTGAACTGGCGTGGTTACGCCAATGGTCCGGTAGAGCCAAGCAGCCCTAATCCCACGCTGTCCCGCGTCAGCCATACCGGCCGCTTCAACATTCCTATTTACCACGAAGCCGAAGCGCCCGTGCCGCAGGAAACCGCAGCCGCAGCTTTGCGCTAACTCTTGGGCGGACGCACAGGCTCCACCGGCTGCAATATCTTCCGACGGGTCGGCGTAAGCCGTTGCAGCAGCGACTGTGAATATTCAAACCCAAACCGCGTGGATGCCCAGAGTGGTCCATAGCGATAGATCGTTACACGCCGCTCACCGATTTTGTTGGTCCGGCTCGATCCACCATGCATGAGACCATCCACAAACAGCACTGCATCCCCGGCCTTGAGATACACCGGAATAGCCCCGGGAAGCAGGTCCATGGCATCACCCCTGGCATAATCACCCGCCTGCGGATGCGGAAAGTTGGACTTGTGGCTGCCCGGAATCACCATCGTCGGACCATCGCCGGGGCCGATATCGGTCAACGCCAAAATGATATTGCACTGCCCGCAGCGAAAGACTCCGTTGGCATAGTGATAAGCCCCCCGCAAGGCCCCGCGATAGCCACCGGAATGAACCGGGTGGTGCCCGCCTGACCGGCGGATAGAAGCAATGGCCTCGTCTATAAACAGCCCTTGCACATAACTGTCTTGCTCGCCACAGTAACGTAGCACGTATTGAATCCAACTGGGATGATCGATTAACGCCTCAAACGGCTCACCACATTCTACCACGTTATGCAATTCGTAACCGGTAAGTTCATTGTAGTCCCGCCGCTGGGCGTTGCCCCACCACTGGTTGAGTTTCAGATCAGGAAATTGATCAAAGGCGGCGTTGAGCTGTGCCAACATTGCTGCATCTATCGCATGGTGCAAAATAAGATAGCCATTGAGATCAAAGAAAAAGTCGTCCAAAGCGGTCGGATTGCGCACCAGTGTGGAGGCATCCAGTGGAAAACTTCCGGCGGGCATAAAAGTTCCTTTCATAAAACATAGCCTTTCCCATACATCCACTTATTATCCCGGATATTAATGCCGTCAATGTCCGCCATTTCTGCTATACTTCTCCTGTTTCCTAAGGAGTCAAACCCTGCACCTTGTGGCAAATATGGCATTCCAACCAGCCTTCCGACAGGAAAGTTTCGGATTTAACGTCTGGACCGGCCCACTGCAGCCCCAGCACCAGCCCCATGCCCATGCAGAAATTGAATGGAATTTTCTGTTATCCGGGGCTGCACGCTATCTCATTGCCGGTCGATTCCAACCCCTCATCATCAGGCGCCTGTTCATATTCTGGGGAGCGATGCCACATCGCATGATCGATATTCAACCTGGCTCACGTATGATCTGGGGCACCCTGCCCATCGCCTGGCTGATGCAATGGAACCTCGGCCAGCGACTCCTCCAGCCCATGCTTAAGGGCCGGTTACTGATGGAACCTGACACTACCCTGGGCGAGTTCGATCACGCGCTGCTGCACCGCTGGTCCGTTGATTGTGCGAGTTCCTCCACTCACCAACGGCAGGCTGCTATCCTGGAGGCCCATGCCAGGCTGCATCGCTTGGCCCACTCGTTAGGTGCCAAAACCGCCAAGCCGTCACTCGATGAAGCCGGCAGTGATCACATTCAGCATCTCACCGCTTGCGCCAGTGCCCACTTCCTTGAAGATATTAATGTGGCTACGATTGCCCGGGCGGCCGGATTGCATCCCAATTATGCCATGGGCCTCTTCAAAGCTGGCTGCGGGCTGAGCCTGTGGGACTATGTCATCCGGCTGCGCATCGGGCACGCCCAGCAACTATTGCTGACCACCAACCTAAAAATAACCGTGGTGGCCCTGCACAGCGGATTCAATTCGCCCAGCCGTTTTTACCAGGCTTTCCAAAACATCGTCGGTTGCACCCCCACTGCCTATCGCCAGTCCATCGGCAAGGCCGAACGAGGGCGTTAATGCCTCTGGCCGCAGCATCAGCTTTTCGCTAACTCTTGATATTGCACTGCCCGTAGCGAAAGACTCCGTTGGCACAGTGATAGCCACCCAGCAGGGCTAAACAAAACGTCTGGCCCGGCACATGAAAAAGTTGGCGTAACGCAGTAAAATAAAGGTACTTTGCCGTGACTGGCGCAGGCACTGCAAGTTATGCAGTTTGCCATAGAGATACCGCGATGAGGTTTTTCCACAGCTTTCTTTTGCGGTCTGCGACCTTAGCTTTGGTCGCATTGGTGGGTTGTCGTGCACCGCTGGCGGTCAACCGATCCTTGGTGGTGCGGAACCACGCCCTTCAGGATAAAAGCCTTCTGGGAGTGTGGCGGCTGTATCATGGCACCAGCCGCCCCAGCCAGATGATTGTGTTTATTTACCCTTTGGGTACCAGGAGATTTTTAATAACCTGCGCCACTTCAAGCCGGCGACCGGCTCAAGGGCGAGCTTAGCGGCGCGTTTATCGGCAGCCTGACCAAGCTTGTCGGCCAATGGGGGATGAGTTGCCGCTCCATGGATCCGCGTTTTATTTATTCCGCCGGTATGGAAGCCCGGTGGCAAAAGCATGTTGCCGCCGGCCAGCCGACAAAATATGCCGTCGCTTTGAAAAAAGCGAGAATAGCGTCGGCCCGTGCCACTGGAATGGCGCGAATATTTTTCCTCATTGAGGTGCGCAAAAGTGCGCGGAATCGACTAAAAGTCTATCCGCTGTTGGTGCCGCAAAACGGCCATCATGCTCCTGTTATCGTGCCAGCCGCAATTCTCCAAAGCCGGAGAAAGCTGATCGCTTTTCTCAGCGCTCCTACGCTTGCGCACCTGCTACCGAAAAAGCCGATGATATTACAGCGGCTGTCCGCGGCACAGGCTGAACCGTACATGCCGGTTCAATAGAGGTGCTGTTGATAAGTTCAATGACGATATGGGCAGCCCCATGATCCGGCAAAATATAGCCGGGAGGATGGAAGCGAAAATGCGGGCGACGGGCATTTAGATGTCAGCCATTCTGCTTAGGATTGTCCATTGCGAGGGTGATACCGGCACCACCGAAAGCCGGGCCATACGCAATAACTCCCAACCAGCCAGGCCGGCCTGGGCTTTCAATGCCTGCAGTGTTACAGGTTGGGGAAGCGTGCATTCAAAACTGATATCCACCACGACCAGATGAGGGTCGTTGGCTTTGGCATCCATACGCGGTTCAGATTTAACGGCCGCCATTCCCACCCACGCTTTTACCGCACCCGTGTGGTAAATCAATATCCTGTCAGCGGGGCGCATCTGCCGGAGATATTTTAGCGCCAAATTATTGGCTACTCCATCCCAAACCGTGGTGTCGTCGCGCTGCAAATTAGCAAGACTGTAAACATCGGGTTCAGTTTTCAGCAGCCAGATCGCCATGTGAAGATGTTCCTTATAAGGACCGTCAGCGGCTGGCATTCCAATTGGCCGTTCCCGCCTGGGGCTGTGCCGTTACGGCAGAATCCGAACGTTGGATGGGCACGCTCAACACCAACGCCGTCCACGTGGGAAAGCTTTCCACCAGCGGAATCAATTCAATCACCAAGCCCGCCAGGAGGCTCCAGCGAAAGCCCAGCACGCATAACAACGCGGCAGCTGTAGTGACATCCAAAAGATCATCGTACGGGGAAACGATACCTACGATAAACAATGGCAGTAAAATTAAACGCAGCGCATCTGCACTCATGGCAATGAGCAAAGCCCACATTTTACGGCGGCGAGACACCGGAGTGGATAACAACAGCCGTGAAAACATTGCTACCGCCCTACCCTTGTGACTGTGGCAAGTCCGGGTCAACTGGTGCCGGTTTTTGATCCTGCACAGGCTGGTTGGATGGCGTTATCGGCAGCGGGCTGTTTTGCGATGGCTGAGGATGGGCTTCCGTCTTGGAAGACCGATCACTACGGGGCATCGCCAAGGGCACAATTGATTTTACAGTATCACGCTGGACCGGCTGTATTGCCTGATTCGGTGCAACAGATGGTCTTGGCTGGCCAGCCTGGCCCGGGCGATCAGGTGCGGCTGTCAATTCCGAATTCCTGTTGGCACGATCTGCACCCGCGGGTTTGCCTGGCCCGAGCCTGTTGCGTTGAGGCGCGGACAATCCCGCCTGATTGCCACTTGTCGCAGAGGGTGAAGGCCGTGGTGGGCCGCCCGACTTGCCCGTGGTACTACCGGCATTGGCACTGCCCGGCGCTGGGCCGGCGGCATCTTTTTCGCGACCCGTTGTTCGCGACTCTTCCGGTATCGTATCAAATGCGGTCTGCATCGTGCGGCCGTTGGGTAATTTCGGCTTAGGCAGATTAAAGGCCTGAATCTCTTCCATGGGAACTGCCGCCCGCTCGCCATCATCAAACTGCAACATCACCAGTTGGGTGAGAATCTGGCCTTCCAACACCCACGCTTCACCCTTTTCAGTGCGCACACGCGTATTTCTACTGGGCAGGCGTTTGCGAAGGTCTTCATAGGTTTGATCTTCATAGCGAAGGCAGCACATCAATCGGCCGCAGCGACCGCTGATTTTCGCCGGATCAAGCGTGCCCTTCTGAATTTTTGCCGAACGCATGGCAATAGGCGTAAGCACTTTGAGGAACTGCTTGCAGCAGCAGTGCTGGCCGCATTTTTCGTAATCAGCGACGAGGCGGGCTTCATCACGTGCGCCCACCTGCGTAAGTTCAATGCGCGAGTGGAATTCATGGGCCATGTCCCGAACCAACGTGCGAAAATCCACCCGGTGCTCACTGATAAAATAAAATATCAGCCGCTCCTGCCCCAGCAACTGTTCCACCTCCACGATTTTCATCGCCAACTTATGCCGCGCCACAAGCTCCCGCGACTTAGATAAATAATCCGACCGCCTCTCGTCCAGCCGTTTTTGAACGGCCATATCCTGCGCGGTGGCCACCCGTAAGACGCGCCCACTATCGCTGAACGGAAAATTTCTGCCGCCGGAATGCTTGATATATTCCAGCATCTTATCGCGTGTGATGGATTTATTACAGCCGCCATTGCCGCACACTGTAGTTAACATCTCCCCGATTTCCGTGCCGCGCAGCGTGCGCAATACCAGTTTGCTGCCGCAGCCCACCTTGGTTGCAATGTCGCTGGGAAATTCCCCGATGAGCTTAAGATAGCCATAGCGAACGACGATGGTTTTGGGGGCAGGCGGCTCCGGAGCTTTGGCCTCCAGCGGCATAATTTCAAGGGATAACACCATCTAGGTTCTCCATACGCGTAAGAGCCTTGCCATGCGACTGGCCAACAATCATTATTCCGCCGTCCATGTTCTGCGCCCTCTTTACCGGGCCAAACCAAGCTACATCGTTCCTTGAACCCTCACTGCCAGCGGCGGGGCCAAGCCTGTTTCTCGGCTCCGATTTTGATACCCAAATTGTACCCCGGGACCATATACCGCCACAAGCGGCCATCCACACTGCAAGCCTGGATCCCGACGTTTATTGGTGATTCAGGATCAAGGCAACGATGGCGACAAATCATTTGACGTAAATAATCCACTTTAAAGATGTTCCAGCAAACCCTGTACATGCACGGCGGCGCAACGGGCCAGCGCTTCAAGATTGTACCCCCCTTCCAGCACAGAAATAATACGGCCTTCGCAGTGCCGATTGGCCATGGCCACAAGCTGCTGCGTCAGCCAGGCATAATCCTCCGGCAGCCATTGCAGATTGCCCAGATCATCCTGAAAGTGGGCGTCAAAACCGGCGGAAATAAATAACACCTGCGGCCGGAATTGGTCCAACGCCGCCAGCCAATGGCGCTCCACCGCGTGCCTTAACGCTGTACCGTCAGCCCCGGCGGCCAGGTCCACGTTGATCATATTGCCGCCGAGAGCGGGCTGGCCATACGGATATAACTGGCGGGCGTAGGTGGAAAGCATCAAAACCCGGTTTTCTCCGGCCAGAATTTCTTCACTGCCATTGCCATGATGAACGTCAAAATCCACCAGAGCTATGCGATTGATTCCGCCAGCGAGCGCATGATAAATACCCACCACCACGTTGTTGAAAAAGCAAAATCCGCCGGCCTGGCTGCGGCTTGCATGGTGGCCCGGCGGGCGTACATTGCAATATGCTCGCTGATACTTTTTGGCCAAAACAAGGTCTGTAGCCAGCACTGCCGCCCCCGCGGCCCGTCGCGCCGCCACCAGCGTATGAGGCGTTAAAAAGGTATCCTCGTCCAGTGGCACCATGCCTTGCGCGGGGGTGCGGTCCTGCAGAAACTGCAGATATTCCGGCGAATGACATGCGGTAATTTGGGCATCGGTGGCCAGCGGCGCGGCAAAATGGTCCAGGTGATCCAGCAGGCCGGTTATGAGCAACCGATGAGCGATGGCCCTAACTCTTTCCGGCTGCTCCGGATGCTGCGGCCCCATGTTATGCGCCAGGCAATCAGGATGTGTCAAATATGCGATGGTGTTCATGTTCCACATGATAGCATGCGCCTTTTTTTCGGCACACCGGCGAGTTCCTCGGCCTGAAGCCTGCCATACCGGTCATGAGCCGGGGCCCGCGTGAGCTGCATGCTATGGCACCTTTGCACCAAGACTCTTTTCGTGGTTCACATGTTCTGGTATTGTGTTGCGTGTCTAAAGGAGGCCACCTATGACAGATACCAACGAAACAGAGATTCTTTCTGCGCTTGGCAACAGTTCCGATGAGACGGAATTTTATACCCCGTTTCCGGCTGGCTATGTCCCCGGAAAAACCAAGTTTGTGGTGGTGGTGGGCACCGTTATGAGCGGCCTTGGCAAGGGTATTTTCAGTTCCAGTCTGGCGAAAATTCTCAAGGACAAAGGGCTCAAGGTGGCACCCATTAAAATGGAAGGGTACCTGAACATTGATTCCGGCACGCTGAACCCCTTCCGGCATGGAGAGGTTTTCGTCCTCGATGACGGCATGGAAACCGACATGGATCTGGGCACCTACGAACGAATGCTTGATGAAAACCTGACCCGTAAAAATTTTGTCACCAGCGGACAGATTTTTACGCGAATTCTGGAACAGGAACGCCACGGTCGGTATCTGGGCCGCGATGTACAGATGATTCCCCATGTTACCGGCGAGGTCAAATACACCTTGCGTGAGTTGGCTATGCAATCGCAGGCGGACTTGGTGTTTATTGAGGTCGGCGGCACTGTCGGTGATTACGAAAATGGCTACTTTATTGAAGCCCTTCGGGAATTGGCCTACGAAGAAGGCGAACACAGCGTCTGCACCGTCGCGCTGACCTACATCATGGAGCCTAAATCTCTGGGCGAACAAAAATCCAAGGCGGCGCAGTTGGGACTGCGGCAGCTCATGGAAGTTGGCCTGCAGCCGCACATTATCGCGTGCCGGTGCCCATCGCCGGTGAGTGAAAAAGTCCGGCAGAAAATTTCAATGTTCAGCAATGTGCCTCTGCGGCGGGTATTTTCCATGCACGACATGGAAAGCATTTACCTGGTGCCGGAAATGCTGCGCGAAGCCGGGCTGGATCGTGAAGTGCTGACCCTTTTGAATCTGCATGAACGGGTACACCAGCGGCAGGAAGACCAGGCCCGCCGCAAATGGCAGGGATTTGTGGACAGACTCCTGGCCCCGCGTGAGCACAGCGTCAACATTGCCGTGACGGGCAAGTATACCAGTGTGCGTGATGCATACGCGAGTATTGATAAAGCGCTGGAACATTGTGGAGCCGCCGCCGCTTGCCATGTCCATATCCATTGGATTGACACTACGGAAATCACCCGCCGCAACGTGGCTGAAATGCTTAAGGGCTGTCATGGAATTCTGGTTCCGGGCGGATTTGGTTCCCGCGGTGCGGAAGGAAAAATTGAATGTGTGCGATGGGCCCGCGAAAACCACGTACCTTACCTGGGAATATGCCTGGGCTTTCAGATGGCGGTGGTGGAATATGCACGCAATGTCTGCGGCCTGGCGGACGCGAATACCACGGAATTTGCCTCCAACACCACGGCTCCCGTCATCGATACCTTACCGGAGCAGAAAAAAATTGAAGGCCTCGGCGGCAATATGCGACTGGGCGGCAAAGATGTACTGCTGCGCCCGGGAAGCAAAGTATCGCACCTTTATGGAAATGTCGACCAGGTTCGCCTGCGCTTCCGCCATCGCTACGAGGTGGAACCGCGATACATTCCGACTCTGGAAAAAGCCGGCCTGATTTTCAGCGGGCACGCCCCCAATCAGCCCATCATGCAAATGCTGGAATTGGCAGATTCGGTGCATCCTTACTTTGTAGCTACCCAGGCACACCCGTGCCTCACGAGCCGGCCCCTTTCACCGGATCCGCTGTTTCTGGGACTGGTGCATGCTGCCTTGAAACGAGCCTATCCGCAACTGACCCTGCAAGTTGCAGAAGCGGAGCCGTCGGCCACGGCGATATAAGTTGCGCACGAACGTATATGACCTGCTGATCAGGCACCTGGGTTCCACAACAGTTGCGTGTTGAAAATGCGGGTTCCGTCAAGCCTTGGCTTTTTCCAGCCAGCGCGAAACTCCACCGGCGATAATTCCACCTATAATGGGTGCTACCCAGAACAACCAGAGCTGCCCCAGATAGCCTCCACCGGCAAACAAGGCCGGGCCGGTACTGCGTGCCGGATTTACAGAGGTGTTATCCACTGGAATCATGATCAAGTGGATCAGAGTAAGCGTCAGCCCGATGGCCACGCCGGCAAAACCGGCTGGAGCACGCGCGGAGGTGGCTCCGAGAATAACAGTAACGAAAAAGAAGGTGCAAACAATTTCGCCGATCAAACAGGATGCCAGTTTATAATGGCCGGGACTAAGCGCCCCATAGCCATTGGAGGCGAACCCCCCGGTGACAAATCCGGGCTTTCCACTAGCCACCAGATAAAGCATGCCCGCCGCGGCGATGGCCGCGATCACCTGGATTACCACATACGGAAGCACATCCCGTCCCTTAAATCGACCGCCCGCCCACAGGCCAACGGTTACCGCCGGATTGAAATGACCACCGGAAATATAACCCACCGCATAAATGCCCGTAAGCACGGTGAGGCCGAAAGCCAAAGCCACGCCGGCAAAACCGATGCCTAAATGGGGATAGGCCGCCGAAAGCAAGGCGCTTCCGCAACCGCCGAACACCAACCAAAAGGTTCCCAGAAATTCCGCCGCTAAACGTCGTACCATCGTGGTGTCTCCAAAAAATGTCCGTTAATCCAGCTATGTGAGTTTACATCGTACCCTTGATACACATTTGAGTCAAACCTTTGCCAACTAACTTGGTTCCACAGATCCAACGGGGCCGACCAGGGCTTTCACAGCAGTGATCGGCTTCAACGGAAGGTAACAAACTGATCCCGCCCAGGCCAATATAATCGCTTTGCTGACGCGAGCCGGAGCGGTTGTTATGCGGTTGGCTGCACCGCACGGCTGTTTTGTAAAATAGTCATGTTGCGGTATTATGTTTTCACGTCTCGCCCGGGTGGCGAAATTGGCAGACGCACCAGCTTGAGGTGCTGGCGGGCGCAAGCCCTTGCAGGTTCGAATCCTGTCCCGGGCAATTTCCACAAATGCTATTGAAAATGGATGTTGCCGAAATGGGACGGCTTATGAAAATTCAATGGCTCCCCCACCGGCAGCCAACTGGCCCAATGTGGGTGTGATGACTGATCGGCACATTTGTAGAAATTACCACGCCATACCGCACCCTCCAGCGGAGACAAACTTCCCACGTACTGCTCCATCACCGTCAGCGGAATGCGGGCGGTAAGCGACCAGTTCACAGGTATGGTTATTTCCTGCTGGATCGGCCCGGCCAATGATGCATAAACTTCAATCTGGCCGCCGGATTCGGCCGACAACATGGTGTGGCCACCTTCTTGAATGGGGCGCAGGCAGTACGAAGCCAGCATGATACCGCAACAGTTGAATTCAAAATTAAAATAGCCTTGGCCGGGCACCGGCTCTAAAAAGGCTTCCACACACGAATCCCTGCAAACCGGGTCCTGGTAACTGGCGTGCCGGGCAATGACAAACTGATCTTGCACTGTAAAATGCAGCAACAGGCAATTCGACAGATGCGCCAGGTAAACCGCCACCTTTGGCTGGTGCTTGCTGGACCGAGCATGAAAACATGCCACGGGTACCGGCGACAGTTGCGACAAAGCCACGCCCACGCCGTCCAAGGGTAAGCTTGCCACCCCGTATGGGGCCCGCACCACTAAAACCTCCGCAGAGTCCATTGCATCCTCAAGACAGCATCATCAACACGGATCCTCGCCCCACGCGTATGTTTGTTTACAGGTAAAATGTGGTGCACGTAGGAGGGTTCGGGCGGGCCGGAGGATCAAACGCCTGCGAAAAATCAAAGACATCATCAAAATCATGCAGGTCATCTTGCGCGGTTTTACGCAACAGTCCGTATTCCAGCATTGCAAAAACAATTCGCCCGAAATCTTGCGTACGGTGAACATTCCAATGATTCAATACCGCCCGCGCCAAAAGTCCATAACGAACGATGGCAAAATCACGCAAGCCTACCGAAAGTTCGCGACCATTGACATGCCGCGGATTATCCGATCCATGATCCAACTCAGGATGAATCTGTTCTACGGTGTAAGACAGCCCGTCACGCACAAATGCGAAAGCCTCCGGCGGATATCGACCGGTGGCCAAGGCTACCTCCGCCAGTGATTTCACCTTTGTTTTTTTCGTTGACTCGGACATTTCCAGTTACCTCGTTAGTCCGCACCATCCCTTGAGCATTATACGATGGATGCGTAAAAATGTCCCCGCCGTGGCGATGCGTTTGGCTGGCTGGCACCTCGCCTGTAGCCACAATTTATGGCCGCAGCCCCTACGCCGGCGAGCCTTCGAAGATTTCCAGCATTTCTTGTGCAGAACTGAGCAGGCGCTGAGTAACACCAGCCCAATACAGCAGCATGCAGCCGGTCAAAAGCAAAAACACCCACAGGTATTCTAGTCCATCCCAGTTTGCCGGACCGGCGGGCAGATTGGCGGCTCGTAACAATATCACCAGTGAGACCGCCATGGCGCATGCCAACCCCAGTGTAGCCAGAAGTCGCGAGCCTGTATTGACAGAGCCACGATATCCGCCCAAGCCCCCCAAGACTGCAGCCAAGCCTGACAGTTCAGCGGCCACAGGCCCGATGCGTGCTGCGGGATACAGCCATCCCTGCCAGTTTTGTCCGATCCAATCATGTAAAACCGACGCATGATTGGCCAGCAGCATGGGCATAAACCACAACACCATCACCAGTACGCCGGCACCCACCTGAAGTTTAATAAATTTATCGGCCGCGTCCGCGGCGGGGCGCACTGCAGTTACTGCATCCAGTGTGACGAGCGAAAAACCGGCCATGCTTGCATATCCTACAATAGCCAACAGCGGACCCTGCCATTCTCCGGTCATCAGTAAAGTCAGCAGCAACATTCCGACAGCAAAAATCCAGAGCCATCGTCCACGCGTGGTTTTGCCCAGCACGGGAATAAATAACATTCCCAATAAACCGCATACCAAGGCTATAAACCGCAAGGTCAGGCCCCATCCGCCTTCACTAAGGCTATCTGCAGGTGGTGGGCCGATATGCCACACCCCAATCCGCCCGAAAAACAGGTAAACCGGGAGAGCCAAGAGTAAGCATCCAAATTCTGCCACCATCAGGCAGGAAAACTCCATGCGTCTGAAATTAAAATCTTTGCCCCGCCCCATGCGGCCGAAGATCAGATTCCGGCGTGGCGGTTTTACCACCGGTGGCGCAGCGGAAGTCACATCCGATCCGGAAACTCCGGCTGGCGAGGTCGGAGCTGCTCGTGAACGGGGCGGCGCGATGCCATGGCGCCCGGGTCTGTAGGAGTTTCCGTCAGGCCGTGTATAACGCATAGACCGATTCCAATTATTCCCGGTAAGGTACCCGGCACCTCGCGATTCAGGGACTGACAGCCCCTTAGACCCAACTGGTGTGATATTATATACATTTCATTCGCCTATCGATCAAGGCAGATTTATTTCTCAACCGGCCGCCACTGGTGAATTGCATGATACCATTGAAAAACACCGGCGATTGCGCGAATGTGCTAAGCGATGCGTTGAAAGCGGGCGATGGGACTCGAACCCACAACAGCCAGCTTGGAAGGCAAAGCAGATTTCGGGCCGAAAAACCCAGAAACCACTTATAAATAGTGATTTTACCGCGATATAATCACTTTGCAAACCATCTTATTTTTTCCGCGCATATCGCGTTTATTTGCGGTATTGAAAAGCCAAAACGGTATAAAACGGTAGACGTCACTACGCCACTGCGACTTCACGCTGTGGTTCCAATTCTACTTTGGTTCGTAGATGCACCTTCAGCGCATCGACAATCTTCATGGCACGTTCAAGCGTGATCCCGAAATACTCGTTCCGCTCATCGCGTGACACCTGTGATTCGTGCACCTCAAGGCGCTTGGCCAGTTCACGCTGTGAAATCCCCTGGGCAATGCGCAGGGCAATCAGCAGGTGGCCCAGGCCGCGCAGATTGTCGAGTTCTTCAAATTCGCCACGTTTCAGACGTTCATAGCTCTCAACTTCTTCCTTCAGTTGGAGATGAAATGACTTCATCGGATCTATCACGCGCTTGATTTCCTCGGCCTTAAGACCGGCGGTTTTCAATCGTGCCCGATGATCAGCTAGGCGTTTTTGCTCAGCGGTCAGGCGAGCCACGGCTTGCTGGTATTCAGACTCGTTGCGAATCATGACGGACCTCCATACTTGATTTTCACAATGCCCCTCGGTTTCCCATCCCGTCGCGATTGCCGAAACGCGGCGGGAAACTCCAGTTCGTGACCATGCTGATCATGAATACCACTGCCAATCCCCAGCCCGGGGACATGTGGGTACAATTCCACACGGTATCGATGCCACATAGGGAGTTGCTTCTTTGGATATCCGCGGTATGGTTTGCGTGAAGCAGGGTCCCATATCCATATCTTGAACGGGTCCAACAGGTTCAGTTGCTTCGTCAGTTCGCCGGTTCGCAACGAGTCGAGGTCACATACAAAGTACCCGTCAATGTCATTGGGGTGATCTTTGTCTTCAACAAATGATCCATCAGCAAAAATCTCCCGGATACCGACCTTCCAGAGTTGTCGCGTAAGAATTTCCAGATTCTGAACCAACAAAGTCCGCCACGGCATGTCCCAGGTGGAGGATCTTTCCTGATTGTCTGGTCCGCCTACAAGCAGCGATTGTCGCAATTCATCAAACGACAGTTCAAAATCCCCGGGTGGCAATAAACCGTCCGGTTCAAACGGCGGGATGGCAGGCGGGTTTCGCAGTACGCTCATATATGGCATATTAGTCATACTTTACCTATGTGTCAATAGGACGAAAACGCCTTCCTCCCATTGTCGCAACGAATTGTCAATTCGGAAATCGCCGTGGTCCCGGTCCGAAGTCCACTACAAAAAGCCACCGCTGCGCTTGCCATGCTCCGGCTTCACTGCGCGTTGCTGCGTTCCAGGCG
>JAJYDW010000098.1 GCA_021790385.1 Planctomycetota bacterium
CCGAACACATGGCCGCCCTGCGCAGCTTGGAATACGCCGGCCTGGTGGAAAATTACTGGAACCAACGCGCCGCCTAATCGCCAACAATAGGAGTTACACCCTCCCACGCCAGGAATCTTGCCGCTATAATGTTCAAATGTGCCGGATGGTCCTTTTTGAGGGATACGGTTTTAGTTTGTCGCAAGATCGTCGAGTTCAACTTTCCGTTACGGCGGAGCGAGCCATTCTGGTGGCGGTGTTGCTGCCGAATTCCTCTGCGGATTTACGTGATCCGCTGGGGGAATTGGCCAGTTTGGCGTTAACTGCCGGAGCCACGCCAGTGGAGCGTGTGGTGCAGCAGCGGAAAAGCATTGATCCGGCAACGTACATTGGCCGGGGGAAGGCGCAGGAAATTGCCGCGATGGTCAAAGCTCTGGACGCGGATGTGGTGCTTTTTGACAATGACATGCTGCCGAACCATCTGCGGGAACTGGAGAAAATCTGCGATTGCAAAATTCTGGATCGCAGCGAACTGATACTGGATATTTTTGCCACGCGGGCACGAACCCGGGAAGCCCAGTTGCAGGTGGCCTTGGCGCAGCTTGAGTACACGTATCCACGGCTGCGGCACATGTGGAGCCACCTGGAACGCATCGGTGCCGGAGCGGGGGCCGGGGTAGGGGCTCGTGGTCCGGGTGAAATGCAGTTGGAAATAGACCGGCGCCTGGTGCGCACGCGGATATCGGAGCTTAAAAGCCGGATCGCCGATGTGCAGGCCCGCAAAACCCGTGAAGTTTTTACCCGCAAGCAGGAACATTTCACCGTGGGCCTGGTGGGCTATACCAATGCCGGGAAAAGCACACTGTTTAACACCCTGACCGGTGCTGATACCTTTGTAGAAGATAAACTTTTTGCAACGCTGGATACCAAAACACGCACCTGGCGGCTGGCTGCGGCCCATAGTGCGCTGGTTTCGGATACGGTGGGCTTTGTACGTGATTTGCCGCACCATCTGGTGGCGTCCTTCAAGGCTACACTGGAAGAGGCCACGCACGCGGACCTGCTGCTGATTCTGGTGGATGTTTCGCATCCATACTCGCTCAAGCAGTTGCAAAGCGTGCAGCGGGTGCTGGTGGACATTGGCTGCGGGGAGCAGCCGGCCATGCTGTTATTAAATAAAATTGATGCTGTAGCTTCGCCGGATGACCTGGCGTTCTGGCGACTGACGTTTCCCGATGCTTTGGCGATCAGTGCCCGCCACGGGAATGGTGTGGGTGTACTGGGGGAGGCGGTTCTCAAACAAATGCTTGGCCAGAATTTGCAGGCCCGCATTGCCGTTCCGCTGGACGATCCGCGGGGCATTACCTTTCTGGAAAAATATGCCATCATCAACGGCCGAGATTATGAATCGCTTGCCGGTCAGGTTGTATTGAATGTTGATGTCAGCCAGCGGATCATGGACCAGATATACAACCATGTTCGGCGACCGAGAATTTTAGAATCGATTCCTACAGAGAGCAGCTTTATGGGGAAAGCCCGGAGTGTCCGGGAATTGATTCCGGAGAAACTGCAGGCTGACGCCGCAGGATAAAACGGAAAGTTTTAGCGAATCCTCACTCTGCAGCCTTCTGCTGCCACATGGCGTATACATCCTACGGCGGACATTTCAATTATCAGCCGCGGGCATCGAAGGTGTTTCACTGGTATCGGTGGAGACGGCGGGGGATGGTTCCTGGCCGGAGAAAAATTTGAAATACAAAATGATGTTGGCGGTCATAACGGCGGCATAAATGAAAAAGGGCACTTCCACCGCCGCAAGATCAAATAAATAGCCAGTGCAAAGGATGGCTCCGGAAGATGCGGACACCCGTGCCACCTGATTGACAGCCAAGGCCCGGCCTACATCATCGGAATGAACGCGGCTGGTGATAGCGGTTTGCTGGGCCGGCAGGGCGGCGATGCGCAGGGCTGGCGTAATAACGTAAATAATCAAGGCCAAATCCAGATTATGCCAGACGGCCATGATGACCAGCAGCACGGTGCCCAGGGCCCGGGTAAAAGCGATACTGCGCACAAAGCCGAGGTGCTTTTCCAGGATGGGGGCAGCCAGCAAAGATACGGCCCCGAGCATGGTGGCTAGCGAAGTATACGTAGCCATCTGCGATTTGTGCAGGCCGTAGACAAGGACGAAAAATGGTATGAGGAACGGCGTGATCAGGCCCTGGCTGAAGCCATTGAGCATTCCGGTGATGCCAAATTTACGGATGTTTTTTCGCGAGGCTTTATGGGCATCGGGTGTGCGTGGGGGCGAAGCCGGCCGGGCCGGGATAACCATGAAGACCAGCGCCGGCAGGCCGAGTGCGGAAAGCCCAGCCGCCACCAGGAAAACATTGTGAATGGAAAAATAACGCACCAGCAGAGATCCACCTGAACCGGCCACCCCGCTTAAGAATGCCAGCACGGCATAATAAAGCGTGCGGTTGGATAAAGTGGTAAGATCGGCGATGACCGCAGTTTGTGCAGGTTGAGCGGCTCCACCAACACCGCCGCCGATCAGAGAACCGGTGGCGGCGAACCCGCCAATCAGCGATGCTAGAAACAAAATGGGCAGGTCTGGCCGGGCGTAGACCAGCAAAGCGCTTAGGGGAACCATGATGCCGGTAACAATAAGTGTGCCTTTGCGGCTCCAGCGGTCTGAAAGATGTCCCACAACCAGTCCCAGCAAAGCGGTGGAAGCCAAACCAACCATGTAGATGGCACCCAACATCAGGCTGCCGTAATGCAGTTTTCGTAGTACCAGGTAGGGCAGGGCGACGGCAATCATGGCGCTGGCGGCACTGCGCAGCAGGCGAAAAATGACCAGCAACAGCAGGCTGCGTCGGCGCATCGTAGGTGGCGGTATGGTGGCTGGTGGACCGAGGGACGAGTTAATATGAAATTCATTTTCGGGTGGACCGGGGCTGGCGTTCATGTTTGGATAATAGCAGGAAATGATGCAGGCGACAAAGTGAGCCGGCTGCGATATTCTAATGGGCAGAGTTTTTATGATGGAGTGCCGCCATGCGTGGACGGAGGTTGCGATTAGCGGTTGTGGGTATGAGTTGGTTGACCATGATGGGGCATGGGGTGGGATGTCACGCTGCGGCACACCTCGTTGCCAGGCAACGGGGCTTGCTGGCAAAAATTCCGGCGGATAGCAAGGTTTATATTTATACGGCAAATGTGGCCGCCTTAGACGCTAAAATCAGGCTGATGGAAAGCCGATTGAATTCCCCCAACGGTTTTGATCCCATTGCCTCGCTGTTGCGGCAGTTTGGTCCTGCAACAGCGATAAACTTTAACCGGCCGGCGGCAGCGGCGGTTTTGTCATGGCCACGGCAGGGAGCCTTGATGGCGCAGCCTTTGGCAGTTGCTTTTCTGGCCAGCAACAAGCCGACGGTTACGCTGGCAGCTTTTGGGGCCAAAAGTATAGGGCACGGCATTTATCAGGGTTCTATCGCGCAAGCACCGATGCCGTTTTTTATCGCGGTGCGAGGCCATTATATTATTCTTTCAGATCAGGCGGCCAGTGTGCGCAAGTACTTGGTTACAAAGTTTTTTTTAGGCTCGCAACTTTCCCCGGCCCAACGGCATTTTTTGCATAAAAGCGATGTGGCGGTATCGCTGTATGTGAGAGGTATTTACCGGCTATACCGGCAGCAGATGAAGATGATGGCGCAAGTGAACGGGGTACAGCAGCAGAAGAAGAAAGTAAAAGCTGCCGGGCGTTTAAGTACGGCTGATTTTTATAAAAAAGCCTTAAAACTATTGGCCATTCGCGTTCTGCATCGGATGATAGCCCAGATGCCGCAGGTGATGTTTACCGTGCAGTTTAAGCAATCGGGAATGTTTTTCCGGATGATTGCCGTTCCCCGGGCAGGCACGGCTATGGCGAGGGCGGTTCAGTCCCATCGGTCGCTCGGTAAAACGCCTTTTGCCGGCCTGCCGGCAGGTCGTTATATGGGGGCGGGGGTGGCAACTGTTAACGGTCGTGCGGCAGCGGCGCGGTTGAGCCGCGCTGAATTGGTGTGGAAGAAACATACGTCGATACGGCTCGACCAGCGGTATCCGGCTCTAAAAAGGCAGATGGCCAAGTTGCTGGGCGCGTTGGCGGATATGCGAGGGTTTAGCGAGATTACTTATGTCGGCAAAAAAACTCCCGGGCAGAATGGGCCAGCCATTCAGTTGGTGCATATTGCCCGCGCGGGCATGCATCTGCAGCAGATGTTAGCTTGGCTGAAACAGCCCGCCGACCTGACTCTGGCTGGTTCAGAGTGGGGTAAGGCCCGCTGGACGGTAAAGCCGGCAACTCTGGATATTTCGGGCCTCCGTTTTACCGAGGTGACTGGACAATTCCCGGCAAAGCCCCAGCCGGCTGCGCCGGCCATGCCTCCGGGTGCAGTACCAGGTTTATCCGTGGTGATACCAACGCCGCAGAGTATTTTTGGATCCGGCAAGGTGTGCTTCTATGCCGCGTCATTGGGCAATCGGATTATTCTGGCGGATGCTCGAGTGGCGGACAGACTGCCGCAGGTGATAAACCAGATTCAGAAGCATCAGCAGGACTTGCCGCAGTTGCCGGATATTGCCGAAGTAACGCCACTCCAGCCGGCGCATGCAGGGTTGTTGGTTTATTTACCCTTGGCTCGGTGGGCCTCGCTGACGGGGCGGCAAACCGGCAAGCCCCTGGCGGGAGCGGTGGTGATTGGTGCGCCGGCTCCACCACTGCTGATCAGCGGGTCCGTCGAAGGTGGATGTATGGTCTACCGGATCTATCTGGCCTACGCGCTCATACGCTCGCTCCATAGCAGTTCGCCATGGGGGCTATTTGCATTTTAGGCGTACTGGTGGAGGGGACAGCCAATGGTGTCCGGCAATTTCGCGCCAACGAAGCGTCAATGGGTGTGATTTTCAGGCCGTGCAGCGTTGTGGCGGGGGGCGGCTCGGCGTCGGAATAATAGTTGGGAAGCCGAACTTCCGGTTCAGCG
>JAJYDW010000099.1 GCA_021790385.1 Planctomycetota bacterium
CCGGGTGGTGGAATGGCAGACACTCAGGACTTAAAATCCTGTGACCAGAAATGGTCGTGCGGGTTCGACTCCCGCCCCGGGCATGCAATATCCATGTGGGATTGGCCTATCCTGGCCAAGAAGCCATGCATTTGAGGCCCAGGCCGTAAGCACCGATGATGGCCGGGCATTCCAAACCAAACTGGTTGGGAAGCACGCGGCACCATTTGGAAAGCATGAACCAGCGGTCGGCTACCTGCTACATCCCGGAACTCAGGATGGCCTCGGCCTGGCTCCGCCGCCACAAAATTGGGTGGGTGTGTCATTTCTATTTAGACATTAACCCATGACATTGAGCATTAGACAAAACATGGTTCCTCTCCGCCTTGCCAGAACCTATCGGCCAGATTAACCTTTCCACCATGCGAACCATGCTCTCTGCCAGTGAAATCTCCGCCCTGATCGCGAACCTCGCGCAACAGATTCTTTCCGACACCGATATTGCCGCCACCACACCAGAGCGTCTTGCCATCGTGGGAATCCGTCGCCGGGGTGAGCTTATCGCCCAACGGCTTTCCACCATTATAACCGGCCAACTCCGCCAACCCGTGGCTTTGGGGGCCCTGGACATCACCATGTACCGCGACGATGTGGTCGGCAAAAGCCCCATCACCATTCCCATCGGCACACAAATGAATTTTCGCCTGGACGACCGGGTGGTCATTTTGGTAGATGATGTCCTCTTCACCGGCCGCAGCGTGCGCGCCGCGCTCGATGCCCTCGTCGATTTTGGCCGGCCCCGCCTGATCCGCCTGGCCGTGCTCATTGAACGCACTGGCCGGGAGTATCCGGTAGCCGCCAATTTTGTCGGTCGCCGGGTCAACATTCCCCCACAGCATATTGTCCAGGTGCGGCTGCGCCCTACTGACGCAGATGATGCCGTCTATATTGATGAGCTTGCCGCCGCAGTTCCTCCGCCGGCCGCGGTAACGCCAACTTCGGGAGTTGCACCATGACTGTTGCTCCACAAACCGATCCCGGTCTTACCAGCGATACTGTCAAATCCATGGTATGGACGCGTCGCCACCTTTTAGCACTGGAAGACCTCACCTCTCAGGAAATCGTGGCCGTACTCGATACCGCCCGGGCGCTTAAAGAGGTTTCCACGCGCAGCATCAAAAAAGTGCCCGCACTGCGCGGCAAGGTGGTGGTGAACCTTTTTTTTGAAGATTCCACCCGCACCCGCACCAGTTTTCGACTCTCCGCCCAGCGCATGAGCGCAGACATTGTGGATTTTTCCGTTTCCACCAGCAGCGTAAGCAAAGGTGAAACACTACGTGACACCGCCCGCAATCTTGAAGCTATGGGCATTGACGCCATCGTTATCCGCCACCGTAGCAGTGGGGCGGCGGAAACCTTAAGCCGGCTGGTGCAATGCAGCGTTATCAATGCCGGAGACGGCAGCCATGAACACCCCACCCAGGGCCTGCTGGACGTGTTTACCATCCGCGAAACCTTTGAGGCCCAGGGGCGGAAAATTGCCGACTTGCACGTAGCCATCGTCGGCGATGTGGCCCATTCCCGGGTGGCACGCAGCAATCTATGGGCCTTAACCAAGCTCGGTGCCAGGGTTACTCTGGTCGGTCCCACCACCTTGTGCCCCAACCAGTTCGCCGACTTGGGCGTTGCGGTCAGTCATGATCTGGATTCGGTTTTGCCCCATGTCGATGTCATTAACCTGCTGCGGGTGCAATTTGAACGGTTGACCTCCGCGGCGTTTCCCAGCCTTCGCGAGTACAATCGATTCTTCGGCATGGATGAAACTCGCCTGCAAAAATGCCGGCCCGATGTTCTGATTCTGCATCCCGGTCCCATGAACCGTGGCCTGGAAATCTCCACCCCGGTGGCGGATGGCCCACGATCTGCCATCCTGCATCAAGTAACCAATGGGCTGGCGGTGCGCATGGCCGTGTTGTATCTTTGTATAGGTGCATCAGGCGATAATGCCTCCGGCCCGTAAAATACGGCTACCGTCCACAGCGAACAGTCCACCAGACTTTAATGGGCGTATCAAGGAGAACTTATGAACAAAAGCTATTTCACGTGTATGGTCGCGGCAGGCCTGGGTGTAATGACCATGGTCACAGCCGCCACCGCAGCGGTTTCCATTAACCAGTTGCAGGGGGAACTCAAGGCCGGGCAATATGCCAATGTCGTCAAAGAAGTGAACGCCGCATTACCTCAAAGCTCACCGGCCCTGGCAGCAGCGCTTTACATGATCAAAGGAGAGGCTTTGGCTGGCGAAAAGAAATTTGCCAGCGCCGCTCTGGCCTACCTGCGCGTTCCTTTTTGCTATCCCCACGCTTTCGCTGCCCCGGAGGCTCTTCTGCGGGCTGCCCAAATTGAAGCCCGGCAACTCAAGGACCCGGCAGCGGCAACGCGCATCCTGCAACAACTGGTGCGAACCTACCCGCGAACCGTCCAGGCACTCAAGGCCAAACACTTATTAGGGACTGTCAGGAAATAAAGTGTAAGAATACGGCACAGGCATTTTGGCGGCCGGCGAGGCGCGAGCGACGCGCATACCCTGACCATGGGTCTGTAAGGAGTGACAAGCAATGTCCCGACGCCAAAAGGACCAGCCGAATGGTACAGGTTATTTCTTGACCGCCCCGTAGCCAGTCATCTGCGCAAGTAGCAATCCCCGCCCGCAGGCGATCTTACGAGTGCGTGGAAGCCGGGGCATGTGAGCGACGGACCAGCAATGAACATTGATGCCCATCAGCACTTTTGGCAATATAACCAGCAGGACTATGGTTGGATTGGCCCCGCAGCTAAGGTGTTGCAGAGGGATTTTCTGCCCGCTGATCTGGAACTGGCCATGGCCTCCGTCGGCATCCACGGGGCCGTGAGCGTCCAGGCCCGTCAGAGCCTCGTTGAAACCCGCTGGCTGCTGGATCTGGCTACACGGCACACCTGCATCCGCGGCGTGGTTGGCTGGCTGCCCCTGACCGCGCCCGACGCCCAGGCCCATATCGCCGCAGCCGCGGCCAACCCCAAACTCAAGGCTCTGCGCCACGTACTCCAGGACGAAGCCGACGATCATTACATTCTCCGCGAAGATTTTAATCGCGGTATTCGCATGCTGGGGCCGCACCATCTGGCCTACGATCTGCTGATTTATGAACGCCATTTACCGCAAACTATTAAGTTTGTCGATCAACATCCCCATCAGATATTTGTGGTCGATCACCTGGCCAAGCCTCGTGTTAAACAGCAACTTATAGAACCCTGGCGAAAACTTATCACCCAACTGGCCATGCGAGCCAATGTGTACTGCAAAATTTCCGGCATCATGACCGAAGCTGACCACCAGCACTGGACCTCGGCGGACCTTCAGCCCTACCTGCAAACCGCCCTGCAGGCTTTTGGTCCCCGCCGCCTGATGTTTGGCTCCGATTGGCCCGTATGTCTGTTGGCGGGCAGTTATTTACGCTGGCACCAGACCGTTGCCGAATTTATCGCCCCGCTCGCGCCGGCCGAGCAGAACCGCATCATGGGCGATACCGCGATCGAAGCCTACCGGCTATAAACAACGCGCCGGCCGCTTCGCTTGGCCAGACTGCCTCTGGACAATTTGGAGTTTATGTCATGACCGATAAAGATGAATTCCCGCCGCTAAGTGACAAAGCCAGAAAATTATTGGAACTCGCCCTCCAATACGACGATCCCACAGCCCTGTTTGCCGACCATCCGGAAATAACAATGCAGGATTTACAATTCATCACCGATGAGGTTCAGGCGGCATTACAAGAACTGGAACTGCTGCCAGACGGCAAGGGTCCGGCCATCGGGAAAAACCTTCCTAAACACGCCAAGCACGGCCGGTCCAAATCCGTCGGCGACGCTTACCAGTTAAAAATGACCCTCCACGGCAGCAAGCCTCCCATCTGGCGACGACTTGTTGTTCCCGCAGATATCAATCTGTCCGTGCTTCACAAAGTTTTTCAGATTGCCATGGGCTGGCACGGAGGCCACCTGCACTGCTTCGAAATCAATGGAGAAACATTTCAGCCTACAGATCCTGATATTTTCAACGGCGAGCCGGCTGAAGATGAAAGTCAATATTGCCTCTGCGATCTGATCAACGTGGCCAAGGCCAGGTTCAACTACCAGTACGATTTTGGCGACGACTGGCAACACCACATCCTCGTGGAAGAAATTATTCCCGCCTCTGCGCACCCCACCACAATGGTTTGCCTCGCCGGCAAAGGCCGCTGCCCACCGGAAGATTGCGGTGGCATTTACGAATATTATCATCTCCTGAAAGTGCTGCGTGATCCCCATCACAAGCAATATAAAGAATTACTTGAATGGATCGGCACGATACCAGATCCCGATGAGTTTGATTCTGCCGAAGTCAGCGCCTGCCTGGCGCAAATCGGCTGATTCCGGGGCCTCGCACAAATAATTTCATATTTTAAGACGCAGTTGTCTGGCCGTTGGAAAGGCACAAGTGATACGTACACATCGCCCGCCGTTCTCATCGGGTGGCCCCTCTTTGCTCAACTGCTCCCCTGTTCCATTTTTTTCTGTTCTCGCGGGTCGCAGCCCGTGCCCCCTGTGGTTCAATCTTCTCCGTCGCCCTCCGCACCCTCCGCGTCTCCGCGGTGAATTGCTGAAGGTTGATCGCCGACCTCTTGTTTCCCCGCGCCCTGTCTCCTCCAAAAATACGTATCTTTCGACGCGCGGCGTAGCCGCGCCCCTTACGATGTTTCCCAGCACGCCGCCACGTGCCCTGGATCTCCGCCCTTCATTTCCAGTCGCGGCATTTCCTTCCGGCAGCGATCTTTCACCAGCGGACAACGCGGATGAAACGGACATCCCGTCGGCGGATTCACCGGACTGGGTACTTCCCCGGTTAAAATAATACGTTGGTCGGTCTTGCGCGGCACGGGTTTGGGCA